>NZ_SRSD01000005.1:0-353860 GCF_008369015.1 Oryzomonas rubra
GAACAGGCCCCGGAACAGGTTACGGGTCTTCATGGTCTTCGTTCCTTTTCTTGCAATGCGCTTTTTTATTCGTTCCTTTGGCGATATATGGGGCACGACTCGAAATCATCGCCGCACAAAGCTACTATCTTGGGAATACTTCTACTTGATAAATCCGAACAGTAGCATTCGGCAAAAGGCTTCATCATGAAACGACATATATCTGGCCGGATCAACTGGCTGTTTTCATCACTGGCTGAGCAATCTATTTCAGTTCTCATCGCTGTGGGCCCCTCTTACCCAGCTAGCAAGCCAGGAACACTTCGAAAGCCCGGTCATGGACATGGATGTGCTCCATCCAGAGCAGGCGAACATCACTCAACTCTTCGGGCGTTATCTCCTGCCCCTTGCTGATGCGGTAATGCAATTCGGCCGTTTTGGTGCAGATGAACTGGTGGTGGAGACCGTGCTGCGCGGCTTGGGGAAAGCCCACCATCCTCATGTAACCATTCTCGTTATCGATATGCTCCATCATGGTGTCCAGCAGCCGGTCAATGTCTGCTCCAAGATCTTTATCCGGCTTATGCAAAAGTTGTTCGAACATGGCATCCAGTTGACCGACTATGTTCCGGTAGCGGCTGTCGCTGACGGTCATGCCCCTACTCAGCATGCATGAATCATTGTTCATGGCCTTAAACTGTCTCTTGAATTGATGGTTATTTTGAACTTCCATACCACGTCCTCGTCTTACAGGTTTGCCAGCAGGTGGCCCAGTTTTCCCGTTTGGTCCTCATGTAGCGGATGCGGATCCCGGCGGACGGGATTTCCAGGGGGACCCGTTCCACAATTTCCAGGCCGCGGCCCTGCAGGCCAACCATCTTCTCGGGGGTGTCGGTTAAAAGCCGAATCTGGCGGGCGCCTGATTCCACCAGCCGGTACCGCGACCTTCCTGGCGCAGGTAGAGGACGATACCGTTCCCGTGGGCGCAGGTCAGTTCGCAGCCGCCGCACATCGGATTCAGGGAAGCTCATATACGTGCAGTACCGCCCTGCGAGTCGAAAAAGGGCTATAATCGGGAAAGGCAACAGCGGTTACAAGCGCCTTGACTCCTCGGTTATTCGCATCCGCCAAGCGAAAGTCGGCCACGTAGCTCTTTTCCTGTGTCGAGTGCCATGCCTCGCGCAGGGTCGAGCCGTCCCACGTCATGGCCTTCATCTCCGATTTCGAAAACACTCGCACACGCGAGAGCAAGCTGAAACCGCTGTTGACCGGAACCAGTATTTCCCCGTTTTCATTCACCTCGATGCGGGCAGGAATGTATGAAATCCGGCTTTCTCCCCCACTCGGTACATCTTCGTTCATCTCCAGGTATGATTCACTTCCGCCCATCTTGTCGACGCTGCTTCCCATTATCTGACCGTCCGGCGTGACGATATTCAGATAGCCGTCATCTCCTAGACAGGCAAACAGGTTCCGCTCTTTGGTGGGAAGGAGGACAAAAGCGTACAGATTCGTTTTAGAGGGCACTTCCACCGCCGGACCTTCAACGAGCTCGCCGCCGGCCAGTTTGACCCGGAATATGGGGCCGGCGAATTCACGGCCCTGGAGCCCCATCTTCTGGGCAAGCAGGACAAGGCCCTCGCCCGGCATCGTCAAGCGGCGCAGGTGCCAGGGGATGTCTTTCCGGGTGATGCGGTACTGGCCGTCCTGTGATTCTATGATGAGACCCGACAGGTTCCCGGCGTTTGTGACGGCTGAAACGAAGAGTTGCGATCGGCCATTTCCCTTCAGGTCGAAACCATCGAGATGATAGGCCCTGATCGCAGTGCCGAGTGGAACCGTGGCCAGTTGTTGATAGTTTTGACCGGCCAGGCGGTAGATTTCTATCCTGTCGCCGAAGGCCACCGCAATCTCCTGCTTGCCGTCCCCATCGAAATCCCCTGTTTCCACGCCGACCGGCATACCCTTCATAGGGGGGCTGGTCCAGTAGGTTTCCGAGCCCGGGGCGGACCCGCGGCTGATCATGGCGGTGTCCTGCTTCACCGATGCCGGCTCGATGGCTGAAGCCGGAGCGGTTCGGGCCTGGTGCAGGTCGAAAACCGGGTAACTATGAATAGTTTCGAAATCGGATGAGCGTACATCCAAACCCAGGTTGGTGAGGACGAAGTAGAGGGCGGGAGGCCTTCCCGGAGGAAGAGCCGGGGTTGCAGGCCTGTTCTTCTGGGATGCCGTATAGCCTTGCCATGGGAGTTGGGGCAGAGCCGCGTGTAATTCCTTGAAGAGCTGTTCCCCGTGGCCGGTATAGTCCCAAAAATCAACATCAATATTCTGGAACCGGCGAATGACATCTCCATTCCGGATGGCGGATACGGACCCGAGGGGGCGGCAATAGGAGTAGCCCGCCTTGATGCGGGTAACCTGCAAAATGCCTTTCACGGTATCCTGGGTTCCGAGCACCTCCTTTGTCACCGGGTGAACAATCTTTTCACCGGGGGTCACGACGCTGAAGATGTCGCCGACGGCAATCTGCTGCCGCGCATCCAGATCGATGATGAACTCGCTCCCGGCCGGTTGGATGACGTATCCCGAAACCGGCGCGAAATCACGGATCAGCGCCTCATTGATGGCCGCCGAAGCGTTCAGGGCGGGAATCAGCAGGAAAAAGGCGAGTACAAGGGAAGGTGCCCGTAGTGTAGGTGACATACCTGTTCTCCTTTTGGACAGCAGGGACGATGGTGTCTGTATGGTTTCTCTACCACCTGGCGGACTGGACGTGGACAACAGAACCAAGACATAGCGGGCATCGGCCCATAAAAGCTTTTGATGTCCAGATACTTAAACAGCAAAGAGGGCTAACCGCTAGCCCGGCTGCACGTAAAAAGCGGGGGGATTGCTCCCCCCCATTACATGAAGGAGGCCCTTGAGGTGAGCCGTGTGGAGCTGTTTAAAAGGCCATTTCCCATTTGGCGCCGGCGACGAATGTTCTGGGTTCTTTTGCACCGGTCGTGCTGGTCATGTCATTCATGAAGTCTATTTCAGGCACGATCTTGAAGTTCTTGCTGACTTGGTACTGGGCATTGACGAAGGTACCCAGGCGCTCGTCGGCGTGGGTCTTGCGGTTGTCGTCCGCGACATAGGATGCGCCGGCATAGAGCTTGAGTTTGTCGTTCACGGTATAGCCGACCTGGCCCCAGCCACCGTAGCTGAAGGCGTTTGCTTTGTTGGTGACATCATAATATGCGCCGGTGCCGGCACCGTTGGGGTTGGCGCCGCTCGTGACATAGGCGCTGGCGGCAGTGCTCATCAGATCGCCCAGGTTGCGGCCGGTAAAAACGTTATAGGATAGCTCCACTGGCGCCAGATCGATCTTGCCGTGGAAAAAGACCAGGTAGGAGTGGATGTCCGTTTTGACAGGGTTTGCCGTTGCCGTAGCGTATGTTTCTACGTTGTACATATTGTAGGACACGCCGCCGCCATAGGTCCACTTGTCCAGTTTGCCCTCGTAGCCGGTTACAATCTTTGGCATTATGGTGTTATAGTTGGTGTAAGCCGCGGTGGGATAGAGGTTCCCGGTTTGCGAGGCGGCGGCAGTGGCGTCGCTACTTGTGACGTTGCCGGTGTTGTTGGCT
Organism: Oryzomonas rubra; assembly: GCF_008369015.1. Lineage (NCBI taxonomy): Bacteria > Pseudomonadati > Thermodesulfobacteriota > Desulfuromonadia > Geobacterales > Geobacteraceae > Oryzomonas > Oryzomonas rubra. The sequence continues at coordinate 3,609 of NZ_SRSD01000005.1, forward strand.
TGGGCGCCGACCCTTGGCTGCATGAGGGTAAAGTAGAAGCCGTTGTTCATGGTCAGCTTGATATTTGCATAACGGCCGTCCCACAGGGAACCGTAAGCGTTAAAACCGCCGTCGCTGTCCCATACCTGCTGGGTGCGGTAGACATAGGGGCTCGGGGTCTTGCCGATGCGTAGCTTGCCGTTGCCGAAATTCCATTCGCCGAACAGCAGACGGAGTTCAAGGCCTTTTGAATACGCCTTGGGGTTGTAGGCCCCAAGTTCCGCGACTGCGGAGAAGTCGCCTTCCTTTGCGCGCACGCCGACCAGACTGTCGCCCATCAGGTCAAGACTGAAGTCGCTGTCGCTTCTTTTGGCACCCGCAGCATTGTAGTACTGGTTCTGTTGCCAGAAGGTCCCCAGCCTGATTGCGCCGTACCCGCTAAAGTCGATGGCCATGGCGGGAACCGCAAGCGCCACCGCCGCACCAAAAGCTACCACTCCGATCATACCTCTCTTCATTCTTGTCTCCTTATGCTCATTTTACCGATTGGCTGGTGCCAATTGGGTCTACACGGGTAATATGCACCACAAATAATCCATGTCCGTCTGCTCAGGCTCCCCTCTTCCCCCAGTGGGGCGGGGGAGCCAAAGCAGAAGTGTTATTTGGTGATACCTGCGTATTTCAGGGCATTTTCAGCAGCGATCCGGCCGGAATTGATGGCATAGCCGGCGGTACCGCCGCCGAGCAGCAGGTCATAGCTGTCGCCGTACATACCGCCGGAATCGGTGCCGACGGCGTACAGACCGGGGATGGGGACGCCCTTGGTGTTGACGGCTTCAGCCTCGGCCGTCACCTTAACGCCGCCCAGCGTACCAAGGTGGCGGGGCAGGAGTTTGGTTGCATAGAAGGGAGGAGTGGCGACCGGGCGGAGGAACTTGGCCTGCTTGTTGAATTCGGTATCCTCACGGGTTGCGGCGGCCTTGTTCATTTTCTCGACGCTGGCCTTCAAGATGGTCGCGTCCATGCCGAGCTGCTTGGCAAGGTCTTCGATGGTATTGGCCTTGAAAACATTGCCCCGCTTGCGGGCCAGTTCCTTGTTGAAGGCATCTTCCCACTTGGTAAGCTTGGTCCCCTGGAGAACCCATTCGCCCAGGGGCATTTCAATGCCCTTTTCAACGGCAAACTTCCGGGTGGCATCATCGTAGATGGCGTATGTCGTGCCGCCAACCCTGGTCAGCGCATTACCGGCATAGGGCCAGTATTCGATGCTGGATTCGTCGGTGTAGCGTTCGCCGCGTGGGGTCACCCAGAAATAGGGCTGAACAGCCAGGGCGATCATCTGGTCCGCCGGGTGGAAGCCGGCCAGTCCGGGGCGGTACGCCTGGACGGTGGACATGCCCTCGAGGGAGGCGCCAACCGCTTCGGACATCCTGATGCCGTCGCCGTCTTTGCCTATTTGACCAACCGGGATGACGTCAGGATAATCCTTCACATATTTCTTCATCATCTCCTTGTTGTTGGCGAAACCGCCGGTAGCGACCACAACTGCTTTGGCGTTGATTCTGATCTTTTCGCCGGATTTGTCCTTGGCTACGACGCCGACTACCTTGCCATTCTCGGTGATAAGCTCCGTGCCCGGGGTCTCAAGGAGGATCTTGCCACCATGGTCGAGGACGTATTTGTTGAAGACGTTGATCATCCTCTGGCAATGGAAATCGCGTGGATCTTTGACCAAGTCCGGGCCGGGGGCGATGACATGCCAGGTCAGAGGACCGCCAAAACCGCCAACCCCCACATACTCGATCTTGACACCCAGGTCATCGAGCCAGTCGATGGTTTCGGCCGACTTGTCCACAAAGGCCTTGGCCAGCGCGCCGTTCGCCTTCCAGTGGCTGTAATTCATGATGAGTTTGAAGGCGAAGGATTTGGACACGTCAATGCCGATACGTTTCTGAATCTTGCTCTCTGCTGCGAAGACCCCTTCGCAGAAGCTACCGGTACCGCCGACCTTGGGCTGCTTCTCAAGGACAATGACCTTGGCCCCGCCCTGCAGCGCCTGGACGGCGGCGGCCAGGCCCGATGTGCCTGCCCCGATGATGGCAACATCGGTGTCCATGGTTTTTTCCGCCAGAGCCGGTACAGCCATGGCTGTCACCAGCGCCAACGCCAAGCCAATCTTTCCGAAAAATCCCTTCATTGCTTCCTCCTCGTGTGGTGTGGTATGCCCCTTAAGGGCACCCTGATCTCTTGTCTTCACCCCGAATCCGGCACCTGTCATCTCGAACACGATTAAATAATTTGGAATATGATTATTAATTGTTTATTATTTTATCTTGAACTCAAACTCGCTATGACACTCCAGGCATACGATCTCGCTCGGTTTGTGTATGCCGTGGCACTTGGTGCAGGCGAGTTGCCCCAAGTGGGAATCGTGCGGATTGGCGTGCAAGGACTTGGTCAGGGCTGCAACCTTGCCATAATCGCCATGACACTCCAGGCAGACATCCGGCGTCGCTGCCGAGACCGGCTTAGCCACCTTGTGGCAATCGACGCACTTCAGCCCCTCCTTGGCATGCTTGCCGGAAAGTTCGTGCGCTTGCGCACCGGCCGACATGAGGATAACGCCCGCGATAAGCGCAGCAGCGCATGTTCTCAGTTTCAGTTTGTTCATCCCCTTCACCTCCTTTGTCTTAATGGCTCCCAACTGTTGCGGCGGTTGCGGGATGGTTATCCGCCGTACGCTTGCTCCGGAAGTTGGTTTCTGTTCGTCACACAGACGTAGCATCCGCCATGCCATTTGTTAAAAAAATGTAACAATGTGTTATTATTGACTTTGCAAATGTATACATAGACAGGGGTTTCTCGTTTTGATACAGGGTTTATCATTATGAAAAAATGTGTGGGGGCGTCATGAAGATTGAGAGTCTGGACCTGCGTGAGCTGCTTTCGTTCGACCCCAAGGGCGGGGTGATACGGCTCATGGGACAAAGGGCGCTTTTGTTCGATGCTGCCGCCATGGGACTGCTCCGCAAGGAGCTGATCGATACCCTGGGAACGTTCGCCGCGCGGAGCATTCTCACCCGCTTCGGCTATGCCTACGGCTGGCGGGCTGCCGAGAACATCCAAGCGACGTTTCCGGAGGTATGGCAGGATGCACGGGGAAAAGCGGGACCGAAGTTCCATTCATTGACAGGCCTGGTCAATGTCACGCTCAACATACGAACCAATGGGGAAGGCGACGAACCGTTGGTCGACTCGACATGGGATGACAGCTACGAAGCCGAGCAACATCTTCTGCATATCGGGCGGGCGGAGGGACCGGTTTGCTGGACGCTGGTCGGCTACGCCAGCGGGTTTGTGTCCCAGATAGAAGGCCGGGAGGTGTATTTCATTGAAGACCGGTGCTGCGGCAAGGGGGATGCCGCATGCCACGTTATAGGGCGTTTCAAAGAAAAATGGGGGGCGGAGATCGAACCCCATCTTCTCTATTATCGAATGGAATCCTCTTCGGCAATCTTGAAGGAGTTGAGCGACAAACTGCGTTGTACGGAAAAACGACTGAAGAGGCGGCAAGAACAGCTTGAGTTTCTTGAGGGCGTGGAAGACACCTCTCCGTTCATCATGGCCCGGAGCCAGGCGATGCGGGATGTGGTGGATATCGCCCGACGTGTCGCCAAGGTCGACTCTTCGGTGCTCATAACCGGGGATAGCGGCGTCGGCAAGGAGCGCATGGCCCGTTTCATACATGACCAATCGGCGCGGGTATCCCGGCCATTTGTGGCCGTAAACTGCGGCGCGCTCACGGAAACGTTGCTGGAGAGCGAACTGTTTGGACATGCGAAAGGGGCATTTACCGGGGCGGACAAGGACCGTCTGGGACTCTTCGAGGCGGCTACCGGCGGAACGCTGTTCCTGGATGAGATTGGCGAGGTGTCCCCGGGCATGCAGGTTAAGCTGCTGCGCGCCCTCCAGGAGCGGGAGGTGCGGCGTGTGGGTGAGAACAGGTCCCGCGCCATCGACGTGCGGGTCGTGGCCGCCACGAATCGCAACCTGACCGACGAGCTGAACGCCGGACATTTTCGCAAAGATCTTTATTATCGCCTGAGAGTGATCGAGGTGCGGGTCCCCCCACTGCGTGAGCGCTATGAAGACATTCTTCCCTTAGCGCGTTTTTACCTCAGTAAGATCACTCGCAATCAAGGGTGCGACATAACCGGGTTCACTCCGAACGCCGCCGCTCAGTTGCTTCGTTACGAATGGCCGGGCAATGTCCGGGAACTACAGAACGCCGTCGAGTATGCCGTTGCCATGTGCCAGGGCAATCAAATCGATATCGCCGACCTGCCATGCGAGTTGCGGGCCCTGTCATTGAAACCGGTGGTCTCGGGCTGCATTCGTCCTCTGGATGAAATAGAGCGTGACTATATCCTGGGGGTGCTGCACGCCGTTGGCGACAACAAGGCACGGGCCGCGGAGGAACTGAATATCGGATTGGCCACGCTCTACCGGAAGCTCAAGGAGTACGAAACGCAGTGAACTGCCTGGTGCGATTCCAGGGGCATTGATCTATAAAGACAACGGGGTATAATTTTTTTGACTTTTCAATTTCATCGTGTAGAGTTATTCCTAGATTTGAGATAGACGATAATACTCAACCATCCGCGAGGATGGGGCGGAAAGCCCAAGGGTCTTACTGAGACAGCCGGGTTGCCGAAATATCACACGATATCGGCAACCCGGCTTTTTTCGTATGGTCTTTAGATGTCAAAAACAGTACGGAGGACTACAGCTCATGAATAAGAACTTCCTAACGTGCATTGTATCGTCGGTTCTTCTTGTGGCGGCTTTTCTGGGGCTGGGGCAGATGCAGGGATGCAGCGGAGGCGATTCCACATCCACATCCGCAAACACGGGAACGCTCAAGGTTGGGATCACGGACAGCCCCGCCTTCCCGAATTTAGACAGTGTCCACCTGACGATCGACAAGGTTGTGGTTGTCCCAACCGGCAAGGAAGGCTTGGCGGATAACGATCCCGGCCTGCCGGTGATCGCCACCTTCCCGGGAGGCGTAGGCGTTGACATCCTCAATCTGCACTTCCTGCCGCAGATCCTGGGGACCACCGCAATCCCCGCCGGCAGTTACAGCCAGGTTCGCCTCATACTGGCGCCCAACAGCCCGACGCTCAACAACTATGTCACCCTGTCGGCCACCCCCGCCCAGAAGCTTCCCCTGACCACACCGAGCGCCCAGGAGAGCGGGCTTAAGATCAAGGGCAACTTCACGGTAACGGCAGGGGCCTTGAATACCATCGTCCTCGACTTCAACCCGAATGACGCTATTGTCTTTGCGGGAAATTCAGGTAATATCAACCTCAAACCGACCGGTGTCCGCATCATCCAGGTTTTCAACTCCCTGACCAATGCCGGTTCACTATCGGGAACGATCCGCTCGCCGCAGTTCACTACGTGGTCGAGCGCCTCTGTTACGGTTGTGCCCCGCGACCCCGCCGGTAGCGCGGTCACCTCCGGGGTCGTCTTCAGCAACTTCAGCAGCCCGAGCGTCTGGAAGACAACCTTCAGCGCGTTTGTGCCGCCGAACAACAGCGCCGTCATGCCCTCGGCGCACTACAGGGTATTTGTGCGAGCGTTCAGGGACACGCTGTCGACGGTCCCCACGTTCAACCTCTACTCCTCGCCACTCCTGACCGTGACCGGGGGGATTGATACGGCTGTTCCGCCAAACGGCCTCATCCAGCTAGGGCCGTAGTGCAGAAAATTCGTTCCTTGAAAGGGGGCCTGCCGGAAGGGGCCCCCTTTCAAGGGGCAAAGACTCTATTTTATCCAGACCATCTCACTCCTAATCGACCGGGGAAGGAATTCACAATGAAAATGATTTACCTTGCAGCAGTGGCAGTTCTTCTCGCATTCAGCCCAGCTAGTGCATCAGGGGGCCTCGAAGGTTTTCTTTCCAACCTCAATATCCAAGCAAAGGCCGATATGAATGGTTTTACTGCCAGGCTTAGTACCCAGTTTGGCGTTCCCGGGGCCCAGGTCAGTGCCGTAATCAGCACGGTCAAGGAGCCGGCCGATGCCTTCATGGTCTATCAGCTCGGTCAAATGACCCGGCAGGCTCCTGATGCAGTTGTCCGCACCTATCAGAAAAATCGCGGCAAAGGGTGGGGAGTTATTGCCAAAGAAATGGGAATCAAACCGGGTTCACGAGAATTCCATGCCCTTAAACGGGGCGATTTTTCCCTTACCGGCAATCCTGAAGGAGGAGGGAGTGATGGGCCCGGCAAAGGGAAAGGGAGGGGAAAAGGACATAATAAATAGCGCCTGACAAGGTATCGGCATGAGACATAAAAAGGGGGGGCAGCATACGCCGCCCCCCCTCCGATTATCTTCATATCCATGAAAACGCCGTAACCCCGGCAAGCGCCCCCTCACGGGGACTGGGGAGTGACGGTTGCCAGGTTCGCCCCCGGATCGGTCCCGAACACGAAACGCCATTCGCTGTACTTCTTTTTGTCGGTAAAGGTGTCGAGGCCGGAATATTCCGAGAACGAGGTCTTGAGCGGGACATCGTTACTGGTGCTGGCCACTCCGATAATCCCCTTCACGCCGGTCGTGTCTCTAATGAGCGTCCACTCCTTGCCGGTCATGGGGTCTTTGTAGAGCTGCCGCAGATATTTCTTCTTCTCCAGGGAAGTGGGATCCAGCAACAGGAATTTCAAGTCATTGAGCGGAGTAACTTTTGCAGACTTTGCATTCCAGGCCGCAATGGCGCTCCTGATCTGGAGGCCGCGGAAGAGCAGTTCCTGTTCCCGCTCGCGCTTCATGATCGTTTTCCACGGCTGCCCGGTAAGACCGAGCATAATCCCCATGATGACCACGATCATCAGCGCGGCCAGGAAGGTAAAACCGTTTTGGTTGAGCATCTTTTTCATGGAAGAACAATACCACAAAGAGCCGTTTGTTTGCAAAACGTTAACCACGCCCCCACACACCGTGTCGTTCCGCTATCCGGGAGGACCGGTAGCGATCTTTGCAAAATCGGCACCATCCCACGTCCCCTCCGCGACATCGAGAAATGCGGATAGCAGCGGCGTGCGGAAACTTTCACGGCGCCTGATGAGCGCCAGGGAACGCGTGAGCGCCAACGGGCTCGCAATCGGAACGAGCCAGCCATGCTCGAGTTCGCGATGGACGGCCAGGCGCGAAAGGCAGCTTACCCCAAGTCCGGAGGCGACACCGTTCTTGATCGCCTCGGTATGGCCAAGTTCCAGCGCTATGGAATAGTGAATCCCAAGGCTATCCATTGCTGTTTCAAAAACTTCACGGGTTCCCGAGCCCCGTTCCCGCATGATCCAGGGAGCCGAAGCCAGCATCTCCGCCGTAGCCCGGCTCTCGCCGCCCCAGGCATGTTCCGGCCCGGCCACCACCACCAGCTCATCGTCGCGCCAATGGGTGGTGATCATCCCGCGGCTGTGGCACGGACCTTCGATAAAGGCGATATCCAACCGTCCCTCCTCCATCCAGGTCACCACCTGTTGGGTGTTCCCCACCCGCAGCTGAACCCTGGTTTTGGGGTACCTCCGGGCAAAAGTGCCCAGGAGCGCCGGGAGCAGGTAGTTGCCGATGGTTGTGCTCCCCCCAACCAGCAACTCGCCGGTAAGTTCCCCGCCATTTTTCTGGAGCAGTTGTTCCATCCGCCGGACCGCCTGGAGAATCCCCCCGGCCTCCGCAAGCAGCAAACGCCCGCGGTCATTCAGGATCAACCTCCGGCCGGAGCGTTCGAACAGGGGAGCACCGGTGAACTGCTCGAGCTGCGACACGGCCATACTGATGGCCGATTGGGTCAGCAGAAGCTCTTCCCCTGCCCGGGTGACATGCCCGGTCTGGGCGACCTTCTCGAATATTTCCAGCTGTCGAAACGATATGGCCATGGAATCAATAAGAACTATTTATTATTTTACAATTTTCATTCATTTCTATTTATATCATTCGCAAAATCGAATGGCAACAGATGAAGCCGGCGGAAAGAAAGGGGCACGGTGCGCCGCGATTCTTCCGGGCAGGATCGATTGCATCGCTTTCCGAAACGGTTATTTTGCCGACAACCACCAGGACGGCATCACCGGCACAGGTTCCTTCGACGCTCCGCACCCGTCAAGCGGTGCACATTTCTTTAAATATCTGATTGACTTATTAGTTAGTATACAAATATAATCAGTTAAAATAATGTGTACTAGAAACATTCATCATTCCCAAAGGAGAAGACAATGAAACCCGTTGTAGGAACTACAATGATGGCCTGTTGTGTGTCTGTGTTCATGATCGCTGGTTGCGCAAACAAAGAGGTCGTAAAGAGCGATGAGCCTATCGTTCAGAAGACCGAGGCAGCCAAACCGGCAGCCCCGGCAGCGGCAAAGGCGAACGCATCCGGCGCAGCCCAGAACCAGGCAGCGCAAAAAACGGCTGAACAGGCCAAGCAGAACGCAGGCCAGTCCGCGAAAGCAACGACACAACAGTCCAGCTTTGAGACGATTTACTTCAATTTCGACCAGTCTGACCTCAGCCAGGCGGCTCGCGATGTCCTGAGCAAGAATGCCGCGGCCATGCTGAAAGCGCAACCCAATGCAAAGATCAAGATCGAAGGAAATTGCGATGACCGCGGCTCTGCGGAATACAATCTGGCCCTGGGTGAGCGGCGCGCCAATTCCGCCCTGAAATACCTGGTGACCATGGGCGTATCTGCGGACAGGCTTTCGGTCGTGAGCTACGGCAAGGAACGTCCGGCAGTGGCTGGACATGACGAGGCGGCCTGGGCAAAAAACCGTCGTGACGATTTTGTCATAGCAACCCCCTGATAACCGGCGCCCGGTGGGCACACTCCGGGCGCAATGAGGGACCCAATGAACAAGGTACTGTCCAAATTTGTAGTGCTCGGCTTGGCGGCGGCACTCCTGCTGACCGGCTGCATGCCGACCGCCCACAAGGTCGATGTACTGTATAACCCGTTGGCGGTGTATCGCGGCGGCAGCGGGCAGGTGACCCTGGTTGCGGAGGCCGCGCACCAGGAGCAACAGGCTTCCAATCCCGCAATACGCTGGGTATTGGGCCAGATAAAGGATAGCGACGGCGCCGTACGGGGCGATGTGATCAGCGATTATTCGCCCCAAAGCGTGATCGCCGACGCCATGAAACGGGAACTTTCCGCAGCAGGTTACCGGGTGGACCAGACGGAATCGCGGAAAGACGGTCAGGGCAGGGTTATCGTCCTGACCGCCGTTACCGTGGCCCTGAATGAGGTTGTCTCCCTGGCCAAGCTCGAATCGTCGTGTAACCTGGTAGTGAAGGTGGAACTGTGGAATAACGGGCAGGTCATCAAGCGTTCCGAGTATCACTCCAAGCTGTCCGATATGGCCATCAAGGACCGGGACGTGCTACCGCAACAACTGTTTCAGGGAGCGCTCGGCGAGATAATGCAGCAAGCGGTCCCCGACATCATCCGGCAGTTCAACTAGCGCTGCCCTCCAATACTTTTATTTTTTGTCATTCCTTATCGGCGCGCCCCACGGTGCGCCGATCTTTTTTCCTCCACCAACAAACCAAACCGGTACAGCACGCCAACCGCCCTCAGTCGGGCAGAATAGCTTGACAATCGGCGCGGAATCGCGAGAATGGTTCCGTGCGGCTTCGCACCCCGGCGCAGCCTGCCCCCCCTGCCGAAAGCTGCAAAGCCGGCTCCCGCCGGCCGCCATCACTTCGAGAATCAGAGACGATACCCTATGCCTGCGTTACTCCTCTTGCCCCTCCTCTTCCTCACCGGCCTTGTCGCCGGACTGGTTGACTCCATTGCCGGTGGCGGCGGACTGATCACGATTCCGGTGCTGCTGGGCGTCGGTCTGCCGCCCCAGGTTGCACTCGGCACCAATAAGCTCCAGGCGAGCTTTGGCTCGGGCAGCGCCATGCTGACCTTTGTCCGTTCGGGAACCGTGCGCTTGAACGATTGCTGGACCGGGATCGCCTATACCGCCATTGGAGCCGCCCTCGGCACCATTACGGTGCAGATGCTCGATCCCGCGCTCCTGCGCCACGTTATCCCCTGGCTGCTGGTCGCCATTGTGCTCTACACCCTGCTGACCCCCCGCCTGGGGTATGAAGAGATCCGCCCCCGCGTGAAACCGGGCCCCTTCTTTTTTGCGGCCGGCCTGATCCTGGGCTTTTACGACGGTTTTCTGGGACCGGGCACCGGATCGTTCTGGGTGATGGCGCTCATGCTCGGCCTGGGGTTCACCATGACCAGGGCGACCGGCTATACCAAGGTGATGAATTTCACCAGCAATGTGGCTTCGCTGGTCCTGTTCATCTGCGGCGGTTCCGTGCTCTGGCGGGAGGGGTTGATCATGGGGATCGGCCAGTTCGTCGGAGCCCGTATCGGCGCCCGCATGGTAGTGCGCAAGGGGACGCGCTTCATCCGCCCGGTCTTCGTCACCATGGTCCTGGTCATCACGGCCAAGCTCATCTGGCAGAACGTTCGTTGACCCCATGAGCCGACCGCCCCGCGTTTCCATCCTCATGCCGGTGCGCAACGAGGCCCAATACCTGCCGGCCGCCCTCGACTCGCTGTTCCGGCAGACCCTCCCCGATTGGGAACTGGTCGTCATCGACGACGGCTCGACCGACGCTACCCCCGCCCTCCTCGCTGCCGCCGCCCTCCGTGACCCGCGCGTACGTGCAAAACGATGCGAGGGTGGCGGCCTGGTCGCGGCGCTCAACGAGGGGTTGGCCGCCTGCCGCGCCCCCCTCATCGCCCGCATGGACGGGGACGACATTACCCACCCCCGCCGTCTGGAGTTGCAGGCAAACCTGCTGGATGCCGAGCCGGGGACCGGACTTGTGGCCTGCGCCTTCCGCCACTTCCCCCGCCCTGCCCTCAAGCAGGGCATGCTGGCCTATGAGGCGTGGCAGAACGGGCTCCACGACCACGAGATCATCATGCGCGACCTGTTCGTGGAGTCCCCCTTTGTGCACCCCAGCGTAATGATGCGCCACGACCTGTTGGTCGGTGTGGGCGGGTATCGCGACTGCGGCTGGCCCGAGGACTACGATCTCTGGCTGCGCATGGCCGCTGCCGGCGTCCGTTTTGCGCGCCTGGAACAGCCGCTCTTCTTCTGGCGCGACCACCCCGAGCGGGCGACCCGCATCAAGGCCGAGTATGCCGCCACCGCCTTCCGCGCCTGCAAACTCCATCACCTTGTACCCGGCTTTCTGGCCGGCCGAAAAAGCGTCGTCATGGCGGGAGCAGGCCTGGAAGGGCGTGCCTGGCAGCGCCTGCTGGCGGCGGAGGGTATCGGGGTATCCCGCTGGCTCGATGTGGACCCCCGCAAGATAGGACGCCAGTTACACGGTGCGCCGGTCATCCATCCGCACCAGTTGTGCCTGTCCGGAGAGAAGATGCTGGTCGCCATCGGCGTTCGCGGCGCTCGCGAGGAGTTCAGGCGCCTGGCCAGCCCCCTGGGACTGCGGGAAGGACTCGACTTTATCTGCGTAGCCTGATACAAGTAAATCATCACTGAAGTACGACACATCTCTTACCGTGCACGAAGTGGTGCGGGGGAAAGGGCATCTAATGGTACTGAGCAAAGAGGAGCTGGCGCTTTCCATCGACGAGGCGGAATGGGACTGGCTGCGCGCCCACCTGGAGCGCGGCGGCATCATCCTCGTCAACGACAACATCGATCTGGCCGATGCCGCCTTGCGGGTGGCCGGCGACGATACGGAGATCATTGCCGACTGGATCAGCACCGGCATGATCGGCAAGCCGTCCGAGTCCCAGATTCAGGCCTGGGACAGCAATCGCCACAAGAAGTTTTCCATGCTGATCGTCAACCCTTACGTCCTTATTCAGGAGAAGACCCCTACCTTCCACTGATGCCCCGTTTGCTTTTCTGAATCCGTGACGCCGCGAGCGGCATGCCTGAGGCCAACGCCGCCCATGCGGCATCATGCCGGATGGGCCGTATCCCCTCCGTCACGATGCAGATACGACCGGCAACCGGAACGGAGGCATGGCAAGCGAGGGTAGCCGTGAAGGCGACACGGATTCAGATTTTTGCAACGAAAGGAAAAGGGCGGCCCCACATTGCGGGGCCGCCCTTTTCCTTTTCGTGACTGCAACCAGCAATCAGATCAGTTTTACCGCCTGCTCGGCGAACTGGAGGATGACCGACGGCACGATGCCGGGGATCAGCGTACCGGCCACGGAGATGAGCAGGGAGAGGGCGATGGGGGGGGTGACCCGGGTCCACTCGAAATCCTCGGTCGGCTCCTTCATATACATGTAGACCATCACGCGCAGATAGTAATACACCGAGGCGGCGCTGTTGAGAACGCCGATCACGGCCAGCCAGATGTACCCCTTCTGGACGGCGCTGGAGAACAGATAGAACTTCCCGATGAAACCGGCCGTGGGGGGGATGCCGGCCAGGGAGAACAGGAACACCGACATGGCCACCGCCAGGGCGGGTTGTTTGAAGCCGAGGCCGGCAAAATCCATGACCGTACCGTTGGATTCACCCTTTTTGCCGATCAGGATAATCACGGCAAAGGCGCCGATGTTCATGAAGGCGTAGGAGAGCATGTAGAACAGGATACCAGCGGCGCCGGTACCGTTACCGGCGGCGAAACCGACCAGGGCATAGCCGGCGTGGGCGATGGACGAATAGGCCAGCATGCGTTTGATGTTGTCCTGGCGCAAGGCGGTGATGTTGCCGACCGTCATGGTCAATACGGCCAACACCCACAGGAGCTGGCTCCATTCGACCTGCAGGGTGGGCAGGGCCACCAGGAAGATCCGCAGGAGGGCTGCGAAGCCGGCGGCCTTGGGGCCGGCCGACATGAAGGCGGTCATGGGGGTCGGAGCCCCCTCGTAGACATCGGGGGTCCACATGTGGAACGGCGCAGCCGCCACCTTGAAGGCAAAACCGGTGAGCATCAGCAGCATGCCGGCCACCAGCATGATATTGGCGGAAGGCACCGTCATCTGCCCCACGATTGCGGCGATCTTGGCAATGCGGGTGGTGCCGGTGGCGCCGTAGGTCAGGGCCATGCCGTAGAGCAGGAACCCGGTGGAAAAGCACCCCAGCAGGAAGTATTTGAGCCCGGCCTCGTTGGATTTCAGGCTGGCGCGGTTGAAACCGGCCAGGACATACAGGGCCACCGACATGACCTCCAGCCCCAGGAAGATGGTCATCAGGTCGGTTCCCGCCGCCATGAGCATCATCCCCACCACGGTGAAGAGGATCAGGGGGTAGAGCTCGCCATGGTTGCACCCTTCCCGCTCCATGTACTGGTCGGAGATCAGGATCGCCAGACCGGCCGAGACCAGGAAGATCATCTTGAAGAAGGTGGCGAAGTTATCCTGAACAACCGAACCGCTGAAGCTCTCAATCGGCACGCCCCAACCGGCGCCCACCAGAACCCCTGCCGCCACGACGCCGACGAAACTGATGTACCCCAGGTAGGACTTCTGGCCGCTGGGAATGAAGACGTTGATCAAAAGCAGGGCCATGGCGAGCACGGAGAGGAATATCTCCGGCAGGATTGGGGTCATGTTGACGGCTGGAATAGTAATCATGTCCATCTAAGAAATCCTCCGGTCGGTTGACTCGTTTTGTTACTTGACTTCATTCGGATCGGCAACAGCCGGTGCAGCCTGTTCAACTGCCGGTACAGCCATACCGGGTATCGCCGGATGCCCGGCGGGCAGTCCCTGCATCTGCATGGCCGGCATCTGCCGGGCCGACATCCCGAGAGGCTTGGTTTGGGCAACCAGCTTCTGGACGGCCGGGTCCATCTTCTCGATGAACGGGTTGGGGTAGACGCCCATGATGAAGATCAGGGCGAGCAGCGGCAGCATGATGGCGATCTCACGGGCATTCAGGTCGGCAAGCTTCTGGTTTTTGGGGTTATCCAACTCGCCGAACATGACCCGCTGGAACATCCAGAGCATGTAGACGGCCGAGAGGATCACGCCGCTGGAAGCGACCACCGCCCACCAGCGCAGACTGCTCTCAAAGGAACCCAGGAGTATCAGGAATTCTCCCACGAACCCGTTGGTGCCGGGCAGGCCGATGGAGGAGAGGGTTACGATCATGAAGATGGTGGCAAAGATCGGCATCTGCTTGGAGAGGCCGCCGAAATCGGTGATCAGACGGGTATGCCGGCGTTCGTAAATGAAGCCGACGATAAGGAACAGCGCGCCGGTGGAAACGCCGTGGTTGAGCATCTGCAGCATGCCGCCGGTGATGCCCTGGGTGTTGAAGGCGAAGACCCCCAGCATGACGAAGCCCAAGTGAGCCACCGAGGAGTAGGCCACCAGTTTTTTCACGTCCTCCTGCACCATGGCCACCAGTGCGGCGTAGATGATGCCGATCACCGCCAGGGTGGCGATCAACGGCGTGAACCGGTGGGCGGCATCGGGGAACAGCGGCAGGGCGAAGCGGACGTAGCCGTAGGTACCCATCTTCAGCAGGATGGCGGCCAGGATCACGGAACCGGCCGTGGGGGCCTCGGTATGGGCATCCGGCAACCAGGTGTGCAGCGGGAACATGGGGACCTTGATGGCAAAGGCCAGGGCAAAGGCCAAAAACAGCCAGGTCTGGGTCGCCGGGTCAAGCCGCAGATCGAAGAACTGCAGCAGGCCGAAGTTGCTGAAGCCGGCATCCAATCCCTTGAAGTAGAGGAAGATCAGGGCCACCAGCATGAGCAGCGAACCGACCATGGTATAGATGAAGAACTTGACGGCCGCGTAGATCTTGTTCTTGCCGCCCCAGATGCCGATGATGAAGTACATCGGGATCAGCATGACCTCCCAGAAGATGTAGAACAGGAACAGGTCCAGGGAGATGAAGGCACCCAGCATGCCGGTTTCCAGGAGCAGCAGACAGATCATGTACTCTTTGACCTTCTCCTCCACGGCGGTCCAGGTGGAGAGCACGGCCAGCGGCATGATGAAGGTGGTCAGGATGACGAGCCACAGGCTGATACCGTCGATACCCACATTGTAGCGCATGACGAATGGGCCGGCGGCAATCCAGGGTACGTTCTCCAAAAACTGGAACTCGGCATTGGTCTGGAAGCCGGTCAGGATCGGCAACGACACCAGGAAGGTCACCACGGTCACCGCCAGGGCGACGCCCCGCAGCACCCCCTTGCTGTCCTTGGGGATGAACAGCAGCAGCAAGACACCCAGTATCGGCAGGAATGTCGTCAAGCTCAGTAGGTGGTTACTCATGAATTCATGCTCCTTTATGCAAATTGCAAAGTGACGATTACTTGAAGACGTAGTAGCCGAGAATCACCACCACACCGAAGGCCATGGACCAGGCGTAGTTGTAGATATAGCCGGACTGCATGTACCGGAACACACCGCTGAAGGCCATCACCACGTTGGCGACGCCGTTGACAGCCCCATCAACCACCACCACGTCGAACCCTTTCCAGAGGAAGCGGCCCAGCGCCTTGCAGGGGTTGACGAACAGGTAGTCGTACAGTTCGTCGATGTACCACTTGTTGTAGACGGCGCGGTGCAGTGCCGGGAACGTGGCCACGAACCGCTTGGGCAGTTCCGTGTTCTTGACGTACATGGTGAACGCGATAGTGATGCCCACGAGGGCGACCAGGACCGACAGCCCCATCAGGCCCCACTCCAGGGTGGCGCTATGCTCGGCGGCATGGGCCGCATGCTGCGCCATATATTCTTCCGAATACTTGAAGACCGGCTCCAGGTAGTGCTCGAAATAGTTGGGGATACCGCCGAACAGTTCGCCGATCACCTTGGGCAGGCCGATGTAACCGCCCACCACCGACAGGGCGGCCAGCACGATCAGGGGGATGACGATCACCATGGGGGACTCGTGCAGGTGGTCCTTGGCCTTGGGGGTGATGCGGCATTCGCCGAAGAAGGTCATGAACACCAGACGGAACATGTAGAAGGCGGTCAGTCCGGCGGCCAGAGCGCCCATCCCCCACAGCAGGTAGTTCAATTGGCCGTGGTGCGGGTTGGAGAAGGCCTGCCAGAGGATCTCGTCCTTGGAGAAGAAGCCGGAGAAGCCCGGTATCCCGGCAATGGCGATGGTCGCCAGCAGGAACGTCAGGAAGGTCAGGGGCATCTTGGATCGCAACCCGCCCATATTGCGCATGTCCTGGGCGTCGTCATGGGAGTGGACGTGGTGCAGGGCATGGTGCATGGAGTGGATCACCGCGCCGGAACCGAGGAACAGGCAGGCCTTGAAGAAGGCGTGGGTCATGAGGTGGAAGATACCGGCGGCAAAGGCTCCGGTCCCCATGGCCAGGAACATGTACCCGAGCTGGGAGACGGTGGAGTAGGCCAGCACGCGCTTGATATCGTTCTGGGCCGTGCCGATGGTGGCGGCGAACAGGGCCGTACATCCACCGACCACGGCGACGACCATCAGGGTTTCAGGCGAGCGGATGAACAGGTAGTTCATGCGGCCGATCATGTAGACACCGGCAGTGACCATGGTGGCGGCATGGATCAGGGCTGAAACCGGGGTCGGGCCTTCCATGGCGTCCGGCAGCCAGGTGTAGAGCGGGATCTGGGCCGACTTGCCGGTCGCCCCCAGGAAGAAACAGAGGGTGATCGCGGTGACGATGCCGCCGGTGGGCAGGAGATGGGAGTTGGCGGCCAGGTCGGTGAACTTGATGGTCCAGACGTTGTGGGCCTGTCCCATGTACCAGTAGAGGGTGAAGGTGCCCAGCAGAAACCCGAAGTCGCCGACGCGGTTCATGACGAAGGCCTTCTTGCCGGCGTCGCCGGCCGACTTCTTGTGGAAATAGTAGCCGATCAGCAGGTAGGAGCAGAGGCCCACACCCTCCCAGCCGACGAACATCAGGAGCAGGTTGTTGCCCAGCACCAGGAGGAGCATGGAGAACATGAACAGGTTCAGGTAGGCGAAGAAGCGGTAGAACCCTTCCTCACCGTGCATGTAACCGATGGAGTAGACATGGATCAGGAAGCCGACGCCGGTGACGATCATGATCATCACGCAGGAGAGCGGATCGATCAGGAAGGCGATGTCGGCGTTGAAGCTGCCCGAGGTGATCCAGGTGAACACCTTGACATTGGCCACCCGTTCCTCACCCGGCAAGGAAAGGAGAGCAAGTATGGTCTTGCAGGAAACTAAGAACGAACAGAGTACGGCAAGTGCGCCGATACCGCCGATGACGGTCTCGTTCTTGATCTTTTTCCCCAATAGGCCGTTGATCAGGAAGCCGATGAAGGGGAAGAGCGGGATCAGCCATACGTTGTCAAACATGTAAGACTCCTTTTATGCAATCGTTAAACGTTGTCTACTTTCCGGTTGATGCGACGACCTGCTACCACTTCATGATATTGATGTCTTCCACGTCGATGGATTCCTTGTTGTTGTAGAAGGCGATCATCAGGGCCAGGCCGACGGCAGCCTCGGCGGCGGCGACGGTCATGACGAAGAACACGAAGATCTGGCCGTCCAGGTTGCCCAGGTGACGGGAGAGCGCCACGAAGGTCAGGTTGACCGCATTGAGCATCAGTTCGACGCACATGAAGATGACGATGGCATTCTTGCGCGTCAGCACGCCGATGGTCCCGATGGAGAAGAGGATGGCGCTCACGATGAGATAGCTGTTCAGGTTTTCCATTGTATATGCCCTCTGTTAGAGTTTTTTCTTTGCCAGGATGACCGCACCGATGATGGCCACCAGGAGCAGGATCGAGGTGATCTCGAAGGGGAGCAGGAAGGTGGTGAACATCTCACGGCCGATCAGCTCGGTGTGTCCCTGCTGCCGGATCATCTCGCCGGTCAGCGGCCCGTTGGGCATGGCGACGCGGCTCCTCATGATGATGAAGGCGGTGTTGATCAGGGTAAAGAAGCCGATGATGGACCCCAGCACGATCTTGTGGGAGTGCCTCTTGGTTGCATCAACCCTGATGTTGAGCAGCATGATGGTGAACACGATCAGGACCATGATGGCACCGGCATACACCATGACCTGCACGGCGGCCATGAAGGGAGCATCCAGCATGACGTAATAGGTTGCCAGGCAGAAGAAGGTCATTACCAGCGCCAGGGCGCTGTTGATCGGGTTCTTGCAGGTGACCACCAGAAGCGCCGACACGATGGCCACCAGCGTAATGATGAGGAAGAAAAGGGTTTCCATGCACTGCTCCTTTATTTCTTTTCTAAGAGGCGTTCCTTGTCATAGACAAAGTCCGAGCGATGGTAGTTGGCCAGTTCGAACTCGCCGGTCATCCTGACGGCGTCCACCGGACAGGCCTCCACGCAGTAACCGCAGAAGATGCAGCGCAACAGGTCGATCTCATACCTGGCAGCATACTTGTCGTGGTTGGCGTCCTCGCCCGCCTCTACCGTGATGCACTTGGCCGGGCAGACCGTGGGGCAGAGGTAGCAGGCCACGCACTTTGCCTTGTCATGGGAGACATTAAGGGCGTGCAGCCCTCGGAAACGCTGGGCGACCTTGGGGCGCTCGGTCGGGTACTGCAGGGTGACCGGCTTCTTGAAGAGGTGTTCCAGGGTGATCCTCAGACCATTTATGATCGGCGTAATCGGATTCATGATTCCATCCTTGTTCTTGGAATTACGTGGTGTCGTATGCTTCTTAGTTAATGAAGTAGCCGATGATGCCGGTGGCCACGATGTTCAACAGGGAGAGCGGCAACAGGACCTTCCACCCCAGGTGCATGAGCTGGTCGTAGCGGTAGCGGGGCAGCGTGGCGCGAATCCACATGCAGACGAACATCAGGAAATAGACCTTGGCCACGAAATAGACCGGCCCGAGCAGGGGTATGGCAACGGCCATCGGGCCATTCCAGCCGCCCAGGAAGAGTGTGGTGGTCAGGGCGCAGACCGTCACCATGTTGGCGTATTCAGCCATGAAGAACATGGCGTATTTCATGCTGGAGTACTCGGTGCAGAAGCCGGATACCAACTCGGTCTCGGCCTCGGGGAGGTCGAAGGGGGTACGATTGATCTCGGCCAGGGAGCAGATGAAGAACATGATCGCCGCCAACGGCTGTTTGAAGGCGAACCAATTGAACCCGTTGTAGGCGGACTGCTGGGAGACGATCTCGTTGAGAGACAGGGTGCCGGAGAGCATGAACACCGACACGATGGCCAGACCGGCCGAAAGCTCGTAGGAGATCATCTGGGCCGAGGCGCGCAGGCCGCCCAGGAGGGAGTACTTGCTGTTGGATGCCCAACCGGCCAGGACGATGCCGTACACCCCCAGAGAGGACATGGCCAGGATGTACAGGACGCCGACGTTGATGTCGAAGACCCGGCCGGCGGCCGTATCGAAGTAGCTGGCGATCTGCAGCGGAATCTTGTAGCCACCCACCTCGATGACGCCGCCGAAGGGGATGACCGCAAAGGTGATAAAGGCCGGGATGAGGGCGACCAGCGGCGCAAGAAGGTAAGCGAACGTACTCGCCTGGGAGGGGATGATCTCTTCCTTGAAGAAGAGCTTGACCCCGTCGGCGATCGGTTGCAGCAGGCCGTGCCAGCCGGTGCGCATCGGTCCAAGGCGTACCTGCATGTGGCCGATGATCTTGCGCTCGGCGTAGGTGGCGTAGGCCACGGTCAGGAGCACGAAGACAAATGCCACAAGGACCTTGGCGACCATGGCGATGTAGTACATCATCGGCAGTCCTAAAATCTCGATTCCCATCTGTCCCTCTTTTCTTGCGAGTATGAAATAAGTCCGAGAACGTTGGTGTCAGGCTACTTGGTCACGGTCACCCAGGTGACCGGAGCGCCGCTCCAGACCTGGTTGACGGCGGCCGCGCCGAAGTGGTACGGGCTGAACAGCACCCCCTCGGGCATGCGCGGGGTGATCCTGGCCTTCAGCTTGGTCGAGCCGATCGCGGAGGCCACGTTCAGCAGGTCGTTTTCCTGGATCTTCAGCTTGGCGGCGTCAGTGCGGGAGAGTTCCAGGTACCCTTCCGGGCAGACATGCATGGGGCCTTCGCCGAACTGGGACAGGGTGCCGTTGTGGTACAGGGCGCTGCCGGTAACCAGGGCCAATTTGCCCGCCACCGGTTCGACAGCGACCGTCTTGGGCACAACGAATGCGGCCGTGACGGCAACCGGCGCAAAGGCGCCCGTCTCTCCCAGGGAAGCGTAGGACATGCCGGCGTATCCCGGGGCAGAGGCCGCAATCTCGCCGAATACCGTCGCCGGCGTGGCGGGGGCCTGTCCGCCCAGCTTGGCGATCAGCTGCCCAAAGATCTCGAAATCGGTGCGGCTTTGGCCGATCTTCCCAATGGCCGGCTTGATGTGCTGGACACGGCGGTCGACGCTGGTGAAGGTCCCTTCCTTTTCGGCAAAGGAACAGGCCGGCAGCACCACATCGGCCATGGCCGCAGTCTCGGTCATGAACAGGTCGGAAACTACCAGGAACTCGACCTTGTCCAGAGCGGCCGAGATGGCGGTTCGGTTCGGGTAGGAAACCACCGGGTTCTCGCCGGCTACGAACAGGGTCTTGATGGCGCCGCTGGCGCAGCCGTCCATAATCTGGCCCGCATTCAGGCCGCTGGTGGCATAGAAACCCATGTCCACGGCACCCTGGCTGTTGTTCTTCTCGGCCATGCAGAGGACGCCGCTTCCCTCCGTACCGAGCTTGCCGGTCAGGAGGGCCAGGTTGGCCACGGCGCTGGCCAGGTCGGCGTTGTGACCGGGGTAGGCGTTGCCGATGGGGAACAGGATCAGTGCCTTCTCGGCCTTGGCGTAGTCGTTGGCAAGCCGCTTGATGGCGCTGGCCGTAAGGCCGCTCTGTCCGGCGACCGCCTCGGGGGTGAAACCGGCCAGGGCCTTTTCCAGGTCGGCGTAACCGGGGATCGCAGCGGCTGTGCCGGCGGCCAGTTTGTCGTCCAGGATCGTCTTGGCCAGGGCGTTGATAACGGCGATCTCGCTGCCGGGGGTATGCACCAGGGTCTGGGCGTCGGGCAGCTTGGAGAGCTTGCCCCGCTTGTCGGAGAGGATGTTCAGCTTGACGCCCTTGTTCTTGACCGCCATGTTGATCTCGAAGCCGATCACCGGGTGGGTCTCGTAGCTATCGGTCTTGATGACCAGGAGCAGGTCGCTCTTCTGGATATCCAGGATGGTCGCCGGTGAGGCCGCGGCCCCGAAGCTCCGGGCGAAGCCCTCGGTCAGGGCGGCATGGGCATAACCGGCCGAATGGTCGTAATTGGCCGAACCGGCGGTCTCCATCAGCCTCTTGAACAGCACCAGCTCCTCGTTGGTCAGGCGCGGCGTGGCCAGGGCGGCAGCCGATGAGCCGGCGTCTTTCAGACGGGCGGCGACCAGTTCCAGGGCCTCGTCCCACGTCGCCTCCGTCAGGGAGCCGTTCTTGCGCACCAGCGGGGTGGTCAGGCGCTTGTCCGAGTTGATGAACTGGTAGCCGAAGCGGCCGCGGCAGCAGAGCTGGCCGTTATGAAACCCCTGGTTCTCGTCGTAGACCGTGGTCAGAACCTTGTTGTCCTTGACCCCCAGGGTCAGGTTGCAGCCGGTGCCGCAGTACCCGCACACGGACTTTTGATTGGTGAGGGCCCAGAAGCGCGCCTTGAACTTGAAGGGGCGGGCCAGGAGCGAACCGACCGGGCAGACGGAGACGCAGGAGCCGCAGAACTCGCAGTTGAGCGAGCCTTCGAACTCGCAGCCGATCTTGGTTTCGATACCGCGGCTGATAAAGGTCAGGGCACCGAAGGAGACGATCTCGTCGCAGATGCGGGCGCACTTTCCGCACAACACGCAACGGTTCATGTCACGCTCGATCAGCGGGTTGCTGTAGTCGATCTCGTGGTGAAACTTCTCGTCGCTGAAGCGGTTGGCGTTCACCTTGTATTCGTAGGTCAGATTCTGCAGATCGCAGTCCCCACCCTTATCGCAGACCGGGCAGTCGATGGGGTGGTTGAGCAGCAGGAGTTCCAGCACCATCTTGCGGGCCTTGATGATGTCCGGGGTCGAGGTGCGGATGATCATGCCCTCGGTGATCGGCGTGGTGCAGGCCGGAACCTGCCGCCCCCTCATCTGTTCCACTTCCACCAGGCACATGCGACAGGCGCCGAAGGGTTTCAGCTTCTTGTCGTGGCACAGGATCGGGATCTTGATCCCGTTGATCTTGGCGGCATCGTAAATGGTGGAGTTCTTGGGAGCCGTAACCTGCTTGTCATCTATCGTCAGATTTACCATCTCAACCTCTATCAGTGAGTTTGACTCTGTAAGAAACCGGTTCTATTCGATCGCCATGAAACGGCAGGCGTCATAACAGGACTTGCACTTGGTACATTTTTCCTGGTCCAGGAAGGCGACCTGCCCCTTTTCCCAGACAATGGCATCCACCGGGCAGGCCTTCTTGCAGGCCCCGCACTTGACGCACTTGTCTTCCACGACCTGCCAGAGGAGCAACTCCTTGCAGCAGTTGGAGGGGCACCGCTTGTCGTTGATGTGGGCCTCGTACTCGTGGCGGAAATAGTTGATGGTGGAGAGGATCGGGTTGGGAGCCGTCTGGCCGAGGCCGCACAAAGAGGCCTTCTTGATGGCTGTCCCCAGATCCAGAAGGGTATCCAGGTCGGACGGTTCGCCGCGCCCCTCGGTGATGCGCTCCAGGATATCCAGCATGACCTTCAGGCCGATGCGACAGGGGACACATTTGCCGCAGGATTCCATCCTGGTGAAGGAGAGGAAGAAGCGGGCGACGTCCACCATGCAGGTGGTCTCGTCCATGACGACCAGACCGCCGGAACCCATCATGGCGCCGGCCTTGATCAGGGAGTCGTAGTCGACCGGGGTGTCCAGGATCTCGCCGGGAATACAGCCGCCCGAGGGGCCGCCGGCCTGGACGGCCTTGAACTTGCGATTATTGAGGATGCCGCCGCACACGTCGTAGAGAACCGAACGGACGGTCATACCGGCCGGAACCTCTACCAGGCCGGTGTGCTTGACCTTGCCGGTAACGGCGAAGATCTTGGTCCCCTTGGTGGTCTCGGTGCCGAGGGAGGCGTACCAGGCAGAGCCCTTGTTGATGATATGCCGGACGTTGGCGAAGGTCTCCACGTTGTTGATGTTGGTCGGCTTGCCCCACAGACCGCGCACGGCGGGAAACGGCGGACGGGGGCGGCTCATGCCGCGCTGTCCTTCGATGGAGGCCATCAGGGCGGTTTCTTCACCGCACACAAAGGCGCCGGCGCCCATCTTGATGCGCATGTCGAAGTTGAGGCCCCACCCTTTGATGTTCTGCCCCAGGTATCCCTGTTCGTAGCAGTCGTCGATGGCGCGCTGGAGGCGCTGCACCGCCAGGGGGTACTCGGCGCGGACATACACATAGCCGAAGTCGCAGCCGATGGCGTAGGCGGCGATCATCATGCCTTCGATGATGCAGTAGGGGTCGCCTTCCAGCAGCGAACGGTCCATGAACGCGCCCGGGTCGCCTTCGTCGGCATTGCAGATCAGGTATTTGTGGTCGCCCGGGGAGGCCTTGCAGAAGGACCATTTCATGCCGGTGGGGAAACCGCCGCCCCCACGACCGCGCAGGCCGGACTTCTTGACCTCTTCGATGACCTCTTCCGGCTTCATGGTCGTGATGCATTTTTCTATGGCCTTGAATCCGTCTTCCCCGAGAAATGCGTCCAGCGACTCGGGGTTTATCTGGCCGCAGCCGGACATGACGACCCGCATCTGGGCATCGACAAACGTGTTGTAGTACGGTTTCGCCTTCCGTTTTTCCAGGACCGTCTTGCCGACGATATGCTCGTTGACGAGCTGTTCGACCTCTTCAGGCTGAACGAAGTCGTAGGTGACCCGACCCTGCTCTTCGGTAATGATGTCTACCAGGACGTCGTTGGCGCACAGCCCGCGGCAACCGGTGTGGATGACCTCACAACGCTTGCCCACCACCGCGTCAACGCCCTTTTCCTGGAGCACCCGGCGAAATTCCGCCTCAACCTTTTTCGCACCGGCCGAAATACCGCCGGTCCCTTGACATATCAGAATTTTTATTGCTTCGCCCATAACGCTTTGTCCCCTGCTGGAATGGTTGAGTCGGTTCTATTTCATCGGCCGCTGGTTGTATTCGGCAATTATCTCGTCAACCTTCTGGACCGTCATCTTGCCGAAGGTGTCATCGTTGACCATGGCCAAGGGCGCCATGCCGCAGGCGCCCAGGCAGGCGACCTTTTCAAAGGTGTAGCGCAGGTCCGGCGTGGTCTCGGCGTGGCCGATGTGCAGTTTATCGAAGAAGGTTTCAACGATACGCGGAGCGCCCGAAACGTGGCAGGCGGTCCCGACGCAGACCCGGATGATGAACCGGCCGCGGGGTTTCAGATGAAACTGGGCGTAAAAGGTGAGGACGCCGTAGATCTGGCTGGGGTAGACGTTCAACCGCTCGGCGACATAGTCGGCAACCTTGCGGGGCACATACCCGTACGCATCCTGGACCCCTTGAAGGACCGGCATCAGGTTGCCCGGCAGATCGATGTATTTATCGATAACCTTATCGGCTATGGAGAGGTCTACTTCCGGTTCCTGTTCTTCTGCCTGTTGCGCAACTGCTTCACTCATTCGCGCCGTCTCCTTTGAATCGTTACGGGAGTTATCTGTCTATTTCGCCAAGAACGACGTCCAACGTTCCGATTACAGCCACCAAGTCGGCAATCATGGCCCCCTTGGCCATCTTCTCGATGGCCTGGAGGTTGACGAATGAGGGCGGCCGGATCCTCATGCGGTAGGGCTTGGAACTGCCGTCGCTGACGATGTAGTAACCCAACTCGCCCTTGGGGTTTTCAACCCCCTGGTAGACTTCGCCTTCCGGTACGGGATAGCCTTCGGAGGCGATCTTGAAGTGGTGGATCAGACCTTCTATGGAGTTGTAGACGTTTTCCTTGGGGGGGTAACAGACCTGAGGGCAATCGGCCAGCACCGGGCCGGGTTTGAGCCGGTCGAGGGCCTGGGTGACGATCTTGCAGGCCTCGCGCATCTCCACCAGGCGCACCTTGTAGCGGTCGAAGGTATCGCACTTTTCCCCCACCGGGATCTGAAACTGGTAGTTCTCGTACCCGGAATAGGGATTGTCGCGGCGCAGGTCCCAATCAACGCCGGAACCGCGCAGGGCCGGGCCGGTAATGCCCATGTCGATTGCGTCCTCGGCGGAGATCACGCCGTTGCCGACCGTACGCTTGAGCCAGATCGGGTTGGTGGTCAGGAGCCCCTCGTACTGGTCCAGATTACCGGGCATGGCATCGATGAAATCGCGCACCTTCTTCTCGAATTCGGGCGGCACATCCTGTGAGAGGCCGCCGGCGCGGAAGAAGTTGGAGGTCATGCGGGCGCCGGAGATCAGTTCATAGGTTTCCATGATGACCTCGCGCTCGCGGAAGGCATAGAGGAAGACCGTCATGGCGCCGATATCGAGGGCATGTGTGGCAAGCCATACCAAGTGGGATTCGAGGCGCGTCAACTCGGCCATGATGATGCGGATGGTCTGGGCCCGCTCCGGGACCTGGATATCCAGCAACTTCTCGACCGTCAGGATATACCCCAGATTGTTGTGCATGGGGGCCAGGTAGTCGAGGCGGTCGGTCAGCGGCAGGACCTGGTGGTAGGTGCGGTGCTCGGAGAGCTTCTCCACCCCGCGGTGCAGGTAGCCGATGTCCGGGGTGATCTTGGTGATCACCTCGCCGTCCAGTTCGAGAACGAGCCTGAGAACCCCGTGGGTGCTGGGGTGCTGCGGCCCCATATTCAGCGTCATCTTTTCCGTAGTAGCCATATATCGCCTCTTCTATGATCGTAGATACGAAGTACGTTGGTGCGGGAACTTACGACAGGCGGCCTTTATAGGGTTCCCGGTCCGGCCCCTGAAGCGGGTAGTCCTTGCGCAACGGATAACCTTCCCAGTCGGGCGTCATCAGGATGCGCCGCAGGTCGGGGTGGTTGTCGAACGTGATGCCGAACAGGTCGTAGACCTCACGCTCCAGCCAGTTGGCGGCAGCCCAGACTTGGGTCGCGCTCTCGATATGGCACTCCGCCTCGGAAACGGCCGTCTTGATGCGCAGCCGATCCTTGTTGGGGATGGAGTACAGCAGGTAGACCATCATGAAGCGCTCTTCCTTCTTGCCCAGATAGTCAATCGCGGTCACGTCGGTGAGCAGATTGTACTGAAGGGCCTGCTTCAGAAAGGCAAGAACGGCCAGAAGGTCTTCCTTTTTGATCGTTACCGTCACTTCACCGCGAAACTCGACGACCTCGATGATGGAAGAGGCGAATTTCTCTTTCAACTTGACTACTGCGCGATTGTTCTCTGCCATGGCATTCAACCCTTTGTCTGGGATTTGATATATTCAGTGTACCCGGTGACTTACGCTGCAGCCGACTCGATCCTGTTACCCAGGCCGATGGCGGAGCCAAACGAGTTCTTGTCATGCATGATCTTATCCTGTAGTTTCATAAGACCGTACAGGAGCGCCTCGGGGCGCGGCGGGCAGCCCGGGATGTAGACATCCACCGGCAGCGCCTCATCGATCCCCTGCACAACGCTGTAGGTATCGAAGATTCCGCCTGAACAGGCGCAGGCACCCATGGCGATGACCCATTTCGGCTCGGGCATCTGCTCATAGACAGTCTTGATGACCGGCAGCATCTTCTTGGTGACCGTGCCGGCGATGATGATGCAGTCGGACTGCCGGGGGGAGGCGCGGAAGATGATGCCGAAACGGTCGAGGTCGTAATGGGAAGCGCCGGCGGCCATCATCTCGATGGCGCAGCATGCCAGGCCGAAGGTCATGGGCCAGATGGACGACTTCCTCGACCAGTTGACGAGCGCATCCAGGGACGTGGTTATGATGTTGTCGCCAAGCGGATTGTCTACTCCCATTCCAGTGCTCCTTTTTTCCAGACGTAAATGTAACCGACAAAGAGAATGACGATAAAGGTCCCCATCTCGACCAGGCCGAACACGCCGAGCTTCTTATAGAGAATCGCCCAGGGATAGAGGAACACAGCCTCGATGTCGAACAGGATGAACAACATGGCGATCAGGTAGAACTTGATCGAGAAACGTTCCCGGGCCGTTCCGACCGGCGTGCAGCCGCTCTCGTACGGAGCCAGCTTGACGGGGGAAGGCTTCTTCTGGCCGATGAGCGAGGACAGGACGATGGAAACCAGCCCGAACAACACGGCGACTATGACCAGGAGAAGTATGGGGAGATATGCACCAAGCATCGGAAACCCTCCTAATTACTTGCGGTATACTGTATACAAAACGTTGTCAAAATAGGTTATTTGATTTTCTTTGTCAAGCAGATTTTTCCCCCTTTCTCAGGCCGCGCAAAATACCCCGCCATTACCCCCAACATACTAAAATCAAAATAAAAAACCTTCTTTGAGATTGACAAAATCGAGGATGGTGTGCTATTCAAAACACCCCATTGGCAAGCTCATTTCAAAATAAAGTATGAGGGGTCCTTCCACCATGAACCACACCCGTTCCAGCGCTCTCTTCCAGCAGGCCAAAGCAGCAATCCCCGGCGGTGTCAACAGCCCGGTCAGGGCGTTCAAGTCCGTGGGAGCAGACCCCCTTTTCATCAAAAAAGCGGCCGGGAGCGCCATCTACGATGAAGACGGCAATGCCTTTGTGGACTACGTCGGTTCCTGGGGGCCCATGATCGTGGGGCACTGCCACCCGCAGGTGATCGAGGCGGTCAAGAGGACCATGGACAACGGCGCCAGCTTTGGCGCGCCGACGGAGCAGGAGACCGTCCTGGCCGGCATGGTGATCGAGGCCGTCCCCTCCATAGAGATGGTGCGCATGGTCAGCTCCGGGACGGAGGCCACCATGAGTGCCATCCGCCTGGCCCGCGGCTATACCGGGCGGGACAATATCCTCAAATTTTCCGGCTGCTATCACGGCCACGCAGACTCCCTGCTGGTCAAGGCCGGCTCCGGCGCGGCCACCTTCGGCGTGCCCGATTCGCCCGGCGTGCCTGCCGATTTTGCCAAACACACCCTGACGGCGGAATACAACTCCCTCGACTCGGTCAGAAAACTGGTGGCCGAGAACAAGGGCACCATCGCCTGTATCATCGTGGAGCCGGTGGCCGGCAACATGGGGACCATCCCCCCCCGTGAGGGTTTCCTGGAAGGGCTGCGCGAGATCTGCACCAACGAAGGGATCATCCTGATCTTCGACGAGGTCATGTCCGGTTTCCGGGTGGCCTACGGCGGCGCCCAGTCCCTGTTCGGCGTCACCCCCGACATGACCACCCTGGGCAAGATCATCGGCGGCGGCCTGCCGGTGGGCGCCTTTGGCGGCAAGCGCGAAATCATGGAAAAACTTTCTCCGTCCGGCGGCATCTACCAGGCCGGCACCCTCTCCGGCAACCCGCTGGCCATGTCGGCCGGCATCGCGACCCTTACGCTGCTCAAACAGCCCGGCTTCTATGAAAAGCTGGAAGAGAAGAGCCGCCAGGTGGCGGAGGGCATCGCCGCGGCCGCCAAGACAGCCGGCTATCCGATCTATTCCACCCGGGTCGGCAGCATGTTCTGCGCCTTCTTCAGCAAGAACGAGGTCCACGATTGGCCGACCGCCTCCGCCTGCGACACCAGGGCGTTCGCCACATACTTCCTGGCCATGCTGGATGAAGGGATCTACCTGGCGCCGTCCCAGTTCGAGACCGCATTCGTGTCGGCCGCCCACAGCGATGCCGATATCGAAAAAACCATCGCCGCCGCGGCTAAATGCTTCCGGCTCATCGCCTAGGTCAAACGTTATTCTGTTATTTTGTTTGACATTACGAACGCTGCCATGCTAAGGAATATCGATTTTGGTATCAACTTCGGACGGGGGTTCTGACCATGGATCGTGACAAACGCGATCTGCTCAAGAGCCTGTCCATGGTGTCCAGCATGGGCATCTCGGTCGTCCTGGCGATCGGGATCGGTGTCTGGTCCGGCCTGGCGCTCGACCGGTGGCTTGGCACCAAGCCGTGGTTCTTTTATATCTTTTTGTTTATCGGGATTGCGGCCGGTTTCAAGAATATTTACGTGATAGCCGGCAGGGAGATCCGCAGAGATGACGACAGCGATCAACGAAGATAACCTCTTCGCCGTCATCATCAAAGGGAGCCTGGCCCTGCTGGCGGTTCTGAGCATCGGGGGATTCGCCCTCTTTTCGGCCAAGGCCGGGATGGGCATCCTGGCAGGCGGCATCATTGCCATTTGTAATTTTGCCTGGCTGCGCAACGTGCTCCAGCGCATCCTCGGCCTGATGCCGGTCAAACCGAATCTGTACGCCCAAATCCGGTTCGTGGGCCGCATGGCCGTCACCGGCTTGGTACTGTATGTCATCATCACTTCGGGATGGTTCTCGCTGGCAGGGCTGCTGGTGGGATTGTCCGTTATCGTTGCCAACATAATTGCACTTTCATTATATAGTGCCTTGCGCACGGGAGGTTAGCTCCATGGTTCATCCTTTACTGTTTCTCGAGTTTTTCCGCAACCTGCTGGCGCCGCTGCATCTCAACGAGGCCAGTGCCGATGCCATCGCCTACACCTGGCTGATCATCGTGCTGCTGCTGGTACTTTCCGTACTGGCCACGTCGGCGCTCAAAGCGATCCCCGGCGGCCTGCAGAACTTCATGGAAGTGGTTGTCGGCGGCATTGAAAACATGATCGTCGAGACCATGGGCGAACATGGCCGTCCCTACTTCCCGCTGATAGCCACCCTGGCGATCTTTATCCTGGTCTCCAACCTGACCGGCCTGATCCCGGGTTTCTTTCCCCCCACCGCCAACATCAACACCACGGCCGCCTGCGCCGTGATCGTCTTTCTCTCGACCCATGTGGTCGGGATCAAGCACCACGGCCTGCACTACCTGAAACACTTCATGGGCCCCATCGCCTGGCTGGCCCCGGTCATGTTCTTCATCGAGGTCATCGGTCACTTGAGCCGCCCGGTTTCCCTCACCCTGCGTCTCTTCGGCAACATGAACGGCCATGAACTGGTGCTGATGATCTTCTTCGGACTGGCCCCCTTTCTGGTACCGCTGCCGATGATGCTCATGGGCGTGCTGGTTTCCTTCATCCAAGCCTTTGTTTTCATGCTCCTGGCCATGATCTACATCCAGGGATCGCTGGAAGAGGCACACTAAGAGGTTGTTGAAAAACAGCCATCAGGCCTTCGTCCTCGAAAGCCCTTTTGTGCGGCGTAGCGCTGCTACACCTCCGCAGGGCTTTCTGCGGGTGCGACGATCTGACTATCTTTGAACAACCTGAATTTTCAACAGCCTTTGAAGAGTTTATAAGATCCTATACTGTTTAGGATAACTACCATAAGAAGAGAGGAGAAGTAACAATGAGCTTTTTCACAATGTGCGTTCTGGCAGCAGGTATCGGCATGGCACTGGGCACCCTGGGTACCGGCATCGGTCAGGGTCTGGCAGTTAAAAGCGCCGTAGAAGGCGTTTCCCGTAACCCCGGCGCTTCCGGCAAGATCCTGACCACCATGATGATCGGTCTGGCCATGATCGAGTCCCTGGCCATCTACGCCCTGGTTGTCTGCCTGATCATCCTGTTCGCCAACCCCTACAAAGAAATCGCCACCAAGCTGGCCGAAACCGTCGCCAAGTAATCTTTCCGGCACCGGTAGCGTAACAAAAAGGGCATCCCTGCGGGATGCCCTTTTCTGTTTCTTTCACCTTTCAACCCCGCTCTTATCAGGTTGTTCAAAAATAGTCAGATCGTCGCACCCGCAGAAAGCCCCGCGGAGGCGTAGCAGCGCTACGTCGCACACTTTCACTTGTGAAAGTGGACCGCGAAGGCGCCCGAGGGGTGAAGCCAAAGGCTTCAGTCACAAAAGGGCTTTCGAGGACGGCGGCGAGATGGCTGTTTTTCAACAACCTGCTATTATTCCTCTTCCTTCAAAGCCCCTTCCGCCTCGTTGGAGGCCCCGCTCTCGGCGACCCCACCCCACGGCATACGCACCACCGTCCTGACCACATAGCGGTAGACCGTCTTGCGCTCCAGCCCCGAATCGGTGTACGTGGTGCCCGTAAGCGGTTCCTTGTTCAGCGGGAGATAGGGCATGGGCTCGTTCTTGGCGGTACGGTAGAGGTTATACCCCACAAAGGAACCTTCCTCGGGCGGAATGGCCACGAATTCCAGCTTGATTTCCGTGGGTGCCGGCAGGACCTGGAGCACCGGGGGGAACGGCTGCAGCGTGACCCGAACGCGTACCGGCGCCGAGCTTGCCCCCACGGAGTTGTCACGGGCAAAGGGGACGACGTAGTAGCTGTAGGCGGTATTCCTGCGCGTCTCGCTGTCCAGGAGCACCACCTTGTTGCCGTAGATCTGGGTGGCATCGGGCAGATCGAGATAGAGCTTGCGAAACAGTCGGAAATCATCGGTGCAGGCGGGACAATCGGGTTGTTGCAGCGACGATTCCACCCGTTTGAAGACGCTTACGCCGGCCAGATCCCGCAGCGAACGCCCGGCCATGTCCTTATCCGGCAACTCAAAGGCGATCTTGACGCTGGCGCCGCTCTGGTTTGCCGTCAAGGCGGTCACAGCGGCCGGGACCAGCATGTCGGGATAGAGCAGCGGCCCCTTCTTCCCGCACCCGGAAAGCAGTGAAAACAGTATGAAAAGCAACAGAAAGCGCATGCCCACGCGAACCTCGATACCCATCTATTTCGGCGCTGCCGGCAACCCGGTGGCAACCAGATACACTTCGAAGGTGCCAGTGCCTGAACTGAAACGGACCTTGTTCTGGAAGATCTCCACAATCCTGGCGCCGGAGACCGTATTGCCCTCCCGCAGGAGGAAGCCATTCACCACCGCCCGGGACGCACCGCGACGTTCCTGCCAGGCGATGCCCGACACCTTGATATCGGCGGGAGCGGCGACAAGGGCAGCGGCCGCGGGCCGGGCAGGCTCCGCGGGGGCGTTTTCCTCGGCTGCCGGTGCAACAGGTCGTGCCGGCCGGGCAACCGGAGGGTGCCGGGGCACGGGCGGTTTCTTGACGGCTTTCGGCACCCGTGCCGGAGGTGGCGCGGCTTTCTGCGGAGCAACCGCCGCAGGCGGACCGGGCGGCGGCTCGGGCATCGCCGGTTTGGCGGGAAGCAACGGCGGTGCCGGCGCAGGGGTCACCGATGGCGGGGGCATCACAATTGGAGAAGCGGCATGCCTTTTCCCCTTGCCCCCATGCAGGAGCAGGAAGGTCGCGCCGAAGGTTATGAGCGATGCCAGCAGCACAAGCCCCAGGACAATGGGCCAGTTCCTGCGTTCCTTTTGGGGGGCCGGACCGTTTTTGAACAGTTCCCCGGCAATGTTGATCATGCCGCTGCCGCGGGCCTTCCGTTCCTTCTCGCTCTCCAGTTTTTTCAAGGCATCGAGGATATAACTCATAGATTTCTATTCACTTTCCCGAGAAGAATAGTCCGGTGATTCGTTCCCACAATCCCCTACGCGGGGCCACGGCCCCTGCTTCGGCTATGACCCGGGCGGCGATGTCCGGCGTTACCGTCAGGCTTTCCCGCGTCCAGGCCAGGAGTAGCGCCTGTTCGCAGGCAACGTTGATAAGGCGGGGGATACCGCCCGAAAAGCGGTAGATCTGTTTCACCGCACCAGGGGAGAAGAGACGGGGGATGCGGCTTCCGGAGATCTTCACGCGATGGCTGATATACTCCTTCGTGTCGTCCAGCCCCATGGGCGACAGCCTGCAGCGGACCGTGATGCGCTGGTTGAGCTGCCGCAGGTCGTGGCGGTTGAAGACGTCGTCGAGCTCGGGCTGCCCGGCCAGGATGATCTGGATCAGCTTGTCCCGCTCCGTCTCCAGGTTGGAGATGAGGCGCACCTGCTCCAGGACCTCCGGTGCCAGGTTCTGGGCTTCATCGACGACCAGCACCAGGGTGCGGCCGGCGGCATTCTGCTCCAGCAGGTAACGGTTGAGGGCCTCCAGGTAGGCAAAACTGTTCTTCTCGGCGGCCTCGATGCCGAAATCGCGGCAGATGCTGGCCAGGAGCTGCTCGCCCGAAAGACAGGGGTTGAAGATCAGGGCGCTCTTGTACTTTTCCGGGTCCAGTTGCGACAACAGGGTACGCAGCACCGTGGTCTTGCCGGTTCCCACCTCGCCGGTCATGGCGATGAAACCGGCATGACTGTCGATGCCGTACAAGAGGTGGGCAAACGCTTCCCGATGGTTGCCGCTCAGGTAGATAAAGTGGGGATTGGGCGTGATCGTAAACGGCTTTTCGGTGAATCCGAAAAAATCACAATACATCGGACGCTACTTTCCCTCTCGCGCGGCGCGAATTTCGCTCTCAACCCGCGCCCTGGCGGTGCCGCCGGGGACATTGCGGGCATTGACGCTGGCCTCGACGGTGATGGCCGCGAAGATATCATTGTCGACCTTGGCCGAAAACAGTTGCCATTCGGCCAGGGAGAGATCGGTGATGTCCATCTCGTTCTCCACACAGTAGGCCACCGCCTTCCCCACCACCTCATGGGCGTCGCGGAAGGGAAGCCCCTTGCGCACCAGGTAGTCGGCCACGTCGGTGGCGGTGGAAAAACCGTAACCGGCGGCACGGCGCATGGTCTCCCCGTTGATCCGCATCTCCCTGATCATGTCGGCAAAGATCTTGAGGCTCCCCTTGACCGTGTCGATGGTGTCGAAAAGCGGCTCCTTATCCTCCTGCATGTCCTTGTTGTAGGCCAGCGGCAAAGACTTCATCACCGTCAGGAGCGCCATCAGGTTGCCGTAGACCCTGCCGGTCTTGCCCCGGACCAGTTCGGGCACGTCCGGGTTCTTCTTCTGGGGCATGATGGACGAACCGGTGCAGAAGCCGTCCGACAATTCGATGAACCTGAACTCGCTGGTGGACCAGAGGATCAACTCCTCGGAAAAGCGAGACAGGTGCATCATCAGGATCGATGACGCGGCCAGGAACTCCAGGGCAAAATCCCGGTCCGAGACCGAGTCCAGAGAGTTGCGGGTAATGGCGGGGAAGTTCAGTTGCTCGGCCACGTACTCCCGGTCGATGGGAAAGGTCGTACCGGCCAGGGCGCCGGCTCCCAGGGGGAGGACATTGACCCGTTTCAGGCAATCCTCCATGCGCCCCTTGTCCCGCGTAAGCATCTCCACATAGGCCATCAGGTGGTGACTGAACAGGATCGGCTGGGCGGTCTGCAGATGGGTGAAGCCGGGCATGATCACATCCAGGTTCGCCTCGGCCTGCCCCAACAGGGCGTCGATCAGCAGATCCAGATAGGTGGCGATATCCACAATCTCGTCTCGCAGGTAGAGGCGGATATCCAGGGCCACCTGATCGTTGCGCGAGCGGCCGGTATGCAGGCGTTTGCCCGCCTCGCCGATCTTGGCGGAGAGCCTGGCCTCGATATTCATGTGGATATCTTCCAGGGCGATGGAGAAGTCGAACTCGCCGGCCTCGATCTGCTGCAGGATCTGCTGCAGGCCGTGGACGATCTGCTCCACATCCTCCATGGGGATGATCCCCTGTTTGCCCAGCATGCGGGCGTGGGCGATGGAGCCCCGGATATCCTGATGATAGAGGCGCTTGTCGAACTGGATCGAGGCGGTGAACTCCTCGACGAACTTATCGGTGGGCTGGGTGAAGCGGCCGCCCCACAGCTTGTCTTTGGACATGGTATCTCGGTTCCTCGTATTTGGGAGTAAAGTTGATGTCGGGCGCTACTATACGTGAAAAATGGACAAAATCAAAGCGGAGAGTCTTCGGGGGTTTTGATGGTGGGCAACGGAATATTGCGAGACTCACCTGGTTACACTGGCTCTTTTCTTTGCTGACTTCTCCTGCGATTCCATGACGGTGCGAAGAATCTTGTTGGTGCGGGTCTGGTAGCCTCTCCCGTTCCTTTTAAGCCATGCCACAACATCAGCATCAAGCCGGATCGTTACAAGCTGTTTGGCGGGAACAAAGGTGGCCTGTTCAAAAAGATCGTCGCCTAGTTCCGGGATGTCGGCATAGTCAATATCCTCGTCCGTCATGGCGTCAATCCGCGCCCAATCAGTTTTTGATTGTTTTTTCAAATCTTGCTTTTTCACGGCTGTTTGCCTTTCGTAGAGAAATTATCCTTATATTTCCCGATGGCCTTTGACCTCATCCCACTCGTATTTCATATAGCCTAATTGTAAATACATTTGTATTTACAGTCAAACAATTTTGCCCAACGGCTTCAACCCTTAACGGTTGCCAACGGACCAGATGTTGACCGGGTTCATCGGTCTGCCCGTTTGGTTGGAACCTCGCATTTATTTCCCATTTTCATTTTTGTCCTGTGTCAAGGGCAGACCCCGCAGGTTGTTCATGCAACGGCTGAGGAGAACACCGGCGGTTTTAAGGCCGGTGCCTCTGCCTGGTTGGGCCCTCTCAGTTCACTTATTCTCATGTCAGGGGCAGACCACTTTCGGAGGTTGAGGGCAGACCTCTTTGGATGGCTGAGGACAAGAGTATTTACCTGGTAGAATCTTCGTTTTTGTGGTTGTAGTTCTATTGATTGATGTGCTGTTGGCACTGATAGAGCGTTTTTCTACTACACTGGTCTTATCCGGAGTTGCTCCTCGCAAAGAAGAGCTATTGACAAATACAGATATTCGGGCGCTGGCAGGTAAATTCCCCGAGAAATTTATTGAATTGCTCTGCATCAGCGATGGAGGGTTATAATGAGAATATATCGCGAAGCAAGCACCGCAGAAGCCAACAAAAGCATAAACGACGAATATCATATTAAAACTTTTTGAATGGCTTATCTGTTTTTTCAAAAATGGTACATTTTTTTGGTCGTTTAATACATTTTCAGTTTGTGCTACTTCATGCAAAAACATTTGGATTGGATGTGGGTTATGTTGGCAGCACCCTTCAAGTTCATATTTTTTTTCAATTTCTTTTATTGCATTTTCACCTATCCTTGTTAAAAATTTGTTTCTTTCGTCAACCTTCCAAAATATAAATGACAAAAATACTTGCATAAACCCTATAGCAACACCTACTGCGTGAGCTCTGAATTGCGGATGAAATGTAGTTATTAGTCCTGTTGTCATAAATGATGAGAACAAAACAAAAAAATTAAAATAAGAAATACGCTGTGACGCATGTTGTTGGAAATATTTCCAGGCAATATCAAGAATTTCTTTTTCTGAAATACATGATTTTACTTTATTATTCTTTTCTTCTCTTCTTACAGTTCGTTTTGTAGATATGCTGCTAGTCAAACGGGCAACGTTCATTTCTGCCCCCCTCTTTTTTAAGCTGAAATTTTAGGGAAGGCACCATGATAGTGATTCCAAAACGTTTCACTCAATAGGCGATCACCTGACTGCAATCGTACTACTGAATCAGTTAACGCCTCTTTAAGGCGTATATTGCCAGGCTTTACTTGTTCCAACCGATATTCCATTTTGTTATGAAATATGCGGTACAAAAGTTCTGAAACATCAGAAATAGAATCTGTGACCATTGCCCCAACCGCCGCGCCACTTTTGAAATCAATCAACCGACTGAGAGGGTGGACATCCCGATAAAAACTACTTCGTTGTTCATGGTCGCAATAAAAAATTACTGGCTTGCCTTGACTCAGCGCCATAGCAGCTTCCGCATCTTTGCCATAACTTTCTTTTTCACCGGCGCAGTAAACAAGCACTTTTGCACACTTTACCATTAGACATTCAATTAAACCTTTGTCCTCATGGCCTTCTGCAGCGCTTAAGGTTGGGTCAAAATATCGAAGTTGAAGTTGTTTCAGGCGCTCATCCCCAAAAATTGTTTCGCATGCAGAAGCCATATTCCTAAAATCTTGGCGGGTACGCATGCTGGTAGCAACGTAGACATCAAGTTCACTAACCATCGAAAGGTAATAGCGTGTATTTACAAGTGCTGATTGCCTTGCTTGGAAAAAGTGGTGGGCTACTGATTCATACCGTTGCTCAAGATCATTCTGTGATTCAAGTGGCTGATCCAATAGCTCATCAGCAGAAAATACAAAACCTTGCTGCATATCGACATAACGATCAGTAATTACTTTCCCGCTTAAAAGGCTCTTTATGGTCGTTGTGCCACCACCACTTTTCTGATGATCTTTGTAGGCTTGAATCAGGGCCTTTTTTAGTTCACCGGGGGAGCCCTGTTTATCTCCGTATGATTTACAGGCCATTTCTGAAATGAGATATCTATGGTCTTTGGGAATATCATTTAACGAAAGTGCCGGACCGCGGCCTTTGATTTTTTCTGTGTCTAAACAAAGTTCAAGATAGAATGTGTTAAGCTCTTCCTTCGACATATTTCGTAAAGTTCTAAATGCTTGACGAACGTTTCCAAACCACAACATGCCATCAGTGAACAATCGGTAAAGCCCCCATTTGAGGTGTTCTAAAGAGACAATATGCCTCTGTTCATTGAACCATGTGGACTGGAATCCAGGTAATTTCTCGACATCATAAGGGTGAAGATTGGGGCACGATAGCCAATAGTAATCGTAGAAATCATCACTTACTGGGGCCTCGTGCCCCAGAACTAGCAATTGGTTGAATTGGACTTTTGTTAGCGGTTCTTTATCTATTTTACATAAACGAGTAAATACCACTTCGTCTGTATCTGGCGTTAACCAACCACCGATACCACCGATACCAATTGAAAATAGTTCGAATTCTTTAAGGATTATTTCTTTTGTAAGCTGCGCCACTCTGTCCTCCTTAACTCATCGGTTATCAATTATGGTTCAACTCGTTATTGACCGGTTAAAACCATGGAGGGCTTCAGGGGCAGGCATGAAAGAATGAAACATTCCTGATGCCTCAAGACCAGCCTTTTGCCTAATTTAATCCCAGCCTGTAACTACACGAAAAAAACTCCACAAACACGCTCGTCTCCTTTTCTACATGA
The DNA here is from genome assembly GCF_008369015.1 of Oryzomonas rubra. Lineage (NCBI taxonomy): Bacteria > Pseudomonadati > Thermodesulfobacteriota > Desulfuromonadia > Geobacterales > Geobacteraceae > Oryzomonas > Oryzomonas rubra. Next base: position 41,575 of record NZ_SRSD01000005.1, read on the forward strand.
CAAAAACACAATTTTCAACGCAATTTCAAAGTGTTAATAAAATCAACACTCTTCGACTATTCTTTCCATCCTCCCGTTTTAACACAGAAAACAGCAGAAATGACACTGCCAAATTTTTCTAATTATATCATTTCGATACAAATATTTTTATATTGGAGTACAGACGGAAAGGGATAGATAGTTCAAGGTTCAGAGTTAAAAGTTCCAAGACTCATCAAACTCGGCGGAGGGAGCTTTGGGAGGACAGCGGACGGCGCGGGAGGGTCAACACAAGAAGAGAAAAGGGGCATACCATAGCATGCCCCCTCGTATCCAACAGACATCCTGTACCGGAAACCCTATTTCTTCCGGTTGGCCTGCATCAGCGACCTGATCCTGAGCCGCAGGGAATTGATCTTGATGAAGCCTTCGGCGTCGGCCTGGTTGTAGACCTGGTCCTTCTCGAAGGTGGCGAAATCCAGATTGAAGAGCGAGTCGGTATCGGACTTGCGCCCCACGGTGCGGCAGAGGCCCTTGTACAGCTTGACGCGGGCCACGCCGTTGACGCACTTCTGGGAATCGTCGATCAGGGTCTGGAGCATCTGGCGCTCGGGGGAGAACCAGTAGCCGCCGTAAATCTGCCGGGCGTACTCGGGGATCAGGCTGTCGCGGATGCGCAGGACTTCGCGGTCCATGGTGATCTGCTCCACCGCCGAGTGGGCTTCGCGCAGGATGGTGCCGCCGGGGGTCTCGTACACGCCCCGGGATTTCATGCCCACCGAGCGGTTTTCCAACAGGTCCACCCGGCCGATGCCGTGCTGGCCGCCCAGGAAGTTGAGGTGTGCCAGCAACTGGGCCGGCGTCATCTGCTCACCGTCCACGGCCACGGCGTTGCCGTTCTTGAACTCGATCTCCACGTACTGCGGCTTGTTGGGGGCCTTTTCCGGCGACGTGGTCAGCACGTACATCTCTTCGGGCGCCTCGGCCCAGGTATCCTCCAGGATGCCCCCCTCGAAGGAGATGTGGAGCATATTGCGGTCGGAGGACCAGGGGCGCTTCTTGGTGACCGGGATCGGAATGCCGTTCTTCTTGGCGTATTCGATCAGGGCCTGGCGGCTGTTCAGGTCCCATTCGCGCCAGGGGGCCACGACCTTGATGGCCGGGTTGAAGTGGTAGTAGGCCAGCTCGAAACGGACCTGGTCGTTCCCCTTGCCGGTGGCCCCGTGGGAGACGGCATCGCATTTTTCCTTGGCGGCGATCTCCATCTGGCGCTTGGCGATCAGCGGCCGGGCGATGGAGGTCCCCAACAGGTAATGCCCCTCATAGATGGCGCTGGCGCGGAACATGGGGAATACGAAATCCCGCACGAACTCTTCCCGCAGGTCGTCGATGTAGACCTTGTCGGCGCCGGTGGCCAGGGCCTTCTCGCGGATCGGCGCCAGTTCGTCGCCCTGCCCCAGGTCGGCCGAAAAGGCGACGACCTTGCAGCCGTACTCGTTTTTGAGCCATTTGAGGATGATGGAGGTATCCAGGCCGCCCGAGTAGGCCAGGACGATCTTCTTGATTTCCTGTTTCTGAATTTTTGCCATGTGCTTCTCCTTTAACGGATTAGTATGAATATCCCAAAAAACGTCGCTGTTTCGTCAGGCCAGGGTGCCAAGGGAAATCAGTGCAGGCGTGGCAGCGCCACATCACACAAGGGGTTCCCGCAGGGCAACGCCGAGATGGCGGAAAAGCGGTGTTTCTACCCCCTATATAAATTCCCCAAAGAAGCGTCGATTTTTCGTCAGGCCAAGGCGCCCAAGGGGACCCGCGGAGGCGTGGCAGCGCCACGTCGCACAAGGAGTTCCCGCAGGGCAACGCCGGCATGGCGGAAAAGCGGCGCTTCTACCCCATGAGTGTGGCCATGATCGCCTTCTGTATATGCAGCCGGTTCTCCGCTTCGTCCCAGACCACCGAGTTCTTCCCTTCGATGACCGAGTCGGCGATCTCCTCGCCACGGTGGGCGGGGAGGCAGTGCAGGACGATGGCGTCCGGCTTGGCCAGGGCCAGCAGGGCGTCGTCCAGACAGTAACCGGCAAAGGCCCGTTCCCGCTCCTTCTGCTCAGACTCCTGCCCCATGCTGGCCCACACATCGGTGTTGATCACGTCGGCATCCTTGACCGCCGCCTTCGGGTCGTCCGTCACGGTGATCCTGCCTGGGGCCTTGGCATCGGCCCAGGCCAGCACCGCCTGGTCAGGCCGGTAACCGGCCGGGCAGGCCAGGGCCAGGTCGAAGCCGAAGATGGCCGCCGCCTCGATCCAGGTGTTGGCCATGTTGTTGCCGTCCCCCACCCAGGCGAATTTGAGCCCCTCGTAGGTGCGCTTGTGTTCCAGGACCGTCAGCAGGTCGGCCATGATCTGGCAGGGGTGGAACAGGTCGGTCAGACCGTTGATGACCGGCACGGAGGCGTAGCGGGCGAATTCATCCACGATCTCCTGGCCGAACGTCCTGATCATCACGCCGTCGCAGTAGCGGGACATGACCCGGGCCGTATCCCTGATCGGCTCGCCGCGCCCGATCTGGGAATCCCGGTTGGAGATGAAGAGGCCGTGGCCGCCCAGTTGAAACATCCCCACTTCGAAGGAGATGCGGGTCCGGGTGGAGGACTTCTCGAAGATCATGGCCAGGGCCTTGCCGTCCAGAAGCCGGTGGGGGACGCCCTGTTTCTGCTTCTCCTTCAGCTCCCGCGCCAGGGTCAGCATGCCGTCGAGTTCTGCCTTGTCGTAATCGTGCAACGCCAGAAAGTGCCGCGCCATTCTCTCCTCCGTTTATGCCCCGACCTCGGCCAGAATGCCGTCGAGGATCGCTATCATTTGTGTTATTTCCTGTTTGGTGACCACCAAGGGCGGCACGAAACGCAGCACCGTATCATGGGTCACGTTGAGCAGCAGGCCGCGGCTGTGCCCCTTCTTGACGATCTCGGCGCCGGGGATCGTCAGGCTCATGCCGATCATCAGGCCGATGCCGCGCACCTCCTTGACAAAGGGATACTTCCTCCCCAGGGCTGCCAACTCGCCCAGCAGGTACTCGCCGATCTCCTCGGTGTGGTTGAGGATGCCCTCTTCCAGGATGGTGTGCACCGTGGCGATGGCCGCCGCGCAGACCAGCGGATTGCCGCCGAAGGTGGAGCCGTGGGTGCCGGGCACAAAGGCGGCGGCAAACTCGTCCCGGGCCAGCATGGTGCCGATGGGCGCACCGCCGGCCAGGGCCTTGGCCAGGGTCATGATGTCGGGGAGCACGTCGAAGTGCTCGTAGGCGAAGAGTTTGCCGGTACGCCCCATGCCCACCTGTACCTCGTCGAAGATCAGGATCAGGCCGTGCTGGTCGCAGATGCGCCGCACCTCCCGGAAGTAATCGGGTGACGGCATATTGACGCCCCCTTCCCCCTGGATCGGCTCCAGCATGACGGCGCAGGTGTTGGGCGTGACGGCCGCCTCCAGGGCGGCGACATCGTCGAAGGGGACGTGCTTGAAGCCGTGCAGCAGCGGATCGAAGAAACGCTGCACCTTCTCCTGGCCGGTGGCGGAAACGGTCGCCATGGTGCGGCCGTGGAACGACTCGGCGGCGGTAATGATCTCGTAGCGTTCGGGGCCGAACTTGTCGCGGCTATACTTGCGGGCCAGCTTGATGGCCGCCTCGTTGGCCTCTGCCCCGGAGTTGCAGAAAAAGGCCTTGTCGGCAAAGGAATGGCTGCACAACAACTCGGCCAGTTCGATCTGTTGCGGGATCTGGTAATAGTTGGAGCAGTGGATCAGTTCGGCGGCCTGTTTTTGCAAGGCAGCGACGACCGCGGGATGGCAGTGCCCCAGGTTGTTGACCGCGACTCCGCCGAGGAAATCAAGGTATTCCTTGCCGTCGGCATCCCACAGGCGGCACCCCTGCCCCTTGACCGGCACGATGGGGTAGCGTCCGTAGGTCCTCATGATGTATTTGTCCGACTTTTCTATCCATTGTTGTGTGTTCATTGCGTTTCCAATCTATGAAAAGCGATTTTTTCGTCAGGCCAAGGCGATCAAGGGATGACGAGGAGGCGTAGCAGCGCTACGCCGCACGAGGAGGACCGAAGATCAACGCCGGCATGGCGGAAAAGGCGCTTTTCACTTCACGATCTCCGTGCCGATGCCGCCGTCGGTAAAAATCTCCAGCAACACGGCGTGCTCCACCCGGCCATCGATGATATGGGCCTTTTTGACCCCTTCGTTCAGGGCGTCGGCGCAGCAGACCACCTTGGGGATCATGCCGCCGGTAATGGCCTCTTCCTCGATCAGGCGGTGCATGTCGGCCACGGCGATGCTGCCCAGAAGCGTGCCGTTCTTGTCCTTGACCCCCTCGATATCGGTCAACAGGATCAGTTTCTCGGCGTTCAAGGCGGCCGCCACCCGGCCGGCCACCAGGTCGGCGTTGATGTTGTAGCTCTCCCCTTCCGGTCCGACCCCCACCGGGGCGATCACCGGCAGGTACTTCCCGCTCTCCAGGGTCCTGATCAGGTCGGTGTTGACCTTGACCACATCCCCCACATAGCCGATGTCCACCAACTCGCGGGAGCCGTCCTCCGCCTTGGCCTCCAGAAGCAGCTTCTTGGACAAAAGCAGGGTGCCGTCCTTGCCGGAAAGCCCGACGGCCCGGCCGCCGTGATGGTTCAGGTAGCCGACGACCTCCTTGTTCACCTGGCCCACCAGCACCATCTCCACCACCGACATGGTTTCGGCGTCGGTGACCCGCATGCCGCGGACAAACTCGGACTCGATCCCGTAGCGCTTGAGGGTCTGGTTGATCTGCGGGCCGCCGCCGTGCACGATGACCGCGTTGATCCCCAGGGACTTGAGCATGATCACATCCAGGGCGAACGAGGCCTTCAGCCTTTCGTCCGCCATGGCATGACCGCCGTATTTAATGACAAAGGTCTTTCCCGAAAAACGCCTGATGTACGGCAGCGCCTCCATCAGCGTATTGGCCTTCCCTATCAGGTCTTCCATCATCATAGAGCCGTACCTTGATCCCCTAAAAATAAAACTGCCGACCGGAAAGGTGGCAGTTTACCGTAAAGCGGGCAAAATCTCAAACAGGTTGTTGAAAAACGTCATGAGGAAGGCCGGATGCCAGGCGCCCGGAACGGAGCAGCCGAGGCATAACAGCCAGTTATGCCTCTGTTGCGAGTACCGCGCAACGCCGCAGACGGCTCTCCGCAATAGTTTTTCAACAGCCTGCAAAAGGTTATTGCAGCGGCAACGTCACCGTAACCGTACTTCCCCGCTGGGGCTCGCTGTCGATCGTAATGGAGCCGCCATGCTGGTGCACAAACTCGCGGGCGTAGAACAGCCCCAGACCGAAGCCCCGCACCTGACCGGCATTATCCGGGTCGGCTTGATAGAACTTCTCGAACACCTTGGACAACTCCTCCCGGGGGATGCCGATGCCGGTATCGGCGACAACCACGTGCACGGCGTCTCCGGTGGTGCGCAACGTGATGGACACATGCCCGGTTTCGCCGGAAAACTTGTAGGCGTTTTCAATGACCTGCTGAAAGACGAAGGTAATCTTCCCCCGGTCAAGCCGCAGTACGGGCAGCGGCGATGGGTTGAACTCGGTTTCGATCCCCTCTTTGCGTTGCGTTCCCCCTATGACCTCCACCAGAATGCTGTTCAGGTCGCACGGTTCCAGGTTCAGCCCCTCACGCCCCTCCATGACCTTGCTGAAGGAGAGCAGGTCCGACACCAGACGCCCCAGATACTCGGCCTCGTTATTGACGAGCTTGATATTCTGGTGAAAACCCTGGTCGTTCTGATCGTAGATCCCCTTTTCCACATTCTGTAGAAAGAGCGAGATCGCGGTAATCGGGGTGCGCAGTTTGTGGGAAATCAGCGAGAGAAAGTTGCTTTTGAAGCGATCGAGCCGTTTGAGGCTGGCTAACTCCTCCCTGAGCCGTTTTCTGGCCAGGGACTTTTCCACGGCGGTCCGGAGCTGCAACAGGTTGAGGGGTTTGTTGATGAAATCGTCCGCTCCCTCCCTGAGGGCATTGAGGATAATCTCCTTCTGGGAAAAGCCGGTCATGATGACCACAACCGCGTTGGGGTCCAGCGTCTTCACCTGGCTGAGCAGGTCGATACCCGACCCACCCGGCATCATCACATCGGTCAGGATCAGGTCGCAATGTTCCTTCTGGTAGATTTGCAGCGCCTCTGCGCAACTGCCGGCCTGAAGGATATGATACTCCTTGAGGACCTTTTCGCACAACTCGCGGATAACCCGTTCATCATCCACGATCAGGACCGTTTCCGGCCTGTCCGACGACGGGGAGTCCCCGTTATGCAGCATCTGCAAAGTCATTCCGCGACCTGTCCATCCTGTTCAGATTATGACCCCACCAGCTCCGACAGCATCTGTGCGGCGGCAGACAAGGCTTCTTCGAGCTTTTCGGGCTGGGACCCGCCGGCCTGGGCCAACTCGGGTTTCCCCCCCCCGCTGCCTCCGATGAGAGGCGCCAGACGCTTAATTATATCACCGGCCTTTACGGTGGCAATCAGGCCTTTGGTGACCGCCACCAGCAGGTTGGCCTTGCCCCCGATGGCGGCGCCCAGAACCACGACCCCCTCGCCAATACGGTCTTTCAACGTATCGGAGAGATCGCGCAGCGCCTTGACATCCTCCACCGCCACCTTGACGGCCAAAAGCTTCATGCCCTGCACCTCCACGACCTGCGCGAGCAGATCGCCCGAGGCGGCGGCGTTGAGCTTGCCCTGCAGGGCCTCGATCTCCCGCTGGAACTCCTTCTGCCGGGCGAGGAGCCGTTCAAGCCGTTCCAGGGGGTTACCCCCCTCGGCCTTGAGCAGCGCGGCCATGGCCCGCTGTTCATCCTCCATCTGCCGGACAAAGGCAAGGGCTCCGGTGCCGGTCAGGGCTTCGATGCGGCGCACCCCGGCGGCGATGCCGGTCTCGGCGACGACCTTGAACAATCCGATATCCCCGGCAGCGCGCACATGGGTGCCGCCGCACAGCTCCATACTGACGTCGCCGACCTTGACCACACGCACCGTGTCGCCGTACTTCTCGTCGAAGAGCGCCGTAGCTCCGGCCTCGATGGCTTCCGCTATCTGCATCTGGTTCGTGACCACCTGGTCATTGCCCATGATGTAGGCGTTGACCATGTCCTCGACCCGGCAGATCTCGTCGGCGGTCATGGCCGAGAAATGGGTGAAGTCGAAGCGCAGGCGATCGGCGGAGACCAGCGACCCGGCCTGTTTGACATGATCGCCCAGGACCTGGCGCAGTGCCGACTGGAGCAGGTGGGTGGCGGTATGGTTGCGGGCCGTGGCGTTCCGGGTGGTCTGGGCCACCTTCAGGTCCGCGGCGTCCCCCTTTTTGAGCGCCCCCTCCTTCACCACGCCATGGTGCACGATCAGATCGGGGTAGGGACGGCTGGTGGCGCATACCTCCAGATGGGCATTGCCGGTGGAGATGATCCCCACATCGCCCTTCTGCCCCCCGGAGTCGCCGTAGAAGGGGGTCGTTTCCGTGATCACCCCGACCGAGTCGCCGGCGACCGCGGAGTCTACCTCGACCCCATCCCTGACGATGGCCACCACCGGCCCGTAGGCCGACATCTCGTCGTATCCCACGAAGGTGCTGCGCACCCCGCAGTTATGAAGTTCCTTGAACACCTGGGCGATCCCCTCTTCTCCCGACCCTTTCCAGTGTTCCCGGGCCTGTTCCCGCTGTTTTTCCATGCAGGCCTCGAAGCCGGCCTCGTCGATGGTAAAACCCTCGCTCTCCACGATGTCCGCGGTCAGGTCGGTGGGGAAGCCATAGGTATCGTACAGTTTGAAGAGCGTGTCGCCCGGTATGACGTTCTTCCCGGCGGCGCGCAGGGAGGCGACCTCATCGTTCAGGATGGCCAGGCCGCGGTCCAGGGTTTCCGCGAAACGTTGCTCCTCGGCCAGGACGACCTTTTTGATGTAGGCCTCCCGCTCCAGCAGTTCCGGGTAGGCGTCACCCATCATGTCGCGGACCGCATCCACCGTATGGTAGAGCATCGGCTCGGCAAAGCCTAACATCTTGGCATGGCGTGCGGCACGGCGCATGATACGGCGCAGCACGTAACCGCGCCCCTCGTTGCTCGGCAAGGCCCCGTCGCAGATCAGGAAGGTTGTGGCCCGCGAATGATCGGCGATGACCCGCATGGAGACATCGTCCCTCTCGTTGGCCCCGTATTTTTTCCCCGACAGCCGCTCCACGTGTCTGATGATGCCCTGCATCAGGTCGGTGTCGTAGTTGGTGATGACCCCCTGCATAACCGCAGAGATACGCTCCAGCCCCATCCCCGTATCCACCGAGGGCCTGGGCAGCGGCGTCAGAACGCCGTCGCTCGACCGGTCGAACTGCATGAAGACGTTGTTCCAGATCTCCATGTAGCGATCGCAGTCGCAGCCAACGGTGCACTCCGGGCTGCCGCACCCCGCCTCGGGTCCCTGGTCGTAGAAGATCTCCGAGCAGGGGCCGCAGGGGCCGGTGTCCCCCATGGACCAGAAGTTGTCCTTCTCGCCGAAACGGAAGATCCGCTCCCGGGGCACCCCCTCCTGGAGATGCCAGATGTCGGCCGCTTCGTCATCCTCCTTGTACACGGACACATACAGGCGGTTCTTGTCAAGCCCCAGATCCCTGGTCAGAAATTCCCAGGCATAGGCGATGGCCTCCTTTTTGAAGTAATCGCCAAAGGAAAAATTGCCCAGCATCTCGAAGAAGGTATGGTGGCGCGCCGTGCGCCCCACGTTTTCCAGGTCGTTGTGTTTGCCGCCGGCGCGCACGCATTTCTGCGAGCTGCACGCCCGGCTGTACTCCCGCTTTTCCATCCCGAGGAAGCAGTCCTTGAACTGGTTCATCCCGGCGTTGGTAAACATCAGGGTCGGGTCGTTCTTGGGGATGATGCCCGAACTGGGCACCACCGTATGCCCCCGATCGGCAAAAAACTTCAGAAAACGTGCGCGAATCTCATTCCCTGTCATCGGTCTCCTCATACACAGCACTCACGGTAATTTTAATAAATTTCTTCAACCTTCAAAATCTTCATGATCGCCCCGAGCCCGAAACCGCGGCGCTGCAGGAAGGCGATTACCCGGCGTTTTTCACGGTCGTCGGCCGCGGCAAAGGAGAAACCGGGATACCGGCGCTCCATCACGCTCCGCAGGTCGTCCTGTTCGTCGCGTTCCTGGCGCAGACGCCCCAGGGTCTCCTCGACCAGTTCGGCCGGAACCCCGTGGCGGCGCATCTCCAGGCGCAGGCGCGGGCCGAAAAAACGGCCGCCGTTCACGGCCATCTCGGCGAAACGCTCGGCAAAACGGCGATCGCTGAGCCACCCCTGGCCCTCCAGACGGGCCACAGCCTCCTCAATCGCCGCTTCGTCAAATCCCCGCCGGGCCAATTTCTCCCGCATCTTCGCTGAAGTATAATCCCGTGGGGCAAGCAGCTTCAGCGCGTCCTGAAAGGCCCGTTCCGGGGACGACGGTTCAGAACTTTTCAATGTCGAGCTGCCGGGGCTCACCGGCCTCTTCCTCCTGGGACTCGAAGCTTTCCCAGGATGCATCCGAGGTCGAGGAGATGCCGGATATCTTGAGGGCGAAATCGTCCGGGTTCGTGCTCTGGCGCAGGGCCTCGTCGTAGCTGATCAGTTTGGAGGTGTACAGTTTCATCAACGACTGGTCGAAGGTCTGCATGCCGTAGGTTACAAACCCCTGGGAGATGGCATCGTGGATCTGTTTGGTCTTTTCCTTGTCGTCGATGTACTCCTTGACCCTGGCCGTACCGAGCATGACCTCCACTGCCGGGACGCGCCCCTTGCCGTCGGCCCGCGGCACCAGCCGTTGGGAGACGACCCCCTTGATGATCCCGGACAACTGGATACGCACCTGGCGCTGGTGGTACGGGGGAAAAACGCCGATGATACGGTTGATGGTCTCGGCCGCATCCATGGTGTGCAGGGTGGACATGACCAAGTGGCCGGTCTCGGCGGCGGTCATGGCGGTTTCGATGGTCTCGTAATCGCGCATCTCCCCCACCAGGATGACGTCCGGGTCCTGGCGCAGGGCGCCTTTGAGCGCCGCGGAGAAGCTCGGCGTGTCGGTGCCGACTTCCCGCTGGCTGATGATGCTCTTATTATCCCGGTGGAGAAACTCCACCGGGTCTTCGATGGTGATGATGTTGGCGGTGCGGTTCTGGTTGATGAAATCGATCATGGCCGCCAGGGTGCTCGACTTACCGGAACCGGTGGTGCCGGTCACCAGGATCAGGCCGCGCTCCTCCTGGCAGATCTTCTTCAGGACCGGCGGCAGGTTCAGGCCATCCAGCGACGGTATGGTGAAGGAGATGGTACGGAATACCATGGCCACCGTGCCGCGCTGGCGGTAGGCGCTGACCCTGAAGCGTCCCAGCCCCGGCACGGCATAGGCCAGGTCCACCTCCGAGTTTTCCTCGAACAGGCGCCGCTGACGGTCGTTCATCATGGCCTGGCACATATCCACGACCAGATCCGGCGAGAGGCGCTGGGTGTTGGGAATGGGGTGCAGTCGCCCATCGATGCGCACGATGGGAGGAAGGCCGGTTTTGATATGAATATCCGAGCCCTTGGCCTTGACGGCGATAGTCAGAATTTCGTCCAGATCCATGCGTGTCTCCCCAATTCAGGTCTGCCGTGCCGGCGTGGTTTGAAGCCGATGAGCAGCAGGCGAAGCCAGCTATCTCAGCACACGAATGCCGGCCGTATCAGGCGGCCTCTACAGGCGCCGGCCCCTTGACCAGTATCAGCAGTTTCCCTTCGATCTCGGCCAGGGTTTCAGGGTGTTCGGTCAGCCAGGTGCGGGAATTCTCCCGGCCCTGGGCGATCCGCTCCTTGCCGTAGGAAAACCAGGCGCCGCTCTTTTCGATGATCCCTTTGTCCACCGCCAGGTCCAGCACGTCGCCGGTGCGGGAGATCCCTTCGCCGTAGAGGATGTCGAATTCGACCTCCTTGAAGGGGGGGGCGACCTTGTTCTTGACCACCTTGACGCGGGTGCGGGAGCCGATCACCTGGTCCCCCTGCTTGAGGGTGGCGATCTTGCGGATATCCATGCGCACCGAAGCGTAGAATTTGAGAGCATTCCCGCCGGTCGTCGTTTCGGGGTTGCCGAACATGACGCCGATCTTCATGCGGATCTGGTTGATGAAGATGACGCAGCAGTTGGACTTGCTGATGATGCCGGTCAGCTTGCGCAAGGCCTGGGACATGAGGCGCGCCTGGAGCCCCACATGGGAGTCGCCCATCTCGCCCTCGATCTCGGCCTTGGGAACCAGGGCCGCCACCGAGTCGATCACCAACACGTCGATGGCGCCGCTGCGCACCAGGGTCTCGGTGATTTCCAACGCCTGCTCGCCGGTGTCCGGCTGCGATACCAGCAGGTCATCGGTTTTGACCCCCAGTTTGCGGGCATAGCCGATGTCCAGGGCGTGCTCGGCATCCACAAAAGCCGCGATACCGCCGGTTTTCTGGGCTTCCGCCACAATATGCAGCGCCAGGGTGGTCTTGCCGGACGATTCCGGGCCGTAGATCTCCACCACCCGGCCACGGGGCACCCCGCCGACCCCCAGGGCCAAATCCAGGGATATGGCGCCGGTCGAGATCGCCTCCACGCCCGGCAACGCCTCGTCATTACCCAAACGCATGATGGCGCCCTTGCCGAACTGCTTCTCGATCTGGCTCAGGGCCAGTTCAATCGCCTTGTTTTTTTCCTGCATGGTTGTATGTCTCCTGAAAGTGGGATGAACGTGGATGAATGGGGGGTGTTACGGTAGCATATCCGGCGGTTTTCCCGCAAGGTTTTATACCGATTTCAAATCAAGGATGAAATCAAGGCGGCGAGGCTTGTGGCGACGAAGGCGTACAAAGTAGTACGTTGAGGAGCCGAAAACGAGCCAACGAAGATAGCGCCTTGATTTGGAATTGGTATTATACGGGAAACGGACTGCCGTCGGCCAGATAGCGCCTCACCCAGTCCAGGGCCGTCCAGGCGGTCAAGGTGCGCACATCCTCCCGGTTGCCGCCGAACCGGAACCCCTTGGTCCAGCAGCCGTCCGGCGTTGCCAGGGAGATGAAGACCGTACCCACCGGTTTGTCCGCCGTGCCGCCGTCCGGCCCGGCAATGCCGGTCACGGCCAACCCCACAGCGCTTTCCGCCGCCGCACGCATCCCGGTGGCCATGGCGACGGCGCACTCGGAACTGACCGCTCCCCGGGTATCCAGGACCTCCTGCGGCACCCCCAACAGGCGCTGTTTGGCGGCATTGCTGTAGGTCACCGCCCCCTCCAGGAAAAAGGCGGAACTGCCGGGCACATCGGTGAGCCGCTTGGCGATCAGGCCGCCGGTGCACGACTCGGCCAGGGCCAGGGTCAAACCGCGCCGGCCGAAGAGTCCGGCCACGACCTGCTCCATGGTCTCGTGCCCTTCGGAAAAGATCGCTGCCCCCAGCCGTTCCCGCACCAGCTCCACCGCATCCTGGAGACGGGTCCGGGCCGCTGTTTCCGTATCCCCATCGGCCCGCAGGGTTACGCGTATCCAGGGAAAGGTGACGCAGATACTCATCTGCACGGCATGGTTGCCGGAGAAGGCCCCCTTCAGCAGCCCGTCCACCTCCGGCTCGGAAAGGCCATAGACGTTCTGGAACGAAGAAAGGATCACCTTTTTGTGCATCACCCGTTCGCAGAGAAACGGCAGTACCGTATCGCTCAACATCGGCTCCATCTCCGAGGGAACGCCGGGGAGAAAAAAGAAAAAGCACCCCCCGTGGATGAAATGGAAACCGCAGGCGGTCCCGGTCGGATTGGGGATGATCGTCGACTTGGTGGGGATCATGGCCTGCCGGTCGGAGGCATGGCCGCCGCCCAGTTTGGCCGTAAAGCTGCGGATATGCTCCTTCAACTCCTCGTTGACCACCAGGCGCCTGCCGGTGGCGTGGGCTGCCGCCAGGGCCGTCACGTCGTCCACCGTGGGCCCCAGGCCGCCGGTAACGATGACGGCGTCGCTTTTCAGGGCAAGTTCATTCAGGGCCTCGCCGATATCCGGCTCCGAATCCCCCACAACCATATGGCGCAGCACGCGAAGGCCGCATCCCAGCAGGAGTTCGGCGATGCGGCCGGCATTGGTATCGGTCACTTCGCCGCAGATCAACTCACTGCCGATGCTCAGGGTGGAAACCCTCATGACGCCCCCCCGCCGGCCTGCCGCCACGCCACCACCTGCTCCATGACCTCGCGGCAGGGGATGCCCCGTTCCCGGGCGATGCGGCGGCAGTCCTCGTATTCCGGGGCGGCCCGCAACAACAGGCCGCCATCGGAGACCAGCTTGAAGCGCACGGGGCCCAAAGGGGTCTGCAGTTCCTCAACCCGCCGCTCCAGGACGATGCGGCCGGCAGGATAATGGCGCAGGCCGATGGCCGAGGTCTCGGCCAGCACCAGCCGCGCCAGGTTTTCCAACTCTTCCGGCCGGCAGAGGAAGGAGAGTTGCGTTGCCGGCCGGTTCTTCTTCATCTGCACCGGCGTAAAGAACACATCCAGCGCCCCCTCCTCGAAAAGCCGCTCCATCACGTACCCCAGGACCTCGGGCGTGGAATCGTCGATGTTGGTCTCGGCCACCATGACCGGGTCGTCGCCGCCCGCCGCTTTCTCAACCGTGCCGAGAAAGGCCCGCAGGATGTTGGGGCAATCGCTGAAATCCTTGCCGCCGGCACCGCTGCCGATCCGTTCCAGGCGCATGGCCGGCCTCTGCCCCGTCCCTGCGGCCAGGGCGGCGATGATGGCCGCGCCGGTGGGGGTGACCCGTTCACCGTCGCCGCAGTCGCCATGCACGGCCAGGCCGTGCAGCAGTTCGGCCGTTGCCGGGGCCGGCACCGGCAACCGGCCGTGGGCGGTCTCCACGAAACCGCCCCCCAGGGGCAGCGCCGCGGCAGAGACCTCCGTAACGCCCAGGTAATCCAGACAGATGGCCGTGCCGACGATATCGACGATGGAGTCCACCGCCCCCACCTCGTGGAAATGGACTTCATCCAGGGGTACGCCGTGCACCGTAGCCTCGGCCTCGGCCAGGCGGCGGAAAATCCGCCGCGCCCGCTCCTTGACCGAATCGGCCAGGGAGCTTTCGGCGATCATTGCGTCGATGCCGCCGTAGTGGCGGTGGGTGTGGTGGTCGTGCACGGCCACGTCGAACTTGAGGGCCGGAATATGGCGCCGTTCGGCGCGGCTTGTGGAGAGGACGTAGGAGCCGGGGGGGAGTGGGAGCTTTGCCAGTTCTGCTTGCAGGTGTTCCAACGGCACCCCCAAATCCAGGAGCGCCCCCACGGTCATGTCGCCGGAGATGCCGGCGTAGCAGTCAAAATAGACGATTGTCATATTAGGCCCTGTTGATCAGCGAAGCCGCGCAGGCCGCGCCGAAACCGTTGTCGATGTTGACCACCGTAACCCCGGCGGCGCAGGAGTTGAGCATCCCCAGAAGCGCCGCGATGCCGCCGAAGGCTGCTCCGTAACCGATGGAGGTCGGCACGGCGATGACCGGTTTGTCCACCAGCCCGCCCACCACCGTGGGCAGCGCCCCCTCCATGCCGGCCACCACGATGATCACCGAAGCGGCGGTAAGCTCTTCGTGCCGGGCCAGCAGGCGATGGATGCCCGCCACGCCCACGTCGTAGATATGCTCGGCCTCGTTGCCCAGAAAACGAGCCGTGACCAGCGCCTCGGCCGCCACCGGCAGGTCGGAGGTCCCGGCCGAGACCACCAGGATCGTCCCCCTCCCCTTGGCCTCCGCCGGCCTCTGTTCCAGGGTCAGGCACCGGGCATTGGCGTGGTACAGGGCGCCGAAAAAGGTCCGCTGGATCCGCTGCGCCTTGTCCGCATCGATCCGCGTCACCAGGACGTTGCTGCCGTTTTCCGCCATGGCGCCCATGATGGCGATGATCTGCTCGTCTTTTTTCCCTTCGCCGAAGATGACCTCGGGCATGCCCTGGCGCAATTCCCGGTGATGATCCACCTGGGCGCACCCCACGTCCTGGAACGGCAACTGCCGCAGCCGCTCGATGGCCTGCTCGACCGGGACGGTACCCTCTTTGACGGAATCCAGCAATAGTTTGAGTTGATCGGGTGTCATAGTCATTTTACCTCTCGAACCTCGTTTATACACCACGCCCCCAACGCTTTCCACCTGAAATTTCCGTGAATTGCGACAGGGGAAAATCCGGATTATTTGCAAGGGCAGAGGCTGCGGATAAAAATTGTTGTTGCATGTCGGGATATTGGTTTACTGTTATGCCCGGTCCAGGGAACCGGGCGGTCCAGGCCGCCGGGAATAGAGCGGACCAGCGAGACACCATGATTATCGACCCCTTGTCACTCAAACTGTTCGTCACCATCGTGGAAGAGGGCACCATCGCAGGGGCGGCGGAACGGGAGCATATCGCCGCGTCGGCCGTCAGCAAGCGGATCAGCGAGTTGGAGGAGGGCTTCGGGACCCCCCTGCTCCACCGGACGAACAAGGGGGTTGCCCCGACCGATGCGGGGATTACCCTGCTGCAACTTGCCCGGGGGGTTCTGCACGACATGAACAACCTCTACGTGCAGATCAGCGAATACTCCAGCGGCGTGCGCGGCCACGTCAGGTTGTGCGCCAACATCTCGGCCATCAACCAGTTCCTGCCGGCGGAGATCAGGTCGTTCATGGACCTGCACCCCCAGATACACGTGCACCTGGAGGGGGCGATCAGCGAGACCATCATGAAATCCGTGGCCGAGGGGGCTGCGGACGTGGGCATCATCACCATGGGGACCTACCGCCAGGATCTGGAATTCCTGCCGTACCACTCGGACCAACTCATCGTCATCACCCCCAAGGATCACCCCCTGGCCCAGCGGAGGTCCGTTTCATTCCAGGAGACTCTGGAGTTCGATTTTGTCGGCCTGACCGTGGGGAGCGCGCTCCACAACCAGGTGCTGCGGGCCGCCCAGGAACTGGACCGGACTCCCAAGCTGCGTATCCAGGTGAACAGCTTCGATGCCCTCTGCCTGATGGTGGAGGCCGGCTTGGGCATCGGGATCGTCCCCAAGGGTGCCGCCAAGCCCTATTTCAAAGGACTGCGCATCCGCCCGGTGGCCCTGGACGAACCCTGGGCCCGCCGGGAGTTGAAGCTCTGCGTCCGCTCCTGCGATGCCCTGCACGCCGCCGCCCGGCTCCTCGTCGATCATCTCAGACAACCGGAAACATAGGGGGTTGCCATCGCCGTTCACGATGGCAACGTCACCATATACTGCTTTTATTGGCGAAAAGAATAAGGTATACAGGGAACCATTACAGATTGAAGCGAGGTATGAACCCATGGGTAAAACCACAGCGGAAAAGATCTTTGAGGCGCACCTGGTCGAGGAGCCCTTCCCCGGCACCAAGGTGCTGAAACTGGACGTGGTGCTGTGCCACGAAATCACCACCCCCATCGCCATCGACGACCTGATACGGCGCGGCAAGGACCGGGTCTTCGACCCGTCCAGGATCAAGGCCGTCATCGACCACGTCACCCCCAGCAAGGACAGCAAGACCGCCACCCAGGCCAAGATCCTGCGCGACTGGGCCCGTCGCCACGCTATCCGCGACTTCTTCGATATCGGCGCAAACGGCGTCTGCCATGCCCTGTTCCCGGAAAAAGGCTTTATCCGCCCCGGCAACACGGTCATCATGGGCGACTCCCATACCTGCACCCACGGCGCGTTCGGCGCCTTTGCCGCGGGCATCGGCACCACCGACCTGGAGGTCGGCATCCTGAAAGGGGTCTGCGCCTTCCGCCAGCCCAAGACCATCAAGTTCAACGTCACCGGCACCCTGCCCAAGGGGGTCTACGCCAAGGACGTCATCCTGCACATCATCGGGAAGATCGGCGTCAACGGCGCCACGGACCGGGTGATGGAATTCCACGGCGACACCATCAGTGCCATGACCATGGAGTCCCGCATGACCCTGTGCAACATGGCCATCGAGGCGGGCGGCACCTCCGGCATCTGCCAGCCCGATGCGACCACCGTGGAGTTCCTCTGGCCCTTCATTCAGGAAGAATTCGCCTCCAAGGAGGCCGCGCTGGCCGAATATTCCAAGTGGGCCGCCGATGCCGACGCAGAGTACGACCAGGTGATCGAAATCGACGTCGCCACGCTCCAGCCGATCTCCACCTTCGGCTATAAACCGGATCAGGTCAAGTTCGTGGCCGACCTGCCGGACACGCCGCTCGACCAGGTCTACCTCGGTTCCTGCACCAACGGCCGCCTGGAAGACCTGCGCATCGCGGCACACGTGCTGAAGGGGAAACGGATCGCCCCCACGGTGCGCGGCATCCTCTCCCCCGCCACGCCGAAGATCTATCAGGAGGCCCTGCACGAAGGGCTGATCGACATCTTCATGGAGGCCGGGTTCTGCATCACCAACCCCACCTGCGGCGCCTGCCTCGGGATGAGCAACGGCGTCCTGGCCGAGGGCGAGGTCTGCGCCTCCACCACCAACCGTAACTTCATGGGGCGCATGGGCAAGGGGGGCATGGTGCACCTCATGTCGCCGGCCACCGCGGCGGCCTCGGCCATCGAAGGCAAGATCGCCGACCCGAGGAAGTACCTGTAAGGGCACAGAAGAAAACCTGCCACAGAGACACGAAGAAAAAAGAAACCGTGAATAGGTGAAAGGTGAATAGTGAAAGGTACAAACCACGAAGCCGCCAACTGCTCACTTTTCACTGCTCACTATTCACTATTCACCTTTCACGTTATGTTAAAAGGAGTTGACCATATGAAGACATTCGGAGGCCCGGCCCTCTTCCTCGACCGTTCCGACATCAATACCGACGAGATCATCCCGGCCAAGTACCTGACCGAGATCACCAAGGAAGACCTGAAACCCTACATACTTGAAGACCTGAAGCTGCCCGGCTTCGACCCCAAGGGGCCGCGAACGAAATCGGCCCGGGTGGTCGTCTCCCGCGCCAATTTCGGCTGCGGCTCGTCCCGGGAGCATGCCCCCTGGGTGTTCGAGGTCAACGGCATCACCGCCGTGATCGCCGAGTCCTTTGCCCGCATCTTCCGCCAAAACATGTTCAATTGCGGCATGGCCGCCATCGAGCTGCCCAAGGCGGAACTGGACCAGGTCTTCTCCCACGCCAACGACGCTGACGCCGCCATCAGCATCGACATCGAGGCCCAGAGCCTGACCATGAGCGGCGGCGGCAAGCAGAAGACCTTCAGTTTCAGCCTGTCACCGTTCGACAAGGCCCTGGTGCTGGCCGGCGGCTGGGTCGATTACGCCGACAAGAACTACTGATCCAGCGCCACAATGTTCCCCACAACGCAAAAAGCCCCGCCGAAAGCGGGGCTTTTTTACGACAGAAACGCAGAACGCCCTGTTAACAGGCTGTTGAAAAACTCAGGTTGTTCAAAAATAGTCAGATCGCCGCACCCGCAGAAAGCCCCGCGGAGGCGTAGCAGCGCTACGCCGCACAAAAGGGCTTTCGAGGACGGCGGCGAGATGGCTGTTTTTCAACAACCTCTTAGAACTGCTTGCTCACCCCCAGGTGAAAGGCCACATCCGGTGCGGTGGCAACCGCCACATCCTCGGAAACGCCGATGTCGAGCCGGTAATCGCCGGGGAGCTTGATCGCCCCGCCCGAAACCAGCATCAAAGACGGCTTGGAGAGTTCGTCCAGGGAACTTCCCCGGTAGAAGGCCGTATGGGCGTTGAGCTGGAACTTGAAGGATACCCGCGACCATGGTCCCCACCCCAGGCCGACGGTGCCAAAGCCGACCAGGTGCTGCTGCTGGTCGCGCAGCACATCCCCATCGCTCATGGCCATCCCCCCCAGGGAGCCGAAGACGCCCAGGGCCCCCCATTCGGTGAAGTTGTTCATGCTGCCGCACAGGGCCAGGGTGGCATCGGTGCTGCCGCTGCCCCGCAGGGAATTGCTGTCGCCGCTGGGCAGCTTGAGGGAGGCCCGCAGGGCCAGGCTGTCGTGGGACTCGCCATCCCGGGCCTCGTAGAGTTGCATCCCACCCGTCAGGCTGATATCGCCGAGGCCGGAATCGGCGTGGTCCATCTTGAGCTTCTGTACGCCGTCCTTGGTATAGCTGAAGAGCAGGCGGCCCTTCGGGGCGCTGTCCCGCCCCCCCTGGGGCAGGCCGAAAAACTTGTGCCATTCGACGATGAAGCTGTCCAGAAAGCCGCCGCCGTAGAGCACATAGGGGATCTCAAGGCCCGCATCGAAACGTCCGCCGAAACCATGGCGGGCCGCCAGGGTCCACCGGTAGGATTCGCCGTCCAGATGGATCTGCTCCCGGGACGTGGAACTGACGGTGTAGTCGCTGGCGACATCCTGCACAAGGCTGACAACGGTCTTCCCGGAAGGGGCGACCGTAGCCTCCGACTGTGCGGGAAGTCCGAAGATCTGTACCAGCGGGCTCTGGTTGACGGTGCGGAAGGGGGTGATCTCCATATCTTCTGCCGCCGCCGGACCGGCCATGGCGAGCAGGAGGAGCAGGGATACCGGCAGCATCCTATTCATAGCGGACCGCCTCCTCAGCTTCACCTGCTTCGGCGCCCGCCTCGCCGCGGTGCAGGTCGATCACGCGCGTCAAAACAGTGACAGCCCCCAGGATCTTCCGGGTTTCTACGGTATTGGCCGAGATCATGTCGTCCACCTTGCACACGGCTTCTACCGCCTTTTCCGCGACGACCAACTGGCGGTAAACGTTTTCCTTCAGCCCCTTGGTCCGCTCGTTGTGCTCGATGACGCCCTGCAGATACAGGCGGTTCTCCTTGGCCTGCTCCTGGGCCGTCATATTGATGCGATGGGCCAGATCCCGCATGTGCTCCAGATTTCTGACGATCAGGTTGGCCCCATCCTGTTGGTTCTCCGTGCTCAGGGTGATCTGCTGGACCCGTTCGAGGTTCTTCTCGGCCTCTTCGGTGATGCGCTGGATGCCGACCGTCTGCTCCGCCGCTTCGGCGGCAATCCGTGCCACCATGTGGGAGGCCTCGTCGGCGCTCTTCTCGATCTTCACCAGTGCTTCGTTGGCCAGAGAGGATATCTTCACCCCCTCCTTGACCTTGTCTTTTCCCTGGGTCACCGATCGCTGCACCGCGGCGGTTTCCTTCTGGATATTGCGCACCAACTCCTCGATTTCGCGCGTGGAGGCCGATGTGCGGGAGGCAAGGGAACGGACCTCCTCGGCGACAACGGCAAACGCCCGCCCCCGCACGCCGGCCTGGGCGGCAATGATCGAGGCGTTCAGGGAGAGGAGCTTGGTCTGCTCCACCACCTCCTGGATGACGTTGAGGAACTCGCCCACACGGGCCGAATGCCGTGAGAGTCGGTTGATGGCATCGAAGGACTCCACGTTGCTCTTTTCAATCTCCTGCATTGCCCGCAGCGTGGCGGCCATGTTCCGCAAGCCGCTCTGGGCCTGCTCGCGGACGTTTTCGGACGCCAGGGCGCCGCGCTCGGCATTGTTGCGCACCTTGGCCTGGGAAACGCTGATCTGGTTGATGGAGGACACGGTTTCTTCGGTCGAGGCGGACAGGCCACGGATGTTGTCGGCGATCTCCCTGATGGCGCGGACCATCTGCTCGATGGAGCTGGAGGTTTCGATGACAAAACTGGAGTACTGATTGATATTGTCGGCAATACCGTCGGTGGTCGTACTCATCTTGGTTGACAGGGTTTCCTGCTCGGCGCTGCGCCCCGACAGTTCGTCGATATCGCCGATAACCGTGGCAAAGGCGCCGTCCATGCTCTCCATGGCGGCCACGGCATCGCGCACCTGGACAAGCTCCTTCTCGTCGCTGATCGACAGGCTATGCATGACGACCTTGAGGTTTTCCTCCGCCGCAACGATCTGGGCCAGAAGCTGCCGATGCTCGCGCAGCCGTGCGTCCAGCACCTCCATGATAAAGCCGCTACGGGACAGAAGGGATCTCAGGTCGTCGTTTTCTTCCACATAGCCGGATAACTCACCGGACAAACCGAGCTTTTCCACCATGGCGAGTTGTTCGAGACGGGCGGCGGCAACGCCCCTGACAAAGATCCTGGCACACGCCAGCGAACTAAAGAGCGCCGTCACAACGACAGCGGCACTGGCCGGGATACCGCCGCCTCCGGCCACCATCAGGCCGCCCGCCGCCACGATCGCTATAACCAGCGAAACGGCCACCATCTTGCTGTTGAGTGCCGACAAGCTTGCCTGCCGTTCGTTTGCCATACATGACCACCCTTGCGAAACGATGTGAAGTTCACCGTTTTTATCATGCCGACCACGGGCTGTCAACGAATGAGGGGCAAACAATATCTTTAATTTCAAAGACATGGAATAAAATCAACTCCGTGCGCCCGCACTGCCGGACAAGCCGGCGGGGAGACATCAGCAATGCTTGATTTTTTTGCTCGCCAGTGCGATACTGACAAAATTATTTACCGAAATGTTTTAGGAGGATCACATGTTTGGATTTGGCATGCCCGAACTGATAATCATATTAGTCATCGTTCTGGTCGTATTCGGTGCAGGGAAACTTCCTGAAATCGGGGGCGCACTGGGCAAGAGCATCCGCAATTTCAAAAAAGCGTCCGAAGGGAAGGACGAGATCGAGATCAAGCCCAAGAAGGACGGCGAGGACGACAAAAAAGCCTGATTGGGTTTTGTCAATCCAGGATGAATTACCAAGGGGGAAAGGCGCGATGCCTTTCCCCCTTTTTTTCACTCCCCATGGGGAGACAGGGCTACGACGCCAGGTATTCGCTGATCTTCTCCGCCAGCGTGCTGTAGATCCGGCGGCACTCGTTCTCGTCCTTCTCCAGCAGTGTGACGCGGAAGCCCTGCAACGGGGTGGAGAACGAGGAGAGCGGCACGACGCAGATACCGGTTGCCGCGAGGATGTGGTAGACGAAACGCTTGTCCGGGGAGACGCCGGGCTGGTTGACCAGGCCGTTCACCAAGTCGCGCACCTCGCTGTTGGCGATGGGGATCGACTGGCGGTTGGTCAAGAGCCCCGCCTTGAACGCCACGGCCATGTAGAATGCGCCGTTGGTGCGGTTGACCTGGAGTTGAGGTACCTCTTTGAGAAAATCGTAGGTGATGTTGCTCATCTTCTCGTAGCTGGCGATGCGCTCCGCCAGGTATCCGGCGTAGCCGGGATGCTGCATGATGGCGGGAATGACGGTCTGGGGCAGGGTCGTGGAGCAGACCTCGTTCATCTTGCTGGTCAGGATCAGGTTGACGTACTTCTGGAACTGCGGGTCGTCGTGACCGTTATACACCTCGATCCAGCCGCAACGCGAACCTGGCCAGGGGAATTCCTTGGAGATTCCCCGCAACGAGATGGCCGGGACGTCGCCGATCACATCGCTGATGGGAACGGCGGTTTCGCCGTTATACACGATGTTCGTGTAGACCTCGTCGGCAATGATGAACAGGTTGTGCTCTTTGGCCACCGCCACGATCTCGCGCAGCGTCTTCTCGGTATAGACCATGCCGGTGGGATTGTCGGGGTTGATGATCATGATGGCGCAGATATTGGGATTATACTTGATATGGTTGCGCAGGTCATCCAGGTCGGGGTACCAATTCTCCTCGGGTTTGAGTCGGAAAAGGGCCGGGGCGGCATGGGCATGGCCGATCTCCCCCAGGGTATGGGTCGTGTAGGAGGGGGACGGCATCAGCACGCGGGCCTCGGGGCGCAGACAGCCATAGATCTTGGCAATGGCATCCCCCAGGCCGTTGAAGAAGATGATGTCCTCCGGGGTGATCTGGGCCCCCCCGCGACGGTTGGTCATGTCGCAGATGAACTCGCGGGTTTCCAGTACGCCGCGGGTGTGGCAATACCCCCAGGTGGCGTCGTCCGCGGCCGCATTGGCCACGATCTCCTTCATCCAGCCAGGGATGACCTCCCCTTTGACGATCGGATCGCCGATATTCTCCCAGTTGATCTTCACGCCGTACTTTTGCAGTTTTTCAGCCACGTTGACAATATTGCGGATCTCGTAGGTCAACTCCCCCGTTCCGGGGCTTACCAGATCGATACGCATAGCCGTCTCCTCTCACTATATAGATGCATGCACCCTATCTTTTCCGCTATTCCCCCGCCGGACCGGAAACGGAGCGGCGAGAGCGGCGTAAAAACAAAAAAGCCGCGGGCTTCTCTGCCCACGGCTGGTAAAGGTATTCTGATCATACAATGATCACCGGGCAGAACTCACTCCAGCGGCGTCGTTCGCCGCGGCGCTGATAGCTCGTGCTGCTGCAATGGCGGTAATCATCGTAGTAAACATAGGTTTTTTTCTATACCACATCCGGCATGTCGGCGTCAATGTTTTTGTGAGCCGGGGTCCATCCCCACGGAGATCAGCAGCCGGCCATCCTCGTCTCGCCAGCGCAGCCAGCCGAGCGTACTCTGGTCCGGCATGGCCAGCGCCCAGTCGCCGTCCAGCTTGACAACCCTGAACGACTGCTTCGCCAATGCCGGCAGCGCCAAGGGCATCTTGCCCGGCTGCCGGAATATCTGGTAATACTGCTTACGCAGGCCGGGCAGCAACCGGCACGGCTTCCCTTTCAGCAAGGTGTTCCACGGCTGAACCTCACCCCGGTGCCGCGGTTCCAGCCACCCCAGGCGGCCCGCATCGTCATAGGCCACCCGCAGCCACTCCCCCTTACGGGCCGTCACGATCAGCGGCACCCCGGAAGTGTTTCCCGTGAAGAGCCACTCGTAGGGGGGCGTCCGGCCGCTGTCCAGGACCCCGATACGCTGGACGGCCGGTTCCTCGTACAGGTAAAGCGGCTCCTGCTGAACGCTGCTCTCGCCATGTTCCACCGTCAGGAGCAGAACGCCGATGCCGCTGTACGGGCGCATCGGCTGCTGGGAAACCGCCGGTGCGGCCATCAGGAACAGCAGGGTGATCGCCAGTGCGTAAATCTTCATCGCCATGACCGCCTCACCCCTGAAAGAGTTCTCTCAGCCGCTCCAGGTACGCCGTTGCTCCGGGCTCATCATCGCCAGGCGCCCACGCCGCCTTCTCGCCATCGCCGAGCGGCAGGTAGGGCCCTGCCTTGGCCTCGTAGAAGACCGTTCCCGGCTCGAGGCTCACCGCCGTATGATAGGTGCCGGAGGGGATGTCGGCGGCAAGGTTGCCCTGTTCCCGCGAGAGCAGAACCGTTTCCGCAACAGCCCCGTCGTCGGCAAACGTGACAATGCCCAGCTTGCCGTTCATCAGGATGAAGGCCTCATCCTTTTCCGGGTCCAGGTGACGGTGGGGGCGAATGTACGAGGCCGGTTCAACGGCATTCAGGAGGCGATGGCAACGAGATTCGTCGCAGTGATGGATGTTGTGATTCTTGCGCAGACGGGGGGAGGTGCAGGCTTGTTCGGAAAGCTGGCGCAACAGGTCGGTGGTTACTATCTTCATCTATCCCATTCTCCATGATTTACAAGGCGGGCAATCCGCCGCAGCGACGGGGGCGACGAAGAAGCCGGTCAACAGGAATGAAGGGGATAAACGGGATAAAGAAATCACCCGGCTTATCCCCTCAACCTTGTTGCATGCCGCGTTTTTTATCTTGCGCCTCAGCGACGGTTTTAAGAACGATGGATCAGCGATCCACCAGGGCCAACTGGTTTCCGTCAAAATCGGCGACCACCGCCATCTTGCCCCACGGGCTCGACTCCAGCGGTTCCACGAAGGTAACGCCGCCGACCCGCAGGGATTCGCACAGCGCCTCGATCCCCTCAACCCGCAGGGTGATGCCGGTATGGCGTCCCACCAGCCTGCGGGCATCTTCGTGAAGCGCCAACGATACGCCGAGGGTGGTCGGCGTGCCGGGAAAGAACTCCATCACCATCTCGCTCTGCCCGGCAACCGGCAGGCCGAGCAGTTCGGCATAGAACCTCTTGGCCTTGGCCAGGTCGGTGACGAAGATAACCACGTTTTTCATCGATACGGTCATGAAAACTCCTGAAGAAGATCGTGAATGGTGAATAGTGAAATGTTAAATATGAAAAGCGAATAGTGAGGGGTTGGCGGCTTCGGGGTTTTCACTATTCACTATTCACTATTCACTTTTTTCTTCGTGTCTCTGTGGCTCAGTGGCACACGCTTTTTCCGGGATGAATGGCAACTAAGCCGCCTTTTGCGACAGCCGGTGTACGCACTCGACCATATGGATGGCGTTCTCGGGGGGGACCGTCGGCAGAATGCCGTGTCCCAGGTTGAAGATATGCCCCGACCGGCCGGCGTTTTCGTCCAGAACCCGCTTGACCTCCGCCTCGATGACCTCCTTCGGCGCGTAGAGCACGGTGGGGTCCAGGTTTCCCTGCACCGCCATCCCCTGGCCGAGCAGATCGCGCGCCGTGCCCAGATTGACGTGCCAATCCAGCCCCATCACGTCGCCGCCGGCCTTCTTGACCGAGTCCAGCATGGCGCCGGCACCCTTGACGAAGTGGATCACCGGCGTCTCCATCCGGTTGAGGCCGTTAATCAGCTTGGTGGTATAGGGGAGGACATAGGTCTCGTAATCCGACGGCGCCAGGATCCCGCCCCAGGTGTCGAAGATCTGGATGGCCTGGGCTCCGGCCTTGATCTGGGCGTTGAGATATTCCATGTCCATCATGGTGATCTTTTCCATGAGAGCGGCATAGACATCGGGCGCAGAGTACATCATGCGCTTGATCTGGGCGAAATCCTTGGAGCCTTTGCCTTCCACCATGTAGCAGGCCAGGGTAAAGGGAGCGCCGCCGAAACCGATCAACGGCACCTTGTTGGCCAGTTCACGACGGAGGATCTTGATGGTCTCCAGAACATAGGGCACGTCCTGCTCCATCTCCGGGATGCGGAGCTGGTCCACGTCGGCCATGCTTCTGATGGGGTGTTCGAAAACCGGTCCCGGCACGAAATCCAGCTTCATCCCCATCGGTTCCACAGGTGTGAGAATATCGGAAAACATGATGGCGGCGTCAACGCCCAGGATATCCACCGGTTGAATGCTCACCTCGGCCGCAAGCTCCGGGGTTTTGCACAACTCAAGGAAGGTGCATTTCGAGCGCACCGCCATGTATTCCGGCAGGTAGCGGCCCGCTTGGCGCATCAGCCAGACCGGCGTACGGTCCACCGGTTTACCCCAACAAGCATCGAGAAAACGTGTGTTCATATCATCTCCCAGGACGTGATAGCTGCATGTAAAATAGCAAAATAGAGGGGGATTTTAGTTCGACACCACCGGAAAAGTCAAATCAATTTGAGGTCCGGCCAACGCCGGGGCTCACCAAACGACGCCGTCACTCCACCAGAAAGGCATGGCCATCCAGTTCCACCCGGTCGCCGGGACGGAGCTTACGGCCCCGGCGCAATTCCACGGCACCGTTTACCCGCACATGCCCCTCCCCAATGATCAGCTTTGCCTCTCCGCCGGAACCTACGACATTGACCGCCTTGAGAAAACTGTCCAGCTTGATATGCTCGCTCGTAATCTGAAACGACATGTATCCCTTTCTTTCGCTTCGGGCCGGGCGCCCGGCAGACCCTCCGGCGAGAAACAGCCGAAACCCTCTTGGAGCACTTTCACGAAAACCTGCCGACAGGTATAATGTATCGGCGTTGTCGGCGCACGACATACCATACCGTGGTTTTTGCAAAGAGTACAGTATCAATCGCCCTGCCCGGGACGTAAAAAGGCTGCGCGGCATTTCGCCGCACAGCCTTTCTTTTCGCGCTACATCCGGGTTGCAGACATCCTGCCACTACCCCTTTTAACCGCCGCTGTTTTCAATGATCAGTTCGAATTGCCTGTTGTAATCATTTACCTGATCTTGAAGCTTTTTCAACTCTTCCGGCGTGTACACATCCGTTCCCCGGCCGATTTCAGCATTCAGTCGATCAATCCGTTCCTGAATAGAGTCAACGTCTTTCCCACAGTTCATTGCGACCAGCAGACATTCATCCTTCGTCCCTTCCTGCGCCTGCGGAACCTGCGACTCCATTGATCCCATATTTCCTTCATCGGCAAGGATCGGCACAGCCGAAAAGAGCATAGATGCCGCGATTACCGTCATCGTTCTTGCTATGCTGTTCATGGCTTACCTCCTCTGAATTTTTGGTACTACTTTATGGTTGTATAGTACCCAATCCAATTTTAAATGTAAATGATTTTGATTATTATTTTCAATTAACCCAATCAAAACCACCTACTGACTAACGTGCCGCCCCTCCCCTACCGCTTGCTGCCATTGCAGTAGAAGCATTGACGCCCCACGAACATCCGCCAGTGGAGCCCTCGCCAATTATTCAGTATACTCTTACTAATTATTTAAAAATAGACTATTATTTAAACTTATTAATGTTATAGTAATATTAGCAGCAAAGCAGTACAAACCAGGCAAAGGAGGCTTACTAATCTATGAAAGACACTCCGCCGTGCTGGTTCCCGAAATAGAAGGCGCACGTGGCCCGATGGCAGTACGCATCGGGAAACCGCTTGAAAAGCAAACAAAGAGACACAAAAGAAAAGAAGCCCACCGAACGACTTGGTGGGCTTTTCATATGCACGAGAACTGCCCGCGCAAAAACAGAGAGAGCCACGTCACGTGACATGGCTCTCTCTATTTGAACTGCTGAAAAGTGAATTACTTGGCAGCAGGAGCAGCTTCAACAGCAGGAGCGGCTTCTTTCTTTTCGGCTTTCTTTGCTTTTTTGGCTTTCTTTGCTTTTTTGGCTTTTTTCACTTCTTTTTTGGCAGCAGGAGCGGCTTTTTCAGCAGGAGCAGCAGGAGCGGCCGGAGCAGCAGCGTCAGCAGCGAAAACAACAGCAGAGAAAGACAGGGCAACGATTGCGGCTACGATAGTGGAAAGAACTTTTTTCATTTTGAATCTCCTTGGTCGAAGGTGTGTTGATGCGATGCCAAGTACAATGCAGAACTGGTGCCAATATAAATATTTTTACATATTGCTGTAATTACATGGTATTTCCATTGAGCCACCAAACGCTCGACACAAATGCACCTCGTATAAGCCCGCCACTACCTTGAATGAGGTACTGGAAGGATGTGGTGGCTTCAGCCGTGTGGCACTTGGTGCAGATCTTTGCGATATGCCGGGGGACTTGTTGGCAACGGCAGGCGCCGAGGCCGCCAGGCTGATACCGACAGCCGTGGCGGCGACGAACGCACTGGGGAGAAGAGGCTTTGCAGTCATGTGACGCGAGGTGGTTAGTCTAACATCCTGCCGTTTTCTTGAAGATCTTGCTGCTATTCTTGCCGCCTGCCTTCTCGAACTTGCAGCGGATCTCATCACCCTCGACGATGCGTTTGTCCTTGAACTTGTCGAGGGTCAGGTCGTCGGTAATGATGATGGTCACGCTTTCCCCGCTTTTGCCGTCCTTGAGGGTTGCCGTAGCTGACTTGCCGTCTGCTGCCATTTCGATCTTGGAGATGACGCCGACCATCTTGACCTCTTCCGCGCTGGCGGTTGTAACGACTGCCAGGGAGGTGAACACCAACAAGGCCGCCATAACGACGGCAGAGAGAATCTTTTTCATGTGCTTGCTCCTTTTTTACGGTGTAAGTGTATTTTTTCTCCGCCCCCCGGCGGGAGGCGGAGAGGATTCAAACCGGTAAAAAACCGGAGGAGCGGGAGGCACGGTTCCACTCCCCCGGCGTACTGCCCGCATCACGAAAGCGGACACTTGAAACCTGCTAGAAATGCACCTCGAAGGTCGCATACACGTTGTGCGCGTATTCCAGCGGGGTGGTGGTCATCATCTGCCCCTTTACCTCGGAGATCTTGACCGGTGCGCCGACCCAGTTGTTGCTGCCAGTGTATTCGAAGTCATAGAACTGGTAGCCGAGGCGGAAGAAGGTCTTGCTGAAGTAGGAAGAGATCGGTTTCAGGTTCAACTCCTGGATGACGTACCCTTCATACACGTTGCCGCGGGTTCCGACCTTTGAGGTCCACATGTCGTCGGCGGCAGGGGCAAAGGTAATCCAGTCCTTGGAGCCGTGGTTGTACTCGAAGCCCAGCTTGGTCTTGGACGGCAGGTCGTACCGGACGCCGGCGGATACGGCCCAGCCGGTCTTGCTGGTCGGAGCTTCCGGATTGAAGAAAGCGCCGGTCATGAGGCCCTGGAAGCCGAATTGAGAGGAAACATTGCTGTTGGGATGGGTTACGCTCAGGGCCGCGTCGGTGAAGAAGTTCAGATCGCCCGGGCCGACCTTCTTGAGCGTGCTCATGGCACCGGCGCCCCACCAGTCGATATCGCCCAGGTTGGTTTTCGGAGCGGTGTTACCGAAGTAGGTGTTGCTCATGCTCGGGGCGTCGAAAATATTGAAACCGCGGTTCCACTGCAGCCAGACGCGCAGCGGG
Source organism: Oryzomonas rubra (assembly GCF_008369015.1). Lineage (NCBI taxonomy): Bacteria > Pseudomonadati > Thermodesulfobacteriota > Desulfuromonadia > Geobacterales > Geobacteraceae > Oryzomonas > Oryzomonas rubra. The sequence continues at coordinate 71,019 of NZ_SRSD01000005.1, forward strand.
TCGGTGTCGACCGGGATCACGGCGATGCCGAGCATATCGGTATCGGCGACGGAGTTGGTGGGGGTCGAACGGAAGCCGCTTTCAAAGCCGCGGCCATAGCACACCTTGGCATAGGCGCCGGGAAGCATTTCGATGTCCGGGGCATAGCCGAGGGTCATACCGTCAAAGGCGTAATCCACCAGGAGCGACGGGGTGCCGCCATTGCCGGGGCGTTCGTTGTTGAGGCGCAGGTTGCTGGGGGCGCCATTGGTGGAGGGACGACGGCCAACCGAAAACCAAAGCGGCTGATCGGCGATATTGCTCCAGGTGGCGTAGGCCCGGTCCACATCCAGGTAGCTGCTGGAGGGAACATGGCCGAGGGTGCCGTCGAACACGCCGACGCGGTCGGCAAAATAGGGGGCAGAGTTACCGTTGGTGATGGCTTGATCATCCTGGGCGCCGAATACCTTGTACATGACGAGTCGGGTATTGACGGTAACATCCTGGGTGGCCTTGGCATGGAGGTCCAGGCCGAGCCTGTTGGTGTAGAGGGTGGCGTTCTCCGGCTTATAGGAGGGGACCTGTACGGCAAAGTTTTGCAGGGAACCCAACAGGGCCTGATTAGCACCCAGAAACGCATTGGCCTGATTATACGTCTTTACCTGTGCCATCTGTTGTGAAAACGTCATCATCTGGGAAAGGGCCCCAGCCCACTGGGCTGCGGAATAACCATTAACAGGAGCCCCCGAAGCGCTTGCTGAGAAAAAGTTCGACTGCATCTGGTTTTGGGCGTTGCTGAAGGTGGCGTTCACATCGGTAAACGGTTTGGTGCGGCCACTCAGGTAATCGTACCTGAAACGGTAATCCCCGCCGATGGTCAGCCATCTGCCGATGGATTTGTCCTCCACCTTCTTGACCGAGCCCTTCAGGGTTTCAATCTCCTTGTACAGTTTGTCGACCTTTTGCAGCAGTTCCTCATCGGCGGCCTGCGCCGATAGGGGAAGACTCATCCCCGCAATCAACCCGACCAAAAGCATGGACAGTATTCTGTTCTTCACGGTCTCCTCCTTTTTTTGTTTATTCTGACGGCATGCGACCTGCCGCCGTTTTCCCGTTCCAATGTTGTTTTACGGCCAGTTTCGCCATTTCCTCCTTTCCGGACGTCTGACCACCTTGAATTTAATTTTTACCATACAACATCATATTATCGTAATAATAAAATATTTCTTTAAGTGTATATATAAAAAGTTGAATTAAGCAAGAAAAATGCCCATAATGTGGATGTGTTTTCAACATATCGTAACATGCTGATATTTGATATTAACTATGGCACAGCTTCTGCAGTCTGCATATCATTGCCGGGCAATGTCCCGTGAAAACACTGCGCGTTTTCCCCGGTTTCAGTGAAATCACCGGTGCCCTATCCATAACTTGTCGAGGGAGGTACGTAATGAGCACGTCGACAATCCGTTTGGTGTTTATGTTCTGCATCTGCATCCTTGCCCCCGTAATCGCTTGGCCGTTGGACAGTTGCCGGGAGTGCCACGAGGACGGCCAGACGATGAAGAAGCTGGGGTATCCCGGTTTTACGGTCACCCAGGGTGAGGTGGAAACACAAAGCGGCATGCCGGCCACCTGCAGCGATTGCCATCGGGGCAACCCGTCCGCCCGCGTGCCGGGCGAGGCCCATCGGGGCATGGGCCGCCTCATGCCGGTGGCTCGAAAAGGTTTCTCCGTCATGACCTCCCCCCGCAGCTACCCGTTGGAATTCGGCACCAATCCTGCTGTCCACCTGATCATCAGTACCGACAAAGAGGGAAAGAAGGTGAGGGATGCCTCGGTTACCGCGATCCTGTACCATGACAAGCGGGGTGACACCCTGTCGCAGAATTTCGCCATGATGGAGCAAACCTGCGGCGCCTGCCACAAAAGGGAATTTGCCGAGTTCAGCCGCAGCACCATGGCGCAGAACGGCAAACAGAGCCAGTACAAGGGGTGGCTTGACGAACAGCGCGGACCGCACAACTGCGGGCCGTGGTTTGAGGGGAACGTAACGGCGATGCGGGGCGCAACGGCCCAGCCATTCAGCGACCAAGCCGCTACTTTGGGACAGAAGAGTTGCAGCGTCTGCCATGTGGGGTGCCTTGACTGCCACTACGCCCCCCAGCTCAAAAGCGGGACCGATCCGACCAAAGGTATGCACACCTTTGTGAAGACCCCCTCGCCGGAGAGCTGTTACGGCAACGGCCGCAGTTCGGTCTGCCATGCCGGGCCCGAGGACCGGCGCCGCGGCGCGGGATATTTCGGCGGCAGCTTCTCCTTCCCCGAGGGGGGAACGCCGGATGTCCACGTGGCCGCCAAGGTCGGCTGTCTCGATTGCCACGAAAGCACCAAAAGCAACCCCGCCATCGGCCACGCCATGGTCAGGCGCCAGGCCCAGCACTCCTGCGCCCGCTGTCACGGGGAGATCGTCAGAAACCATGCCGCCTCCCTGCACAAAAACCTGACCTGCGAAGCCTGCCATATCCGCAACGTGGGGGGCTACCAGGGAACCTACTGGGGGCCGGGCAAACTGGCCGGCGCAGCAACCCCCTATTTCAAGTTCAAGGCCTACTACGGGACCATGGCCGAGCCTTTTTTGATCAAAGACCAGAAGGGACGCTGGATCCCGGTCAAACCGTTTCCCATGGCGGTCATGAACCAAACTTCGTCTCCCTTCAAGCCGGGGCTGCACTGGCGCTTCCCCGCCGACCTTCCCGACCTGAAACGCACAGATGACGCTTGGGCCTATGTGGGGCTCTTCGACAGCCTGCCGGAGAACAACAAAGCCCTGCTCTGGATCCAGTTGGACAAGATGTCCCACAAGTACGGCCCCGGCCGCGGCTGCGACTCCTGCCACGGCGACCCCCAGGGGGTGCAGCGGCAGCAGGTTGCCTGGGAGTACAACGACCCCGGCGCGCTGCCGTTCAACGGCAGCCATGAGGTGGTAGCCGACAAGAGCGGCCTGTTCATCCGCGCCATCCGCTCAGAAAAGATCGAACTTGAACCGGGCTACACCATGTCGGCCCTTGCCCCTTGGGTCTATCTGAAGGACGCGTGGCAGGTAAAGGGGGATTTTTCCCTCCCTCCCCTCAGGGACCGGAAGGGATATGCCGCGTTGAAGAGCGTTCCTATGGGCCCCGGAAAGCACCACATCATCCACTAGATAATTATATATAAATTTATATTGACATATATATTGTATTTTGTATATTTATAAAAATTTCTGTCTCGGAGGGGATCATGAATCTAAATTTGTTGGCAACGGCGGCATTACTGTGTGGGCTATCCGGCATCGTCCAGGCGGCGGAGCATCCCGGACGCGATTACATCGAGAAAAACGGATACAAAGGCCCGGGGACCTGTGAAGAGTGCCATCAGGGGACCGCACACAAGTTTCTTGAAACGGTCCACTGGAAACACGCTTCAAAGGTTGACAATGTGGACAATCTGGAAGCGGGCAAAGAATATGGGATGAAAAACCGCATCTACACCATGTGCAACGGTAACGACATCGTCAACAACCTGAAAGAGATCCCGATGAACGCCGCCGGCAAGACCAAGTATACGGGGTGTAACACCTGCCATCCGGGGAACCACGTGAGTGATGTCGGGAGCACGGGACCCGAGGCAGAGGCGGCCATCGACTGTCTGATCTGTCATTCGTCGGCCTACGACTTCAGCAACCGCAAGCCGTACAAGGATGACAAAGGGCGGATCGTCATGGGGCAGGACCGCAGCACCAAGGCGGCGCTGGCCATTGCCAAGCCCAAGGTCAAAAACTGCATGGTCTGCCACGAAGCGGCCGGCGGTGGCGTCTACATCAAGCGCGGCTTCGCCTTTAACGCGGCGAACGATGTGCACGCCGCAAAAAGGATGGAATGCTCGGACTGTCATAAGGCCAAGGACCACCGTTTCCCCACCGGCTACGACCCCAACAACTGGGCCAATGACGGTACCCGGTTGACCTGCACCACCTCCGGCTGCCACCCGGAGCGCCCCCACAAGGATGACGCCTACAACCGCCATACGGCGCGGATCGCCTGCCAGACCTGCCACATCCCCAGGACCGGCGGGGCGAGTGCCAAGGACTTTACCAAGTGGGAAAAGCAGGCCAACGGGTTCTACGAGCCCTCAACCTTGAAGAAGGAGGCCAACGAAACGATCCCGGTGTACGCGTGGTACAACAGGACCGTCCGGAACGAGCCCCATTTCATCGGCCCCAAGGGGAGTCGGGGGGACGCGGCCAGCAAGATCTACCCCTTCAAGATCTTCCAGGGTAAGGCCTATTACGACAAATTGACCGGCAAACTGCTTGCCATGGACTTTGCCCAGCCCATGGCCAACGGCGATACCCTGGCCGGGGTAGCCTCGGCGGCCAAGACCCTGGGGATAAAGAAGTACCAGGCGGAGCCGGGCTGGCAAACCATCTACTTCTCCAGCAGTCACCTCGTGACGAAGACAAAGGCCCTCAGTTGCGAGAATTGCCATATCGTCAACGGCGTGTTGAACTTCCGTGCCCTCGGTTACAACGAGGCGGAAGTTGCGAAGCTCACCTCACCGGAATTGTATCTGGAAAAGATGCTCAAAAAACAACGCGAGAGTGATGATTTTTAGGACGGAACGGTATCCCGTGAAACATGCGGAGGAGACGTTGTAACAGGGGTAGGCGGGGCGTGGTGCGCCCCGCTGATCCCATGGTTCACCACCGTTTTCCCGGAGAAGGCCCTGAGCCCCCGTGCGACGCACCAATGCGCAGGGGAATCAGGGCTTTTTTTTATTCGGCCACAACATCGGGCAGAGGTGGAGACCCAATTTTTTAGCCGGTTCATTCGAAAACGGTTTGGCATGGGGCTCAAGGCGGCAAAAATGGGGAAACATTGTGCAAATCCTTGTTGCGGTTGACTTCTGCCGCGCCCAGTGTCATGTTTTGCCATCCTTCATTTGTGTGATGCACCGGACCCCCCAGGCGATGAGGCTGCTTGGGGGGTTTCCTATTGTGGGAAAGACTCTGATCGTAGCGAGGCCGCATCTCTGTGACCATTACTCAACTTGTAGAACTGATCCGGCATATAGAGGAAGAACACAACTTTTTCAATCGAAAGCCTGGGCAGCGGGTGGTGAAACAGATAACCCCGCACATCAATACGCGTGGCGCCGGCAGGGTGATTGCGGTGGATTTACAGGGTTACGGCTGGGACAAGGTCTTTGCTCCCGGGAAAGGCCATAAGGAGTTGCCCGTTTCGATGTACCATTCGATCATGGATTTTCTGGACACCCCCGTGGAGGACCGCTGAAATTTCAGCTTCTGAAATGCGGGATGACCAAGCGCGGCAACCACTCATTGACGATATAGGATACTGTGCTCAAAACGCTGCTTCGTTATTCTCATGCATGTCCTGTGGCATGTTTCATCTCTCTTCCTTCACTTGTGTTTGGATGCACCAGCCCCCAGGGGGATACCCGTCCCGAGGGGCCGTCTCTTTTCTGCTGAAAGCAGGCACCTGCAGGCCGTTCCCTTGCCCCGCTCGCGGTAACTCCCCATGACACCCTCCCCGCCTTACGACGTCCAACACGACGGCCATTCCCTCGCCACGACAGGTGAGCTTTGTGGAAAAGACCGGATCGATGACTTCCAATAGAGAGCGTTATCCACCCCATACCGCAGCCAGTATCCGCAACTACCGGCTAGATATATGAACCGCCAACGAAGCCTTCGTCCAGCCAGCTGCGAGATAACCTGGTTTACTCTCTTCAAAAACGGCACATTAGCCCACAAACCCAATGGTGGAGCGAGTGCGACAAAATAACTCTTGCAGACAAAACTGTGTATTGTTATTGTGTATTCAAACGAACGTTCGATGCACAGACATATCACACGAGTCCGCGACCCTTGTGGGAACGGGCCATCATTGAGCCGTAGAAAGCAACCATTACACCATAAGGAGAATGAAGGAAGATGTCAGAATTGCTCAAGAGAATCAGAAAAACCAATCTCCACTCCCGGATCAAAAAGGTCGAGGATGTTATTCCCCTGTTCAAAACCGGCATGAACATTGGCTGGTCCGGTTTTACCCCCGCCGGCTACCCCAAGATGGTGCCGATCGCCCTGGCAGATCATGTGGAGAAAAACGGGTTGCAGGGCAAACTGAAATTCAACCTGTTCATCGGCGCCTCGGTCGGCACCGAGACGGAGGACCGCTGGGCCTCCCTGGACATGATCGACCGCCGCTGGCCCTACCAGACCGGCAAGAATATCCAGGCCGGCATCAATGAAGGGCGCATCCGCATGGGGGACAAACATCTCTCCATGTTTGCCCAGGACCTGGGGTATGGCTTCTACACCAAGGATAACGGCGGGCGCCTGGATATCGCCGTCATCGAGTGCTCCGCCATCACGGAAAACGGCGGGCTGGTGCTGACCGCCTCCTGCGGCGCCGTGCCGGAGATCGTGCAGATCGCCGACAAGATCATCATAGAGATCAACACCTCCATACCGAGCTTTGAAGGACTGCACGATATCATCGAGCCGGTGAACCCGCCCCACCGGCAACCGTATCTCATCAGCCGGGTCGATGACCGGGCCGGTTCCCCGTACGTGCGGGTGGATACGGACCGGATCGTGGCCATCATCGAATCGGATCGCCCCGACAACGGCCGTTCCTTCAGCGAGCAGGACGAGACCTCGGAGGCCATCGCGGCCCACATCATCGACTTCTTCTCCCATGAGGTGAAGATGGGGCGCCTGCCCAAGAACCTGCTGCCGCTCCAGTCCGGGGTCGGCTCCATCGCCAATGCGGTTATCGGCGGACTCGCGAAAGGACCATTCACCGGTTTGAATGTCTGGACCGAGGTGTTGCAGGACACCATGCTCGACCTCTTTGATTCAGGGAAACTGGATTTCGCCTCGACGGTTTCACTTTCCTATTCGGTTGACGGTTTCAAACGTTTTTACGAGAACTGGGACAAGTACAGCAACAAGGTACTGATGCGTCCCCTTTCCATTGCCAACCATCCCGAGCCGATCCGCCGTCTGGGGTGCATTGCCATGAATACCCCGGTCGAGTTCGACATCTATGCCCATGCAAACTCCACCCTCGTGGGGGGCTCCAGGATGATCAACGGTATCGGCGGTTCCGGAGATTTCCTCCGCAACGCCTACCTCTCCATCATGCACACGCCGTCGGCAAGGCCGACCAAGACCGACCGGACCGGCATCACCTGCGTTGTGCCCCATGTGCCCCATGTGGACCATACGGAGCACGACCTGGATGTGCTGGTGACAGAGCAGGGGCTGGCCGACCTGCGTGGTCTGGACCCGAAAAGCAGGGCACAGCTCATCATCGACAAATGCGCCCATCCCGATTACAAGCCTCTGCTCCAGGAATATTTTGACGTGGCAAAGAAAGAGTGCCTGGCACGCAAGACGGGCCACGAACCGCAGATGCTCGATCGGGTTTTCAAGATGCAGGTCAATCTGGCAAAAAATGGTACCATGAAGATCGACAACTGGGATATCTGAACCCGGCCACACGACAGAAGCCCCATGGCGCGGTAAAAAGGCCACGTGGGCTGGAAAAACCATGGAATTCCGCTTTACGTACCTCATGGGCCGGTAGCTACAGGATCGGGCTACCGGCCCGACATATCTCGAGCAGATTGGAATTGCCATGGTAAAAGCGGACTGCCGCCGCAGACTGATGGAGGTGGGAACACGACTGTTTGCAGAGCGCGGTTTGCACGGCGTTAGCGTCAGGGAATTGTCTCGGGCAGCAGGGGCGAGCATTTCCATGATCTCGTACTACTTTGGCAGTAAAGAAGGCTTATACAGTTCGGTGTTACAGGAGCAGTTTGCCTGTTTCGACCAGATTGGCGATATCCGGCAGCAAGGGGCCAGCCCTCTGGCAGTGCTAGAGGGCTACCTTCGCTGGACCATCCAGCGGCACCGCAGCAACCCGTACCTCCTGCGGTTCTACACCAGCGAGCTCACCAATCCCACGGCTTACTTTGCGACGCTTGTCGCGCCCCCCATCGGCAATGTGATAAAAATCCTTGCGGATGTGATTGAAGAAGGGAGGCAACAAGGGCAATTCCGGCCGGGCATCAATGCCGTGAACGCCGCACTTGCCCTTGCCGGCATGATCAATTATTTTTTCCTCAGCACCCTGGCCACCGAGTCCCTGACCAATCATTCACCCGCTCAGGACGAGCAGTTGGTCGGCCAGTATGCGGCCATCTTTACCCAGGGCATTATTGCCGCTCCGTAAAAACTCCCATCGACCACTTCGGTATAACGGACGCACCTGCCGAATAAATGAAAGTCATGTAGCGCAACAGTCATATTCGGCAAAACGACTTACTGCCCGGTCAGTACCTAATTAAAATACATCTGCATCCGTTACCAATAAGGGCCACCGGCGATAGCCGGTGGCCCTTATAAAAAACCAAATGGTTTTAAATGGTTATGGCGGAAGAGGTGAGATTCGAATGAGAATCAAACTGAAGGAATTAATGCTAATTAAACCCTCACTCTATAAACCCACCAATAATTCTATGTCCCCTATCACACACTGATATTGTGTCATTTTTTGTACCACTCTTAGGCCCAAAAATCAATCAAAAAGCTCTATACCATGAAGATATTATATCAATATCCCCCCCTTTTGAGCCAAAATAATAAACGAGTAGCTTTCAAGTTGTCGAGCAATTCATATTAAAAAGATGTCTTGCGTATAGCATGTATGGGTGGCATACCAAGAGCATGGGAGCTATCTATTAAATGTACCTACACATCATGCACAATATTATTAAGATTGCTTTGAAAATATACTGGAAATGATGGTCACTTCTTGAACTTGAAGACTTCATCAAAACCGTGATTTTTGCTATCAAAAGCCCTTTTAAGGTCATCAACGTACATATCAACTGCACTCATGATTTGATTCACCTGGTCTACGGTGTATGAGTAATTGTTTTTGTTGGAAAGATTCTTCAGCATCCTGATAGCCTCTTTTAGCCCTTCAACCCTCTTCTCTGCTAAACGTTCAAATCTCTGAGGTTTACCTTCGCGTTTTCCAGCTGCATTGACTTTTTTCAGGTCATTGCTATCAATGTCCATAATAGCATCCTTATTACTATATTTACCATATGTATCACTATATTGTTGACAGGTGTAAGAATATATGATATAATATAAGGCATAAATAATACATTTGCAATATGTATTTTTAGAGGGGGTGTCAACACACCTGATATAAAACTCTGATGCGATGGTATAGTGGATATAGCCTCATAATCTAATTATGCTGATTTAAAGGCTATATTGCATATATGTAGTTAAGTCATTTCGCTCTTTGATAACTGAATATTGGGTACTAAATTACCATAAAAAAGGGGGGAGATTGCAAAGAAGAATGTAGATTAATTTTGAAATACCAGATTTAATCAACATTGTGAAATGTAAAGGAGAAATATTATGAGTAGTTTATCAAACAAGGAATCGAGATATTTAGAAGATTCCTATATGTTGGCAGCTTTGCAAACATTGTATAGTGATACCCGATTCAAGCCAGTAATAGACGATAAAGGGTGGGTCGGATTTAAAGTATTTATTCCAAATATAGATGATAAAATCGAAATAGTGGCTTGTGGTGAAGAAGCTCCACTTATGGATTATATTGGAAAGCTTAAAAGCCTTAAGAGCCTAATTCATACTTTGAAATTTGGAAGGCGGGGCAATCGATGAGGGCGTTGCCATATATGCCAATGTATTTTAGTGAGATATTTGCAGACGTAAGAATGAATTGGCTGACAACTGAAGAGCAAGGAGTTTTCCTAATACTATTGGGGCGAATGTGGTCAAATGAAAATGAGCTTCCAAATGATGATGACCTGATTGCAAAGTTGATGAATATGTCAAAAAGGAAATGGCTGGGACTGAAAGAAAAATATTTAAAATTGAAATTGTTGCATGACGATTTTTCATATTTACGGAACAATCGACTAACAAGAACATATGAGGAATCAAGGATAAAATCAAATAGATTCAAGGAAATGGCTGAAGCAAAATGGGCAAAAGCGAAAGAAAAGCAAAGTAGCAAACCTAGTGCTTTTGGACCATTTGGCGAAGAGTGATAATCTAAAGGGTATGCCTACGCATAAGCTTAAGCATATGCAATATAGTATAATATAAAATAAAAAATATAGTAAATAGCAGGTAAAAGCATATGTAATATAAAAGGAGATATTACAAAAACTGAAGATAATGCTTACTTAATATCGCATGCCTTTGATTGGCATGCATAAGGATGTACATGGCTAACAAAGTTAATTATAACGAAGGAGAATTCAGCTATCTAACAACTTCAGAAAGACTAACAATCGGTGATAAGCCGACTATGGAGGCAGCTAACAAGTATTTTAGTAAAAGGGAAATTCCTTTCAGGAGATATGGGTTTGATAACTCGACTGAAAGACCATGGGAATTCCCGAATGTCCTCAGGCATGGGCCTGACTTAACAATTTCTATTGAAGGCAAAGATTTTTTTTGCGAAGGAAAGGGGGTTGGTTCAGATAACATCCTTAAAGTTCGTGCTGATAAGATTGAGAGTTATAAAAAGTGGGAGCATCTGCTTCCTCTAAAGATGTTTATATATAACTCCTCAAGTGGCCTTTGCGCTTTTATTGACTTTACTGATTTTCTCAGAACTCTAAAAGGGCTGAAGGTTACAAAGCACGAAAAAATGGGACGTATCTTTGAAATCCCCTGTTCGCGCTTCAATTGGGAAAAAATATAATCTGATGTAGGTTAAGATGAGCCCCGTCAAAACATCACATGGCGGGGCTATTTTTTTAGCAATTTAGATTCAATTTTAACATACCCTTAGCGTAGCATGCCTGTTGTTGTTTTAACGCTTTGTAGGACAAATTTGGAAGCCAGATGTTATGCGTTAATTAAATAACTGGTAACTACTTTTGGAACAGACATTAGTTCTATCTACCATATTTATGCATATAAAAAAAACCATTATAATAACTAAATACAATTAATTTAGAATCTCATCTTATGCACTGATACATATTACCAATAATAAATTAAAACATATCATCGTTAATATCAGTAACCATAGTCTAATTTATTTTTTATATCGTTTAGTTTGTGATTAATTCTTGCATTATTGAAGTCATTTTCACTTTGTCTGAGCTGTTGGCGTATTTCAACTTTTTTTCGCTCTGCCTCTTCTTTCTGCATGCACTTCGCATCAAACAAAGTCATTAAGCAAACTCTCCCCTCCCCGCATTCTCCAGGTATTCCTGTGCAATTTATTTTAGCAAGTTTTTGGTTCTCTACAAGTTGCTCTCTTATTAGCTTTTGCTTGTATTCATCCGCGGCTTTAACTTCAGCTTCTTTTTTGAATCTCTCGTTTGCGGCATTAGCCCGTTGATTTTCCATTGCTTTTTGTTCTGGTGTAGACTTTCCAAACTTACGTTCAAGATATTTATCATCAAATTTCAAGGTTGGTCTATTGTCTACCTTTTCATCACTGTATGTATCATTAGCAATATATTTAACATTATCTATTATTTGTTTTTCAATTTTAACTGATTTATCTTTTTCAAGTGCAGCCCTGTCGATTGTCAGAGTTTTTTTCTCGTTTTTACTAAATACTAATACTGTCAAAATATCAGTTTTAAATTGATACAACTCTGAAGAACTTCTTATATTTTTATTGTTAATAGAAATAATGATATCTCCGCGTCTAAATCCAAGATTTGTTGTGTCGGCTTCATAAAAGCCACTTTTAACAGTCGGATGATATCCATAGACACCATATTTCATAAAGCTTGAAGGAGTATCACTATCAACAACTTCAATTCCATAAAAATCAATTGAATGTGCAATCAATGGATTTACGCTAATAACAAATACTGATACCAAATAAGCTGTTAAATATTTCATAGCAAAACCTCCTAGAAATATTAATTAAACGATAATTTCTGAAGTGTTTTAACAAGCATTTTTATCTCGTATTTCTTCCCATACCTGCCCATAGTGATTGAATGATTCTTGTGGCCCATCAATTCAGCAATGAGTGATTCTGAAACCCCCTGCTGCTTCAGCTTGTTGGCAAACGAATGTCGAAATGAGTGAAACACTTTGCGCTTGTCTTGAGTGATATATTTCCTGTTGAATCTCTGAAACCATTTACCATATAAATTTGAATATCCATTTATTTTTGAAAACGTCAGTTGAGGCCAAAGGCGCTCGCACTCTTCACCTCTAATATTATCGATGTACGTTAAAAGCCCTAATTTCAAAAGGGAAAGGTGTATGGGGACGATACGCCTGCTTGAAATATTTTTCAACTTTTTATCTTTTTCATCATTAATATTAAAACACCATACATCATTGATTTTTTGAATGTCTTCAAAATAGAGCTGGCATATCTCATCCTGCCTCATTCCAGAAAATATTCCAATAAGAGCAATCCATTTCCTTTCATCCTTCAAACTTGAATTACAATTTGTCAGTAGTGTTATAACCTTGCAAATCTCCTCATCGGAGTATGCGCATCTCTCCTCATCACTACTTTTCTTGACAGGTATCATCAATGATTCAGCAACATTTCGATATAACAATCCTTCCCTTACTGCATACCTTAAAACTGCCCCCATTCTCATGATATGTTTATTAACTGAGGTCAGGCTCATGGGGACAATATCTGAAAGACTTAAAATTTCATTGATGCTTTGCTGTGGGAACTTCTTGTAAAGGTTAGGTGGTAATTTTTCTAATGTAGCTCGAAGTTCGAGCATTAAAGGTCGAGTTATTGCAATGATTCTTCTATTTCCAACAATGTCGAGTAACAGTCTACATTCACTTATTACTTCCATCTTTGATTTCGGAACCCATTCCTTTTCATGGTGCTGAATATATTTGCTTATTAAATCCGATAGGTTCAATTGTGCTGTGGAATGGCGTGTTACCTTTTGAATTATTGAGCTGATTAATTGAGAGAGTGTGTCTTGCGAAAAAACACCACTTCTAAGGATTGAAAATGCTTGCTGAACTTTACTCTCGATACCGAAAGCATGGCATTCAGCAATTTTTCTATCTTTTGTTCCGAGAGATTGTTTAATTTCCCTGAGTGGGAAGAGCTGTTTTAGGTCATTAGGGATGACAACACGATAGTAAAAAAAGCCATTTCGAAGCAGAATATGCTTGTTTATAAACATAAACCCCCACCTCCATTTTTGTACCAAAATTGTACCAATGGAGATAGGGGTTTGTTTTATGTAGCAATGTTAGCTACTTATAGTACTGGCGGAAGAGGTGAGATTCGAACTCACGGAGGCTTGCACCTCGGCGGTTTTCAAGACCGCTGCCTTAAACCACTCGGCCACCCTTCCAGACACTCAAGTTCAATTTCTATAGCATACTCTCCCCCGAAATTCAAAGGGTATCAGGCGATCCGCTCCAGCCCGCCCATGTAGGGGCGCAGCACGGCAGGGACGAGCACCGAGCCGTCCGCCTGCTGGTAGTTCTCCAGCACGGCCACCACGGTCCGGCCCACGGCCAGGCCCGAGCCGTTCAAGGTGTGGACGAACTCCGGCTTGGCCTTTTCGTCCTCGCGGAAACGGATGCCGGCCCGCCGCGCCTGGAAATCGCCGAAGGTGCTGCACGAGGAGATCTCGCGGTAGCAGCTCTGCCCCGGCAGCCAGACCTCCAGGTCATAGGTCTTGGCGGCGGAAAAGCCGATGTCGCCGCTGCACAGGGCCATCACCCGGTAGGGGAGCCCCAGCAGTTGCAGGACCTCTTCCGCATTGGCCGTCAGCTTTTCCAACTCGGCCGCCGACTCGGAGGGGTGGGTGAACTTGACCAGCTCCACCTTGTTGAACTGGTGCTGCCGGATCAGCCCGCGGGTATCCTTGCCGTAGGAACCGGCCTCGCGCCGGAAACAGGGGGTGTAGGCGGTGTAGCAGATCGGCAGGTCGGAACGTTTGAGGATCTCGCCCCGGTGGATATTGGTCACCGGCACCTCGGCCGTGGGGATGAGAAAGTATTCCGGGTCCGCCAACTTGAACAGGTCTTCCTCGAACTTGGGAAGCTGACCGGTGGCGGTCATGGAGTCGCGGTTGACCATGAAGGGGGGCAGCACCTCCGTATAACCGTGCTGTTCCGTATGCAGGTCGAGCATGAAGCTGGTCAGGGCGCGTTCCAGACGCGCTCCGGCGCCCCGGTAGAGGGTGAAGCGTGCGCCGGTGATCTTGGCGGCCCGCTCGAAATCCAGGATGCCCAGCCCCTCGCCGATCTCCCAATGGGGCTTGGCCGGAAAATCAAGAGGCTTCGGCTCGCCCCAACTTCTGACCACCACGTTGTCGTTTTCCGATCTCCCCAGCGGCGTGGAGGGATCGGGCAGGTTGGGCACGGTCATGAGGACGCCGCTCAATTCGTCATCCACCTGTTTGAGTTCCTCATCCAGCGCCTTGATCCTGCCGGACACCTCGCGCATCTCCAGGATCTTGTCCTGAACCAGGCTCTTGTCCTTGACCTTGCCGATCTCCTCGGAGACGCTGTTCTTGACGGCCTTGAGCGATTCGCCCTCCCGAAGCAGCGCGAGGCGGCGTTCATCCAGATTACGGAACCGTTCCAGGTAGGGAGCGCCCCCGCGGGTAGCCAGACGGCGTTCGGCCTCGTCCAGGTTTTCACGGATAAATTTCATGTCAAGCATCTGAAACACCTTTATTTTTAGGGATTAAAAGTGTATTTTTTAGCACCTGCACCGCCCTACGTCAATGTAAAAGAGCCCCATGAAACGGATACCATCCCTGATCATAATCGCCGCCCTGCTCCTGGCCATGCCGTTGTGGGCCCATGGCCAGGAGATCGTCATCGGCGCGGTCGGCGACATCATGCTGGCCGGCCGGTGGGCACCGTTCCTGAAGAGCAAGGGGTACGGCCACCCCTTTGCCGGGGTGACATCGGCATTGGCTATGAGCGACATCAACCTGGCCAACCTGGAATCACCCATCGCGAACCGGGGGAGGGAATACACCACCAAAAAATTCCGCTTCCGGGCCGAGCCGGAGGTGGCCAGGGCCGTGCGCACGGCGGGCTTCAACCTGGTCACCCTGGCGAACAACCACAGCATGGATTTCGGCGCCGCGGCTTTGACCGAGACCATGGCCAACCTGGAGACGGCCGGCATCACCTGGATCGGCGCCGGCGAAAACCTGGCCGAGGCGCGCAGGATGGCGATCTTTACCGTCAAGGGGAAGAAGATCGCCTTTCTGGGCTATTCCCTGACCCAGCCGGTGGAGTTTTTCGCCGCGCGGCAGCGCCCCGGGACCGCCCCGGGCTATGAAACCATCTTTACGCCCGATATCGCCAGGGCGCGCAAGGAGGCGGATTACGTGATCGTCTCCTTCCATTGGGGCAAGGAGGGGCGCGCCATGCCGACCCCCTTTCAACGCAGCATCGCCCATAAGGCCATCGACGCGGGCGCGGACGTGATCATCGGGCACCACCCCCATGTCTTGCAAGGCATCGAGCGCTACAAAAAGGGCATCATCTTCTACAGCCTGGGCAACTTCACCTTTGCCAGCAAGAGCGCGGCAGCCGACCAGAGTGTCATCATCCGCCTGCGCCTGGACGACACGCGGCGCGAGGCGGAAATACTGCCGCTGGACGTGCTCTACCGGCGGGTAGGGTTTCAGCCCCGGCTTTTGTCGGGAAGACCGGCTGCGGGCGTTATAGAACGATTGAATTCCCTGTCGAAAGCGCTTACAACAGAGATCAAATCCCACGATAATTCATACTTTGTGAGTTTCTGACATGAAAATTCTCTTTACCACGCTCCACGCCAAATACTCCCACGCCTCCCTGGCGCTCCCCTGCCTGGCGGCATACTGCCGCACCATCCCCGACGTAACGGTTGTCATCCGGGAGTGGACCACCAACGAGCCGCGCGAACAACTCTTGCGCCATATCATGTCAGAACAGGCGGACATGGTGGCCTTTTCCTGCTACATCTGGAATATCGAAAAGACCCTGCGCATCGCCTCCGACATCAAAAAGATCGCCCCGGATACGCGCATCGTCCTGGGCGGCCCGGAGGCATCCTTCAACATCTTCGAGTTGATGCACGACAATCCGGCCGTGGACTTCGTGGTCAAGGGCGAGGGGGAGCGGGTCTTCCACCAGCTGACCACAACCCTCATGGAGCACGGCGGCAGCAATCTGCTGGAGCGTTCCCTGGGGGAGATCGACAACCTGTATTTCCGCGACGGCGACGACATCACCTCCGGCCCGCTCGGCAAACATTTTCTGGAACTGGATACGGTCCCCTCCCCCTTCGAGGCGGGGTTGGTGGACCTGAAAAAGCCGCTGATCTACTACGAGACCTCCCGCGGCTGCCCCTTTGCCTGCGCCTTCTGCCTCTCGGCCGCCGAGGGTCACGTCCGCTCCTTCGGCATGGAACGCATCAAAAGCGACCTGACCCTCCTCATGGGGCACAAGGTGGCCAATATCAAGCTGGTGGACCGCACGTTCAACTTCGACGCCCAGCGGGCCAACCAGATCTGGGAATTCATCCTGGAGCACAACCGGGGCAGCCACTTCCATTTCGAGATCTCCGCCGACCTTTTGACCGATGCGAACCTGGACCTGCTGAAGCGCGTCCCCCCCGACACGTTCCGCTTCGAGATCGGCGTCCAGTCGGCCTCGGAAACCACCCTGCTGCGGGTCGGCCGCAAAACGGACCTGGGCCGCATCTTCGACGCCGTCCGCCGCCTGCGGGCCGAGACCAACATCGAACTGCACCTGGACCTGATCGCCGGGCTGCCGGGCGAGGACTTCACCGGCTTTCTCGCCTCCCTGCGCGCCGTGGCCGACCTGAACCCGCACATGATCCAGATCGAACCGCTCAAGGTGCTCAAGGGCTCTGCCATGCGGGAGATCGCCAGCCGGGACGACTACCATTTTTCCGGGTTCCCCCCCTACACGATCCTGCGCAACCCGTGGCTCGCCTTTGCGGATATCAGCCGCATCGAAACCATCGGGCGCCTGCTGGACCTGTTTTACAACCATGACGGCTTTGCCGCGACGCTGGCGCTGCTGCGGCGCACCATCGACACCGCCTCCCTCTTCGACCGCATGGCGCGCCAAGCGGGCAACGACAACCTCTCCGGCCTCTCCACCCGCCGCGTGTACGAACTGTTCGCCCGCCTGGCGGAGCCGCTGGTGGACGACGCAACACGCCGTCTGCTGCACGATGCGCTCTTCTTCGACTATTGCCGGCACGAGATGCCGCTCATGGGCAAGCTCCCCTCCTTTGCCGCCGAACACCAGGCCGAATGCACCTGGCCGGCCTTGCGCGACCTGCCCAATCCCCCGGACCTGCCGCCGGACAGCCGGGTGAAGGCTTTCCGCTGCACCTTTTTAAGGGATTACCGCAACGAGGAGTGGAAAAACGGGACGGTGGGGATTACCTTCGTGTACGCCTCCGGGGCGGGGCGGGGGTTGCAGGTGTTGGTGGTGTAAAATAGGAAGTGTCCTATTTATCCCCAAATTTTGCCCCCAATATGCTATAGGACTTATTGTGTCACTATTGTAGTGCAGACTATGGGTCAAGGATGAGAAGGTAATGAACACATTCCTAAGCGTATCAACAGATTGCCAATGAAAATTCAGAATCCTGACCAACTTGTCTATTTGAATGATTACGTTGACGATGAGTATTCATATGAAGGTCTGTACCCGAAAGGTGCCAGAGAAAAAAAGAGCTTAACAGCACCGCCTAATGTACCCTATGACTTTTTAATTAATAGACACCGATATCTTTTTAAAAAATCATTCAGACGTTATCCCCACCAATTTTGGATTGAAATAGCAGCATATCGTATTGGTTGCCTAATGGGGGTTAGTGTCCCCCCTGCTTTTGTAGCCTATGATTCTTATGACGCTGAGTTTGGGGCACTAATTGAATGGTTTTATGACTATCCAAATAGTGACAAACAGGCGTATCATGATGGTGGCGTCTACATGATGCAGCTTATTGATGATTATGATATGAAAGCCGGTGCCCAACATAACTTTGTAACCATTTCAACACTCATGAGAGCGCTACATAAGATAAAAGTCATGAGCGAAAATTGGGCAGAGTCTTGGGCTAAAATTTTCACCTTTGATACAATTATTGGCAATACAGACCGGCATCATGATAACTGGGGAATCATCTGGAATTCTAATAACTCTATATCTGGTGAAATATCTGCTGTAATAGCTCCTGCATTTGATAATGGTACGAGCCTTGGTCATGAAATAATAGATAGCAATCTTGCTAAATTTGAAAACCTTGACATGCTTAATAGTTATATAAACAGAGGCAAGCATCATGCTCGTTGGCAAAAGGATGATATTGACAGGATAACACATATTGAATTCATGAAGAGATATGCCAATAAGTTTCCTGATACACGTCAAACGATACTAAACTGTTTGAGTTTTGATTCAACCAGACTAATAGAAGTTATTTACCAGTTAACACATTTTGATGTATTAGTACCACTCACAGAACCTCGTGCAAAATTTATGGTTAACCTTGTTGAAACTCGGAGGCGGAACCTGCTTCGAGAATTAGGTGCATAGTATGACAGTAATTTCAAACATCATAGAGCCAAACCGCCTTCTACTTTCTTGGCAACCAATGAGTGACGACCAAAACAGAACTCGTTGCGTTGTAGGTGAGATATTGCGGCAAGATGATAATTACATCCTTAGATACCTTGTTGATTCAAACGACTTCAGGCTGGCTTTAGAGTCAAATTTCACCTTCTATCCAGCCTTTAGGGATACTGCCAAAGATCACACAAGCGGCGTTTTAGAAACGTTTATGCTAAGACTGCCCCCTAGAAAAAGGGAGGATTTCAGAAACTTCCTTCAATCTTTACGCCTTCCTCCCGATGCAACCATTTCTGATTTCGCCTTATTGGGGTACTCTGAAGCAAGGCTGCCGGGTGATGGTTTCTCGATTATCAATCCATTCGATAATGCACCAGCTCCATGTCAATTTTTGAGCGAAGTTGCAGGGTATCGGTATTACCCTGGCCCTAGCATGAACATTCAAATAGGTGAGCCTGTAACGTTTGAAGCTGATCCTGAAAACAAGTATGACCCGATGGCAATAAAAATAATGTTACGAGGGGAACTCATTGGCTATGTTAATAGGTGTCAAACTGCTCCTTTCCATCAATGGATGCTCAACAACAACTTACACGCAGCTATTGAAAAAATAAACGGGACTCCTACAAAGCCACGACTCCTCTTGTTTGTAGAGGTTTCTTAGACTGTGAGCGATGCTCGCTCAGGTAAAACAGGGGCACTCTCTGCTCTAAGCGAGGGTGCCCCATTTCTGAGCCTTTATCGACTGATCCAACCGAAATTCCAGCACAAAGCTTATTGAAGTCCCGCCCCACCTCAATACAACAAATACCTCCCCCGCACCTTCCTGAACCGTTCCAGATCCTCATCCCACCGCCTGACCACATCAAGGGGCGTAACCCCCTTCTGCTTCAGCAGACGCCACGCCTCCCGATCCCCCACCTCGGTGCCGAACCCCTCAGATACCTTGAACTGCCGGGGATGGGTCTCGTAGAAGGCCTGGGCCAGGTGCAAACCGGCCAGGACTGGATCGAGCCGATCCCGGTCCAGGGCGGCGACGCAGACGCCGGAGCAGCGTTTGCCCCGATAGGGGTGCCCGGCCGCGGTCGGCACAAAGCTGCACGGGGTAAAGCTTATGCCGGGGATAGAGCGCCCCGCCAGGTTGCGCGCCACTGCCGCGCCATCCGCCCAGGGGGCGCCGTAGGCCAGGAAGGGACGCTCCGTGCCGCGCCCCACCGAGAGGTCGGCCGTTTCCAGCGTTCCCAGGCCGGGGTAGAGGATGGCGGCCGGGAGGCTTTTCATGTTGGGCGAGGGGTTGATCCAGGTCAGGCCGGTTGCGTCGAAATACATGGAGCGCCGCCATCCCTGCATGGGGACGACGGTCAGGCGGCAGCCGATGCCGAACTCCGTGTTGAAGAGCCGCGCCAGCTCCCCCATGGTCATGCCGTGGCGGGTGGGGATGGGATGGATGCTGGTGATGGCGCCGCAGCCGCTCGCCCGCTCGGGCAGGGCCGTGGTGGGGATGGCCCCCTCTACCCGTTCTCCCCCCAGGGGGTTGGGGCGGTCCAGGACCACGAAGGGGATACCGGCGTCACGGGCCGCGCGCATGGCGAGGGAGAGGGTGCCGATGTAGGTGTAGAAGCGGGTGCCGATATCCTGGATATCGAAGACCAGTATATCCACCCCGTGCAGCATGTCCGGCGTGGGGCGGCAGGTGGCGCCGTAGAGGCTGTGTACCGGCAGGCCGCTGGCCCGGTCCGTGGCCGACGCGACCTTTTCGTCCGCCTCGCCCCGGATGCCGTGCTCGGGGCTGAACAGGGCGGTCAGGCGGCAGCCGGGGGCCCGGTTGATGATGTCGATGGTGCTGCGGCCGTCCCGGGAACGGCCGGTGTGGTTGGTGATCAGGCCGACCCGCTTCCCTTGCAGGAGGTCGAAACCGCGTTGTTCCAGCACGTCGATGCCGGGCAGGACCGGGCCGTCGGCGGCAAAGAGCTGCGACGGGAG
Organism: Oryzomonas rubra; assembly: GCF_008369015.1. Lineage (NCBI taxonomy): Bacteria > Pseudomonadati > Thermodesulfobacteriota > Desulfuromonadia > Geobacterales > Geobacteraceae > Oryzomonas > Oryzomonas rubra. The sequence goes on from NZ_SRSD01000005.1 coordinate 91,702, forward strand.
GCACGGGATAAATAGGAGGAACAGGAGTACTCGGATGACGGCCACGCGGCCGATCATGTCACTCACCGCTCTGATCCTCCCAGGCAACCGGTTCCATGGTCACCCTGGCGCCCAGTTCGGCCAACAGTTCATCCATCTCCTCCACGAAACCGGGCATGATGGCAATGCGGATGATGCCTGCCACATTATCCACGGTGCTCATGGTGTTCATCCCCTCATAGGCCTCCAGGATGAACTTGAGGTAGACCATATCCCGGTGTTTGACCCGGAAATAACGGCAGACGGCATCGGACAGGGGGACTTCGGGGGAAAACAGGCTGGGAGGAGGAGGTTGAAAACGCATCACGGGGCCTCTTCCCCCTGGATGGCCACCCGACCCGCCCGTCCGGGAATCTCGCCCATGAAGAGCCGGCACGCCGGCACGTTGGCAACCTGGCGCGCCGCCTCGCCCAGGGTGATGCAGCGGATGCCCTCTGCCGCGAAACGCTCCAGCAGGCGGACAAACGAGGCGCGGATGGCGCCCCCCTCCAGTTCGGCGTGTATGGTCAGCACATTGAGCCCGTCCTGCAATTGGGCCAGGTAGTAGTCGTGGATGTTTTCGGGGGTGACGCCGTTCTCGCCCAGGATCTCGTCGGCGGTCGGCAGGGTGGTGGGGATCTGGAGGGTGCGGAAACGGCGGCCGTCCATGACCGGGTAGAAGGGGTGGGTGCCGCGCCCGTCGCTGCAATAGCTCAACCCCATGGCGTCCTGCACCTCCAGGGAATCGGGCGACACGGTCCAGCCGGGGGCTGCCGTGGTTACGGCGCGATGGCCCAGGATCTCCTCGAACTGGGCGCCGGCCAGGCCCAACTCCATGGCGGTCACGCGCTTGGGAAACCAGGGGAGGTAATCGTGCCATTTGACATGGTCCCAGCAGTGGATGCCGACCTCGTGGCCGCGCTGTTCCGTGGCCCGCAGCACGCCGGGAAAGGCCGCCCCAATCATGGGCGCCGGCAACAGCGTGCCGTAGAGCATGGTTTTGATGCCGTAGGCCGCCGGCGCCTTGGTGCGCAGCATCTTCTTGAGGAACCCCTTGCGGGTGAAGATACGCCGGATGGCCTTGCCCGAATTGTCCGGCCCCAGGGAAAAATAGAAGGTGGCCGAAACCCCGAAGCGGGCCATATCCTCCAGCAGCGCCGGTACGCCGTCGCGCGTCCCGGCATAGGTATCCACATCCACCTTCAATGCAACGATTTTGTCAGCCATGAAGCGTCCGTCCCCTGCTCTTCGTTTGCGATAGAGCCCGGAGTTTATCAAGGTTTGCCCGTCGTGTACAACCCAAATATGGTTTTGCCGCCACGGCAGCGACCGTCTTGATGTTTTCTTGATACCGCTGCCGGTCATCTTGATACTTTATTGATGGTGGTGATGGTAGATTGAAACGATTGCATCGCAAGGGACACAAGACTTGAGCTGTCGTAGTGCAGCCGTGGCGTTGACCGCCATACGGGGAGAAACAGATGGAGCCGGAAAACGATCCCGCCGCCAGTAGCATTTTCCAGAAGATCGCCCAAGCGGTATTTGGAAGCCCAAAACTCATCAAGGACCCCCACCTCTTTCACAAGATGTCCCTCATTCCCATACTGGCCTGGGTCGGCCTGGGGGCCGACGGCCTTTCCTCCTCGGCCTACGGTCCCGAAGAGGCCTTCCGCGCCCTGGGGCAGCACACCTACCTGGCCATCCTCCTGGGCCTGGCCACGGCCGTCACCGTTTTCATCATCTCCTACGCCTACTCGCGGATCATAGAGCACTTTCCCCACGGCGGCGGGGGCTACATCGTGGCGACCCACATGCTGGGGGAAAAGGCGGGGGTGGTCTCTGGCAGCGCCCTGCTGGTGGACTACGTCCTGACCATCACCGTTTCCATAGCGGCCTGCGTGGATGCCATGTTCAGCTATATCCCCCACCAGTTCCACCAGTACAAGGTCCCCTTCACCTGCTTCCTGGCAGTGGTCCTCATTGTTCTGAACATCCGCGGGGTCAAGGAATCCATTTCCATACTGGCGCCCATCTTCGCCATCTTTGTCGTTACCCACATCCTGATGCTCCTGGATGGCATCTTCACCCATACCGACCGCTTCGCGCCACTCGCCAGGGATTTCCAGAGCGGGCTCCACCATGATCTCTCCACCATCGGCTTCTTCGGCATCCTGCTCTTGTTCATGCGGGCCTACTCTCTGGGCGGCGGTACCTATACCGGCATCGAGGCGGTATCCAACGGCCTGCAGATCATGCGCGAACCGCGGGTGCAGACCGGCAAACGGACCATGGTCTACATGGCCACCTCCCTGGCCTTCACCGCCGGGGTACTTTTCCTCTGCTACTCGTTGATCGGCATCAGGCCGGTGGAGGGCAAAACACTCAACGCCGTACTGGCCGACGGCCTGTTCAGCGACTGGCCCATGGGGCACGCGATAGCTTTCATCACCATCTTCTCGGAAGGCGCCCTGCTCCTGGTGGCCGCCCAGACCGGCTTCGTAGACGGGCCGAGGGTCATGGCCAACATGGCGGTGGATTCCTGGTTCCCCCACCGCTTTGCGGCCCTCTCCGTCCGGCTGACCATGCGCAACGGCATCATGCTGATGGGCACGGCGGCCATCGCACTGCTGCTCTATACCAGGGGATCGGTCGATGCGCTCATCGTCATGTACTCCATCAACGTCTTCGTAACCTTCTCCCTCTCCCAGTTGGGCATGTCGCGCTTTTTCATCCAACGCCGCAGGGAAGACCCGAAATGGCTCCAACACCTGAGCGTGCACCTGGTCGGCCTGGTGATCTGCGCCACCATCCTGGTCATCACCACGGTGGAGAAGTTCGCCGAGGGGGGGTGGCTGACCCTGCTGATCACCTCGGTGGTCATCGCCCTCTGCTACCTGATCAAGGGGCATTACACCAGGGTGCGCCAGGGGATCGCCCAACTGGACGAAACTTTATTGGACTTTCCCATCACCCGCCCCTATAACGACGCCCCCCTGAACCGCAACGATACCACCGCCATCCAACTGGTCTCCGGCTACAGCGGCTTTGGCGTGCATACCCTGCTCTCGATCCTGACCACTTTTCCCAAAACCTACAAAAACGTCGTGTTCGTCTCCGTGGCGGTGGTCGATTCAGGCTCTTTCAAGGGGGCCGAAGAGGTTGAGGCCCTGGAGGCCTCGGTCAAGGCCGGACTGGAGAAATACGTCGACCTGGCGCGGCGGCTCGGCTTCGCCGCAGACTATCGCATGGAGGTGGCCACCGACGTGGTGGAAACCGTCACCGGTATCTGCAAACAGGTACACGAAGAGTACCCACGGTCGGTGGTCTTCACCGGCCAGCTCACCTTCAGGCTGGAGAAGTTCTACCACCGGATGCTGCACAACGAGACCGCATTCGCCATCCAGCGCCGTCTGCAGTGGGACGGCCTCACCACGGTTATCCTGCCCATACGGATGAGGAGTTGAAACGGTCTTGATGCCTTCTTGACGCGCACGCCCCCCATTTTGACACACACCTTATGAGGCCCCTGGTATCCTGTAATCGTAGCAGGAAGGCGTACAGGAGGCGGGCCATGAAAGTCTATCAGTTCAACCCGGAAAACGGTTTCTATGCAGGCGAGTTGTTCGAAGATGATGAGATGCTGGAATACGTGGAAGGCATCACCACCATCGCACCGCCAGCCTATGGGCCGGGACAGGTCCCGGTCTTCGACCCGGACAAGCGGGCCTGGGACATCATGCCTGTCATGCTGCCCCGCCGGAAGGTCCCCCATGTTGCTCATAGAATCCCAAGGTGGACACCCCCGGACAATCGGCTATAATGGAACCATCCCATCCTCCCACAACGAGGCTTACCCCATGCCCGCTAACGGCGACGACAACCGCCCCTCCCCCGAAACCCTCCTGAAGCTTGCCCAGGCGGAGGAAGCCGCGGCGGAACAAGGACAACCGGGAAAACTGAAGATCTTCCTCGGCTATGCCGCCGGGGTCGGCAAGACCTTTGCCATGCTGGAAGCCGCCCGTCAACGCCGGGGCGAGGGGCGCGACGTGGTGGCGGGGTACGTGGAGTCCCACGGCCGCTCCGAGACCGACGCCCTGCTGGAGGGCCTGGAAGTCCTCCCCCGGAAGGAGTTCATCCATCAGGGGGTGCGACTCCCCGAGATGGACCTGGACGCATTGCTGGCCCGCAAGCCACAGATCGCCCTGGTCGATGAGCTGGCCCACAGCAACGCCCCCGGAGCACGCCACGACAAGCGCTGGCAGGACGTGGAGGAACTCCTGGCCGCCGGCATTGACGTCTTCACCACGGTCAACATTCAGCACTTCGAAAGCCTGAACGACGTGGTGGCCCAGATCACCGGCGTGGTCGTGCGGGAGACCCTCCCCGACCACCTGCTGGACACCGCCTTCGAGATCAGGCTGGTGGACATCCCCCCCGAAGACCTGCTGCAACGCCTCCACGAGGGAAAGGTCTACATCGCCGACCAGGCGGCCAAGGCCATGGAGAAATTTTTCAGGCCGGGCAACCTGATGGCGTTGCGGGAGCTGTCCCTGCGCCGCACCGCCGCCCGGGTGGACGACCAGATGCGGGCCTATATGGAGACCCAGGCCATTACCGGCCCCTGGGCCACCACGGAGCGGCTCCTGGTCTGCGTCAGCGGCAGCCCGTACAGCGAAAAGCTGATCCGCGCCACCTGCCGCCTGGCGGAAGAGTTGAAGGCCCAATGGTATACCGTCTATATCGAAACCCCGGGCAGCGGCAAGCACGTCAGGGAAAACCGGGAGCATGTGTGGCGCGACCTGCGCCTGGCCGAGAGCCTGGGCTCCCAGGTCGCCTCCGTCACCGCAACAACGGTTACCGATGCGCTCTTGGAGTATGCCGCGCGGCACAATGTCACCAAGATCGTGATGGGCAAACCGACCAAGCCGCGCTGGCGCGAACTGGTGGTCCCGCCTGTCGTGGATCAGGTCATCCGCCACAGCGGGGCCATCGACGTGGTGGTGGTCAGCTTCGAAACGGTGGAAAAACCTGCCCCCCATGCGGCTCAAGCGGCCCAGAGCCCGTTCGGGTTCCGCGGATACGCGGCGAGTCTCATGCTCGTCATCGCGGTTTCGGCGGTGTGCGAGTTTTTCAGGCCCTTTCTGGACCCGACCAATATGGTCATGTTCTATCTCCTGGCGGTGGTGGTCGCGGCGGTGCGGCTCGACCGGAAACAGGCCGTGGTCACCTCACTTCTGGGGGTATTGGCCTTCGATTTCTTCTTCGTCCCCCCCCGCCTCACCTTTGCCGTGGCCGACACCCAGTACCTGATCACCTTCATTGCCCTGTTCATCGTGGGCGTGGTCATCAGCACGCTGGTGGCCCGGTCACGGGAGCGGGCCGAGGCGATGCGGGCCCGTGAGGTGCAGACCGCAAGCCTCTACTACCTGAGCCGCGACCTCGCCGCAGCCGTGGATATCGGCGCCGTCATGAAGGCGCTGATCAGAAATGTGGAGGAGGCCCTGAACGCGCATGTGGCCCTGTTTTTGCCCGAGGGGGAACGGCTCGACGTCATGGCGGTAAGCCGCGGCCTCGGCATCGACGCCAAGGAACAGGCCGTGGCCGACTGGGCCTTCCGCAACCGCCATCCGGCCGGACGCGGGACCGACACCCTCGTCTCCGCCGACCTGCTCTACCTCCCCCTGCAGACCCCGGCCAGCGTGCTGGCCGTCATGGGGGTACGCCTGGAAAACGACGTGGAGTACCGCTCCACCGAGAGCCGGCGGCTCTTGGACGCCTTTGCCACCCAAGCCGCCATGGCCATGGAACGGGTGCAGTTCTCGCGGCAGGCAGAGCAGGCCCAGATACTCCAGGCCAGGGAAAACCTGGAACGCGCCCTGCTCAACTCCATCTCCCACGACCTGCGCACCCCCTTGGCATCGGTTACCGGCGTCCTCACCAGCCTCAGGGACGAAGGGGCGCACCTGAGCGACCCGGCGCGCCGCGAACTTCTGGATACCGCCTGCGGCGAAGCCGAGCGTCTGAACCGTTTTGTCGGCAACCTGCTGGACATGACCCGCATCGAGGCCGGCGCGGTCAGGCTCAACCTGGAACCGTGCGACGTGCAGGACCTGGTGGGATGCGCCCTGGCGGTCCTGGAGCCGCGCATCGAAAACCGGGAGATCTCGTTCAGGATGCTCCCGGCCATGCCGCTGGTGCCCATGGACCTGGTTCTGATGACTCAGGTCCTGGTCAATCTCCTGGAGAACAGCCTGAAATACTCGCCCCCCACGACGCCGATCGAGATTGCCGCCCGTACCGACGCTTCCTGGCTCATCATCGAGATAACCGACCACGGCCCCGGCGTTCCCGAAAAGGATCTCCAGCGCGTCTTCGACAAGTTCTACCGCATCCCGGTCCCCGAGGGCGCCGGGGGAACCGGCCTGGGGCTCTCCATCTGCAAGGGGATCGTGGAGGCGCACGGCGGCACGATCAGGGCGGAGAACCGTCCGGGCGGAGGGCTCGGGATCGTGCTGCACCTGCCGCTCGATCCGGGCAGCCTGCCGGGCTTGTAGGGTATGAACAGAGTATCCGGGAGTAGTTGCCCGGTCACATCCTCCGGGAGGATGTCCCCTATGCGGCGTTCAAGAAAGAGCACGACTGACGGAAAGGGCGCGCGACATGGCCGATGAAAAGAGTTCCCTCTTGCCCCGCATTCTGGTAATCGACGACGAACTGGCGATACGCCGTTTTCTCCATACCATTCTGTCCAACGAGGAGTTTTCCCTGCACGAGGCGGAAGGCGGCCACAGCGGGCTGGCGGCGGCAGCCGCATTCCGGCCGGATGTGATCCTGCTCGACCTGGGGCTGCCGGACCTGGACGGGATCGAGGTCATCAGGCGCATCCGCGAATGGTCCCAGGTCCCGATCATCGTGCTCTCGGTGCGGGAGCGGGAGGACGACAAAGTCGCCGCCCTGGATGCCGGCGCCGACGACTACCTCACCAAGCCGTTCGGCGTGGGCGAACTGCTGGCCCGCATCCGGGCCTCACTGCGCCGCACGCTCCAGCAGGCCGCGGAACCGGTTTTTACCAGCGGCGGCCTCACCCTCGACCTGAACCTCCGCCAGGCAACCGTCAACGGCGTCGAAATCCCCTTGACTCCCACCGAGTACGACCTGCTCAGGCTGCTGGTCACCCATGCCGGCAAGGTACTGACCCACAGCCAGATACTCAAGCAGATCTGGGGCATCGCCTACCAGGAACAGCCCCACGTACTGCGGGTGAACATCAGCAACCTGCGCCGCAAGATCGAGGCGGACCCTTCACGTCCGCGTTACATCGTTACCGAACCGGGCGTGGGATATCGGCTCAAGATTATCGAATAACGCGGTGGGGCGCTGCCATGAAGATTGACCTCTTTGACGCGGGACTCGGCCCCTATCCCGGAGGCGGCCCCGACCAGGTGGTCGTGATGAACCGGCAAACCATGCAAGGGGCATAAAATGGGCATCCAGAAAAAACATTGAGCGCATACGCCTCCGGTGGTATAAGTTGTAATTTTTCGGAGGCATTGCGTGGTAAAACATGTGGAGGCCGACTCCTACTGGGGCGGCATCATCAAATCAATGGGGCTGGTGTTCGGCGACATCGGTACCAGCCCCATTTATACCCTGACCGTCATCATCGCCTTCACCAAGCCGACCCAGGAGAATGTCTTCGGCATCATCTCCCTGATCGTCTGGACCCTGATGATCCTGGTCAACATCGAGTACGCCCTCCTGGCCATGAGCCTCTCCCGCAAAGGCGAGGGGGGGACCATCGTGCTGCGCGAGATCCTGGTGCGCATGATCAAGCCGGGCCGCCAGATGGTCTTCGTGACCTTTCTCTCCTATCTGGGCGTGGCCCTGCTCCTGGGGGACGGTGTCATCACACCGGCCATCAGTATCCTCTCGGCCGTGGAAGGGGCTCTGCTGATCCCCGCCCTGAGCGGTCTCTCCCAAGGTGCCATCATATTTGCCGCCGCCGTCATCGCCATAATCCTGTTCATCTTCCAGTTCAAGGGAACCGACAAGGTGGCCAAGGCCTTCGGGCCGATCATGCTGGTCTGGTTCGCCTCCCTGACCCTTTCAGGCACCCTCTCCCTGACCTCCTTTCCCGGTATCATCGCCGCCATTAGCCCCCACTACGCCATCGCGTTCCTGGCCAAGAACGGCCTGGCCGGTTTCTTTGTCCTGTCGGAGGTCATCCTCTGCGCCACCGGCGGCGAGGCGCTCTATGCCGACATGGGGCACCTGGGGCGCAAGCCGGTCAAGCGGGCCTGGTATCTGGTCTTTGTCGCCCTGGTGATCAATTACCTGGGACAGGGCGCCTTCATCATCACCCATCCCGATGCCAAGAACATCCTGTTCGGCATGGTCCAGTCCCAGTCGGCGCTGCTGTATGTCCCCTTTCTGGTACTGACCATCATGGCCACGGTGATCGCCTCCCAGGCCTTGATCAGCGGGGTATTCTCCATCGTCTACCAGGGTATCACCACCCGTATCCTGCCGTTGCTGAAGGTGGATTACACCTCCCATTACCTCAAATCGCAGATCTACATCGGCGCCGTCAACTGGCTCTTGCTGGCCTTGGTGATCATGATCATGCTGATCTTCAAGAAGTCCGACAACCTGGCGGCGGCTTACGGCCTGGCGGTGACCGGCACCATGACCATCACCGGCATCATGATGGTCATGATCTTCTCCCGCACCAAGAAGAAGTGGAAGGTGCCGGTGGCCCTGTTCGTGACCCTGATCGACGCCGCCTTCCTGACGTCGAATCTCCACAAACTCCCTGCCGGCGGCTACTGGTCGCTGATTCTGGCATCCATCCCCCTGGGGGCCATCCTCATCTGGACCAAGGGACAGCGAGCCCTGTACCGCGCCCTGAAGCCGCTGGACCTGGAAACCTACCTGATGAGTTACGAGCAGATCTACCACAAGGGGCACATAGCCGGAACCGGCCTGTTCTTCGTCAAGGAGTACAACACCATCCCGCCGTACCTCGTGCACTGCACCATCCGCAGCAATATCATCTACGAGCGCAATGTACTGATCTCCATCATTCGCACGGATGAACCCTATGGCCTGAAAAGCAACCTGACCACCGGCCTGGGAACCGGCCTGGACGCCTTTGAAGTCATCGCCGGCTACATGGAGATGTTCGACATCGAACAGTTGCTCAAGGATAAGGGCATCCTGGAAAAGGTCATCTTCTACGGCATTGAGGACATCGCCACCGCCAACCCGGTCTGGAAGATCTTCTCCGCCATCAAGAAGCTGACCCCAAACTTCGTGCAGTTCAACAAACTCCCCGCAGCAAAGCTGCAAGGGGTCATTACCCGTGTTGAGATGTAGACGTATGAAAGCCTAGCTTTTATTGACCCATTTCAACGCAGAAAGAACGTCATCAAATCATGATCAACTGGTTATTGCTGCTGGTCGCCCTGGGCATCATCCTGCTGGGGGCGACCGTTTTTACGAACGGACTGGAGTGGTTCGGCAAGAAGATGAACCTGTCGGACGGCGCCGTGGGGAGTATCTTTGCCGCCATCGGCACGGCCCTGCCCGAGACCCTGGTGCCGATCATCGCCATCCTGTTCGGTTCCAAAGCCGCCGGCCACCAGATCGGCGTGGGGGCCATCATCGGCGCCCCCTTCATGCTGGGGACCCTGGCCTTCTGCATCAGCGGGATCGCGGTCATGGTCAACCGCAGCAAGAGGGACGACTACCCGGTCATGCGGGTGGACACCATCGTCATGCGCCGCGACATGGAATACTTCATGGCACTCTACGCCCTGGCCATCGCCGCCTCGTTCCTGGGCGGACACCCGGTGATCAAGACCTTCATCGCCCTGGCGCTGCTCCTGGTCTACGGCGGTTACGTGCTCAGGACCCTGCGGGGGGGCAACGGCAATCACGAGGTCGAGGAGGCCGACCTGGACCCGTGCTACTTTGCGCCAAAATCCCATGACCCCCACATGAGCATCATCACGTTCCAAGTGCTTGGGTCACTGCTCCTGATTGTATGGGGTTCGTATATCTTTGTGGAAAAGGTCCAGGTCATCTCGGGCCAGATGGGGATTTCGCCGTTCGTGCTGGCCATGATCATCGCCCCGATCGCAACCGAGCTGCCGGAGAAGTTCAACAGCGTCATCTGGATCAGCAAGGGGAAGGATACCCTGGCGATCGGCAACATCACCGGCGCCATGGTCTTTCAGGGGGCGGTCATCACGGCCATCGGCATCCTGATGACCGAATGGCGATTGGAGGCCACGGCCTTGACCACCGTGGGCATCACCTTCGCTTCGGTGGGAATGGCCTACTGCCAGATCCGCTGGAAACGGCACCTGACACCGGGGACGTTGTTGGTGGGGGGGATTTTCTACCTGGCGTTCATCGGTTTTGTCGTGGTGGGGAAAATCTGATCCCCTGCCGGCTGTTGCGCCGCTCCAGTTCGGCATCGATCAGGTTGAGCACCTCGAACTTGTTCAGCGACCAGAGGGGCGCCACCAGGTTGTCCCGCCCCCCGTCGCCGGTCAGGCGGTGGATCAGGACCGCCGGATCGAGCAGTTCCAGGAAATCGCACACCAGTCCGGCGTAGCCGTCCCGGTCCAGCAGTTCCACCTCGCCCCGCCCGTACATCTCCGCCAGGCGGGTTCCCTTCATCACATGCAGCAGGTGCAGCTTGACGCCGTCCACGCCGAGGCGGTTCAGTTCGCCCGCCATGGCCAGCATCTCCTCCCGCGATTCTCCGGGCACCCCCAGGATCACATGGGCGCAGACGCGTATCCCGCGGGCCTTGGCTCGCTCAAGGGCATCTACGAAACAGGCGTAGTCGTGGCGGCGGTTGATGAGCGCCAGGCTCTTGTCGTGGATGGATTGCAGCCCCAATTCCAACCAGAAATAGGTCTGCTCCCCCAGGTGGGCCAGGTAATCGAGCACCGGGTCGGGCAGACAGTCGGGGCGGGTGGCGACGATGATGCCGACCACGCCGGGAACCGAGAGCGCCTCGTCGAACAGCGCCCTCAGATGTTCCACCGGTGCGTAGGTATTGGAATAGGCCTGGAAATAGGCGATGAATTTTTCCGCCCGGTACTTGCGGCGCATGACCTCCTTGCCGTCCTCCACCTGGGCGGCCACGGAGAGTTCGGGGCGGATGCTGTAGGCGCCGGAACCGGCCCCGCCGCAGAAAATGCACCCCTCCCGGTCCAGGGTCCCGTCCCGGTTGGGACAGGTAAAGCCGGCATCCACGGAGATGCGTTGCACCTTGCAGCCGAAGAGCCGCTTCAATTCGTCGGAAAAGGTATTGTACCGCTTGGGTCGGGACACTTGTAGGTCTCTGAAAACTCAGGTTGTTCAAAAATAGTCAGATCGTCGCACCCGCAGGAAGCACCGCGGAGGCGTAGCAGCGCTACGCCGCACAATTCAGCTTGCTAAATTGGACCGCGAAGGCGCCCGAAGGGTGAGGCCAAAGGCCTCAGTCACAAAAGGGCTTTCGAGGACGGCGGTGAGATGGCTGTTTTTCAACAACCTGTTAGTGCTTCTTCTCCGGCCGCTCCACCCAGCACTGTTCCACGGCCAGGGATTTGAGGAACTCTCCGGCGAAGAGGAACTTGCCCAGGGGGACCGGCACACTGATGAAATCCTTGCCGCGACCCACCGTAAGCGCATAGCCGCTCTTTCCGCCACGTTCCCATTTTTCCACGGCCAGGGTGGTCACCGTCTCCGCCGCCTGCTCGCTGCCCGGGAACTTGTGAGGGGCGAGCTTTTCCTTGCACGGGGCCGAGGAGGCCGCCACCTGGGCGATCATCACCCCCAAGGCAAAGGCCTCGTCCGGTTCGCAGATGAAGCGGATCTGGGTCACCTCGTCCGGGTTGGTCTTGGGGGTCAGCTTGAAGAAACGCAACTGCACCCTGCCGGCGCGCTCCGTGACCTGTCCTCCCTCCTCGTGGGCCTTGAACGCCTCACGGAGCTCCACCCCGGTGGACTGGGAAAAGATCTCGGAGCAGCGGTACCGTTTCAGGTCGTTGGACTGTGGCATGACATCCTCCTTTACGTGACACTAGGCATAACGGTTGCGCTTCACCTTGTCGTACTGCAGCTTATCGGCCGGCACCGGCGTTTTGACCTCGCCCGGATGGCCGATACCGATGACGCACACCACCCCAAGCCGTTCCGGCAGGCCGAGGAGCTTGCGGATATACTCCTCCGCCGAGCGGTCGGCGTCGTGGTTGCGGTTGCGCATCTGGGCCCAGCAGCTCCCCAGCCCCAGGGAGAGGGCGGCCATCTGCACGATGATGGCGGCGATGGAGCAATCCTCGACCCACACGTCCGATAAGGTCGTGTCGGCGCAGACCACGATGGCCAGCGGCGCCTTTTTGATGAATTGGGAACCATGCTCCTTGGAACGGGAGAGTTGTTCCAGCAACTCCTTGTCATCCACCACCACGAATTCCCACGGATTCTTGCCACGGGACGAGGGGGCCCGGAGCAGCGCCTCCACCAGCAGGTCCACGGTTTCCGGGGCCACCGGCTCCGGGGTGAAGGCGCGGATGCTGCGGCGCTTCCTCAACAGTTCCATCATGTCGCTCATACGGTCTCCTTCCGATGCCTTGGTAGTGCCCTTAGTGCTGTTGCCGAATCATTCAACCTATAAAAAGTCAGTTCACCACAAAGACACAAAGAACACAAAGCCGAACAAAGTATTATTTCAGCTAGTTACATGACAATTTCATAATGGGCTGGACTCACCTTTCGGGTAAATACCTTTCGCCCCTAACTCTTTGAATCCTTTGTGCTCTTTGTGCCTTTGTGGTGAATAACTGCCGTCTTTGGGTTCAAAAGTGGCGGACCACAAAACTGCCCTGGCGCAGCCGCCGTTCCAGCCAGATCCCCAGCCACCTCTTCAGGAGCATGCGGGTGACGGGGATGAGGAAGAACAGGCCGATGAAGTCGGTGAAGAAACCGGGGATCAGAAGGAAAATCCCCCCCGTCAGGATGAGGGCGCCGTCCAGAATATGGGCCCCGGGCATGCGCCCCGCCGCCAGTTCGTCCCGGATGGCGACGATGACCCGGAACCCCTGGGACCGGGCCAGCCAGGCCCCGGCCAGGGAGATGGCCAGCAGGGTCGCCACGGTCGGGAGCGCGCCGATAACCCGGCCGATCTTGATCAACAGCCAGACCTCGATGATCGGGACGATGGTAAACAGGAGGAAGAGGCGCAAGAGCATGGGTCACTCCCTGCCCGGTGCGCGGCTGGCGCGGCCCGATACGGTGTCTATGGGATGCATAGCGAGGCAGGGTTGTCGCGTGGCGGATATCATGGCGTAGTGAACCATGGGAATGCTCCCCCTGTCAAGAGTGACACGGAACGATGTTGCAACTTTCCGACGTGGCGTCGAACACCACCCGGGCCTTCCCCTCCCGCAACTGCCGGAGGACCTGCTCGATCTTCTGATCGAGGGTATAGCTGGTTGCGCCCGACTCCTCCCACTCCCTGGTCACGAACTCGCTGATCAGGTTGCGCAGCGTGTCGGGGTTGAGCTGGTCGTAGGGGACTTCCACCCCCTCTTCCTGGTGATCGGTCTGCTCTGATGACGTCATGTTGTGCTTCGCTCCTCTTTCCTATTCCGGCTCCGCCAAAAGCAGCCGGTTCTTGGGGGTGATATCTCCCGGAATCCGCTGGGTAAATACCCGGTACCCCAGGGAGCGGAGCCGGGCCACCCGGGCCGCATCCATGGCCAACGGGCCGTCCAGCCATCCCTCCAGGCCGCCCAGATCGGCCCCTTTCAGGTCGTGACAACAGGGCAATACCGCCACCCTGGCCCGCGCCTCCACCGCCCTGTCCAGGACCAGATCCGTGAGCCCGCCGCAGGCGTGGGCCGAGACCACCACATCGTCCCGGTGCAACGCTACCGTTTCCAGCTCGGCCTCCACAAACCGGGTACGCCCGTGCAGGCGCGGCCAAGCCGCGTCCATGGCCGCCGCCAGGGTCGCGGCGCTCTTGGGTATCCGGCGATCAACGGCCAGGGCCAGGGGCGAACTGTCGTCCAGCAGGAGCAGAAGTTGGGCCAGCAGCCCATGGCCGCAGGCCAGGTCCACGATCCGTCCGCCCCGGAAACGGCGGCGCACCCGGCGGGCCACCTCCCACGCCTCGTACAGCTCCTTGCGCGGCAGGCAGCCGGCAGCGCACACCGCCCGGCCCACGGCGTCGAACAGGGTGTCACCGCCGAATTGGGGGAGGAGCTTTTCCGTAAGCCTATTGCGCGAGGAGCGGTCCATGGTTCTCTACTTTCGTGGTTCCCGGTATGTACAAGTCCCCTCCCCCAGCGGGGGAGTGCTCGGGAGGGGGCTTGTGCTTAAACCCGGCTCGCCTCGTTCTTGTGGTAGACGTTGAAGAAGATCACGCTGTTGTCCCCCACCTCGCGGCAGAAGCCGCACTTCTCTTCCAGGGTCTTGGCCTGTTTGCGGCAGGCCTCGCACCAGTTGTAGATGAGGCGGTACTCGCTCCGGCCCACGTACTTTTTGAGGCGGCCGTGATGTTCGCCGTGCATCCAGCCGTCGGCGTCGCCGGGGTTGTTGAGGATGCGGTCGATCACGTCCAAGATGCGGGTATGGCCCGGCGGGTCGTGTTTCTCGATCTTTGCCAGCTTGGCGGCGAAATCCGGGGTGGGGAAGTAGGTGAAGAGGGGCATGGTTCACTCCTTAGCGGCGTGAGGGTAAAAACCAGAGATATTACCGAATACGCACAGGTTTATCGGTTTTGTCAATAGGACCGCAACTGCGCGCCGCAGCCGATGTGCCAGTGCAGGTGCTTGGAGGACTGGTAGTCACCCAGATTGGTGTACACCCGGCACGCCCCGAAGCGCTCCATGAAGTCGCGGGCGATCATCTTGGCCGTGCGCAGCAGTTCAAGGAGCAGGTCGTTGTCCGCCTCTTCCAGGGTGATGAGGGATTCGATGTGGCGCTTGGGGAGCAGCACCACATGGTGTTCCCAGAGCGGGTTGGTGTGGTGAAAGGCAAAGACGTGTTCGTTCTCCAGGTACACCGGCACGTCGATGAGGCCTTTCAGGATCTTGTCGCAGTAGAAGTCACAGGTGGATGTGGTCATGGTGGCACCCTCATGGAAAACTTTACATTATCCCGCCAGCCCCCACCTGTCAACGTTACAGAGCATCCTCCCCTGGCTCAAAAGCCTCGCCACTCCTCCGCCAAAATCCGCCCTCGCCCAAACCCGGCACCTCCAACCGCCCGGCACAGGAAAAGCCCACCAAGAGATTCGGTGGGCTTCTGTAATTTTTCGTTTCTTTGTTCCTTTTGCAAGGATATATCCGATTCATCCTGCCATCGGACTATGTTTTTCAGCTATGACTTCGCGATCCGGTCGGGTGGAGTGTCTTCCATAATTATTAAAACCTCCTCGCTACAGTTTGTACCTCTTTGTTGCTGATTTGACTATACCACCGGATCGGATAATTTACAGTCTGTTAAAAAAAATATCTTCCGGGTATACTCGTTCATTGTGGACAAATCGCCATCGCCGCCCCGCTCCGCTCAACGGCCTTTCCTGCCCCCCATATATCCTACCCCGCAGCGCAGAACTATCTTACGTGACGGCACAGTCAAACATCAGGCCGCCGTTGTGTCTATCCGCCCCATCAGGCGGGTAAAGAATTCAGGGATCGCAGTTTCGAAGAAAAGCCTCCTGCCGTTCACCGGATGGGTGAAGGAGATGGAACGGGCATGGAGCGCCAGGGTGGCGTAGCCGTCGTTTTTGCCGTATTTCCGGTCCCCCGCCACCGGGTGCCCCTGCTCCGAGAGGTGTACCCTGATCTGGTGCTTGCGGCCGGTGAGCAGGTGGATCTCCAGCAGGCTGAGCCCTTTGGCCTCCTTCAGGACCGTGTACTCGGTGTGGGCCAGCTTGCCCAGCGCCGGGTCCGGGGTGGAGTAGACGTTCAGGGCGCTGTTCTCGGCCAGGTAGCTGGTGATCGTCCCGCTCTTCGGGGTGAGCGTGCCATGGACGATGGCGAGGTAGCGCTTGTCGGTCTCCTCCCAGTGCCCCTGGAGGAAGATCTTGGCCGCTTCGCTCTTGGCGAAGATGAGGATGCCGGAGGTGTCCCGGTCCAGGCGGTGGACGATGTAGACCCGGTTCCGGGAGCGGGGGTCCCCCTTGCGCACGTAGTCGTTGAGGATGGTGTGGGCCGTCCGCGACTTGTCCCGGTCCGTCCCCATGGTCAGGAGGCCGCACGGTTTCTCCACCACGATGATTGCACTATCCTCGTACAGGACCGGGAGGCCTTTGGGCTGGTATTTCCCCGAGGGGCGTTTGGCAGGAGCCATGGCATCTTTCGCACAAAAAGAAGGGTCACACGCGAGGCCGCGGTGTTTGAGACGCGAGAGACGGACAATCCCTCGGCTCCAGGTGAGGCTATCATATCTTGAAGCGCGGGAACAGCATTATGCCGGCCCGGTTCCCGGCGAGCTTGACACGCCAGGCCACTCTGCTACCCTCCCTACAAGACAAGAAGTGCCCGTGCGACGCCAGAGAAAGGAAACCACCATGCCCATCTGGAAATCCCCGGCAACCCTGGAGCAGATCACGGAGAGATCGAGAAACACCCTGATGGAGCACCTGGGGATCGAGTACCTGGAGATCGGCGACGACTATCTGAAGGCGCGGATGCCGGTGGACGAGCGGACCCGGCAGACGGCCGGCATCCTCCACGGTGGGGCCTCGGCGGCCCTGGCCGAGACCCTGGGGAGCATCGCAGCCGGGTTGTGCGTGGACCGGGAGCGGCAGCGGATCGTGGGGCTGGAGATCAATGCGAACCACATCCGCCCGGTGACGGAGGGGTGGGTGACCGGTATCGCAAAGCCGATCCACGTGGGCAAGACGACCCAGATCTGGGAGATCAGAATCCACGACGAGCGGGACAAACTGGTCTGCATCTCCCGGCTGACCGTGGCCAACATCGCCAAAACCTAAAACATCTGTCCACGAAAAGCACGAACGGCACGAACACAAACAGATGACCGCAAAAAACGGCTACACCGTGCGGTTCACATACCTTTAGCGGTATCGGCCCGACGTTTTGTGCTTTTCGCGTCTTTCGTGGACCAGAAGGCCTTCCATGAGTGGGGATGCACAAAAAGGGCGTGGGATAGTTCCCCACACCCTTTTCCGTTTGCAAGCCGTGCGCTGTAATGCCCTAGCGCGCCGTGTAGATGATGGAATACTTGAAGGTTGCCGGATCGAGGGAATCGATGACCTTGTCCCCCACCCGGGCAAAGGGGTACATGAGGTAGTTGACCGGGCCGCCCGGCTGAGGCGGGTTGAGGGTCAGGTCCCGGCCGGCGGAGAGCTTGACCCGGTAGGCGTCGATGGCGCCCCAGAAGTAGGTACGGTATTCCCTGGTCTTGGCGTCCTCCAGCTTGAGGTTTTCCACCAGCATGGCCTTGCGCACATCGGCCGGATCAACCGGCACCCAGCCGTAGCCGGGGAGATAGAACTCGGCCCAGCAATGCTGCCAGGTGGACACATCTTCGGTCTCCTTCTTCCCCATGCGAATGCCGAACGCCTCCCGTGCGGGGACGCCGGCCGCCCGGGCCAGGGCGATGAATACGGAATGGATGTCGGCGCACTTGCCCCCCGGCTGTTTGAGCAGGGCGCACACGTCACCGGCGCCGCAGCCCCGGGTCTTGGGATCGCGGTAGGTGTTCTCGCAGGTCCAGTCGTAGATCGCCTTGGCCTTCTCCAGCACCGTGGTCTTGCCGGCGGTAATGGTCTTGGCCAGCTTGCCCACCTCACCATCCAGCGGCCCCAAGCTGGTGGCGGCCAGATATTGGGCGAAATCGGCCCGGTTCCAGGCCCCCTCCACGGCGGGGAAGTCCCGGCGGATGACCTCGCTGCGCTCGGCCTTGAACGAGAAGGTCAGCTTGCGGCTCGTGGCCCCCTTGTTCCAGCGGGCGTACAGCATGGGGGTGCTGAAAGTGGCATCGGCGTACACAGCCGAGGCGGCGAAGTCGCCTTTGACCGTGACGTCGGTGATCTTCTGGTCCCGGTCCGAGACCGGATAGGGGAGCCACAGCTCCGCTTCCCCGGCCGGGTCGTAGGCGGACAGGTCCACGGTGGTGGTGATGGTGCCGGAATGCTTTTTAGGGGCCGCCCACGAGGCCGGGGCAAGGGCAAGGACCGCGAGCAGCGCCGTTGCCGTGGCCAGAAAGCTACTGGTTTTCATGTACTTCTCCTTTGTGGTTCAGTCAACAAATGCGGACACACTTATAGCGTGACGCCCCGGCCAGGTCAAATTGGTAGTTTCAATCGATACCGCTGCTATGTAGTCATAAAATAGATACGTCACCCGGCCACGGCAGGCAAGACTGCCGGAGGTGCAGCAAGGAAACGGGATCCCTGCCCTGCAGGGCAGGTCCAAGGGAAATCACTTTCAAGAGGCGGGAAATTGTGCTAATGAGGGAATGGCGCGTCGGGCATCTGCGGTGCCGGTCCAGCCCTCACCTGTGCCCCGGCACATTTGTGGCAATCCGCCACCGTTGCTCTCCCCCATATTTCAATCGAGGTAATCATGCACCAAGAAGAAGTTATCTTTTCCACAAACGAAACCCTGAAAACCATAAAGGAACGGCGGAGCATCAGGACCTTTGCCAAGGAGGAGGCGGTCTCCGATGAACAAATCCATATACTCCTTCGAGCGGCAAACGAGGCCCCTTCCGCCCACAATCAACAGTCATGGCGGTTTATCGTCCTCAAGGGGCAAAAGAAGCATGAGCTTGCCGAGCTGGTGTCTGAAGGCGCTTCCCGCTTCTCCAAGCCGGCCCAGGCACTCCTGCGCATGTCGGCACGGAGCATCGCCAGTGCGCCGGTCGTGATCGCCGTTGCGAACACAGGTGATCTGATCGACCACGGCACGGAACTCTTCAAGATGGAGAAGGAGATGGCCTACGACTGCTTCAGGACCATGGAGATCCAAAGTTCCGCGGCGGCCGTTGAGAATATGCTGCTTGCGGCGACATCCCTGGGGCTTGCGGCGGTCTGGCTTGGCATCATGTTCCTGATGAAGGACGAGGTGCTGGCATTCCTGGGGGAACCTGCGGGGGAGTTCATGGCGCTGGTCCCCGTGGGGTATGCCTCCAGGGAGGGAGGGAGCGGGCCCAAGAAAGAGCCATTCGAGATGAAGGTGAGATACCTGGATTGACCCGCACTCGGCGCATGAAATAGGGAGCGAAAACGGGACGGGCCACGGTATCTGCGCGTAATGATTAAGAACCAGCCTGTACCGTTTCCCCTCCTGAGTCCACTTCACCCTCCAGCCACAAGACCCTATCCCCCCATGACCACGTCGCCGCCCTAACGCGGCCTTTCAAACATCCCCACCAGGCTCCCAACCGCCATTGAAGACCCATTTCATCCGATTGACAAAAGGGTACACCACCAGGTCAAAAGGGATCACCTCGCCATACCTTTCCCAATGTCACCCCCAAGACGCCTCCCGCTAAATATAAAATGATTACGAATGCTTATCAAATACGTCCGCCATTTTTCTCGTTGGGCATACCATTTGCTGTATACGCGTGACCTCAAAGGCGCCGGGTAGCCATCTGTCCTCTGCTACCCGGACAATTATTCATAGTGAAGGGAGTTAGCTGTATGGGAATGTCACGAAGAGACTTCCTGCGGGGAGGAGCGCTGGCGGCAGCCGGCGTGGCCCTTACCGGCAGGCCGGGCGAGGCGAGCGCCGATGCCCCGCAGACGAGGATCAAGGGACTTAAGAGTTCTACCACCATCTGCCCCTATTGCGCGGTCGGCTGCGGCCTGCTCGTCCACACCAAGGACGGCAAGATCGTCAACATCGAGGGTGACCCCCAACATCCGATCAACCATGGCTCGCTCTGTTCCAAGGGGAGTTCGCTCTTCCAGGTTGCAGTCAACGAAAACCGGTTGCAGAAGGTCATGTACCGGGCACCGGGTTCGGACAAGTTCGAGGAAAAATCGTGGGACTGGGCCATGGACCGCATCGCCCTGCGCATGAAGGAGACCCGCGACAAGAACTTCAAGGCCAAAGAGATCAATAAGAAGGACAACAAGGAATACGTGGTGAACCGCACCGAAGGCATGGCGTTTTTCGGCGGGGCCGGACTGGACAACGAGGAATGTTACCTCTGGTCCAAGTTCTCCCGCGCCATGGGCGTCGGGATGCTGGAACACCAGGCCCGACTTTGACACTCCGCTACAGTCGCCGGTCTGGCGGCTTCATTCGGTCGTGGTGCCATGACCAACCATTGGATTGACCTGAAAAACAGCGATGCCATCTTCATCATCGGCTGCAACCCGGCCGAGAATCACCCGATCTCCTTCAAGTGGATCGAAAAGGCCATGGACGACGGCGGAAAGCTCATTGTCGCCGATCCCCGCTACACCAGGAGCGCCTCCAAGGCGGATATCTACGCCCAACTCCGTCCGGGGACCGATATCGCCTTTTTGGGGGGTATGATCAATTACGCCCTGCAAAACAACATGATCCACGAGGAGTATGTTCGGGAGTACACGAACGCCGCCTTCATCATCAACGAGAAGTTCAGTTTCCAGGACGGCCTGTTCTGCTCTTTCGACGATCAGGAGAAGAGCTACGACCTGAAATCCTGGGCCTACGAGAACGACGCGGCCGGCAACCCCAAGCGGGACATGTCCATGAAAGACCCGCGCTGCGTCTATCAGTTGCTCAAAAAGCATTATAGCCGTTACGACGCAGACATGGTCTGCTCCATCACCGGCACCAAGAAAGAGGATTTCCTCAAGGTGGCCAAGACCTTCTGCGCCACGGGCCGCGCCGACAAAGCCGGCACGATCCTCTACGCCATGGGCATCACCCAATCGACCCACGGCACCCAGAACGTGCGCGCCGTTGCCATGCTCCAGATGCTGCTGGGCAACATCGGCATCGCCGGCGGCGGGGTCAACGCCCTGCGCGGCGAGTCCAACGTCCAGGGTTCCACCGACTACGGCCTGCTCTTCAACAGCTTGCCCGGTTACCTCAAGCTGCCCGAGTTTGCCAACACGGACTTCAAGGCCTACATCGAGAAGTACACCCCCAAGACCAAGGACGCCAAAAGCGCCAACTGGTGGGGCAACACCCCAAAATACATCACCAGCCTGCTCAAGGCGTGGTACGGCGACAACGCCACACCGGAAAACGACTTCTGCTACAACTACCTGCCCAAGTGGAGCAGCAACTATTCCTACTCCAAGATCATCGAGCGGATGGGCAAAGGCGAGGTGGAAGGACTGGTCTGCATGGGCATGAACCCGGCCATGGGCGGTCCCGACTCAAACAGCGCCCGGGGTGCCCTGGATAAACTGAAGTGGCTGGTGACGGTGGACCTGTGGCAGACCGAGACCTCCATCTTCTGGAAACGCCCCGGCGTCAACCCGAAGGATATCCATACCGAGGTATTCATGCTGCCGGCCGCCTCTTCCGTGGAGAAGGAAGGTTCCATCTCCAACTCGGGGCGCTGGGCCCAGTGGCGCTACAAGGCGGTGGAACCGATGGGCGAATCCAAGAGCGATCTCTGGATCATCAACCAGTTTTTCAAACGCGTGCAAGCTCTCTACACCAAGGACAAGGGGGTATTCCCCGAGCCGATCACCAAACTTGCCTGGAATTACGGCGACGGGCACGAGCCCGACGTCCACTTGGTAGCCAAGGAGATCAACGGTTACTTCACCAAGGACACGACCATCGTGGACAAGGACAAGACCCTGGAATTCAAGAAGGGGGACCAGGTCCCGATGTTCAAGTACCTGCAGGCCGACGGTTCCACCACCAGCGGCTGTTGGATCTACTGCGGCTCCTATACCAAGGAAGGAAACCAGATGGCACGACGCGACGCGTCCGACCCCACCGGCCTGGGACTGTTCCCCAAATGGTCCTGGTGCTGGCCGCTCAACCGCCGCATCATCTACAACCGGGCATCGGTCACGCCGGACGGCGCGCCGTTCAACCCCAAGCGGCCGGTCATCGCCTGGGACGCCCTTGAGAAGAAGTGGAAGGGCGATGTGCCGGACGGCCCCTGGCCCCCCATGAAGGACGCAAAGGAAGGCAAGTACCCCTTCATCATGCTGGCCGAGGGGCATGGCCGGCTGTACGCCCTGGATATGAAGGACGGCCCCTTCCCCGAGCACTACGAGCCGATGGAAAGCCCGGCCCGGAATCAGCTCTCCAAGGTGCAGAACAACCCGCTGGTGAAGATCCCGGCCAACATCAGCAGCGACCTCGTCAAGTTCCCGCTCATCGGCACAACCTACCGCATGACCGAGCACTGGCAGACCGGCGGCATGACCCGCAGCCTCCCCTGGCTGGTGGAACTGGTACCGGACATGTTCGTGGAGATCAGCGAATCCCTGGCAAAGCAGAAGGGGATCAAAAAAGGGGACAAGGTCAAGGTAACCACCGAGCGTGGCGCCATCGAGGCGGTGGCTCTGGTCACCTCCCGCCTGAAGCCTTTCAACGTGGACGGTAAGTCGGTGGAGCAGGTCGGCATGCCGTGGCACTTCGGCTACTCCGGCCTGGCCAAGGGGGACAGCGCCAACCTGCTGACCCCGACCGTGGGATGCGCAAACACCAATATCCCCGAGTTCAAAGCGTTTCTCTGCAATATCGAGAAAGGGGGTACGAAGGCATGAGTGGCGGACACATTGATTTCAACAAAACCAAGACGTTCCTGATCGATACGACCAAATGCACCGGCTGCCGCGGCTGCCAGGTGGCCTGTAAGCAGTGGAACCAACTCAAGGCGGAGAAGACCGTGTTTTTCAGCGGCGAAGGGTACCAGAACCCCCCCGCCATGTCCGAGTATACCTTTACCCGGATCAAGTTCCGGGACTACCAGAAACACGGACAGAACGAGTTCGCCTTCTACAAAGAGATGTGCATGCACTGCAACGAGCCGGCCTGCGCCTCGGTCTGCCCGGTGGGTGCCTTCAAAAAGACCGCAGAAGGCCCAGTGGTCTACGACGAAAAACGCTGCATCGGCTGCCGTTTCTGCATGGTGGCCTGCCCCTTCGGCATCCCCAAGTATGAATGGAGCAAGGCCTTCCCCCTGGTACGCAAGTGCACCGGCTGCTACAGCCGGGTCAAGGAAGGGCTGCAACCGGCCTGCGCCACCGCCTGCCCCACGGCCATCACCTACGGCAACCGGGCAGACATGCTGCAAGAGGCGGAGCGGCGCCTCAAAAGCCGGCCTGATCGTTATTTCCAGGCCATCTACGGCAAGGAAGAGGCCGGCGGTACCAGTGTCCTCTACCTGACCCACCAGCCCCTGGACGAATTGGGCTTCAAACAGGTGACCAAGCGTCCCCTCCCCTCCTACACCTGGCAGGCCCTGCGCCTGGTGCCGGGCATCTTCCTGGGAGTCGGCGGCACCCTCTCGGCCATTACGTGGTTCCAGCACCGCAAGGAGCGCATACGTCGTGAGGAGGAGTTCAAAAATTCCCGCGTGAAGCCGGAGCAGAAGGAGGAGGATCAATGACCGCGGCCAAGCTGGTTATCAATGAAATCAAAGGCTATCACCGTTTCATCCAACTGATGATCGCCCTGACCGGAGTCGGCGCCCTGGCCGCCCTGGCTCGCTTTATCTTCGGCCTGGGGGTCACCACCAACCTGAACGACACCTACCCCTGGGGCCTGTGGATCTCCTTCGACGTCGTCACCTCGGTGCCCCTGGCGGCCGGGGCGTTCACCATCGGCGTCGTGGCCCACGTGTTCCATATCAAGAAGCTGGAGCCCCTGGTCAGGCCGGCCATCATCACCGGCTTCCTGGGCTATTCCCTGGTCTGCATCGGCCTGCTGCTCGACCTGGGGCAGCCCCAGCGCGGCATCAACGTCCTTTTGTACTGGAACGTTCACTCCCCCATGTTCGAGGTTTCCATGTGCATCATGGCCTATACCACGGTCCTGACGCTGGAGTTCCTTCACCCGGTGGCCGAGCGCTTCGGCTGGCATCTGCCGCTGCGCCTGCTGCGCACCCTGGAGATCCCCTTTGCCATCCTGGCTGCCATGATCTCTACCCTGCACCAGTCAACCTTGGGCACGTTCTTCCTGATCGCCGTGGATAAGCTGCACAACCTCTGGTACAACCCGCTCCTGCCGCTCCAGTTCTGGCTTTCCTCCATCTTCACCGGCCTCTCCATCGTCATCTTCGAGGCCAGTCTGGTGCATAAATACATGGGGCAACCGGACGAGTCGGACCTGTTGGCCACCCTGACCAAGATCATCCCCTGGGTCATGGGGGTCTATATCGCGGTGAAGGCCTACGCCCTGGCGTTCCTCTCCCACGGTCCGCTCTTCGACCGGCCGGTGCTCCTGGCCCTGTTTCTGGTTGAGATGGTCATCGGGGTGTTTGTGCCGTTTTGCATGTACCTGACCAACAGGATACGCACCGACAAAAAAATGCAGTTGCGAGCCGCCAGCTTTGTGTTGTTCGGGCTGGTCCTGAACCGCTTCAACGTCTCCATGTTCGGCATGGAACAGGCGGGACAGCAGATCTACGTCCCGTCCGTCATCGAGTCTCTGGTGACCATGGGCATCATCTCGGCACATATCCTCTTCTTCGTGCTGATCGCCAAGTATTTCCCGATCTTCGAGCACCATCCCGAGGCCACCGACTACACCATCCCGGACCATTTCCGCAAATTGGAAAAGGGCCACGAGGGACTCAAGGCGGCACACGAAGCATAGATCAAGCATCTTGTCCGGGGGCACGGAAGTCATACCGTTCGCGGTGCAGCTTCCGCGCCCCCTTCAACAACTCATAACAGGTTATGCGCGTATGAAAACAACCCATGTGTACCACCAGGGGAGGCTTGAAGAACAGCAGGGCGATACCGTCCGCGAGTTTCCGGTCGTTCTCCATGTCAACGGCCGGGAAATAGCCACTCTCATCGCCTCGCCCCACGATCTCCGCTTCCTGGTGGCCGGCTTTCTCCGCCTGCAGGGCTTCGTGACCTGCATCAGTGATTTTCACATGTTGGCGGTGTGCGAAGATTTCGGCACCGCCAATGTCCGCATCAAGGGCGAACTGCCGGAGCGTCTCAAGCCGGTCCTCACCTCCGGCTGCGGGACCGGCATCACCTTCAACCTCCCCAGCGCCGAGGCGCGCACCGTCCCGGCCGCACCCGCCCGGGTGACGGCGGATACGATCTTTCGCCTGATGGACGAGTTGAACCGCCGGTCGGAACAGTATCGCAGCCACGGCGGTATCCATTCGGCAGCCGTGGGCGACGACCAAGGCATCATCCTCGCCGCCGAGGATATCGGCAGACACAACACCCTGGACCGCATCGCCGGCGAAGCGCTCATAAAGGGCATCGACCTGGCCGGCAAGCTGCTGGTCACGTCGGGCCGGATCTCCACCGAGATGGCGGCCAAGGCCGCGTTGCTGGGCATCACCCTCATCGCTTCCCGCACCTCCCCCACCGATATGGCCATCACCATGTGCGAGGAGGCCGGCATCACCCTCATCGGTTACGTGCGCGGCGGCAAGTTCACCGTGTACAGCCATCCCGAAACCATTGCCGCCGAGCTGGGCCGGCACGCCTCCCCCACGGGCAGGACGATTCCGGGCGTCACGGGCGTCATCCTGGCCGGGGGCAAATCCAGCCGCATGCGGAGCAACAAGGCGCTCCTCCCCTACAAGGGGGGGCGGTTCATCGAGGCCATCTACCGCCAGATGTCGGAATTGTTCGACGAGGTCATTCTCGTCACCAATACCCCGGATGAATATGCCTTCCTCCCCTGCCGCAAAGTGCCCGACCTGCATCCCGGCATGGGAGCACTGGCCGGGTTGCACTCGGGCCTGCATCACAGCGACACCCCTCATATCTTTGCCGTGGCCTGCGACATGCCCTATCTGAACAGCGCCTTGATCAAGAGGCTGGCCACCCTGAGGACCAAGGCCGACGTGATCATTCCCGAAGGGGAAAAGGGGTTGGAACCGCTGCACGCCTTTTACGGCAAACAATGCCACGACGCCATGGAAAAGGCGCTCCAGTCGGGTAGCAGGAGGATCGTCTCCTTCTTTCCCGAGGCCAGGGTCTGCGTCTTTTCCCGGGACGAGGTCACGACCTTTGACCCCTCGCTCGACTCCTTCAGGAATATCAATACCCCGGCCGACTACTTCGAGTTGCGCGACGGCGAGCGGGTAAAGAGCCATCCCGAAGCCGCCCTTGCCGTCCACAGCGGCTAGGGAAACGTCAAGAGAAAATTGACTCGGCTCTACTGAACAGGTAGTATATATAAGACATACACATCTCCGAGCCGTTCCGCCTGTCGGGTTACCCCGTGGCGGGCGGTCAATGGGCACTGCGGGAAACGGCTGCGCCTCCCTTTTGGAAAGGAGACCCGATAGCGATATGCTGCTGTCTTGCACGCTCAAAGGGTTCTTTCCATAAGGAAGGAGCCCTTTTATGTATCGAGGTTTCAATGTTTTTCCAGAGTGCATCACATCTATCCGTGCGGAGGAATGCAGTGAAAACGCTTTTGAAATTCGGAATGACCCTTGCCCTTGTGCTGGGCCTGTGCAGCGTTGCCGTGGCCGGCGAACGCCTGCGCATGTCCACCACCACCTCTACCGAAAACTCGGGGCTGCTCAGGGTGCTCCTGCCCCCTTTTGAAAAGAAGTACAACTGCGCGGTGGATGTCATCTCCGTCGGCACCGGCAAGGCCCTGAAACTGGGGGAGACCGGCGATGTGGATGTGGTGCTGGTGCACGCCCGCGCCCTTGAAGATGCCTTTGTGGCCGCCGGTTTCGGAGTTAACCGCAGGGACGTCATGTACAACGACTTCATCATCATCGGACCGGCCGGCGACCCGGCGCGGGTCAAGAGTGCCAAGACCGCGGCAGAGGCCTTCAAGCGCATCGCCGCCGCCCGTTCCCCCTTCGTCTCCCGCGGCGATGAGTCCGGCACCCACCAGAAGGAAAAAGAGATCTGGAAGGCTGCGGGCATGAAGCCTGGCGGCTCGTGGTATGTGGAATCGGGCCAGGGCATGGGTGAGGTGATCACCATGGCCACCGAACGGCGGGCCTATACCCTGGCCGACCGGGGCACCTACAACGCCTACCGCTCCGGCAAGACCGACCTCAAGACCGTCTTTGAAGGGGAGAAGGGGCTTTTCAACCCCTACGGCGTCATCGCCGTCAATCCCAAGCGCTTCCCCCATGTCAAGAACGCCCTGGCCATGAAGTTCATCGACTACATCACCGGCCCCGAGGGGCAGAAGGTCATTGCCACCTTCCGGGTCCACGGTGACCCGGTCTTCTTCACCTACGGCACGAAGGGTCGTTAAGTGGATTTTATTGCCGAATCCCTGCATACCTCGGTCGCGCTGATCGCCTCCTTTGACCCGGAGGTTTTTGCGACGGTGACGACGTCCCTGGCGGTTTCCGGCTGTGCCATCGTCCTGGCGGCGGCGGTCGGGATCCCGGCCGGGGTTGCGGTGGGGCTGCACGAATTCCCCCTGAAGCGGGCCGTCATTACGCTGCTGAATACGCTCATGGCCATGCCGACCGTCGTGGTGGGTCTCGTGCTCTACGGGATACTGAGCCGCCAGGGGCCGTTGGGGGCCATGGGGCTTCTGTTCACGCCGTCGGCCATGGTCATCGGCCAGACCCTCCTGGCGGTGCCGATCGTGGCCAACTATACGGTCAGCGTCATCCAGGGGGCCGACCCGCGCATCCTGCCGACGGCCCTGACCCTGGGGGCCAGCCCGCTCCAGGGGGTGCTTCAGTTGATGCGCCAGGTGCGTTTCGGCATCATCGCCGCCCTGATCGCCGGCTTCGGGCGGATCATTGCCGAGGTAGGGGTGGCCATGATGCTCGGCGGCAACATCCGCGGCTATACCCGGACCATGACCACCGCCATCGCCCTGGAGACCAGCAAGGGGGAGTTCGCCTTCGGTCTCGCCCTGGGCATGATCCTGATGACCGTGGCCCTGGTGATCAACCTGTTTCTCAATACACTCCAGCAAAGGTAGCCCGTGGACGACATCTACAACATACATGAGCTTACCATGGTTTTCGACGGCCAACGGGTGCTTGACGTGCACCGTCTGGCCATCGGGGGGAGCCGCCTCCACATCCTGACCGGCGCCAACGGGGCGGGCAAGAGCACCCTCCTCAATGTCCTGGCATTTCTGACCCCCCCCACGTCAGGCCGGGTCATCTTTGGCGGCACCCCGGTGCCATGGGGGAGCCCCTCCCTCTTCAGGCTGCGGCGCAACGTCACCCTCATGCAGCAGTTTCCCTACCTCTTCGCCGGCAGCGTCTTTGAGAATGTCGCCTACGGCCTCGGGGTGCGGGGGATGGGTGCAGCGGAGCAGCGGCGGCGGGTTGACGCGGCCCTGGCCCAGACCAATCTGGGCGGTTTCGCGCGGCGCAATGCGCTGCAACTTTCCGGCGGCGAGATCCGCCGGGTGGCCATGGCGCGGGCACTGGCCCTCAAGCCGCGGGTGCTTCTGCTGGATGAGCCGCTCGCCAACGTGGACCACGAAACCGCCCGGTTGCTGGAATCCCTTATCATCTCCCTCCCCCGGCAAGGGGTATGCACCATCATGACAACCCACGAACCGAACCATGCGGACCGTCTCGGCGGCAGGACCATTCACCTGGTTGCCGGGGGTATCGGGCAGGCGGATCTCGTCGCCGAGCGCCCCGTCCCGGCAGGCATCGGTGTTCCCGTTCACCAGATCGCGGCGTCGGCCGCGACGTTTTAAACCCCAAAGCCTGTCTGGAGGTACCTATGCTCCCCCACGCCGTTTCATTCGTCGCCAAATCGGGCACCGGCAAGACCACCCTGCTGGAGAAGGTGATTGCCGAGCTCAAGAACCGGGGCTACCGGGTGGGGGTCATCAAGCACGACGCCCACCACTTCGACATCGACCATCCGGGTAAGGACAGCCACCGCCTGACCCAGGCGGGCGCCGACACCATGTTGATCTCCTCGCCGGAGAAGCTGGCCGTGATCAAGAAGCACGCGGAATCGCCCCCGATCGAGGAGTTGATCGCCGTCTACTTTGGCGATGTTGACCTGGTCCTGACCGAAGGTTTCAAGAAGAGTGGCCTCCCCAAGATCGAGGTCCATCGCCGGGAACGGAGCGGCACCCTGCTCTGCCGGGGCGAGGCGCATGATCCCAGCCTGCTGGCGGTGGCCAGTGATGAACCATTGCAGTTGGATGTGCCGGTACTGGATCTCAATAACCCGTCACAGGTAGCCGATTTCGTTGAAGAACGGATCATCCATGCAACTGACTGACTCCCTCGGGAGAACCATAAACTATTTGCGTCTTTCGGTGACCGATCGCTGCAACATGCGTTGTTCCTACTGCATGCCCGCCGAGGGTGTCACCCGGAAACGCCATGAAGATGTCCTGCGCTACGAGGAACAGCAGCTGATCGCCGAAACCGCGGTCAGCCTGGGGATCGAGAAGATCCGCATCACCGGCGGCGAGCCGCTGGTGCGTGCCGGCATCGTCGAATTCCTCTCCCGCCTCGCGAATATCGACGGCCTGCGCCACCTGGCCATCACCACCAACGGTCTCCTGCTGGACAAGATGGCCGTAGACCTGTATGAAGCCGGTGTGCAGCGCCTGAACGTCAGCCTGGACTCCCTCCATCGTGAGACCTTTGCCGCCATCACCCGAGGCGGGGACCTGGACCGAGTCCTGTCCGGGCTGGATGCTGCGGAACGGGCCGGCTTCCCGCCGCCCAAGATCAACATGGTCGTCATGCGCGGGGTCAACGATGGGGAGATCCTGGATTTCGCCGAACTGACCCGGAGCCGGGGGAACTCGGTGCGCTTCATCGAATACATGCCGGTGCTCAAGGAAGATGCTTGGCAGCGCTACTGCATCTCCGGTGAGGAGATCCTGCAACGCATCACAGCCCATCACACCTTGGAGCATGTGTGCAAGGGGGCCTTTGCCGGTCCCTCCTGCGACTTCCGCATCCAGGGCGCCCAGGGGACCCTCGGCATCATCACCGCCGTATCGGGCCATTTCTGCGGTGAGTGCAACCGCATCCGGGTGACCTCCACCGGCCAGGCCAAGGGCTGCCTGTTCTCCGACGAGACAACGGACCTGGTGCCGTATCTGCGGCCGCCGGACCCCGCAGCCCTGACGGAGGTCATGAAGAGGATCGTCATGGCGAAACCGAAGGGCCACCACATCACCAGCAACGGGTATGAACACAAGAATTTTACGATGGCACAGATTGGAGGATAGGATGGCACACGTCGTCGCAGTCTGCATCAGCGAGAAAAAGGGCGAGCGTAAAACACCGGTGGCAGAGGTTGCGGTGAAAGAGAACCACGGCATCGTGGGGGACGCCCACGCCGGTGACTGGCACCGCCAGATAAGCCTTTTGGCCGAAGAGAGCATCGATAAGATGCGGGCTCTGGGGCTGAACGTGACCGCCGGCGCCTTTGCCGAGAATATCACCACCAGCGGCATCGAGTTGGTGACGTTGCCCATAGGAACCCGCCTGCAGGTGGGGGAAACCCTGCTGGAGGTAACCCAGATCGGCAAGGAGTGCCACACCCGCTGCGCCATCTACTATCAGGCCGGCGACTGCGTCATGCCCAAGGAGGGCATCTTCGCCAAGGTCATCACCGGAGGGAAGATCCGATCGGGGGACCAGGTGCAGATCATCGGCCCCACCTCATAGGACTTATAAGGCTTATAGGACTTATGAGGCTTATAGGACCTATACGTCCCATAGGCCCCATAAGTCACAGCCTTGCACCCTTCCTAGGGAATAGTAACCTTGAATGTCGTCCCTTTCCCCTCCACACTCGACACCTTGATGTCCCCGCCGTGATCCTTGATGATGCCGTAGGAGATGGAGAGCCCCAGGCCGCTGCCCGTATCCTTGGTGGTGAAAAAGGGGGTAAAGATCTTCTTCAGCTGCCCGGGCCCGATCCCCGGGCCGGTATCCGAGATGCTGACCTCACAACCATCCAGGGGGGCCACCCCCTTGGTCGCTAGGGTCAGTACCCCCTTACCCCCCATGGCCTGAACCGCATTGAGAATCAGGTTGGTGAAGACCTGCCGGAGTTGGTCCCCATCCCCCCGGATCATGGCCAGATCAGACGCGTACTCCCTCACCACGGCGATGGCGTCCATGGGAACCTGGTGGCCGATCTGACCAAGGATGCCGTCCAGAAGGTCATGGATGTTGACCTGCCCCTGGTGCAGCTTTTTCTGCCGGGCGAATACCTGCAGATTACCCACGATCTTGGCGATCCGCTCCACCTGCTGGCTGATGATCCCCACCTCCTCCCGATTGGCGTGATCGGGCGGCAGACACATCTCCAGAAACTCGATGTTGCCCCTGATGACGGCCAGAGGGTTGTTGATCTCATGGGCCACGCCGGCGGCGATGACGCCCAAGTCCGCGAGTTTTTCCGCCTTGGCGAGATCCGCCTGGGTTTCCAGAAGAAGCGCATTCTTTTCTTCGAGTTGCGCCGTCCGTTTCAGCACCTTCTGTTCCAGGCTGCGATTCAGCATGGTAATCTCGGACTCGCGGTGGGCCAGGGCGCGCGTCATCTGGTTGAACCCTCCGGCGAGGTCCCCCAGTTCATCGGCCGAACGAACGTCTATGTGCAGATTCCGTTCGCCGAGCGTCACCCTGCGGGTGAGTTGTTCCAACTCCTTGATGGGGGTGGCCAGGTGGGTGCCGATAACGCCGGAAACCGCCAGTCCGATCAGTGAACTGATAAACAGGACAACGACCAGGATGGTATTGACGTTGTTCTTCAGGGCGCTGTACTGCTTTTCCAGCATCCCCACATACAGGGAGCCTATGACCTCGCCCCGCAGGCCTACAATCGGCTCGTAGGCGGTCAGGTACCAATCGTTCACCACAAACGCCCGTCCCACCCACTTTCTGTTTTCCAGGATGACCCTGTTGTAGACCTCCGCGGAGAGTTGCGTGCCGATAGCCCTTCTGCCGTTTGACGCGTGCACGTTGGTGGCGATGCGGGTATCGCCGAGGAACAGGGTGGCGGTGCCCACATCCTGTCCCTTGAACTTCACCCCCTCGTAGACGGTGTCCTTGATCTTGTCCACCAGGTCGTTATTGTTGTTAAGCAGTTCCGCGCAATACAGCGCGCCGGCAACCCGGCCGGCGCTATCGAGCACCGGCGCCGCCGAGACCATGACCATCCCTGCCCGCTCCACGGAACTCTGGCGGGGCCGGGAGTGGGGTGTCGTCACCACGTCGATACGCGCCTGGGCCGTCAATTCGTCTTTTTCGGCGGCCAGTTGCTCGGGGGAGAGGACCGTGGTGCCGGTGACCGTTTTCCCTCTCAACGCCTGGTCGATAAAATAGGTATTGACCGGTGTGTCGCCGAACCGGGCCGGATTGTGGGCCCGAAACAGGACCCGCCCCTCCTTGTCCACGGCGGTCAGGATATCCAGATGTTTCTTATGCAGGAGAGGGGTGAGGAGTGACGAGATGGACGGACGGTTGCCGGAACTGATGGATATGGCGGCAAAGGGGTTGTCGGCGGTGAGTTCCAGCAGTTCATTGATATGGTGCAACTCGTTGCGGTACGCCTCACGGGCCGAGTTCAGGTCGGTTCTGACCTTTTCCTGGGCTTGGCTGGTGATTTTGGCGTCGATGATATAGAGACCGGTGAGTGAGCAGATGAAAAAGGCGACAAACAACGGCGCCAGCGCCCCAACGGTCAGTTTGGCACGGATGGGAAAGCGCCGCGGCATCAGGGATCGTCCGCATCCGCCGGAGCGGCCTTGTCCTGCATGCCGTATTCTTCCAGTTTTCGGTCCAGGGTCCGGCGGGCGATGTTGAGGATCTTGGCCGTCCGGCTCTTGTTGCAGCCGGTTTTCTGGAGCACGTGGAGGATATGCTCGCGCTCCACGACCTCCAGGGGGAGAAGCCGCTCCCCTTCCCCCCGCTGTTCGGCAGCAAGCGGGGCGCTTTTCCAGACCGGCAGGTTTTCGGCGGAGATCACCGTGCCCCGTGCCAGGATAGCCGCTCGCTCGATGGCGTTCTCCAGTTCCCTGATATTTCCCGGCCAGGAGTAGGATTGCATGAGCAGCAGGGCCTCCGGGGTGAAGTTGACGAACTCCTTCTTCATCCGCTGGGAGATCCTGTGTAAAAAGTACCTGGCCAGGGGCTCGATGTCCTCGGCACGTTCGCGCAGAGGCGGGAGGTGGATGGAGATGACGTTCAGCCGGAAGAACAGGTCTTCCCGAAACCGTTTCTGGCGTACCTCCTCCTCAAGGTCCTTGTTGGTAGCCGCCAGAAAACGTATATCCACGGACCGGGCCTTGGTTTCACCCACGGGGATATAGTCACCCTCCTGCAGGACCCGCAACAGCTTGGCCTGGATGGTGGGGCTCATGTCGCCGACCTCATCCAGGAAGAGTGTCCCGTTGTGGGCCTCCTCCAGGAGCCCCTTCTGGTGGGTTACCGCGCCGGTGAAGGCCCCGCGCACATGGCCGAAGAGCTGGCTTTCCAGGAGCGTATCCGAGAGGGTGGCGCAGTTGATGGAGAGAAAGCGTTGCTCCTTGCGGGGGCTAACGCTATGGATCAGACCGGCGATCAGCTCCTTGCCGGTTCCCGACTCCCCCAGTATGACCACGTTGGCATCGCTCTGGGCCACCTGGACGGCCATCTCGTGGACTCGGCGGAACGCATCGCTGGTATAGACCAGGTAGCCCGACGGGGCGGACTTGCCCAACTCGTCCTTCAGGGCGGAGTTTTCCTTGAGCAGTTCCTTGCGTTCCAGCACCTTGTCCAGTATCCCGAAGATCTTCTCCTTGGGGAACGGCTTGGTGACATAGTCGTACGCCCCCAGTTTCATGGCCTCAATGGCCGAACTGATGGAGGCGAAGGCGGTCATCATGACCACCGGTATTTCCAGTTTGAGTTCCTTGACCCGCCGGAGGATCTCGATGCCGTCCACATCGGGCATCTTCACATCCAGCAGCAGCAGATCGCTTTCCTCCAGTGCGCGATGCTCCAGGGTGCGCAGCAAGGCCTCGCCGGAAGTGAAAATCTCCACCTCAAGTCCCCGGGTGGTCAGGATCTTGTTCAGATAGCGCACTATTTCGACTTCATCGTCGCAGATGATCACCCGTGCATCGTACATTTCCGGTACCCGTTGTTTTTTGCCGCTCGCGGCGACAGCAAGGCTGTTATCCATCTCTAATATCATGTGGTGAATTTTACACCGCTTGGAAGTAATGGACAACTATTAGAAAAGCTGAGACCCAAATTATTCATCCCCATCGACCGGGGGCCTTGAATTGCTTGCCGTGCCGACGAGTGATTGCAGTGGATCAACAGCCAGGATCGGCAGAGTACAAACAAAAAGAGCGGCATTGCTGCCGCTCTTCGGATACGGATATTTCAATAAAAGCTACTTGCGAACCGCCTTGCCCGCAACCTGCATGCGGATCAGGGCGCGTTCCAGGGCTGCTTCGTAGACCTTGAACTGCTTGTCTTCCGTGGTCAGGTGCTTGAGCTTCTCCTCGGCGCGCCCCTGGGCTGCCTTGGCCCGCTCGACGTCGATCTCTTCGGCCAGTTCGGCGGTCTCAACCAGGACGATGATCCGGTCGTCCTTGATCTCGAAGTAGCCCCAGTTGAGGGCCATGTGCTCGGCCTTGCCATCATACTTGTAGGCCAACTCGCCGATCCTGAGCGAGGTCAGAAACGGGGCATGACCCGGCAGGACGCCAAACTCGCCCAGTTTGCCGGTGGCGGTGACCTCATCCACTTCTATGTCAACCACCTTCTTATAAGGGGTGACGATCTCCAGCTTCATCTTTTCAGCCATATATCAGTCCTTGAAAGGGGTGTCCCCCGTAAGGTTAATTTATACCGCAGCCAGTTTGGCGGCCTTTTCGATGGCCTCTTCAATGGAGCCGACCATATAAAAGGCCTGCTCGGGCAGGGCGTCGTGCTTGCCGGCCACGATTTCCTGGAACCCCTTGATGGTGTCCTTCAGTTCGACGTATTTGCCGGGAGAACCGGTGAAGGCCTCGGCAACATGGAACGGCTGGGACAGGAAGCGTTGGATCTTGCGGGCGCGGGCCACGACCAGCTTGTCTTCTTCGGAGAGTTCGTCCATACCGAGGATGGCGATAATGTCCTGGAGGTCCTTGTACTTCTGGAGCACGAACTGGACGGAACGGGCCACGGCGTAGTGCTCCTCGCCGATGACCTGGGGATCGAGGATGCGCGAGGTGGAGTCCAGCGGGTCAACGGCCGGGTAGATACCCAGCTCGGCGATCTGGCGGGACAGAACCGTGGTGGCGTCCAGGTGGGCGAAGGCGGTAGCCGGAGCCGGGTCGGTCAAGTCGTCGGCCGGGACGTAGATGGCCTGGACCGAGGTGATGGACCCTTTCTTGGTGGAGGTGATGCGCTCCTGCAATTCACCCATCTCGGTGGCCAGGGTCGGCTGGTAACCGACGGCCGAGGGGATACGGCCCAGAAGGGCGGAAACCTCGGAACCGGCCTGGGTGAAACGGAAGATGTTGTCGATGAACAGAAGAACGTCCTGTCCTTCTTCGTCGCGGAAGTATTCGGCGACCGAGAGGGCGGTCAGGGCAACGCGGGCACGGGCGCCTGGGGGTTCGTTCATCTGGCCGTACACCAGGGCGGCCTTGTCGAGAACGCCTGATTCCTTCATCTCCATCCAGAGGTCGTTCCCTTCGCGGGTACGTTCGCCGACGCCGGCGAAGACGGAGAAACCGCCGTGCTGCTTGGCGATGTTGTTGATCAGTTCCATGATGAGAACGGTCTTGCCGACGCCGGCGCCGCCGAACAGCCCGATCTTGCCGCCGCGGGCATAAGGGGCCAGGAGGTCAACGACCTTGATGCCGGTGGTGAAGGCCTCGACCTTGGTGGACTGGTCTTCGAAAGAAGGGGCCTCGCGGTGGATGCCGTACTCCTTCTCGTTGCCGATGGGGCCCATCTCGTCAACCGGCTCGCCGATGACGTTCATGATCCGGCCCAGGGTCTTGTGACCGACCGGGGCGCAGATCTGCTTGCCGGTGTCGATAACGGCCTGGCCCCGCTTGAGGCCGTCGGTGGAGTCCATGGCAATGGTGCGGACCGAATTCTCGCCCAGGTGCTGGGCGACTTCGAGAACGAGGTTGTTCTCCCGGTCATCGATGGCCGGATTGGTCACCCTCAGGGCGTGGTAGATCTCCGGCAGCTTGCCGGGCTCGAATTCGACGTCGATAACAGCGCCGATGACCTGCGAAATTTTACCGATGTTCTGACTCATGGAACTCTGTCCTCCTGTGGCCGTGAAGCCTCATATAGTGATTCGGTTCTCTTGTTATCCTTTGATCGATTCGGCGCCGGAGATGATCTCCGTCAGTTCGGTGGTGATGGCGGCCTGGCGCGCCCTGTTGTACTGGAGGGTCAGCTTGCCGATCATCTCGTTGGCGTTTTTGGACGCGCTGTCCATGGCGGTCATGCGGGCGCCGTGCTCGGCGGCCACCGACTCCAGCATGGCCTTGAAGATCTGCACCTCGATGTTCTTTGGCAGGATCTCGGCCAGGAGCTCGGCAACCGACGGTTCGTAGATGTACTCCACCGGGGTTTCGTCGCCCAGGGTCTTCTCCTCAGGCTCCACCGGCAGGAGCTGCTGGAAGGTGATGTCCTGGGACATGACCGTACGGAAGGCGTTGAAGAGCAGGATGACCTGATCGTACTCCTCGGCCAGATAGCCGTCGATCACCTCGTGGGCCAGCATGGCTGCGGTCTGGTAGCTCGGCTTGGCCAACACGTTGGGGAAGTTCTTGGCGATCTCGTGGCGGTGCCTGAGCGCTTCATACCCCTTGCGCCCGACCGTCATCAGCGAAATTTCCTCGAACTCGCCCTGTTTGTCCTTGATGAAATGCTCGGCGGCCTTGCACAGGTTGCCGTTGAAACCACCGCACAGGCCGCGGTCGGAGGTGACCACGATCAGGAGCAGCTTCTTGGCGTCGCGTTTCTCCAGAAGCGGATGAAGGTCACCTTCCAGATTGCCGGCCAGGGATTGCAACACTTCGGCCAGTTTGCCGGCATAGGGACGCGCCGCAACGACGTTTTCCTGGGCGCGGCGCAGCTTGGCGGCCGAGACCATCTTCATGGCCTTGGTGATCTGGCGGGTATTCTTTACGGATGCGATCCGTTTTTTTATGCTTTTAAGGCTTGCCATGTCTCAAACCGTCCTTGTTTACGCGGTGAATTCCTTCTTGAACTGCTCCAGTGCGGCAACGATCTTGCCCTTCAACTCATCGCCGATGGCCTTCTTGTCGCGCAGTTCGGCCAGCACATCGGCCTGGCGGTTATCGAAAAAGGCGTACATTTCCGGCTCGTAGCGTTTGAGCGCCGCGACCGGATAGTCGTCCAGGAAACCGTTGTTGGCGGCGAAGATGACCAGAACCTGCTTCTCGTTGGGAATCGGGCGGTACTGGGGCTGTTTGAGAATCTCCACCAGGCGCTCGCCGCGGGCCAACTGCATCTGGGTGGCCTTGTCCAGGTCGGAACCGAATTGGGCAAAGGCGGCCATCTCGCGGTACTGGGCCAAGCTGAGGCGCAGCGTGCCGGCTACCTGCTTCATGGACTTCGTCTGGGCGGAACCGCCGACGCGGGAAACCGAGAGGCCGACGTTGATGGCCGGGCGGACGCCGGAGAAGAACAGGTCGGTTTCCAGATAGATCTGGCCGTCGGTGATGGAGATGACGTTGGTCGGAATATAGGCGGACACGTCGCCGGCCTGGGTCTCGATGATCGGCAGGGCGGTGAGTGAACCGGCGCCGCACTCGTCGGACAGCTTGCAGGCACGCTCCAGCAGGCGGCTGTGGAGATAGAAAACGTCGCCCGGGTAGGCTTCGCGCCCTGGGGGGCGGCGGAGCAGCAGGGAAAGCTGGCGATAGGCGACGGCCTGCTTGGAAAGGTCGTCGTAGATGATCAGGGCGTGTTTCTTGTTGTCGCGGAAGTACTCGCCCATGGTGACGCCGGTATAGGGGGCGATGAACTGGAGCGGGGCCGACTCTGAGGCGGTGGCGGCGACAACGATGGTGTAATCCATGGCGCCGTGCTCGTTCAGCTTGGAAACGACCTGGGCGACCGTGGAACGTTTCTGGCCGATGGCGACATAGATACAGACCACGTCGCCCCCCTTCTGGTTGATGATCGTGTCGATGGCTACGGCGGTCTTGCCGGTCTGACGGTCGCCGATGATCAGTTCGCGCTGACCGCGCCCGATCGGGACCATGGAGTCGATCGCCTTGAGGCCGGTGGCCATGGGCTGATGCACCGACTTGCGGCTGACGATGCCGGGGGCCTTGATCTCCACCTTGCTGAAGCTCGTGGTGTTGATGGGACCTTTGCCGTCGATGGGCTGGCCGATGGCGTTGACAACGCGGCCGATCAGGGCGTCGCCCACCGGAACCTCGGTGATGCGGCCGGTGCGCTTGACCGTGTCGCCTTCCTTGATCTCGGCGAATTCACCGAGAATGGCGGCGCCGACGTTGTCTTCCTCCAGGTTGAGAACCATGCCGGACACGCCGCCGGGGAACTCCAGCAACTCGCCGGCCATGGCGCCAGCCAGGCCGTGGATACGGGCGATACCGTCACCGATGGAGATGATCGTGCCGGTTTCCGACACCTCTACCTCCTTGCCATACTCCTTGATCTGTTTCCTGATGATCTCGCTGATCTCTTCGGCTCTGATTTCCATGGAAGCATTTACCCCTTCTGTAGTATATCTTGAATCCGTTTAAGCTGAGTTTTTACGCTGCTGTCAAAGGCTGTATCGCCGATCTGGGTTACGACGCCGCCCAGCAGGGTCTGATCGACCGTCACCTGCGGCACCACCTTCTTGCCGGTTTTCTTCTCCAAGGCGCCCTGAATGGAGGCCACCTGGGCGTCGTCCAGGGGGAAAGCGGTCCTGATGAAGGGACGGATCACGCCGGAATGTTCATCGGCCAGTTTTTTGTAGGTTTGAACGATCTGGTCGAGGAAGGCCACGCGGTTCTTGTCCACCAGAAGGAGCAGGAAGTTGCCGACCAGTTCGGAACAGTTGGCCTTTGCCACCAGTTCCTTCATGATCTCTTTCTTCTGCTCGGCGGTGAAGGCCGGATTCCCAAATGCGGCCCGCAATTCTCCATTGCCGGCGAAGAGGCGATCCATCGCAGCCAATTCCTCGCTGAAACGGTCGATCAGGTCGGCCTCCGAACCAAGCTGCACCAAAGCCTTGGCGTATCGTCTCGCAATCGTATTGTTGATCACTGGATCTGTACCACCTTGTCAAGATATTCGCCGACAAATCGGTCGTGGTCGGCTTTCTGGATGGCGCCGGTCAACGTGCCGGTGGCAATTTCCACCGCCAGGCGGGCGGCCTCGGCACGCAGTTCGGCGCGGGCCTTGAGGGTTTCCTGCTCGGCCGACTGGGTCGCCTGGAGAGCGATTTTCTGAGCGGCAACCTTTGCCTCGGCGATAATACGCTCTTTTTCCTGCTCCCCTTCACGGACGATGGCGGCGTGGAGTTCGTCGATTTCCCTGGATGCCTGATCGAGCTTGGTGCTGTACTCGGCCAGCTTGGCCTCGGCGGCGGCCTTCCCTTCCTGGGCATCCTTCAGATCCTTTTCGATCTGGGTCTGCCGGGCGGCCAGCGTACCCTTGACATTGGCCTTTTTCAGGGCCCACACGATGATGCCGACCAGAACGGCAAAGTTGAGCACACGCCAACCCAAATCCTTCATCTGGGCGGCGGCGTGGTCGGCCTGGTGCGCGCCTTCGCCCCCCTCGTTGGCAAAGCCGGTCGAGGCGGCCAGAACGATGGCGGCAACATAGACCAGGGAGAAGGTAATTTTTTTCGTACGATCGGATACCATCAACATGTTACAGGCTCCTCCCCAGGATTTTCTCGCAGATGTCGCCGGACAGGGCCTCGGCCTGCTGTTTCAGCAACGCGCGGGCATCGGCGGCCTCCTTGGCCACTTTACCACGAATGGCCTCCAAAGAGGCGGTTGCCTCCTTGCGTGCCTTCTCCAGTACCGCCGTTTCCTCAGCCTGAGCGACCTTGAGGGCCTCGGCCCTGCGGCCGGCGGCTTCGGTTTTGGCGTCCCGCAGGCGGGCCTCATAGCGGGCCATCTTTTCCTGGACCTCCAGGTCAACGGAGGCGGCCTTTTCACGGGCAGAGTCGATTACCTGGCGGCGGTCGGCCAGAACCTTGCGGATCGGTTTGTAGAGGAAAACGTTGAGAACGAGGACGAGGATGCCGAAGTTAATGACCTGGACAACGAATGCCAAATTTAATTCAATCACGACCTACCCCTTGCAGGCATGCATAAATTGTATACCTGTATACTGTATCCATCAGATATCGGACCTAGCTACCACATATTTCAACACTTTGTCAAGATGTATTGCAAAGAAAACCGTCGGATTTCAGCGGGCAGCGGTGGCAGGCACCTACCAACGGAACGGGGACAAGCGGTATTCAGCCCCGCAGTTCTCACGGTTCGAGCAGATCGACGATACGGGTCAGTTCATCGGGGTCGCTGAAGTGAATCTCCAGCCTCCCCCCCTTGGTGCCGACCCTGCGGATGGCGACCCGCGCCTGGAATCGTTTCTGTAACTGTTCCTCCAGGGCCCCCATGAGCAGGTCGGGTTGCTGCGGGCGCTTGTGCGGCACCGGGTGGGGGTTCATCTTCAGCCGCCGCACCAGGTTCTCAGCCTCACGAACGCTCAACTGGCGCTGCACGATCTCATGGCGGGCCTTGAGGATCACCTCGGGGCTTTCCAGGGCCAGGAGCGTGCGGGCATGGCCCATGCTCATGCGTTCTTCCACGATATCCTGCTGGACCTCAGGGGGCAACTTGAGCAGGCGCAAGGCGTTGGTTACGCTGGTGCGGTTCTTGCCGACCCGCTTGGCCACGTCCTCATGGGAGATGCCGAAATGCTCCACCAGGGAGCGATAGGCCTGGGCCTCCTCGATGGCGTTCAAATCCTGGCGCTGGATATTCTCTATCAGAGCCAGTTCCAGCACCGCATCTTCGCTGGCCTCGCGGATAACCACCGGCACTTCCCTGACACCCGCCTTCTGGGCGGCGCGCCAGCGGCGCTCGCCGGCAACGATCTCGTAGAAGTCGTCCTTTTTGGTCACCACCAGCGGCTGGATGATACCCTGCTCACGTATGGAGGCGGCCAACTCGTCCAGCTTGTCCGCTGCAAAAAATTTGCGGGGTTGGTTACGGTTGGGCCGAATTTTTTCGATCGGGCAGATGAAATAATCGGAACGGCCCTCGGCCGTATCCACAACCTGCAGCAGCGATGCCATCCCTCTCCCGAGGCCGCCTTTCTTAACCATTGGCTGTCTCCCTCTGGATTATTTCCCGGGCCAGTTGCAGATAGCTGGCGGCACCGCGTGACGATATGTCGTAGTGAATGACCGGCTTGCCGTGGCTGGGGGCCTCGGCTAGGCGCACGTTGCGCGGAATGACCGCATCGAAGACCTGATCGGGGAAGTGGGTCCTGATCTCCGCGACCACCTCTTTGCCCAGGTTGCCGCGGGAATCGAACATGGTCAGCAGGATACCCTCTATCTTCAGCAACGGATTAAGCCCCCTCTGAATCAGACTGATGGTATGCAGTATCTGGGAAAGTCCTTCCATGGCGTAAAACTCGCATTGGAGCGGGATCAGCACGGAATCGGCCCAGGTCATGGCGTTGACGGTCAACAGATTGAGCGATGGGGGGCAGTCGATGATGATGTAACGGTACTGCTCCACCAGGGAGGCGAGGGCGAACTTGAGTTTCAACTCCCGGCCGATTTCGGAGGCCAGCTCCAGTTCTGCGCCGGCAAGGTCGGAGTTGGCCGGTATGACGTGCAGGAAGGGCTGTCCGATGTCCACGATCAGGCTCTGGGCATCAACCTCGTCGACGAGGGCGTCGTAGATGGTCTGCTTTAGCCGGGACTTGTCGATTCCCACCCCGCTGGTCGCGTTGCCCTGCGGGTCGATGTCAACCAGCAGCGTCGGCTTCTCGGCCGCCGCCAGCGAGGCGGCCAGATTGACGGCGGTGGTGGTCTTGCCGACCCCACCTTTCTGATTGGCGATGCAGATTATCTTGGACATGACAGCACGGGCCTTGCCTGATACGAATTGCGATTATAAATCGCCGGAGGGCGAAAAATTACCATAAAGTTCCCAAGGTGCAAAGCATATTTTTCCAGAGACCATCCGTGGTTTATTGACAACGGTCAAGTATTTTCCGTCGGGAGCGGCTTAAGATCAGGTCGAATTGATCATGTATGAAGCGAGGTTACGTCCACATGCAAAAATTGCTCACACCACTCTGCGCCCTGACAATCGGCCTCTGCGTGACTACGGGTGCCGAGGCATTCGAATGCAAGGTCTGCCACAGCAAGAATCCCCGCATGGTTGCCATGCACACGGCCCTTCAGGGACAGAACTGTTTCGGCTGCCACAAAGTAGGAGACCGACTGATGGGCAAGAGGGAACCGAAAGACACGGAGAGCCTGCTGAAGCGCAGGGTCGCCGCCGCGGAATGCATAAGGTGTCACGGCAAAAAGGAATGAATACGGACGATTACCTATTCGTGTATCGCTCCAGGACCATCATCCCGTCGAGGCCGAGTTTTCCATGATCCGGGTATAGCACATTTCTACGGTCCGGACACTGACGGCAAGAGTCGTGCGCAACCGGTATGCGGCAAAAGATCGCCCGCAGCATCAGGGGATCCCGCACTGCCGCAGACAGGCTTCGAATGCCCGGTCCAGGGGGGCTTCGAGACGGATCTCCGTCCCCTTTTCATTTTTGAAGGAGAGCTGCGCACAGTGCAACATCATACGCTCCGCCGGTGCGCCGCCATAGGTGGCGTCGCCGACGATGGGCAGCCCCGATGCCTCCAGGTGGACGCGGATCTGGTGGGTGCGTCCGGTCAGGGGATGCGCCTCTACCAGGGCGCCCCCGGCGGCGGCAGCCACCACGCGGAACTCGGTCAGGGCCGACCTGCCTCCCGCCATGATGCCGTAGCGCGACGTGCCCAGTTTGCCGATAGGGCCGTCCATCCGCCAGGCCTCCTGCTGCGGCTGTCCGCTGACCAGGGCCAGGTACCGTTTGTCCGCCAGCCCGTCGTGAAAGCGGGCCGAAAGCCAGGCAGCGGCCCTCTTATCCTTCGGGAACACCATCACCCCCGAGGTGCCCCGGTCGAGGCGGTGGATCACCCGGGCCGGCTCGTTGATCCCGTGCTGACGAAAGTATTCGGCGACCCAGAACTCCATGGTTCCCTTGAGTTGATAGGGGGTTCGCTGGGTATTCGCCCCGGCCGGCTTGTTGACCGCAATCAGCTCGTCGTCCTCGAACAACAGCGCCTCGGGCGGAAGAACGAGTTCCTGGAACCGACCCGACTCCATCACGCCCACCTCGACCGTATCCCCCTGTTTGACGGTGCGCGACGCCACCCGGACCATGGCGCTGTTGACGCTGCAGCCGCCCCGGTCGATGATCCGCCGTGCCTCGGACTTGCTGAGGCCGTCGAACAAGAGCGCCACGGCATCGTCCAACCGGCGTCCCCCCTGATTTTCTGCCACTGTTTTCTTACATATCATGATCCCGTTACTACCCCGATTCCCTGTTGCGATGCAATCAAAATCCTGAATCCGTGATGCCGGAATGCCGCAGTGGCGGGAAGAGCCGGAGCCCGCACGCCGCCCGTGTCGTAGCAAACCACTCACTCTGCCGGTCCTCCGCCGAGTTGTCGTTATCTGCCGTACAGGCAAAGGCTGAGGCCTTCCGGACAAGCGGAGGCATGGAGGCGTCACGGATTCAGGAAAATTCCCTGTGGAAAAAGGGATAGGACTCTGGTACCCTCTGCCGCCATGACTTCTGACGCACCCCAGCATATCCCGCTCTTGCGCGGCCCGGTACCGTTGACGCATCTGCTGTTGCGGCACTTTGTCCGCTCCGGCGACCGGGCCGTCGACGCCACCTGCGGCAACGGCAACGACACGCTCCTGCTGGCGGAGCTGGTGGGGCCAACCGGCAGGGTCTGGGGCTTCGACATCCAGCAGGAGGCCGTGGACGGCACTGCCCGCAAGCTGGCGGCGCAAGGGTTTGAGGAGCGGGTCACCCTGGTGGCCGCGGGTCACGAGACCATGGCCGGACAGGTCGAGGCCGGTCTGAGCGCCGTGGTCTTCAACCTGGGGTACCTGCCGGGGGGCGACCGCAGCGTCATCACCCGGCCGGAAACCACCGGGGCTGCGCTGGAGCAGGCCTTGGGCCTCCTGGCGCCGGGCGGCATCGTGGCGCTGACCATCTACCCCGGCCACAGGGGGGGCGACGCAGAGCGGCGCCTGGTGGAAGA
Organism: Oryzomonas rubra; assembly: GCF_008369015.1. Taxonomy (NCBI): domain Bacteria; kingdom Pseudomonadati; phylum Thermodesulfobacteriota; class Desulfuromonadia; order Geobacterales; family Geobacteraceae; genus Oryzomonas; species Oryzomonas rubra. The sequence continues at coordinate 136,162 of NZ_SRSD01000005.1, forward strand.
ATGGGCGGGGCAACTCCCGGCACCACTGTTCCACGCCTGGCGCATGGGGCAGACCAATGTCACGGCCGACGCGCCCTACGTCATCTGCGTCCAGAAGGGGGCCTGACATGCTGCGTTCCCTGCTCCCCTTCATCGTCGTCCTGCCCTCTTTGGCCTACAGCCTGATTGCACTTGTCTGCGCCCGACGCTTCTTCTCCGTACCGCCACCCCGCTCGCCGGAGGCCCCGGCCGTAACCATCCTGAAGCCGGTCAAGGGTATGGATGCCGGGAGTTATGAGAACTTTGCCTCCTTCTGCCGGCAGGAGTACGCAGGCCCGGTGCAACTGCTGTTTGCCGCGGCATCGGCGGATGATCCGGTCATTCCGGTCATTCACCGGCTCAGGGAGGAATTTGGCGGTAACCGCGTCGCCCTGGTGATCAACCCGGCCATCCACGGGCCGAACTACAAGGTTTCAAACCTGATCAACGCCTTTCCCCAAGCGCGGCACGACATCATCATCGTCTGCGACAGCGATATCCGCGTCCCCCCGGACTACCTGAAAAGCGTGACCGCCCGCTTCAGCGATCCCCAGGTGGGCCTGGTCACCTCGCTCTACCGCACCTCCAGCGCCCCCACCATCGCCACCGCCATCGAAGCGACCGGCTTTACCGCCGAGATGATCCCCAACGTACTGGTTGCCCTCCAGCTGGAGGGGCTGTCGTTCGCCCTGGGCGCCTCCATGGCCGTACGTCGGGAAGCCCTGGCGTCCATCGGCGGTTTCGAGGCCCTGGCCGACTACCTGGCCGACGACTACCAACTGGGGAACAAGGTGCACCGTGCCGGCTGGCGCATCGCCCTGGACGGCACCTTCGTGGAAAGCATGCTCAAGGCGGAAGATTTGGTGACGGTGCTCGCGCGGCAACTGCGCTGGGCTCGCACCATGCGGGCCAGCAGGCCGGGAGGCTACCTGGCGTCCGGCATGACGCTCCCCTTCCCCGGGGCGCTCCTGGCGGCATTCGTCGCCCCGTCGTTCCCCCAGGCCCTGGTCGCAATTGCCCTGCTCTATTGCGTGCGCTTGGCCGTCACCACCGTCTTCAGCCGTCGCTTCGTCCGCGACAATCTTCTCCCCGTCTGGCTCTGGCTGATCCCGCTCCGGGACATGCTGGCCTTCTTCACCTGGGCGCTCTCCTTTCTGGGCAATCGCGTCGAATGGCGCGGCAGCCGCTTCCGGCTCAGGCCGGGGGGCAAGATCGAGGAGCTCGCCTGACTATTTCGCTCCCCTGGCACATCAAGGACACCCGCGAGGCAAGGTGAGCAGGCATTCCCCTGGCTACCGGACAGCAGCCAGCTTACCGTCGCTTTTCCGGTACAAAATTCTCTTGATTGGGAAAATTCCATGAAGTGCTTGACAAATGGTTGTGTGAACACTATAAATATGAATGACTATTCATTCAACACCGATTCATGCTTTAGGTTGGCCAATAACGTGCCGTAGAGAATGATCTTTCATTATTTCAGAGGATGTGTGGCGTGTTCAGTCCGGTTCAGGCCTTAGGCCAGATAACAATAAAACATGTGCGGGACCTGGGGAGGATGGGATGGTTCATCCTGTATTCCCTCTATATGATTGCCCGCCGGCCGGGCCGTCCCCGTTACATACTCAAACAGATGCGCTTCATCGGCACCAAGTCGCTGTTCGTCATCGTGCTGACCGCCGCCTTCACCGGGATGGTCCTGGGTCTGCAGGGCTATTACACCCTGGCAAAATTCGGTTCCGAGGGGATGTTGGGGACCGCCGTGGCCCTCTCCCTGATCCGCGAACTGGGCCCGGTGCTGGCGGCCCTGATGGTGACCGGCCGGGCGGGCAGCGCCATTACCGCCGAGATCGGCATCATGCGCATCAGCGAGCAGATCGATGCCATGGAAACCATGGCGCTGGACCCCTTCAAGTACCTGATTACCCCGAAGTTCATCGCCGCCATGATCTCGCTGCCGCTGTTGTGCGCGCTCTTCGATGTCGTCGGCATCTACGGCGGCTGGCTGGTGGGGGTCAAATTGCTGGGCGTCAATCCCGGTGCCTATTTTTACGAGATGGAGAAATCGGTGGAATGGCGCGATGTCTACTCAGGCATCGTCAAATCATTCTCGTTCGGGATTATCATTGCCTGGATCGGCTGCTACAAGGGCTATTTCAGCGGCCATGGCGCCGAGGGCGTATCCCGGGCCACGACGGAATCGGTCGTGCTTACCTCCGTCATCATCCTGGTGTGGGACTATTTCCTGACCTCAATACTCTTATGATCAAACTGACCGACGTACATAAATCCTTTGGCACCCAGAAGGTTCTCAACGGCCTCGACCTTGAGATCCCCGAGGGCATGATTACGGCCATCATCGGCCCCAGCGGCGAGGGCAAGAGCGTTCTGCTCAAGCATATCATCGGCCTCCTGCAGCCGGATAGCGGCAGCATCGAGGTGGACGGCGAGAACATCCAGGGATTGCGGCGTTCCCAGTTGAACCGTATCCGGGAAAAGTTCGGCATGCTGTTCCAGAATGCGGCCCTGTTCGATTCCATGAGCGTGTTTGAGAATGTGGCCTTCCCGCTCCAGGAGAAAACGAAGTTGTCCGGGGACGAGATCCGCCGGCGGGTGCTTTCGGCCCTGGAGGACGTGGGGCTCAAGAACGTGGAAAACAAGTTCCCGGACGAACTCTCCGGCGGGATGAAGAAACGGGTCGGACTGGCGCGGGCGGTGGTTCTCAACCCCAAGATCATCCTCTTCGACGAGCCGACCACCGGGCTCGATCCGGTCATCAAACGGGCCATTCACCACCTGATCCGCGAGACCCATGCCAAATTCGGCTTTACGGCGGTGATCGTTTCCCATGAAATACCGGAGATCTTCGATATCGCTCAGAACGTGGCCATGCTCTACCAGGGAAAGATCCTCCAGCACGGGACGCCGGACGAGATCCAGAATTCGACCCACCCGGTCGTCCGACAGTTTATCAGCGGAAGCCTGGACGGCCCCATTCATATGGTGTAAAAATATAACGAGGAAGCAGGAATCATGAACATGGCAAAATTGGAAATGATGGTCGGCGCATTCATGATCATCGGCATACTCTGCCTGGGCTACCTCTCCGTCAAGCTCGGCAAGATGGAACTGATGGGAGGCGACTACTACACGGTTTCGGCCAAATTCGACTCGGTGTCGGGGCTGAAACAGGGCGCGCGGGTGGAGATCGCCGGCGTGGAGGTCGGCAAGGTTGACCGCATCGAGCTTGATCCCAAGGGATGGGACCAGGCCCTGGCCTACCTCAAGATCAAGAGCGGCACCAGGATCGGCGACGACGTCATCGCCTCCGTCCGCACCAGCGGCATCATCGGCGACAAGTTCATCAAGCTCAAACCGGGCGGCTCCGACCACTTTCTCAAGAACAACGACACGATCCGCGAGACTGAATCTGCCATCGACATAGAAGAACTGGTCAGCAAGTTCATCCACGGAAAGGTATGATCCAAGGGAAAGCACCATGAAATCGCTCTTCACATCGTTTTTGATCACCGGAATGCTCTTTGGCCCCCTTTCCAGCAGCCACGCAGCAGAAGAGGCCCCCCAGGGAAAGCTGGTGCTGGGGCTGAACGACTGCATCCGCATGGCCTTGAAAGCAGCGCCGGAACTGGGCGAGGCCCAGGCCGATATCGAGCAGACCGCCAGCAAGCTGGATGAAGCCAAATCCTACCGTTATCCCCAGGTAGAGGTCATGAGCCTGTTCGGCCCGGCACCCCAGGCCCGGGCCCAGGACATCACCCCCACGATCGCCACCGACAGGAGTACCAGGCTCAGCAAGCTCACCTGGTTTACCAGCGCCGACGCCACGCTGATCCAGCCGCTCTACACCTTCGGCAAGATCTCGGAGAACATGAAGGCCGCCACCCACGGCATCGAGGTGGACCGTTCCCGCAAGGAGCAGCGGGCCAACGAGATAACCCTCAAGGTGCGGGAGTACTATTACGGCCTGATGTTGGCCCGGGAACTGAAAGAGGTGGTGCTCGAGGTCCAGGAAGACTTGGCATCGGCGCGGAAAAAGGCGCAAAAACTTCTGGACGACGGTTCCGAATCGGTCGACCAGATCGATATCTACAAACTGGACGCCTTTTCCGGTGAGGTCGCCAAACTGTTGGAAGAGGCCCGAAAGGGAGAAAAGCTGGCCCTGGCGGCGCTCAAGACGCGCCTCGGGCTCCCCGCCGCGGCCCCGTTGGACATCGGCAGCGAACGGCTGACCATGGACGAGGAGGCGGTCCCCTCCTATGACGCCTTTGTCGACAGGGCGCGTTTGCGGCGCCCCGAATTCCGCCAGATAGCGGAGGGCATCAAGGCCCGGGCAGCGCTGGTCGAGGCGGCGAAGGCCAACTACTATCCCGATGTCTTCCTGGGCGGCCTTGTCTCCTGGGCCTACGCCGATGACCGGGACCGCATCAACAACCCCTATATTACCGACCAGTACAAGCATTTTTACGGCGGGGCCGCCCTGGGGCTACGCTGGAAACTGGATTTCGGCATCACCGGCGCCAAGGTGGCCGGCGAGCAGGCCCAGTATAACCGGCTGCTCAGCACCAAGGAGTTTGCCGACGCCAATATCCCGTTGCAGATCAAAAAGTTCTACCTGGACCTGAAGGAGGCCGAACAGAGCGTTACGGCAACCCAATCGGCCTACTCCAACGGGAAGAAATGGGCGGTGGCAGCCCTGGCCAACTTCGATTTCGGTGTCGGCCCGGCCAAGGAGATATTCGATGCCCTGCAGGCCTACGCCCGCATGCGCGCCGCCTACTTCCAGTCCATCTACAACTACAAGATTGCCAGGGCCAACCTGGATTATGCCGTCGGCGAAGCACCCCTGGACGGCGCCAAATAAGCGGGAGGAAGCGATGTTGAAACGTTACGCAATAGCTGTCATCACCGGGCTGTTTCTGGCAAGCAACGCCTTTGCCGGGGTGACCGACGATGTGAAAAAGACCGTGGACGAGGTGGTCCGCGTCGTCTCCGACAAAAACCTGAAGAAACATGACCAACAGAGGCGTCAGGCCCTCAAGAAGACCATCAGCGTTATCTTCGACTATTCCGAGATGGCGAAACGCTCCCTCGGCAAGCATTGGAACCAGCGTAGTCAGGCGGAACGCAGGCAGTTTACCGACCTCTTCGCCTCGCTCCTGGAAAACTCCTATGCCGGCAAGATCGAGTCCTACAACAACGAAAAGATCATGTACCTGAAGGAAACCGTCGACGGGGACCATGCCGAGGTCAGGTCCAAGGTGATCACCCCGAAACGCGACGAATACTCACTGGACTACCGCCTGATCAAAGAGAACGGCAAGTGGATGGTGTACGACGTGGTCATCGAGGGGGTCAGCCTGGTCTCCAACTACCGCACCCAGTTCAACAAGATCATCACCACCAACGGCTACAATGAACTGGTAAAAAAACTCAAGACGAAAACCGATGAACTGAAAGCCCCGTAACAGCGTAACAAGGCACGAATTTTATCGTTAAAAGTTCTTGACACGCGCTTTGTGTCTATGATAAACGACACGGGCAGCAAGTTTCGGAAGTTTTTGCAGAACGTTGCAGCAGCAAGTTTTACCAAGCTTGGCGGTTTTCCTGCATCAAAGACTCCGGAAACTTAAGCGGTAACCCATCTGTTCCGGCGACGGTCCGGAGAAAAAAGGAGGTAGGAAAATGGCACAGGGCAAGGTTAAGTGGTTTAACGACACCAAAGGTTTCGGCTTTATCGAGCAGGAAGGCGGCGAGGACGTATTCGTACATTTTTCCGCCATCGCAGGCGACGGCTTCAAATCCCTCGCTGAAGGCGACGCGGTCACCTTCGACATCACCCAGGGTCCCAAGGGCCTCCAGGCTTCCAACGTCAACAAAATCAAGTAAGTTAAGCCACCTATGAACACCAAAAACCCGCTGCTACCTCAGCGGGTTTTTTTTGTCCTTGGCTTCGCAACAGACGGCCGGACCGTCATCTTGCCCGCTACGCCCAACATCACCGCCGCATCTTCACGTCCCATCTCCCTGAGCGTTTCCAGCACCTTGTTCCGCTCGTCCGGCTGGTGCCACAGCAAGAGCGCCTTCTGCTGCCCCTTCTCCCGGTCGCTGGCCGGAACATACACCCGTTTGCCGTTTTCCGGATCGATGCCGGTGTAGTACATGCAGGTGGAGAGGGTTCCCGGCGTGGGGGTGAAATCCTGAACCTGTTCGACGGTCAGCCCCAGCTTTTTGAGCGCCAGGGCCAGATCCAACATATCCGCCACGGTAGAGCCGGGGTGGCCCGAGATCAGGTAGGGTATGAGGTGCTGCCGTTTGCCGAGGCGAATGCTCTCCTCGCGGAAACGGGCGAGGAAACGTTCGAAGGCCTTCCTCCCCGGCTTGCGCATCAGGCCAGTGACATGCTCCGCAAGATGCTCGGGGGCGATCTTGAGCAGGCCGCTCACGTGATGTCCCACAAGTTCGCGGAAATAGCCCGGTTGCCGTTCCATGAGGTCGTAGCGCACCCCCGACGAGACCGCTACGTGTTTGACCCCCTGCCGGTTCCGTACCCGCTGCAAGAGGGCGACGGCACGCTTGTCGGTCGTATCCAGATGGGCGCAGATGGCGGGGAAAATACAACTCTCCCGGCGACAAACCCGCATGGCTTCGGGATTTTTGCAGACCAGACCGTACATATTGGCGGTCGGCCCACCCACGTCGCTGATGCTGCCCCGGAACCACCCCTGGCGGGCCAGGGCGTCCACCTCGGCGATGATGGAGGCCTCGCTGCGGGACTGGATCACCTTGCCCTGGTGCATGGCGATGGCGCAGAACGCGCAACCGCCGAAACAGCCCCGATGGCTGGTGATGGAGGTCTTGATCTGCTCCCAGGCCGGTATCTGCTCCCGGTAGGAGGGATGGGGCGTCTTTTCATAGGGGAGCGCATAGACCTTATCCATCTCCGTCTGGTTCAGGGGGAGGGCCGGCGGATTGCACACCAGCAGACGGTCGCCGTGGGGCTGGACAACCGTCCGGGCGGAGAAGGGGTTTTGCTCCCGGTAGGCCAGGCGGAACGCCTCGGCGAACTTTTTCTTGTCAACGCTCACATCGTCAAAGGAGGGGATGGACACACTCCCCTTCTCGGGATCTGTCGGGCCGTCTTCAGCCCCCCGCCCGACACGGCAGGTGCCCCGCAGGTTGCGTATCTCCGCAAACGGCTCCCCCCCTGCCATGCGCCGGGCCAATTCCAGCAGGGGCGCTTCCCCCATGCCGTAGATCAGCAGGTCGGCCTTGGCGTCCAGGAGAATAGAGCGGCGCACCTTGTTCTCCCAATAGTCGTAGTGGGCAAAACGGCGCAGGGAGGCCTCGATACCGCCGATGACCACCGGCACGTCCTTGTAGGCCTCTTTCAGCCGCGAGGTATAGATGATGGTGGCGCGGTTGGGGCGGGCCCCATGGCGGTTACCCGGGGTGTAGGCATCATCGTGGCGCAGCTTGCGCGCCGGCGTATAGTGTGCCACCATGGAATCCATGGCGCCGGCCGATACAGCAAAGAAAAGCCGCGGGCGCCCCAGCGCCATGAAGGGTTCCTTTGAACGCCAGTCCGGCTGGGGGATGATTCCCACCCGGAAACCGTGGGCCTCCAGCCAGCGGGCCAAGAGCGGAATCCCGAAGGCCGGGTGGTCGATGTAGGCGTCCCCGCTGACAAAGACGACGTCCAGCTCGTTCCACCCCCTGGCCCTCGCTTCAGCGAGGTGTATGGGCAGGTGTCCGGTCACGGGAAGAGCGCCAGGCCGTCCAGGCCCAAGGTCTCCGGGAATCCGCAGGCGAGATTCATGTTCTGCACCGCTTGGCCCGAGGCCCCTTTGACCAGATTGTCGATGGCCGAAACCACGATGACCCGCCCGGTGCGGCCGTCAACCAGGGGTGCGATATCGCAGAAGTTGGAACCGCGCACGAAAGCGGTCGAGGGAAGACTCCCCTGGGGAAGCACCCGCACGAAGGGCTCGCCTCTATAGAACTCCTCGTAGAGGGCAACCAGCTTTTCGGTTGTCGCCTCTTTTGCCGGGGTCGCGTATATGGTGGAGAGTATCCCCCGGTCCATGGGGACCAGATGCGGCGTAAAGGTGATTTTGAGGCCGGCCCCGGCCAACAGCGACAACTCCTGCTCGATCTCTGGCGTATGCCGGTGAGCCCCGCCGACGCCGTAGGCCTTGAAGCCTTCGTTGACCTCGCAGTACAGGCCGTCGACCTTGGCCGACCTGCCGGCGCCGCTTGTGCCCGAGGCGGAATCGGCGATGATGCTGTGCGGGTCGATCAGCCCCTTTTTCAGCAGCGGTGCCAGGCCGAGGATGATGCTGGTGGGGTAACAACCGGGGTTGGCCACCAGCCGGGCCCCCTTGATCTTGGCCCGCCTGATCTCCGGCAGGCCGTAGACCGCCTTTTTCAGGTTGGCCGGGTTGAGGTGTTTTTCATACCAGGCCCCATAGACGTCCGGGTCGGAGAGCCGGTAGTCGGCCGACAAGTCGATCACCGTTTTCCCCAGCTTCAGGAAGGTGGGTACCACCTCCATGGCCGCCTTGTGGGGCAGGGCCGTGAAGATGACGTCGGCTTTTTCCGCAACCCGTACCGGCTCCAGATTCTCAAGCACCAGATCGCAGCGCCCCCGCAGGGTGGGAAACACATCGGAGACCCGCTTCCCGGCGCTCTGCTCGGAGGTCAGGCAGGTCACCGCGACCTCGGGATGACAGTGCAGGATGCGGATCAACTCCAGGCCGGTGTAACCGCTGGCTCCAACAATGGCGACGTTCAACATGGCAAACCTCCACAAAACGTAATGGTTTTTACGGGGATTGACCACCCCCTACCCCCCTCCTCATCAAGGAGGGGGAATGTCTGGGCGTTTTTCTCCCCTCCTGGTTCAGGAGGGGCCGGGGGTGGTAGCCTCCTCAGTTCTCTGGCTATTTTCGCAATAGATCGGTTTCTCTCATAACGATCTTTGTTCCTGAAAAAAGCAAAAAAGGGGAAACCCTTGCGGATTTCCCCTTCTACCATACCAGTGCGGTGTAATCCAGCGATTAACGCTTGGAGAACTGGAACCGTGCGCGGGCTGCGGCTCTACCGTATTTCTTACGCTCTTTCACGCGGGAATCACGGGTAATGAAACCAGCCTTCTTGAGCACGCCGCGCAATTCGGCGTCGGTTTCCAGCAGGGCCTTGGTGATGCCGTGCTTGATGGCGCCGGCCTGACCGGAGTCGCCGCCCCCCTGAACCGTTACGTAGATATCGTACACGCCGACCTTCTCGACCAGCTCCAACGGCTGACGCACGACCATCTTGGAGGTCTCGCGGCCGAAATACTCGTCGAGGGTCTTGTCGTTGACCGTGATCTTGCCGGCGCCCGGCTTGAGCCATACGCGGGCTATCGAGCTCTTGCGTTTTCCTGTACCATAATAGCTGACTGCTGCCATATCGTGTATCTCCTCAGAGTATTAAAATGCCAGGTTCTTAGGCTGCTGGGCGTCGTGGGGATGGCTGGCGCCTGCATAGACCTTGAGCTTCTTGAGCATGTGCCGGGCAAGTTTGTTCTTGGGGAGCATGCCCTTGACAGCCTTGCGGATGAGGTCTTCCGGTCTTTTCTCCAGAAGCTTGCCGGCAGTGATCTCTTTCAGTCCACCCGGGAAACCGGTATGACTGTAGTAGACCTTGCCATCCAGCTTGCGGCCGGTCAGTGCGATCTTCTCGGCGTTCACCACGATGACGAAATCACCGGTGTCCACGCTGGGGGTAAAAATGGCCTTGTTCTTGCCGCGCAACACATTGGCTATCCGGGTGGCAAGGCGTCCCAACACGACATCCTGCGCGTCCACAACATACCAATCACGTTTTACGTCTTCCGCTTTTGCAACTTCGGTTTTCATAGCTTCCTCACATGCTGCACGATCTGTTAGAGACAGACCATGGTTTTTTCGAAGAGATGTAACTTACTTAAAGAATGGTGGTCTGTCAACACAAAAATCAACTAAGTTGATTATTTTGAATCATAGGTGGTTGAATTTGGGATTTCAGCAGTCTGTGCCCGCAGGTTGCTGAAAATCGTCGCGAGGAGACTGGTATGCAAGGCGCAAGCGAGCGAGAGGGCGAGGCGTACCCCTCGGTACGCTGAGTCCTTGAGCGAGCGGCAACGCCGCAGACCAGTCCCGCAGTAGATTTTCAGCAACCTGACTGGCACAACTCCGTCAGGACGCCGTTACTGCTTTTGGGATGCACGAAAGCGATCCGCGTCCCATGGGCGCCAGTGCGCGGCCTCTCGTCGATCATCCGCGCCCCGTCGGCCAGCAGCCGGGCGATGGCGGCCTCGATATCCTCCACCTCGTATGCCAGGTGATGGATGCCGGGGCCGTTCTTTTCCAGAAACTTGGCCACCGGGCTGTCCTCGCTGGTCGGCTCCAGGAGTTCGATCTTGGATTCGCCCACCTGCAGCATGGCGACCCGCACCTTTTGTTCGGCGACCTCTTCGATGCCCGCAAAGGCCATCCCCAGATTGTCCCGGTAGAACGACAGGGACTCATCGAGGGACCGCACGGCAATGCCGATATGATTAATCCTGGTCAGCATGGTACCCCCCTTTCTAACAGGTTGTTCAAAAATAGTCAGATCGTCGCACCCGCAGAAAAACCCCGCGGAGGCGTAGCAGGCCTACTCCGCCGAAGCAGCTTTGGCTGCGAAGGCCGGGCGCTACGCCGCACAAGGGATTTTCGAGGACGAAGGCCTGATGGCTGTTTTTCAACAACTTTCTACAGTACCACGGTCTCGTGGTGTTTGCCGAACACCTCCCTAAAGACATCCGCGATCTCGCCCAAGGTCGCGTAGGACTTGACCGCCTTCAGGATATGAGGCATGAGATTGTCATCCCCCTTGGCGGCCGTTTCCAAGGCACTCAGGGCCGCCTGCACCGCCGCGGCGTCCCGTCCGGCCTTCACTGCGCCCAGACTCTGTTTCTGGGAGATCTCCACCTCCTCCTTAACCTTGAGCAGGCCGGTGGGCGGTGGTTCCTGGACGGTGAATTTGTTGACCCCCACGATGACCATATCGCTGGATTCGATAGCCTTCTGGTAGGCATAGGCCGAATCCTGGATCTCCTTCTGCTGGAAACCGCGGGAGATGGCCTCCACGGCCCCGCCCAGCTTGTCGATCTTCTCGATGTACTCCATGGCCGCCTTTTCCACCTGGTCGGTCAGCGACTCCACCAGGAACGAGCCGGCCAGGGGGTCGATGGAATCGGCCACGCCCGATTCGTAGGCGATTACCTGCTGGGTGCGCAGGGCGATGCGCACCGAGTCCTCGGTCGGCAGGGCCAGGGCCTCGTCGCGGGAGTTGGTGTGCAGCGACTGGGTTCCCCCCAGCACGGCCGCCAGGGCCTGGATCGTGACGCGCATGATATTGTTGTCCGGCTGCTGGGCGGTCAGGGTGCAGCCGGCGGTCTGGGTGTGGAAGCGGAGCATCTGTGACTTGGGGTCCTTGGCGCCGAAGCGTTCCTTCATGATCCTGCCCCAGATACGGCGGGCGGCGCGGAACTTGGCCACCTCCTCCAGCAGGTTGTTGTGGGCGTTGAAGAAGAAGGCCAGGCGCGGGGCGAACTCATCCACGTTCAGCCCGGCCTTGATGGCGGCCTCCACGTAGGCGATACCGTCGGCCAGGGTAAAAGCAACCTCCTGCACCGCGCTGGAGCCCGCCTCGCGGATATGGTAGCCGGAGATGGAGATGGTGTTCCACTTGGGCACGTAATCCTTGCAGTAGGCGAAGATGTCGGTGATGATCCGCATGGACTCTTTCGGAGGGTAGATATAGGTCCCGCGGGCCATGTACTCCTTGAGGATATCGTTCTGGATGGTGCCGGAGATTTTGTTCGCCGGAACCCCCTGTTTCTCGGCCACGGCGATATACATGCAGAGCAGGATGGCGGCGGTGGAGTTGATGGTCATGGAGGTGGAGACCTTGTCCAGCGGGATGCCGTCGAAGAGGGTCTCCATATCGGCCAGGGAGTCGATGGCGACGCCGACCTTGCCGACCTCGCCGGCTGCCATGGCCGCATCGGAGTCATAGCCCATCTGGGTCGGCAGGTCGAAGGCGACGGACAGGCCTGTCTGGCCCGCCTGGAGCAGGTACTTGTAGCGTTCGTTGGACTCTTTGGCGGTGCCGAAACCGGCATACTGGCGCATGGTCCAGAAACGGCCGCGGTACATGGTCGGCTGCACGCCACGGGTGTAAGGGTACTGGCCGGGGAGCCCGAGCTGTTCGTCGTAGCCGGGGTAATCGAATTCCGGTGTAAAACAACGCTCCATTTCAATGTTGGAACTGGTGCGGAACTCCGGTTTGCGCTCCGGCGACTTGGCGATACTTTTCGCAACCGCGCCGTCCTGCCACGCCTTCTTGTCTTCGGGAATACTCATGTGATGATCTCCTCACCATTGAAAATGATAGAACTATCCACCTATATACACGATTAGCATGTCTTTATTTTTGCATGCAGAGACATGGGATGGCGCTATACTAGAGACATACCTCACCTACCCCTTTGTCGCCACGGTTCTCATGTATCCGACGGAAAGGAACAGACCATGAAATGCCCCATATGCAGCAGCTACGACTACAGCGCTATCGACCTGCAGACCGACGGATTCGCCGAGCAGATCATGGAATGCCGCTCCTGCGGGACCGTGTGGTCGATTAATCACGGCGCTGTCGAGATCGTCAAGGACCCCCATAGAAAGTCGTTCCTTCAAGCGCAGTCGGAGTGCGTGGAGGGGGACGACACTAACTCCTCCGGGCTCTAGTGTCCCGTGCGTTCACGAAATCAGCGGACCCCGCTTTTCAGGCGGGGTCCGCTGATATCTCGGGGAATCAAGAGCCGGTCCCGGTCCTGGTGCCGTTCCTTACCCCATGAGCCGGATTGCCGGTCAGATGACCGCCTTCAGGTATTCGGCCGTCCGTTCGCGCTTCTCGCGTTCCAGAACCTTGGGGTCTACCTCGACGAATTTCTCGTCAGGCGTGATCTTGAAGAGTGGTTGTCCCTTCTGCACGATCGTCCCGTCACCGCCGTCCATGATGATCTTGTCGATAGTCCCGGAGAACGTCGCCTTGATCGTGTTGAACATCTTCATGACCTCGATGATGTAGAGCGGCTGATCCTTCTCGAAATGCATCCCTTCATATACGAACATGGGGAGCCCCGGCGCTTCCTGGCCATAGTACATCCCCCCACAGGCGGCGACGATTTCATCGGCCTTGGTTGCGGGCGGCGGCACCAGGATCTTTTTCATCCGCGCCTGCAGGTCCGGGTCGGTGAGGTAATCGGGAATGACAATCTCCAGGTCGTCCTGGACGTGCATATCCCAGAATCGGGTGTTTCCGCCAACCAGGAACAGCATGCCGAGCAGTTCGAGTCCGGCCTCGTAGCCGAAATGGGCTGAACGGATCTGGTCCCACTCCTCGGCGTCAAAGCCGCCCTGGGGTTGTTCCTTTTTCAGCAGTTCGTTGAGCTGGAAATATTCGTCGCGCGCCAGGCCCAACTTCTCGCGCAGGGTGCGGTAGAAATGCAGCGACTGCTGGAGCAGTTCGTTGTCATGGTTCCAGATGATCTCGGCCGCCGGTTTGTGCGGACGATAGGACATGTGCATATATTCGTAGGTTTCGTTGAGGACGCCGAGGGGATTCCGCAGCCAGATGACGCGTCCCTTCTCGATGCGGAAGTTGATCGTATTCATGCTCAGCCAGCCGGAGAGCAGGTGGGGGTCACCCAGGAGGCGCTCCATGGGGCGGGTGATCAAGGTCCCCTTGCGGTCCAGCAGGGCCGACATGTGTTTGCGCTCCCGGGCACACACCTCAGGCTGATCGGCGTATTGTTCGCAGACGAGCTTGTCATAGTGTTTCTTCATCTGCAGGAAGGCGTACACCGGGTCCAGCCTGTTGGCCTCTTCCTTCAGGGTTCCGACCAGGGTCAGGTACGGGACCACGAACCGGGTGGTCGGCTTGGCCATGACGTTCCTGCCCAAAAACCAGTTCACGAGGCCGTAATGGAACTCAAGATTGGTCGCCAGCGCGCTGCCCCGCAGGGTGGTGCTGCGCAGTACCTCGGACAGGTGCTCGTAGCTGGCAAAGCGGTCCTCACCCTTGGTCAGCAGGAGGGCAATATTGGAATCATAGGCCCCGGCAACCTTGTACTTCATGAAGACGGCGGTGTCGGGGTTCAGCATGCTGATCCCCTGATCGTCCCGGATCTCCCCTTCGATCGGCTTCGACCAGTAGCGGATCATGCCGCCGGCGTGGGGAGAGAGAGAGGCATCGGTGGCGTTCAGACGAGCCTCTACGGCCGCGTTGAAACGGACGATCCGCTCCGGCTTGGGGAGGCGCTTCTTGTGCCGCGCCAGGAGGGCCATGGCCTCCACCAGGGATTCGACGACAAAGAAGTCGTTTTTGTTCTTGGGATTGACGAACTTGAGGCTGTAGCAGAGTTCCGTGACCCGGTGTTCCACCTGGATGCGGGTGTTCACCTCCATGAAATAGTGACGGTCGCGGTCGACGATGCACTCGAAGGTCGAGGCCGAGTCCAGGCCGACCGCCTGACCGAAACGGGCCGATTCCTCCTCCATCCGCTGGAGCACCTTGAGGTCGCTCTCCAGGGCCGCGACCTCTTCCTTCCTGCCCGCAGCCTTTGCCTTGGCAATGGCCTCAGCCAGGCTTTCCTGGGTGACGGAGACCTCCAGCAGTTTCTGTTCATGCATCTGCAGGGAACAATCACGCCCGCCCAGGGCGATGCACCATTCGCCGTTGCCCAGCAACTGGATCTCGTTGTGGCGGGTCTGCTCGATGTTGAGTTCGATCAGGATGTTCTTGTTGTCGCCGACGCCGTTGGCCTTGACCTCGTTCAGGATCTCCCGGACCATGGCCGGGGCCTCGGCGGCCGCCTTGGCGATCACCTTTTCGTCGGCATTCTTCGCCGCCAAAAGCGCGGCGCCCACAATGCGCTGTCCCTTGCCGCCGCCGCCGCCGATGGCCTTCAGGCGGAAACGGTTGCGGGGGTAGTTGCGGAACAGCTCGGCCACCTCATTCTGGACCTGGGCGCACAGTTCCTCGATGGTAAAGAGGTCGATCCCCTTGGCATAGGAGGCGGTCAGAACATGGTCGGCCAACGCTTCAAGCGACACCTTGGCGTCCTTGAGCACCTTGGCGTCACAGACGAGCCCCTCGGCCTTGACCAGCGCCAGGAGCTTCTCGCGGGTGGGATGCTTCTTGAGCAGGGTCAGGGCCGTTACGTTGTTGACACCGGGGGTGACGCTGACATTCACCGTAAGGGCGGTCCGTTTGGCTTCGTCCTTCTTGCCGGCCCGGGCCTGGGTATTTGCGCAGGGACCGATGAAGGTGAGGCCGGCCTTCTCGATCTCGGCAACGAACTCCTCATCCTCGGCCATGAAACCATAACCGGCAAAGATCGAGTCGTAACCGTTGTCCTGGGCGATCTCGATGATCTGGTGGATACGCTCCACCCGCTCTTCCTTGCTGGCGCCGGTATAGTCGGGCACGCGGTGCACCCGGTTGGAATCGGTCAGCTGGCGCAGTTCGGGGGCCAGGGCGGTGGGATACACGATGGAATCCTTTTCGGAGAGCAGGATACCGTAGTGGGTGATGCCCATCTCCTGGTACACATCCATCGCCTCCTTCCGGATCGGGCCGCGGCAGACGATGAGCGGCTTCAGGTCCTCGCAGGAAAAGGAGCGCACCCACTCGGAAGCGGCACCGCTCAGGCGACGAGCCCGATGGGTCAGGGGGTTGTTCAGGTAAAAATCGGAAGCTTGTGACATGGGTCTCTATCTCCAATCTCGTCGTAAAATAGATTAGTGGAACTCGCGCTGCACCGCCTGCATTGGAGAAGGCTTGTAATGGCGAAGGAAGAAATTCAGGTTCTCGCCAAGCACCTTGCGCAGGTCCGTGGGCATCACGAGTGAGGAGATGGAGCCCAGACTGAGCGCTTCTTTGGGGTTCATCAGCTCTTTTTCATACCGGAGGTTAAGTTCGGCCTCCCGCGCCTTCAGCCACTCGGTCGCATCCTTTTCGGCCTCTTTCTTGGCCTCGCCAGGCTCCATGCCGGCGGCGGTCCGTTCCTGGGTCCCCAGCTTTACCTGCTCGGCGACCGCGTTGCGCACCTTGCGGAGTTCATCCTTGTAGACGAACTCCTTGCCGGCCGGCCCCATGACCGCCAGGCGGGTGGTCGGCAGCGCCAGCACCAGATCGGCGCCGGTGGGGTAGTTGTTATAGGAGGCATAGGCCCCGCCGTAGGCGTTGCGGATGATCAGCAGGATGCGCGGCGTTCTGATATCCACGATGGAATCCAGCATGGCGCGGCCGGCCTGCACAATGCCGCGGGCCTCCTGCTCGCGTCCCGGCAGGAAGCCGGTGGTATCCTCCATGAAGATCAGCGGGATGTTGTAGATGTTGCAGAAACGGTTGAAGCGGGCGATCTTGTAGGCCGCATCCACGTCGATCTGGCCGGAGGCCACGGCGCTGTTGTTGGCCACGAAGCCGACCACGTTGCCCCCCAGGCGGCCAAAGGCGGTGATGGCATTGCGCGCCCGATCCCGCTGCATCTCGAAATAGTCGCCATGGTCGCAGATCTGCTGGATCATGATCGACACATCGAAGGGGGTATTGAAGCCGGTGGGGGAGTTGAAGGCCTTTTTCAGGAGCGTGTTGATCTCCCAGGTCTTGCGGTCGAGGGGGTCGCTCGTCTGTTGGAAGGGAGCCAGGACACTGTTGTTGTCCGGCAGGTAATTGAGCAGTTGGAGCGCGCTTCTCAGGGCGCCCACCTCGTCCTCCACGGTGAGGTCGGCGACGCCCGACAGCCTGTGCACCTTGGGTCCGCCAAGCTCCTCGGGGGTGACGTCCTCTCCCAGGACCGACTTGACGACGCCGGGACCGGTCAGGCCGAAGAACGTATCGTTGGGCTGGATCACAAAACTGCCCTGGCGGGGGAGGTAGCTGCCGCCGCCGGCATTGAAGCCGAACATGCACATGATGCTGGGGACAACGCCGCTGATCTTGCGAAGCGCCGTAAAGGCCTCGGCATAGCCGTCCAGGCCGCCGACCCCCGCAGGCACGTAGGCGCCGGCGCTGTCGTTCATGCCGATCAGCGGAATCCCCTTTTCCCCGGCCATCTGGAACAGGCGGGCCAGCTTGTTGCCGTTGGTGGCGTCCATGGAGCCGGCCCGGACCGTGAAGTCATGGCCATAGACCGCCACATCCCGGCCGCGGATATTGAGGATACCGGTGACCAGGGAGGCGCCATCCAGGTTCTTACCCCAGTTCTGGAACAGGATATTCGGCTCGTTTTCGGTAAGGACGCGGATCCTCTCCCAAACGGTCATCCGCTTTTTGAAGTGCTGCTTTTCGATCTGATCGATCTTGACCGATCTGATGGGGCGATGAATCAGGTCATGACCTTCCTTCATCACCTCTTCATAACCGCCGGTCTTGCCGGGGATCTCTCCGGGAATCGTGAATTTGACAACCTCAGGCGGGGCAAAGGGGTTTTGCAGTGACGGTTTAATCGCTTTCTTGGACATCTCCGCTATCCTTCCGATACAGGGGATTTTTTAGCAGCGTCAGGTTCTATTCAGCAAACACATCTTGTTATTGTGCATGAAATTGCCATGGGAACAGAAAGGGCGGCAGGAACGGACTTGCCGTGTCCCGGAGGGAAACTATCTCGTCACGACGGCCAGCACCTTCACCTCTTCCCCGTCCTTGGAAAGCAGGCGATGCTTCAGGGCGGAATCGAAGTAGACGCAATCCCCCTCATAGAGCGTGATCTTGCGGTCATCCAGCAGCAGGTCGGCCGTTCCTTTCATGACGAAAAGGAACTCCTCGCCGTCGTGGCTGTAGGTGTTTTCCTCAAGCGCCTTTTCCGCGACCGTAAGAAGAAAGGGCTCCATCTTCTTGCTCTGCTTGCGGAAGGAAAGCGATTCATAGGAATAGCCCTGGCTGGTGCCGGCGCGGGAGATCACCCGCGGAATAACCTTGCGCTCGTGGGAACGGACCACCTCGAAGCGGCATTCTTCCTCGTCCTCGGCAAAGAACATCCCGATCTTGACATCAAAGAACTTGGCAATCTTGGACAACGTGGCAATGGGCGGAGAGACGTTGTTATTCTCGATCTGCGAGATGAGGGCGGGAGAAAATCCCGTTTCCCTGGCCACTGCCTGAAGGGTCATTTTCTTCGCGAGGCGCAATTTTTTGATTTTTGCCCCAATATTGAAGTCGCTCATTCACACCCTGCCAGAAATAGAACCCATTTTTATGCCGGGCTTTGTATACAATTTGTATTGTTATGTCAATAAAAAATTTTTATCAAGAACAAAGAATATAAGCAGTGATAAAAAACCTTTAGCGACAATAAAAAGACGTATCACAATTTCAGTTGACGGGCAAGAAGTTGCAGTGTATGCAGCACCTGGACGCGGGAACCGTGCTGCTTCAAACCATCGGAAAGTTGCATCATGCAGCCGGGGCAACCGGTCGCCACGACTTGGGCGGCGGTATCGATGATGGCGCGGCTCTTGGCGTCGTTGATGGTCATGGACGAACCGTAGTGGTAGACATTGAACGTGCCGCCCAGGCCGCAGCAGCGGTCGGCCCCTTCCATCTCGGTCAGTTCGATGCCCGGCGTCCCCCGCAAAAGTTCCCGGGGCTGCTTGGTCAAGCCGCGGGTGCGCAGGTGGCAGGGATCGTGGTAGGTCACGCGCACAGCGTCGCCCGCGCCGGTCTCAGCGGGGCTGAGCCCCAGGTGGTGCAACAGTTGGGAGGCATCCACGGTCTTTGCCGCCAGGGCATCCAGCCGCGCCCGCAGTTCGGGATTACGCTTGCCCACCACCAGCGGGTAGAAACGATGAAGGGCGCCGCTGCAGGTGGCGCAGGCGCTCATGACATAGTCGGCTTCATATCGTTCCATCTCCGCCAGATTTTTCTCGGCCAGCCCGCGCACGGTGGCGATGTCTCCGCCGGACATGGCCGGCAGGCCGCAGCACTGTTGCCCCTTGGGGATGATCACCGTGCAGCCCAGGTGGCGAAAGAGCGCCAGGGCCGCTTCGCCGATCTCGGTATAGACGAAGTTGGTCATGCAGCCGACAAAGAAGACGATCCGCGGCTTGCCCGGTTCGCCAGGGATAACCTCGGGATGCCGGTCCATGAACGGTTTTTTGGCGATGGCCGGGATATGGCGCTTCCGGCCGATGAACGGCACCGGAAAACGCAGCCGTAGCCCCGATGTTTCAGGAACCTTTCTGAAAAAGAGCGGGCCGAGGAGGCTGGCCATCCTGGCGCCCATCTTCATCAGGGTGCGGTGTTTGATCACCTGGCCGACAGCCGCGTGGAACGTGGTCAGGCCGCGCCGCGCCGCCAACGCTTCCCGTGCGGCGACAACGATCTCGTCGGTCGGCACCTCGTTCGGGCACTTCTCCACGCAGCTGCCACACAACAGGCACTTGGACATGGCCACATAGGTCTGGTCGTCCAACTCGATGTCGTTTTTGAGAATATGCTGGGCCAGAGCTACCTTGCCGCGGGCAACGGCCGGCTCACGCTGGAATGCGGTGAAGGCGGGGCAATTTGCCCGGCAGGCGCCGCATTTCACACATTTTTTCAGGTCTTTTTCGACTCGCTTGAGGGGGTCTTGAGGATGTTCCACAGATACGTTCCTTTTCCCTGTACTGCAAAGTTTGTCCGTATGCACGCCCCACGAAAATCGGGGAGCGATACGGAATTTGTAACAATACCACAAAAATACAATTAGATACTAGACTAGTACTGCAATTAACGGCTGTCAAACGATTAATCAGGTCTTTTTACTGGTATATGGCACGATGATGCACGAGAAATGTGTGGCGGATACCGCCGGGAGAGAAGGCAACGGGGGAGGCAATTTACCGTGAGCGACAACGTTCTACGGCGACGGCGAGAGGGGATGCGGGACGATTTCCCCACGCTACCCCTGCAACGAAAAAACGCCGGCAGTCGAATGAAATTCCTCTGCCGGCGCACGGATGGTTGCAGATCCAAGAAGGTTGCAGCGGGGTGCCGTTTCGGGACCGCCACGATTAATTTACGGTAATTCCGTGGAACCCATCAGGTAACGGTCGCACTCCCGCGCCGCGCCGCGTCCCTCGTTGAAGGCCCAGACCACCAGGCTCTGGCCGCGGCGGCAGTCCCCGGCGGCAAAGACACCCGGCAGGCTGGTGGCGTACCGGCCATAGTCGGCCCTGACGTTGCTGCGCGGGTCCCGTTCCAGTCCCAGTGCGTCGAGCAACGCCTGTTCCGGCCCGAGAAAGCCCATGGCCAGCAACACCAGACCGGCAGGGCGCACCTGTTCGGTGCCCGGCACCGGCTTGGGCGTGAACTGCCCACGGTCGTTCTTTTCCCAGGCGACTTCAACGGTGCGGACCGCCGTGACCGTGCCGTTTCCGTCCCCTTCGAACCCCGTAGCGGTAGTCAGGTAGGTCCGCGGGTCGGCGCCGAACTTGGCGGCGGCCTCCTCCTGGCCGTAGTCCACCTTATGTATCTTGGGCCATTCGGGCCAGGGGTTGTCGGCGGCCCGTTCCTCGGGCGAACGGGGCATGATCTCCAGTTGGGTGACCGAGCGGCAACCATGGCGCAAGGAGGTGCCGACACAGTCGGTGCCGGTGTCGCCGCCGCCGATGATGACCACATCCTTGTCCCGGGCCGAGATGACGTCGCCGGATCGGTTGAGTACCCCCTTGGTATTGGCTGTCAGAAAATCCATGGCAAAGTGGACCCCATCAAGGGCACGCCCCTCGACGGGGAGATCGCGCGGGACGGTCGCCCCGGTTGCCAGCACCACGGCGTCGAACTCGCTGCGCAGCCGGTCGGCCGGGAAGGCCGCGCTGCCGATTTCGGTGTTGCAGACAAAGGTAATCCCCTCCGCCTCCATCAGCTTTATGCGACGCTGGACCACCTGACGCTTGTCGAGCTTCATGTTGGGGATACCGTACATCAAAAGCCCCCCGGGCAGGTCCTCCCGTTCGAAGACCGTCACGCTGTGGCCCGCCCTGTTGAGCTGCGCCGCCGCCGAAAGGCCGGCCGGGCCGGAGCCGACCACCGCCACCCGTTTGCCGGTGCGGACCTGGGGCAGCACCGGAACGATCCATCCCTCGTCAAAGCCCCGCTCGACGATGCTGACCTCGATATTCTTGATGGTGACGGGTGGGTCGATGATGCCGAGGGTGCAGGACCCTTCACAGGGGGCCGGGCAGACCCTCCCGGTAAACTCGGGGAAGTTGTTGGTCTTGTGCAGCCGGTCAAGCGCCTGTCGCCAGAGATTGCGGTAGACCAGATCGTTCCACTCCGGGATCAGGTTATTGACCGGGCAGCCGCTGGCCATGCCGCTGATGAGCTTCCCGGTATGGCAAAAGGGTATGCCGCAATCCATGCAGCGAGCCCCCTGGGTACGCAGGGCCTCGTCGTCCATATGGAGGTGAAACTCGTTCCACCCCTTGATCCGCTCCAACGGCTCCCGGTCGGCCGGCACTTCCCGCTGGTATTCCAAAAATCCGGTTATTTTTCCCATGTCGTTTTCCTATATCGATGTGCTTGAATTCGAACCCATCCCACCTAACGCGCGACGGCCTATTTTCCCTCGAGTCGGGCGTTTTCCTCAAAGGCGGCGGCCAGTGCCTCATCGCCGCTCAGGCCGGCGGCCTGCGCCCTTTCCAGAGCCTGCACGACCCGCTTGTAGTCCTTGGGCATGACCTTGACAAACCGGGGAAGGAATCCATCCCAATCTGCCAATACGGCCGCTGCACGCTCACTCCCGGTCAACTCGCCATGGCGGCCGATCATGCCTTTGAGGATGGCCGCATCCCGGTCGTCCAACTCCTCGAGCCCGACCATCTGGGTATTGCAGCGTCCGGCAAAATCACCCTCTTCATCGAGCACGTAGGCCACGCCGCCGCTCATGCCGGCCGCGAAGTTGCGCCCCGTCGGGCCGAGGATCACCACCGTACCGCCGGTCATATACTCGCAGCCATGGTCGCCCACCGCCTCTACCACCGCATTGACGCCGGAGTTGCGAACGCAGAAGCGCTCGCCGGCCATGCCGCGGATAAAGGCTTCACCGCTGGTGGCGCCGTAGAAAGCCACATTGCCGGCTATGATGTTCTCTTCCGCCTTGAAGGGCGACCCCTTGGGGGGATAGACCAGAATCGTGCCGCCGCTGAGCCCTTTGCCCAGGTAGTCGTTGGCGTCGCCGCACAACCCCAGGGTGACCCCCCGGGGAACGAAGGCGCCGAAACTCTGACCGGCCGAACCGTTGAACAGCAGGTTGACGGTCCCGTCCGGGAGCCCTTGGGGGCCGTGATGGCGGGTGATCTCGTTACCGAGGATCGTCCCCACCACCCGGTCCACGTTGGTGATGGGCAGTTCCGCATCGACCCTTTCCCCGCGCTCGATGGCGGGCATGCAGAGGTCAAGCAGCCTGGTCATGTCGATGGACTTCTCCAGGCCATGGTCCTGGGGCTCCGTGCAGTAGCGTCCCACATCCAGGCCGACCTGGGGCTGGTAAAGGATGTTGGAGAAATCGAGCCCCTTGGCCTTCCAATGGGCAATGGCCTTTCGGGGTTCCAGAACGTCCGCACGCCCGACCATCTCGTTCAGGGTCCGGAAACCGAGTTGGGCCATGATCTCCCGCAATTCCTGGGCCACGAAACGCATGAAGTTGACCACGTATTCCGGCTTGCCGGTGAACTTGGCACGCAGGGCCGGGTCCTGGGTGGCCACACCGGTCGGGCAGGTGTTGCTGTGGCAGACCCGCATCATGACGCAGCCGAGGGAGACCAGCGGCGCGGTGGCGAAGCCGAACTCCTCGGCCCCCAGCAGGGCGGCGACGGCAACGTCGCGGCCGGTCTTGAGCTGGCCGTCCGCCTCGATGACGATGCGGCTGCGCAGGTTGTTCAACACCAGGGTCTGGTGGGTTTCCGCCACGCCCAACTCCCAAGGGAGACCGGCGTGCTTGATACTGGATACCGGCGAGGCGCCGGTGCCGCCGTCGTAGCCGCTGACGAGCACCACATCGGCATGGGCTTTGGCAACGCCGGCCGCGATGGTGCCGACCCCCACCTCGGACACCAGCTTGACGCTGATGCGGGCGCGGCGGTTGGCGTTTTTCAGGTCATGGATCAGTTCGGCAAGATCCTCGATGGAATAGATATCGTGGTGCGGCGGCGGCGAAACCAGGCCGACCCCCGGGGTGGTATGGCGGGTCTTGGCGATCCAGGGAAACACCTTCTGGCCGGGCAGTTCGCCCCCCTCGCCCGGCTTGGCCCCCTGGGCCATCTTGATCTGGATCTCCCGGGCATTGGTGAGATAGTCGCTGGTAACGCCGAAGCGGCCCGAGGCCACCTGTTTGATGGCGCTGTTCTTGGAATCGCCCAGCTCGTTGGTCCAGGTGAAGCGTTCCGGGTCCTCCCCCCCCTCGCCGGTATTGGAGAGACCGCCGATCCGGTTCATGGCGATGGCCAACGCTTCGTGGGCCTCCTGGCTGATGGAGCCGTAGGACATGGCGCCGGTCTTGAAGCGCTTCATGATCTCTTCCACCGGCTCGACCTCCTCGATAGGCACCGGGACGGTCGTTTCCCGGAAATCCATCAGGCCGCGCAGGGTGTACAGGCGGGTGTCCTGTTCGTCGATCAGCGCGGAGAACTGCTTGAACTCATGGTAGTCGCCGGTGCGGACCGCCTTCTGGAGCGAACTGATGGTGAGTGGGTTGTACTGGTGTTCCTCTCCGGCCTCGCGCCACTGGTAGACCCCGCCCGCGTCCAGGGTGGGCTCGGCGGGCACCCGCTCGGGCCAGGCCCGGCGATGCCGCGCCAGCAATTCGGTGGCGATCCCGTCCAGATCGGTGCCCCCGATACGCGACGGCGTCCAGGTAAAGTACCTGTCGATCACCGACTGATGCAGGCCGACCGCCTCGAAAATCTGGGCGCCGCGGTAACTCTGCACGGTGGAGATCCCCATCTTGGCCATGGTCTTGACGACCCCCTTGATGGAGGCCTTGATAAAGTTTTTCACCGCCTTCTTGTAGGTGATGTCCGTCAGCATCCCCTGCCGGATCATGTCGTCCAGGGACTCGAAGGCCAGATAGGGGTTGATGGCGTTGACGCCGTAACCGAGCAGCACGGCAAAGTGATGGACCTCACGCGGCTCACCCGATTCGAGCACCAACGAAGCCCGCGTGCGGGTGGCCGTCCGGATCAGGTGATGGTGAAGCCCGGAAACCGCCAGCAGGGCGGGAATGGCGGCATGATCCTTATCAACTCCGCGATCGGAGAGGATCAAAATGGTGGTGCCGGCCTCGACCGTTATGACGGCGGCTTCGAAAAGCCTCTCCAGGGCCTTCTCCAGTCCGGCGGTCCCCTGTGCCACCGGGAAGAGCAGCGACAGGGTTACGGCCCTGAAATCGGGTTTCCCCACATGGCGCAGTTTTTCAAGTTCCTCGTTGGAGAGCAGAGGGTGTTCCAGCCTGATCATGCGGGCGCTGGCAGCGGTCGGCTTGAGCAGGTTGGCCTCGGAGCCGATCAGGGTGGTTGTGGAGGTGATGATCTCCTCGCGGATCGGGTCGATGGGTGGGTTGGTCACCTGGGCGAAGAGCTGCTTGAAATAGTTGTAGAGCAGTTGCGACTGATCGGACAGCACCGCCAGCGGCGTGTCGGTGCCCATGGAACCGAGCGGCTGGACGCCGTTCAGCGCCATGGGCCCCAGGATGACGCGCTGATCCTCGAAGGTGTAGCCGAAGGCCTGCTGGCGTTGAAGCACCGTATCATGGTCCGGTCCGTACACATGGAGCGCATCGGGCAGGTCCTCGAGAAGGATATGATTATCTCGCAACCACTCGCCGTAAGGGCGGGCGTCCGCCAATTCGCGTTTAATCTCCTCGTCCGGCACGATGCGTCCCTGCTCCGTATCCACCAGGAACATCCGGCCGGGCTGCAAGCGCCCCTTCTGCAGGACGCGCTCCGGCTCGATCGGCAGCACCCCGGCCTCGGAGGCCATAATGACTAGATCGTCGTTGGTGACATAATACCGTGACGGCCGCAGGCCGTTGCGGTCGAGCACGGCGCCGATGCTGCGGCCGTCGGTAAAGGCGATGGCCGCGGGACCGTCCCACGGTTCCATCAGACAGGAATGGTACTCGTAAAAGGCCTTTTTGGCGGGCTCCATGGTCTCATGGTTTTCCCACGGCTCGGGGACCATCATCATGACGGCATGGGGCAGCGAGCGACCGGCCATAACCAAAAGCTCCAGGCAGTTGTCGAACATGGCCGAATCGGAACCGTCGGTGTTTATGATCGGCAGCGCCTTCTTGATGTCGTCCCCGAACAGATGGCTGGCAAAAAGCGACTGGCGGGCATGCATCCAGTTGACGTTGCCGCGCAGGGTGTTGATTTCGCCGTTATGGGCCAAGAAGTGATAGGGGTGAGCCCGGTCCCAGCTGGGAAAGGTATTGGTGGAAAAACGCGAATGCACGAGCGCCAGGGCGGTCTCCATGTCGGGATCGCGCAGGTCGGGGTAGTACTGGTCCACCTGAACCGGCATGAGCATGCCTTTGTAGATCATGGTCCGGCTGGAGATGCTGACCACGTACCAGCACTCGTCGACCCCGGCCCGGCGAATCTCGTTGATGGCGCGTTGATTGACGATGTACAGCTTGCGGTTGAGCTCCTGTTCGTCGGCGCACTCCTCGCAGGTTTTGAAAAACAGTTGGCGCACCACCGGTTCGCTGGCCCGGGCGGTAGCGCCAAGGGAAGCGTGGTCAGTGGGCACATCACGCCAGCCGATGATCGCGAGCCCTTCCTCGGCAACGATCTTTTCCAGCACATGGCGTGCGCTGTTGCGCTCGGTCGGGTTGGGCGAGGTGAACACCATGGCGACCCCGTAGCGGAACGGCTCGGGCAGCTCTATGCCCAACGGCGCACAGACTTTACGCAGAAAACGGTCCGGCACCTGCATGAGGATGCCCGCACCATCCCCGGTATTGGGTTCGCAGCCGCAGGCGCCGCGGTGATCGAGGTTGACGAGAATCGTCAGAGCCTGACGCACGATCTCGTGGGATTTTGCCCCCTTGATATTGGCCACAAAGCCGACGCCGCAGGCGTCGTGTTCGAACTGGGGATCGTAGAGGCCCTGTTTCTTAGGTGGTTCGATGTTTTTCATATGGCTACCTTTATGTGTGGTGCTGGTATCTTATTATGTACCGCTCGACGGTGAGGCGGGTAGAGGATGAACGTGATACGGTGCATGCTCTTGTAATGGGGGTGTTCAAACGGCGTATGAAGAGGGTTAACATACCTATTTGCGCGGATATTTTCAACACCAAATGCCGGTTCGCGCAAGAAAACGCGATATTCGGGCGCACGAAGGGAGAGGGAGATGAGAGATGGGCCGGGAATCGGGGCGCGGACAAAGGGGAGGTCCTGCGCCTCGCCCGGGAAACGGTGGTGTTCATCGCCCCGGGGTGCGAAATCCTGGGCATCAAAACAAAAAAAAGACCTGACAAGGTGTCAGGTCCTTAAATTTTGGTGGGCACAGACGGGATCGAACCGTCGACCTGCCGATTAAGAGTCGGCTGCTCTACCAGCTAAGCTATGTGCCCAACGAAATAAGGCCCCGGACGTAATGTCCAGGGCCGTTGTTTTTGGCGTCCCCTACCGGATTTGAACCGGTGTCGCCGCCGTGAAAGGGCGGTGTCCTGGGCCGGGCTAGACGAAGGGGACGTTTTCAGTGGTGAGCCGCGTTGGGATCGAACCAACGACCACCTGATTAAAAGTCAGGTGCTCTACCAACTGAGCTAGCGGCTCAAAGAGAATTGCATTTTTACAATATAAATAAGGTCGAGTCAACAATTATTTTCATCCATAACAATTAATCTCCGACAAGGCCATCATCCTCGACGCGAGGCTGCTCTGCCGTGTGCCCTTTTTTGTCGTACTTATCCTGATACATGCGCCGGTCGGCCAGCTTGAGGGCGGCAGAGAGTTCAGATGCGTCACAGGCAGTTGCCACCCCTAGGGACAGGCCGCGCGAATAACCGTTTTTTTCCCTTCTGGGGCGGCATCCGCCTTGGATGATGCGCTGCACCGCCGCCTGGGCGGTTTCCAAGTCGGTGTGCGGCAGCAGCACGGCGAACTCATCCCCGCCGATACGGGAAACGACGTCACCGGCCCGAAAGGCGGACAGGAGCAAATCGGCAGCCATGCGAATCAACCGGTCGCCCTCATCATGACCGTAGTTGTCATTGATCGTCTTGAGGCCGTCAATATCGGCGATGACGATACTGACCGGAAAATCCCGACTGGCGGCCAGCCGGCTCATCTCGGCCTCGAAATACGCCCTGTTGTAAAGATTGGTGAGCGAGTCATGGGTGCTGAGATACCGCAGGTTCTCTTCATAGTGCTTGCGCTCGGTAATATCCTGGGATACCTTGAGATACTTGATGACGGTACCCTCGGAATTGCGTAGCGGACAAAACTTTGCCAACTCCCAATAAACCTGGCCGTCCTTGCGGCAATTGGCCAATTCGCACTCCCACTCCTCTCCCGCCCTGATACTGTTCCAGAGTTCCTGGTAAAGTTCGGGGGGGGTGAGATCCGACTTGAGGATGCGCGGATTCTGCCCGATGACCTCCTCAGCGCTGTAGCCGGTCACCTTGGTAAATGTCGCATTGACATATTCTATGGTGCCGTTGAGGTCCGTGATGAGAACCGAGGTGGGGGCCTGTTCCATGGCCTGGGAGAGCAGATTGAGGGATTCGTCCTGTTTTCTGAGACGGCGCTTGAGATTGACGTAATCACAGCATTGGGCCACCGCCTCCGTAAGCTTGGCGAAATCGACCGGCTTGCCGATGTAATGGTTGATGCCGATCGAGACGCAATCCAGCAGGTATTCGGTATCGCTGAATGCCGACAAAACGATGACGGGGCAATCCGGCTGAAGGCGACGAATTTCGTGAACCATGGTCATACCGTCCATGTCCGGCATCCTGATATCGGTCACCACGACATCGGGGGCATGGGCTCGGTACATATCGAGCCCCGCCCTGCCGTTGGCGGCGACATAAAGGGTGCCGACCACACGCATGAGCAGGCGTGAAACCGTGTCTCTGGTGATTTGATCGTCCTCGACATACAGCAAGGATATGTCGTTATAGAGAACCGGTGGCGCCATGGCTTCAAACCGATTTCGTATTGGATTCCCCTGTATCCACCAGTGTATCGCATAATCGGCCCGCCGCAAGTAGGTCGGCGAACGCCCGACAAAGGAAGTCAGGATGAAAAAAATAAGCCTTGCCCAGTGCAACGATTATGATCCAACCCGGGTGCGGGAGGCACTAGTCTCGCTTCTGGAGCCGTTGGGCGGCATCGGGGCCTTCGTACGACCGGGAGAGCGGGTCTTGCTCAAGCCCAATCTGCTGGCCGCCAAAGTTCCGGAAGCGGCGGTAACCACCCACCCTGCCGTTGTGAAGGCTGTTGCGGAATTGGTCAGGGAGGCCGGGGGCCGGGTCCTGATCGGCGATAGCCCCGGTATCGGCGGGTTCCGGAAGGTGGCCGACAAAAGCGGCATCAGCCAGGCGGCCCGGGAGAGTGGCGCCGAACTGGTTGCATTCGACGAGACCATCGAGCTCAACGGTGCGGGCACCTTCCGCCGCATCGCCATAGCGCGGGCTTACTGGGAGGCGGACAAGGTCATCAACCTGCCCAAGCTGAAGACCCACGAGATGATGACCATGACGTGCGCGGTGAAGAACCTTTTCGGCGTAGTTGTGGGGGCGGAAAAGCCGGCGTGGCACCTCAAGGCAGGAACCTCGCGCGAACAGTTCGCCCGGCTGCTGCTGGAGATCTATCTGCTGAAAAAGCCGACCCTGAATATTGTGGATGCCATCGTGGCTATGGAGGGGAACGGCCCCGGAAGTGGCGACCCGATCAAATTGGGTGCATTGATCGCCGGCGTCAACCCGGTGGCGGTGGACACGGTGGCCGGCCGCTTGGCCGGGATACCCGCAGAGCTGCTCCATGTGGAACGGGAAGCGGCACGCATGGGGCTGCCGGGGGCAGAGATAGGCGCACTGGAACTTTTCGGCGTGCCCCCCGACCGCTTCGGGGGGAAGCGGTTCAAACTCCCCACCGGCCTGGATGTTCAGTTCGGCCTGCCGGCCTTTATCAAAAATGGCCTCAGGCGCCACCTTCTGTCATTCCCCGTGGCCGACGCCCGCCGATGCGTGCTGTGTGGCATTTGCCGGGACGCCTGCCCGCCGGAAGCCATACAAATAAAAAACAGCTCCCTGGTGGTCAACCAAAAGAGCTGTATTCGTTGTTGGTGCTGCCGCGAATTGTGCCCCCACGACGCCATGCAGGTGCGGCGAGGGGCGTTATTGAGGATAGCAACGGCCTTCAGCCGTCCACGGGGAAAACGGCGCTAGGCGTCCTCTTCCTCGCCGCCGAGAGGGATCTCGCGGTAGGTGCGGTCCTCCTCAAAGCGCTTGGTCTGGGCCTGGAGCTTTTCCAGATCGGATTTGCACTTGACGCAATACCGCGCGAACGGCATGGCCTTGAGCCGCCCCAAGGGGATTTCCTCTTCACACTCTTCGCAAAGGCCATACTCTCCCTCGTCGATTCTCAGGAGGGCCTCGTCGATATTGTGCAATTTTTCCCGTTCCCGGTCACCCAATAAAAGCCCGAGTTCGCGATCCCGCTCCGATGAGGCCTGGTCATAGATGTCGCCGCTCGGCTCTCCGACGGCTGTGGTTTCGGCGCCGTTCTTGACAGTTTTGGATATTTCCCGCAGGGTATCCTCCTTCATTTGTTGAAGGATTTCCCTAATTTCCTGCCATTTCTTTTTTGCCGGTTTCGTGGCCATGTTGCCCTCACTCCCCTGGTCTGCTTTCGTACCACCCCTGAAAAGGGGGCAAACTATTGCAGAAAACAGATTGTTTGTCAAGCCAAACAACCGGAGGTATTATCAGACGACTATTTCACCAATCAGGTCGTAATCCGACGAGTCCGTGACCTTGAGAGAAACGATATCACCCACCTCGGCGGTTCCGGCGGTGATATAGACCTGCCCGTCGATATCCGGCGCCTGACGCGACGAACGCCCCCTCAGGAGCAGGTCGGTTTCTTCGCTGTATCCCTCCACGATGACCTGCTCCGTGGTGCCGATGAGGGCCCGGTTGCGACGGAACGAAAGCCGCGCCTGGGCGCGCATCAACTTGCGGTAGCGCTCGCGCTTGACCCGTTCCGAGACCTGTTCCGGCATGGAGGCTGCCGGCGTATTCTCTTCCCGGGAGTAGCAGAAGACCCCGAGGCGATCGAATTGGGTCTGCTCGATGAACTGCATCAGGCTGGCAAAATCGTCCACCGTTTCGCCCGGAAAGCCGACGATCAGCGAGGTGCGCAGCGCAATGCCGGGGATCTCCCGGCGCAGGGTAGCGATCAGGTTCCGAATCTGAGCCTCGCTGCTCCGGCGGTTCATCCGCTTGAGAACCGGGTCGGCGATATGCTGGATCGGAATATCCAGATACTTGCAAATCTTGGGTTCGTCGCGAATCAGTTCGATCAGGCTGTCGGTGATCCCGTCGGGATATGCGTACAAGAGGCGAATCCACCGAATCCCCTCAATGGCAGCCAACCGGCGCAGCAGTGTTTCGAGGGTGGAACCGTCGTCCAGGTCGCTGCCGTAACGGGTGACATCCTGGGAGATGACATTGATCTCCTTGACCCCGCGGGCGGCCAACCGCTCCGCCTCGGCCACCAGCGACTCCAGCGGCCGGGACCGGTAGGCGCCCCGCAACTGGGGGATCACGCAGTACGAGCAGCAATTGGAACAACCTTCGCCGATTTTGAGATAGGAGTACCATGCGGGCGAAGAGTTGAGGCGCGGCAATGTTTCGTCATAGATGTAATCCGGGTCGCCAACGTAGCGCAGTTGGCCGTCGGAACCTTTTTTCTCCGCCAGAATTTCGGCAATGCGGGGGTAATCGCCGGTGCCGATGAAGATATCCACCTCGGGCAGATCGTTGGCCAACTCCTCCTGATACCGCTGCGGCAGGCAACCGGAGACGATCAGGGTGTGGCAGCGCCCGTCGTGTTTGCGTTCCGCCAAGTCCAAAATGGCGTCGATGCTCTCCTGCTTGGCCTCCTTGATGAACGAGCAGGTATTGACGATGATCACGTCCGCATCCTTTTCGTCGGTCGTAATCTCGTAGTCATCCTTGGCAAGCACACCGAGCATAACCTCGGCATCCACGAGGTTTTTGGGGCAGCCCAGGCTGACCATACTGACTTTCTGTTTAGCGCTTTCGCTCACGAACACCCCTTTTATTTGGATAACTGCGCAGGGGATGTAAAATTCCCCCGTTCTTCATACCGGCCGAAGCTACTCCCTGAAATTCACGAACTGCATCTCCACCCCCAGGTCCTTCCCCTTGAGGAGTTGAATCGTCTCCTGCAGGTCGTCCCGGTTCTTGCCGGTTACCCGTACCTGATCATCCTGGATCTGCGCCTGCACTTTCACCTTGCTTTCCTTGATGACTGCTATGATCTCCTTCCCCTTTTCCTTGGAGATCCCCTGCTGGACCGTGATGAGCTGCCGCACCATCCCACCCGACGCAGGTTCGACCTTGCCGTACTGCAAGGCCTTGATGGAGATATTGCGCTTGAGAAACTTGGACTGGAGCACGTCTACCACGGCCTTGAGCTTGTAGTCGTCGTCAGCCAGGATCTTAACGGCATCCTTCTCCTGGCTGATCTCGCTCTTGGACCCCTTGAAGTCGTAGCGTTGGCCGATTTCCTTGATCGCCTGATTGATCGCGTTGTCCACTTCCTGCATATCCACTTTTGAAACGATGTCGAATGACGGCATAGAGACACCCTCCGAAGGTATACTAGTATAATACATCCCATCGAAACCGTACAGGGGATGCACTGCAAACGTTCGGCCCGGCATGCTTGCGAGCCCTTGTGCGGCGGGTAGCGCCTTACGGCTTGACGACCGCAACCCCCGCGGGGACCTTGAAGTTGAACTTGTTGCTGTCCACCCCCTTGTTGACCCTGACATGGCTGTAGTCGATGCGGGTCTGGTTACCGCCGGCATCATGCACGACCGACGCCTGCACCGGGAAGAGATCCTGCACGTTTCCCTGGCGCAGAAAACGCTCCACCGCCTCTGCCGAAACCGTCAACTGGAGCCGCGCCAGGACCGGCGTAGGCTTTTTCGGGATCAATTCCAACTGGTAGTCGCCGTGTTTATCACGCTGTTCCTTGGCAAAGGAAACGGTGAAATCCCGCGACACATGGCCCAGGCCGGTCAGATAGGAGAGCGCGATGGCATTGCCACCCTTGAACATTTCGGCCACCGTGCTAACCATCACCTGCCGGTTTTCGGGCAGGTAGAACCAGACCTGTTTGCCGTTGGAAACGATCTGCTGTTTGGGCTTTGCGTAGTTGAAACGGAACATGGCTGTGCTGGAAGCGGGCCGCTTCAGGAATACTTCGCCGTTGCCCTTCTGTTCGCGGCCGACCCCGGCGATAAGCGTCCGTTGGGAAAAATCGGCGCGAACGTCCTGCAGGCCTGCATACCCTTTTTCCAGCGCCCCGATCACATCCTTGAGACTTGCAGGCTTATCGGCAGCCTGCAACGGTGTCCAGACCAAAACCAGCAGAAGGGACAAACTGCATGTTAACCAGCGTATCATGGTGTAACCTTTCCTGAAAAATGCAAAATGGCGTAACCCGGTCGTTAATTTTGCCACAGGACCGCATCTATCGCAACCGCTTTTGAACATTGGATGGCATTACAGCGCAGTGGCATCAATGACATATACGATACGGCCATCCCCCGTGATGGCCCCTCCGGTAAGTCCTTTGATGCGGCTCAGCGGAATACCGAGCGGCTTCACAAAGATCTCCCTCTGGCCGAGCAGACGATCCGTAGCCAGTCCGAGCGTTGTGTCACCCGCTTCGATCACGACCGTCGGGACAAACGCCCGAGCATCTGGTGTCGGCGCTTGTCCGAGCAGACGGTTGAGATTCCTGAGAGGCACCTGCCTGCCGTCGAGCATGAAAAAGAACTGTTCCCGCTCCTGGAATATCTCCTCGCGCCTGAGTTCAATGGTGCGTTTGACGGCATTGACCGGAAAGGAGACCGTCAGGGGGCCGCACTCCACCAAAAGGGCATGAATGATCGAGACCGAAATGGGGAGCCTTAGCAGGAAACGGCTTCCCCGCCCCACCTCCGATTCGATGACGAGCCCTCCCCCCAAGGCGTGCACAGCAACCCTGACGGCATCCATGCCCACGCCACGGCCCGAGATATCGCTCACGGTTTCAGCCGTGGAAAAACCGGGGGCACAGATCAGCATGAGCGCCTCATGCCGCGTCAGGGCATTGGCCTGTTCCCGGTTGATCATCCCCTTTTCCACCGCCTTTTCGGCGAGCCTTTCGGGGGCCATGCCCCGCCCGTCGTCGGCAATAACGATATTCACACAATCCTTGTCGCGGGTTACGACGATACGGATCGTACCGAGGCCGGGCTTGCCGACAGCGATCCGCTCTTCGGGCATCTCCATGCCGTGGTCAACGGCATTGCGCAGGATATGCACCAACGGTTCGCTTATCTCCTCGAGAATCCCCCGATCCAGTTCAATCTCCTTCCCCTCCACATGGAAGAGGATCTCCTTGCCTTGCTTGCGAGACAGATCGCGCACTAAGCGGGGGAAACGGTCGGCAACAAAGGAGAAGGGGAGCATGCGGGCCTGGAACACCTCGTCCCGCAGTTCCCGCAACAGCATGGAAAGACGGTTGAGCGGCTCTTCGAGTTGTGCGCCCTCGCAGCGCAACGCACGGTCGGCAAGGCGGTAACGTGTTGTGAGCAACTCGCCGGTGATGTTGACCAACCGGTCCAGGGTTTCCGTCTTGACGCGGACGCTTTTGAAGGAATCGGTGTGCCGGGGCTGGTGATCCGGGGTCGGGCCGCCCTGATCGCGATCGTCGATTCCAGGTGCGGCATCTGCGGCGGCGACCGGTTGTGGGGGGGGGGGTGGATTGCCGGCAGCGTCGAAGCCGGCCAGTCGATTGATCAGGTCGGTGGTATCCGGCAAGCGCTCGTCATCGGCTTCGATTGCCGAGATCATTGCGGTGAGGGCGTCGCTCCCTTCCAGCAGGATGTCGGCCAGGCCCGGGCTAAAGCTGAACGCTCCGCTCCGCACCTTGCCCAAAAGGTCTTCCATGCGATGGGCAAGGTCGGCGATGGCCTGGTACTGCATGGTTGCCGCCATCCCCTTGAGCGAATGGGCATGGCGGAACAACTCGTCGATGGCGGCTTGATCGGCGGCGCTATCCTCAAGCACGACGATCAGCTCATTGAATACCTGGATGTGCCCCTTGGATTCTGAGACGAACAAATCCCGGTATTGGGACATATCCATGGATCATTCCCCCAGGCTTTCCAGCGCTTCCGCAATCTTTTCCGGGCTGAAGGGTTTCTGAACATAGAACCGGGCGCCCAGATCCAGTCCCTTCTTGACGATCGCCTCCTGGCCGATGGCCGAGCAGAGGATCACCTTGGCCTGCGGCTTCATCTTATGAATAAAATCCAGTAGTTGTATCCCGTTGGCGTCGGGCAGGATGATATCCAGGAAAATGATGTCCGGATCGCAGGCGTGGAGTTTTTTCATGGTCTCTATGCCGCTGGCCGCCTCGGCCACAACGGTATAGCCCTTGTCTCTCAGGATTGTGCCAAGATTATTGCGCATGAAAAGGGCATCATCGACGATCATCACCTTAGCATTACTCATTGTGGCCTCCATTGCACTCGTGGGCAGCAAATCGGGTACATAAAACAGCGAGATGCGGCGCGAAACCATCCGTGACGGCTACCGGGTATTATCCTTTGAGTTTGGCCAATAAAAGCTCGTTCACCACCGCCGGGTTGGCCTTGCCCTTGCTGGCCTTCATGACCTGCCCGACAAAGAAGCCGAACACCTTTTCCTTGCCCCCCCGGAACTCTTCCACCTGGGCGGCATTGGCGGCAATGATCTCATCGATAACGGCTTCAATCGCTCCGCTGTCGGAGACCTGGGCCAATCCCTGTTTTTCCACGATCGACTTGGGGTCTCCGCCGTTTTTCCACATCTCTTCAAAGACCGTCTTGGCTATCTTGCCCGAAATGGCGCCGCTGTCGATCAGCTTGATCAGTTCGGACAATTGGCGCGGGATGACGGGACATGCCGCGATGGACGTTCCCGAATCGTTGAGCGCCCGGGTCACCTCGCCCATCAGCCAGTTGGATACGGCCTTGGCGTTGTGGTGAAAGGCCACGCACTCTTCAAAGTAATCGGCCAGTTCGTGGCTGACGGTGATAACCTCCGCATCGTACTCCGACAACCCCATCTCGGTGATGAAACGCTGCTGCCGATGCTCGGGGAGTTCCGGCAATTCCTTTTTCGCACGCTGTACCCAATCGGCGCCGATTACCAACGGCACCAAGTCGGGATCGGGGAAATAACGGTAGTCGTGGGCCTCTTCCTTGCTGCGCATGGAACGGGTCGCTCCACTGTTCGGGTCAAACAGGCGCGTTTCCTGAACCACGCTGCCCCCGTCCTCGATCAGGTCGATCTGGCGCTGGATCTCATACTCGATGGCCTGTTTGACGAACTTGAACGAGTTGACGTTCTTGATCTCGGCCCGGGTGCCGAGGGTATCGGAACCGACCGGCATGACCGAGACGTTCGCATCGCAGCGAAAACTTCCCTCTTCCATGTTGCCGTCGCAGATCCCCAGCCAGGTCACGATCCGGTGCAACTGTTTCAGATAGGCCACCGCTTCATCCGATGAGCGCAAATCCGGTTCGGAAACGATCTCCAGAAGCGGCGTGCAGGCCCGGTTCAGGTCAACCCCGGAGCCGTTCTCCAGGCCGGGAACGTCGCCATGCACCAGCTTGCCCGCATCCTCTTCCATGTGGATACGGGTGATGCCGATACGCTTGGGTCCCTGCCCTTCCAACTGGATATCGAGCCACCCCTTGCGGCAGATCGGATCCTCGAACTGGCTGATCTGGTATCCCTTGGGGAGGTCGGGATAAAAGTAGTTCTTGCGGGCAAAGACGCTATGATGGGCGATGGTGCAATTGGTGGCCAGCCCGGCCCTGATGGCAAATTCAACCACCTTCTTGTTGAGCACCGGCAAGGCGCCCGGCAGCCCCAGGCAGACGGGGCAGGTCTGGGAGTTGGGCTCGGAACCGAAGGTCGTGGAACAGCCGCAGAATATCTTTGACCCGGTTTTTAGCTGGGCATGGACCTCAAGGCCGATAACAGGCTGAAATTTCATATGTAATTACTCCAATAAAAATGTAAACTGCACTGCGAGGTTGAATCCGCCACAGAGACACAGAGACAATTGGTCATACACAAGGGGCGGCGCTTGGGGCAAGGCCCGTAGCTCCCCTACTTCAACAGGCTCAGGTTGTTCAAAAATAGTCAGATCGTCGCACCCGCAGAAAAGCCCCGCGGAAGCGTAGCAACGCTACGCTGCACAAGGGGTTTTCGAGGACGGCGGCGAGATGGCTGTTTTTCAACAACCTCTTTATATCTCCGCCTTCCTCGTATGCCACTCCGTGGCCTGCTCAAAGGCGTGGCCCGCACGCAGGATGGTCTCCTCGCCAAAGGGCTTGCCGATCAGTTGCAGGCCGATGGGGAGGCCGGAAGCGGAGAAACCGGCCGGCACGGACATGGCGCAGGTACCGGCCAGGTTGACCGGGATGGTGAAGATATCCGACAGGTACATCTGCAGCGGGTCATCGACCATCTCGCCGATCTTGAAGGCCGGCGTCGGCGCCACCGGGGTCAGGATCACATCCACATCCTCGAAGGCGCGGGTGAAATCGCCCATGATCAGCGTGCGCACCTTCTGGGCCTTGACGTAATAAGCGTCGTAGTAACCGGAGGAGAGGGCGTAGGTGCCCAGCATGATGCGGCGCTTGACCTCGGCCCCGAACCCCTCGCTACGGCTTTTGGTCATCATGTCGATCAGTCCTTCGGCCTGCTCGCTGCGATGCCCGAAACGGACGCCGTCGTAACGGGCCAGATTGGAGCTGGCCTCGGCAGTGGCGATCAGATAATAGGTCGCCACGGCATAGTCGGTGTGGGGCAGGGATATTTCAACGAATTCCGCCCCCAGCCGGCGATAGGTCTCGATGGCCCGGTCCATGGCCGCCTGAACGTCCCGGTCGAGGCCATCGATATAGTACTCCTTGGGCAGGCCGATCCTCAGGCCCTTGATGTCGCCGGTCAAGGCGGCCGTGTAATCGGGAACCGGCGTGTTGACACTGGTGGAATCCTTGGAGTCGTAGCCGGCAACCGCCCCCAGCATGATGGCACAATCGGTTACGTCACGCGTGATCGGGCCCACCTGGTCAAGGGAGGACGCAAACGCGATCACGCCGTAGCGCGAGACGCGGCCATAGGTGGGCTTGAGGCCGACGCAGCCGCAGTGGGAGGATGGCTGACGAATGGAGCCGCCGGTATCGGTGCCCAGGGTCGCCGTTGCCTGTCGGGCGGCAATGGCCGACGCCGAGCCGCCGGACGAACCACCCGGGATGCGGGCGGTATCCCAGGGGTTGCGGGTAACGCCAAAGGCGCTGGATTCGTTGGATGATCCCATGGCGAATTCGTCCTGGTTGAGCTTGCCCAGCAAAACGGACCCGCAATCGCGCAGCCGCTCCCAGGCGGTGGCGCTGTAGGGGGGGATAAAGTTATGGAGCATGCGCGAACCGCAGGTGGTGCGGATACCCTCGGTCAGAAAGATGTCCTTGAGGGCCAGGGGAATCCCCGTGAGTACGTGAGCATCTCCGGAAGCGATGCGCCGGTCGGCGGCCGCCGCTTCAGCCAGGGCCGACTCAGGGGTCCGGGTGATGAATGAACCGACACGGGGCTCAACCGACTCGATGCGCGCCAGCATGGCCCGGGTCGCTTCGGCCGAGGACAACTCCCGCGCATTCAGCTTTCCGTGCAGTTCATGGATGGTAAGTTCAAAAATATCCATTTGAATGACATCTCCGATTCAAAGCGTTTCTCAACAATTATCCCGCATGTAACGCAAACGAAACATTACGGCAACCTCATCTCCAATTTTGCAGCGTATGGTGTGCAACTTATGTGCTTTGAACCTTGCGGCAAGCAGGCCCGCCACACAGGCATCATCATTCGATGACCTTCGGCACGCGGTAGAAGCTGTCGGCCCTGTCCGGAGCATTGGCAAGGGCCTTCGCGACACCAAGGGAAGGGCTGGTTGCGTCCTCGCGGAAAGCGTTTTCCACCGGAACGGCATGGGAGGTGGGACGGATATCGGCGGTGTCGAGTTCATTCAACTTTTCCACATAGCCGAGAATCGCATCCATCTGTCCGGCAAAAAGGTCCGTTTCGGCCTTGTTC
This sequence comes from Oryzomonas rubra, assembly GCF_008369015.1. Classification (NCBI taxonomy): domain Bacteria; kingdom Pseudomonadati; phylum Thermodesulfobacteriota; class Desulfuromonadia; order Geobacterales; family Geobacteraceae; genus Oryzomonas; species Oryzomonas rubra. Next base: position 174,719 of record NZ_SRSD01000005.1, read on the forward strand.
AACTCCAGGCGGGCCAAACGGGCCACATACTCAACGTCGGCAACCGATATTTTCATGACACCATGCTCCACTAACAGAGAAATTAGTCCTTGCGAGGACTGTTTTGTAGCATGAAACAGGACTCTTGACAACCACGTTCACGGCACCGCCCAAGGGCTGCGAAGCCCCGTGGAAACCACTTTTTGCTTGACTTCGGTTTTATTTATTGTATATTTTGCACAACTTTTTAGAACATATCCTGAAACAGACGATCCGCCAAAATAGCTATCCTGTTGTTATATTGTCACTTTTATCATTTCAAGCGACAACGACCAAGGGAGCGAATGACACTGTGAACCGTTTCGGAGAATCATCGAAAAAAGCGCGAAGGTCTTCTATTACCTCCAGACAACCTGTCTCAGACAGGATGTTTGGAGGTATTTGTGTTTTATAGCCATGATTTCACAGCAGTTACTACGTTGCCTGATGCCAAATTTTGCAATGAAAGGTGGTGATCATCGAAAACGAAATTGATCTGTTTGCAGCTTGCAGTAGTACCAGCATTTAATAAAAATTGAAGGAGGCACACATGAGTATCAAAAAAAGAATTCTGGCAGTTGCAGCAGCAAGCGCCCTCGGCGCCATGGCCGCTGTGCCGGCAATGGCATTCGAGAACGAATTCCACGGCAACTACACCTTGAAGTATTTCCTGGACAACTATGAGAACGGTAGCGGCGGCACGATCCTTTCTCCGAGCACCTCTGGCGCGACTAACCACTATGTCGCGCCTACAACAGGAAACACCACGCAAAACCTCAGACCCAACAACTATTTCGAGCAGCGCGCCCGCCTGTTCTACACCGCCAAAGCAAACGACGATCTGAAACTGGTGACCGGTTTCGAGATCGACTCCGTCTGGGGCGACAGGGCTCAGGGAGCAACATTCCGCAACAGCGGCGCCGCCCTGGAATCAGACGCCGTCAACCTGGAAACCAAGTGGGTTTACCTGCAGTTCAAGATACCATCCACCCCCACCACGGTTACTGCCGGTGTCCAGCCTTTCAAGGACAACATCAAGGGAATCTTTGCCGATTTTGATGCGGCTGGTGTCGTCACCGCAACCAAGCTGGACAATGCAACCGTTGTTGCCGGCTATTTCCGCGGTTACGATGGTGCCTACAGCGGAAGCGGCGTTGACAACAATATCACCAAGACCAATGTCCTCGGTTACCAGGATCTGCATATCGGTACCGTTGCGGTCAAGTATGCCCTCAGCAAGGACGCAAACGTCGGCCTCGACTATTACATCTATGACGATAGCCGCGGCACTCTCTCCACCAGCGACATCATGCTGCATACTTTTGGTCTCTACGGCGATGCAAAGGTTGGCCCCGTGGCCCTGAGCGGCTTTGTCGCCTACCAAGGCGGGGTCCTCAAGAACCTCAGCGGCACTGCTGACAGTGCCTACCTGAACGCCTTGGCCTACAATGTGGCCGCCAAAGTCGCCGTCGGCCCAGGCACTCTGCGTACCGCGCTGCTCTTCACCTCCGGCAACAGCAACAACACCGGCAAGCACCTCACCGGCTGGGTCGGCACCGCTCAGTCGCAGAATGCCACCTGGGCAGGAAACAGCGGCACCTGCAGCTACAACGAGTCCGGCATGATGCTGCTCAACCGCAATGCTGCCTCCCAAGGCACCACCACTGACTATGGCATCGCCTACAATACGGGTAACGGCACCACCCCCGTCAACGCACAGGGGATGTACCTCTACACCCTTGGTTACGACATTAACGTGACTCCCAAGGCCTTTGTCAACACAAACCTCGGTCTCCTTTGGGCTGCCCACACCAACAGCCTGAAACCGTATGACAAGAAAACTGGCCTCGCGAATGCCACCAACTTCCAGGGTACTGAAATCAACGTGGAAGCCGGCTACAAGATGTACGACAACCTGACCGCCAAGATCCAGGCTGCTTATGTCGTGCTGGGTGGCTACTATAATGGTTCGTCTACTATCGGCACCGCTGCTGCTCCTCATGATCCGGATAACCCCTACACCGCACGCGTTGTGCTGAGCTACGCATTCTAAACCGTTTCATCTGTAATAAACCCTTGAGGGCGGGAGCAATCCCGCCCTTTTTTTTTGACATGTCCGGCCTATTTTGCGATAATCCCACGGCCTACTGCTCTTCATCATCTCAATGCAAAATTAACCGTCCCGAAACAAATGTTCCCCGAAACAGGCTGAGGAGAAACCATGAAAAAATTGATCGTACTGCTTGCCGTGCTATTCCTTCCGCTGGTGGCACTGCCGGCTTTTGCAGCCCAGGTGCGGGTGTTCGTGGCCGACATGAACGCCATCGGCGTGCCGAACAAAGATGAGATGAAAGCCACACTCCAGGCCCTGCTGGCCGCACGTCTGAACAGCGACAAGATCATAGCCGTCGGCAGCGCGGCCGAGGCCGATGCCGTGGTGAGCGGAACCTATATCGTTCTGGGCAAGGTGTTCAGCATGGATGCCATGGCCAGGACGAGCGCCGGCAAAACCCTGACCCGCGCCTACATCCAGGGCGACAGCAGTGAGGAACTGATCCCGTCGGTGGGAAAACTGGCGGAAAAACTGGCCGCCGAACTGGACAAGGTTTATTTCAGCGGGCAACCGGCACCCGGCGCTCCCGTGGCCGCCATTCCCAGGGTTGCAGCAGCAGTCACCGTAGCCGCTCAGGCACCGCTTGCTGCGCCAAAGTCCGATATCATCAAAAAAGAGCAGGTCAGCGTGGCCCCGGTCGGTGAGTTCATCAAACCCAAGGAAGTGGAACAGGGGAACATCGGCGGCTGGCAGAGCAAGCGCCTCACCGGGGCCGCCAATCTGGTGGCCCTGGGAGCGACCCTGCCCGACGGCAGCAGTGAGGTATTTCTGGCCGAGGACCGACGCCTCTCGTACTACCGCAAGGGCGGCGATATGAAACTGGTTGCGGAGACGGAATTCAGGAGTTCCGAGAAGATCCTCTCACTGGATACTATTGCAGGCAGCAAGGGCCTTGAGATCTACGTGACGCTCATTCGCGGCGACGAACTCGCCTCCCAGGTCTGGCAGGTGCAGGGCGACAAGCTGGTGAAGCTTGCCGGAGACCTGTCCTATTTCTTCCGCACCTTCAGCTTGGCCGGCGGGCCGAAAAAACTCTATGCCCAGGCAATGGGCCGCGATGCCGATTTCTATGGCGAGGTATTCGAGGCAAACCGCTCCGGCGACGAAATCTCCCTGAAAAACCCCATCAAGATGCCGCGATTCGGCGACATCTACTCCTTTAACCAATTCCGCGACCAAGACGGCAAGATGCTCACCGCGGTCATCAACCCGGATGGCTACCTGATCGTGTATGACCAGGACCGGAAAGAGCTATGGCGCAGCAACGACAAGTTCGGCGGTTCGGAACTGTATTTTCAGAAAGAGGACACCAGCGTCAATGCCCGTGTGACGGGTGATAAGTACCGCTGGATATTCATGAACATGCGGGTTCAGGTAACGGCCGGAGGACTTATCCTGGTGGGTAAGAACGACGGGTTCTGGGTGCTGGGCAATGCCCGGGCCTATAAGAAGGGCACGGTCTACTGCATGGCTTGGAATGGTTCGACCCTGGAAGAAAAGTGGCGTACCCGCGACACCCAGAATTACATGCCGGACTATTATTTCGACGAGGCCAAAAACGAGCTCTTGATCCTGCAAACCGTGCAGCGCTCCGGGGTAACAACCCGCGGGGCGTCATCCCTGGCGATCAAGATGGTGGAATAGCCCACCCACCCGGCCCTAGGCAACACGGACCGGGAAGCCTCCCCTCCTTGGACGGCTTCCCGGTCCGAATTCTTTGTACTCGTCGCAGGCCGGGCGTGTGAAAGACAATCCTTTTCAGGAATAGATCTACATGACCATATTATCACCCGACATTTCACTCCCCCGCGGCGTCAGCGACTTCCTGCCCGACGCCGCCGCCAAGATCGGTTTTATAGAAGCGAAGATTCGCCACGTCTTCGAGCTGTGGGGGTTTCGGCGCATCATCCCCCCCAAACTGGAATATGAAGATGTGCTGACCATCGGCATGGGAGAGGAGCTGAAGGGCAAGACCTACCGTTTCGACGACCGTCAAACCGGGCGCCTGCTGGCTTTCCCGCCGGATATTACGCCGCAGATCGCCCGTATCGTGGCGACCCGCCTGTCCGGCTGGCCCCTGCCCCACCGCATCAGCTACAGCGGGCGTGTCCTGCGTCAGACCGAAAGCCAGACCGGCCGCAGCCGGGAACTCTTTCAGTCGGGGGTGGAACTGATCGGCCTCGACTCGCCCGAGGCTGATGCGGAAATGGTGACCATGGCGATCGAGGCCATGCAACAACTCGGCTTCAACAACTTCAAGATCGACCTGGGACAGGTGGAGTTCTGCCGCGGGATCATGGCCGCCTCCGGCCTGGACGGCCAGCCGCTGCGGGAATTGCAGGAGGCTATCGCGCGCAAGGATGTGTCGGCCGTGTCGAAGGTGCTGGCCGCCAGCACGGTTACGGAAGCATCCCGTCGTGAGATCGCGGCCCTGCCGCGCCTTTTCGGCGGGCGCGAAGTAGTGGCGGAGGCAGAGAAAGTGGTGGTCAACCAGCGTTCCCGCGCGGCGCTTGCGAACCTGCGCCAGGTGTTGGATATCCTGGATATCCACGGGGTCAGCGACCACCTGACCATAGACCTGGGAGAGATCCGTGGGCTGGGCTACCACACCGGCATCACCTTCGAGGGATTTGTCAGCGGTCTGGGCGAACCGGTCTGCAGCGGCGGCCGCTACGACAACCTGACGGCCCGCTATGGTTTCGCCGCCCCGGCCACCGGCTTTACCTTTAACGTGCTCAGCCTGCTCCAGGCGCTGGAACGGCGACCCGACGTTGAGGCCAGCACCACCCGCGACTTCCTGTTGTTCAACAGCCGCGACGACCGGCGCGAGGTACTGGAGGTGGCGCGCCTGCTCCGTTCCCGCGGCTACACCGCCGCACGGGACATCATCCGCAGGGAGTACGAAGACTCTCTGACCTATGCCCGACGTATGAATATCCGCAGCATGCTGATCATTGGAGATGAAGCGTGCGGCAACGACACCTATACCGCCGTGCGTGTCCGTGACGGCAAACGGTTCAACATCACCAGGGAAATGCTACTGAACGAAGATCTTGTTACTTTTATTGAAGAAAACCAGCAGGCTATTGAAAACTAAGGTTGTTCAAAAATAGTCAGATCGTCGCACCCGCTAGACAAGCCCTGAGGAGGCGTAGCAGCGCTACGCCGTACGAAAGAGCGTTCGAGGATGGCGGCGAGATGGCTGTTTTTCAACAACCTTCATAGGGAGACCACGAGACATGGCAAACGTTGTAGTTGTAGGAGCCCAATGGGGCGATGAAGGCAAGGGCAAGGTTGTCGATATCTACACAGAGCACGCCGATGACATCGTACGCTACCAGGGGGGCAACAACGCCGGTCACACCCTGGTGGTGGGGAGCGAAAAGGTCGTCCTGCACCTGATCCCCTCGGGCATACTGCACGAGGGCAAGCGCTGCATCATCGGCAACGGTGTGGTGCTGGACCCGGAGGTATTCATCCGGGAGATCACGAAACTGAAGGAGTCCGGCCGGATCAGCGACGATTCCTGCCTACTGCTCTCCGAATCGCTGCACATCATCATGCCCTACCACAAACAGATCGACATCGCCCGTGAGACACAGAGCGGCGACAAGAAGATCGGCACCACCGGCCGGGGCATCGGCCCCTGCTACGAGGACAAGATCGGCCGGCGCGGCATCCGCCTGATGGACCTGCTTGACAAGGACATCTTCACCCGCAAGCTGCGGGAGGTACTGACCGAGAAAAACGTCATCCTGGAAAAACTGTTGGGCGAGGCGCCCTGCGACTTCGATGCCATCCTGGCCGAATACAGCGGCTATGCCGAGGTGTTGAAGAAGTACGTCGCCGATACCTCGCTGGTCCTCAGCAAGGATCTGAAGGCCGGCAAGAAGGCGCTCTTCGAAGGGGCACAGGGGACACTCCTGGACGTGGACCACGGCACCTACCCCTACGTCACCTCGTCATCCACCTGCGCCGGCGGCGCCTGTACCGGCTCCGGGGTCAGCCCGCGTGATATCCACGAAATCATCGGCATCTCCAAGGCCTATGTCACCCGCGTGGGGAGCGGCCCCTTCCCGACCGAACTGCTGGACGCGACCGGCGAGCAGCTGCGCCAGGACGGCGGGGAATTCGGCGCAACCACCGGCCGGCCGCGGCGCTGCGGCTGGTTTGACGCCATGGTGGTCCGCTATGCCGTGCGGGTCAACGGCCTGACCGGCATTGCCCTGACCAAGCTGGATGTGCTCTCCGATTTCGACACCGTCAAGATCTGCACCGGCTACACCTGCAACGGCAGGACCCTGGAAACCTTACCCGCAAGCCTGGAACTCTTCGAACAGTGTCAGCCGGTCTACGAGGAACTGCCCGGCTGGAAGAGCGATATTACCGGAGCCCAGACCTACGGAGACCTGCCGCAGAAGGCCCGCGATTACGTCAAGCGCCTGGAAGAACTGGCCGGCTGCCCGATCGTGCTGGTTTCCGTCGGTCCGCGCCGCGACCAGACCATCATCCTGCGCAACCCGTTCGAGTAACCGGGCCTTTGACCAATAAAAAGCCCCCCGAGGTCTGAAGACTTCGAGGGGCTTTTTATTGTCCGCCCCACCCGCTACCAGATATAATCCTTAGCGATCTCCCGCTTGTCATGGCCGAACAACAGGTGCATCACCCTAATCCGCTTCAGCGCGGGGGGAGACAGGCTCCCCAGGGGGATGTAGACAATCTTCTTCCCCATGCCGGCCGCTATGCGCTTGAAGATGCTGCGCGGCGGACGGGCGGCCGCATAGACCACATGGGGGTCCGGCGAGTAATCGAGGGCGGCCATGAGGAGGATTTCGGCCTTTGTCCCCCATCCCCGGTATGATGGGTCCTGCCACACATCCCGCATCCGGCGCGGCGGATAGGAGAGCAGCAGCCCGCCGTACTCGCAACGGCAGATGCCCGGTCCGCTCACGTTGTCGCTCGGTTCGGTGGCGTAAAAGGCCATGTCGGATTCCTGTTCGTGCTCTCCCAGCCAGGTCATGGCAAAAGGGTAGCGGTTGCGGCGATCCTCGTCGAAGATGACCACCACACTTCCCACGCCGCCTTTGATCCGCATCCGTTCCCACACATAGATACGCCCGTCGTGGGGTTGGTTGCGGATCGTTTCGCGCAGGTCGATGCCGTCCAGCAGCGAGGTGCTCAGGGGTTCCACCCGGCTCTGCTCCTCGGAGAGTTGCCGTATCCCGGTCCGCCGCAGAAGCTTGCCGTAGTTTTCGATGATGATGTCTTCGGGCGGCCAGGAGCAGATCGAACCGTCGTTGAATCCCTCCAACCATTCGCCCGGCCGCTGTTCCCGTTTCCGCTTGAGGAACCGCAAGCCGGAGCGCCCCTTGTCCGATCGCTTGCGGGGGCGAAAGCGGATCGTGCGGCTCTGGTCCCACAGGTCCTCGACCCGCAGGCGCAGCAGCGGAATCTCCGCATCCTCCCGTTGCCAGGGATAGCATTCGGCCAACCGCCAGAAGGCGTAGGCGAAGTTGTCGTCCACGCACCCCCGGGCAGCGGCCAGGAGCTGGAAGAGGTCGGGGAGCAACTGTCCCGAAAGGGCGGCATAGTTGCGACAGAAACGAAAGAAGGCCCGTTTCTGCCAGTAGTGGATCGGTTCTCCCGTTTCCTGCCGGTAATGCCGGGCGGCCTGTTCGAACAGGCGCAGATGGATACGCTGCCGGTCCGGCATCTCCCCGCTCGCCCCCACCTTTCGCGCGCTGCTTTCCATGGCCGCGCGCATGACCTCCTGTTCGGGAATGGCCTGTTTCCCCCCCGCGATCAACTCAAGCGCGTTAAAGTGCCGCCGCAGGGAGGGCGCCGCCTCTTTCCGCTCCGGCGGCAGACCGTTGCGGCGCATCTCGTAGATGGCCGAGGCAAAGGGGAATTCGCCCATGACCTCTCCGCAGGAGTCGGGGTGGAGGTTGAAAATGCGGACATCGTTGCGGCGCACCCTGCCCAGCGGTTCGCTGCGCGGTTGCCCGTAAAACTCCTTGATCCGCCCCACATGGGCCATGCCGCCCACAAACAGGATGCGTTCATGGCACTGTGCCAGTTGTTGCAACCGGAAAGCCATCCCCTGTTCGCGCCGGAGGTCCTCGCGGCACGGTGCTGCACCCTCTGTGGCGCGGCAGTATTCCCGAAAATAGTCGGCCAAGCCGATGCGCTGAATGGCATAGGAATCGGGTAGAAACTCCTTCACCGCCGGGTAGTCGTCCAGGTCGACATCCACCAGGTGGAGCGGGATCGCCTGTTCCAGGGCGCAGCGGGCGGCCTCCGCCAGCGGGTCTGCCGGCTCCACCAGCAGATGGATGGTTCTGTTTGGGGCGGCGTTGGAAGCGGAACGGGGGATGGTATCGTAGGAGATAACCGAGACTTGGGGCAGTCTGCGTACCGCCTGGATGAAACGTTCCTCCAGGGTGGAGGGTAGTTCAATGGCGATGCAATCGGGCCGGACCTCTTGGACGGCCTGGCGCACCAGATGGGCGAACTCCATACGGTAATGCAGTATGGGCAGGGCGTGGACGGGGCCGAAGGTTTCCAGGTGGAGGCGGCTGGGCATAAGTCAAAACTCTGAATTTTGAAAGCGGCGGTTATGCACCACAAAGGCACAAAGAGCACAAAGGATTCACAAAGTTGCCGGCGAAACGTCATTCGTCCAAAAGGTGAGTCCAGCCAATCATAAAATTGTCATATAACCAACTGAAATCATTCTTTGTGTAGCTTTGTGTCCTTTGTGTCTTTGTGGTGAACTACTTTTGCAGGTTGAATGCAGGAAACTCGGCATGCGTCAGGGACGATCCAGGTATTCCAGGGCCTCGCCCCCCAGCACCCGCTCCACGGCCAGCGGGAGCAGCTCCACCGCCTCCGTGCCCTGCATGCGCATCATCTTGAGGGCGTAGCGGGCGATGTTGATGCCGTCCCGCACGGAATAGGCTTCATCGGCGGCATGGGCGCGCTGCAGGAAATCCACCACGTACTGGAGGATGCGGCCGCTGCTGAAGGGGAGGTTCTCCCTGAGGATCAGCAACTCCTCGTCGGCAGCCGGAAAGTCGATGTAGATCTGGGGCTGGAGCCGGGAGTGGATGTATTCCGGCACCTCGAAGGTGGAGGAGTCCTCGTTCATGGTGACGACGATGCGAAAATCCCGGGCCGCCGGGATGCGCAGGCCGGTGACGATGGACTCCACGTAGCGGCGGTCATCCAAGAGCGGCGCCAGTGAGGCCCAGGCCTTCTCGCTCATGCGGTTCCCCTCGTCCAGGATCAGCACCCCTCCGGCGAGCATCGCCGAAACCAGGGACGAGGCGGCGTACTGGATCTTCCCGTCCGGGCTGATCACCGGCGAGATGATCAAGTCTTCGGGCCGGGTATCCATGGTGGCCTGGTAGAGATAGACCGGCCGCCCCAGACGCAGGGCCGCTGCATAGGCCAGGGTGGTCTTCCCAACCCCCGGCCGCCCCACCAGGCGGGGATTGAAGGGGATGTCCCGTGCGTCGATCACCATCCAGGCCGCCAGCAACTGGGTGAGCAACTCTTCCTGCCCCACCCATTTCAGCGTAAGGTTCACCGGCGAGGCAAGGTTCAGGGCAATACCGTCTATGGTCGTCTGCTTCATCGGTCTATCTCCTCCCCAACAGCCGCAGCAACCCGTCCAGGATGGTCAGGGGATGGGGTGGGCAGCCGGGGATGTAGAGATCCACCGGCAGAAAGGTATCGACCCCGTCATGCACCTCGTGGTGCCCGTGAAACGGGCCGCCGTCGATGGCACAGGCCCCGGCGGCAATGAGCACCTTGGGGCCGGGGATCGCCTCCCAGGTTTTGAGCAGGGCGATGCGCATGTTCTCCGTAACCGGCCCGGTGACGAACATGCCGTCGGCATGACGCGGCGAGGCCACGAACTGGATACCGAAACGCCCCAGGTCGTACCCGACCGTGGAGAGCACATTGGTGTCGGCCTCGCAGGCGTTGCAGCCGCCGGCGCTCACCTCCCGCAGCTTGAAGGAGCGGCCGTACAGGGACACCAACTCTTTGCCCAGGTCATGGGCCAGCCGACGTTCTTCCCCCTCCCGGACCACCAGGTCCTCACGTTCCGACGTGGCCAGCTTTTCGTCGGCGGTGAAGCGCACCGCGCCGGTGGGGCAGGCCCGTTCGCATTCGGGGCAGAAGAGGCATTTGCCCAAGTCCACGGCCAGACCGTTGGCGTGGTAGATGGCAGCCACCGGGCAGGCCTCGGTGCAGCAGGTGCAGCCGGGCGGGCACCTGGCCGGGTCGAGCTGCGGATACCCCCGGAACAGCTCCGGCAGGGACGCCGGCTCAGCGGGGTAGCGTGTCGTCCGATGTTTTTGACGTATGCGCTCGAGCGTCGCCTTGAGCATCAGCGCCCTTTCCCTTGTCTCGTTTTGCCGGAGTTCCAGCGCCGGTTTTCAGCGTCGGTTCCAATAATTGCTGAAACAGGTTGCTGCGGTAGCCGGCATGGGCGGCCAGAGCGCTACAGGCCTCCCGTTCCCGGCCGGCCGCGGTCAACCACGCCGAGACGGTGCGGCTGGCCGGCCGTTGCAAGGCCAATTCCACCAGGCCGATCACGGTGAGCCATGCGGCCAGTTCCTCAAAGCGCTCCTTGTTGAACCACTCGACGCCGCCGCTTTCGTGAACCAGCATGAAATCACGGCAGGCCGGGGAGGAAAAAGCTCTCGCCATGGCAGCCAGTGGCACCCCGACCTGTCCGAGGCCATCCGGGGCGGCCTCTGCCAGCAAGGCTCCGAGGAGTTGAGCGGCACGGTGCGCTCCCTCCCGGCCCGAATCCTCCTCCAACGTGCGGCGCAGGGTGCAATCGAGCCCAAAGGTATCCAGGCACTCCGCCCCGGCATCTCGCAGGAGCAGCCACCCCAACAACACCCGGGCGCCCACGGGGGCATCCAACAGTCCCACCAGCCCGGCATGCGCTGACCGGGCGGCCTTGGCAGCGGGTTTCAGCGCCGTGAAGGCCGTCATGAACTCGTGCCAGACCGCTACGGTCTTCAGCACGGCATCAGCCCCGCTCACGCCCCCAGCCAGGTGGGCATGCAGGACCGCCAGGAAACGCTGGGCGGCCCGCGCCACATCGGCCGACTTTGCCGGAACAGCGCTCTCCCTGGGCACCGGGACCAGTTGCAGCAGGGCCCGGAAGGCGGCATTCAGGGAGGCGTAACGCTGTTGTTTGCGTTCGTCTTCCAGATTTTCCACGCCGCGGCCGCCCAGGGACGCACAGAGATTCCGCCAGCTTCCCTCTCCATCGTCGCGGATTTCCCGAAAATCCATGAAGACGTGGAACTGGTATTCGCCAAGCTCCACATAGAGCCCCTTGCCCGCCAGTTCCTGGCCGCTACGCACATACTCCAGCCCCTGGGTGTGGTCGCGGAAAGCGTAATAGAGATGATCGTCCGCCGTAACGCCGAGGGCGGCGCCCAGTGTCGTCCGGCGCAGTTCGGCGGCATCGCCGTCGGTCTTGACGGCAAACGCGGCGGAATCCTTGATCCATCCCGCGCAACTGGCGTACCGGTTGTGGTACAGGACCAACGCACGCTGTTCGCCCACCCGGTTTGAATAGGCGAAGACATTCTCGTCAACCGCCTGGCCGGCGTAGAAATCGTACAGCACGAAGTTCTCCGCACCGGAGAAAAGCCAGCGCCGGCGCAGCAGCGGGAATATCCACATCTCGTGGCCGCGCACCAGCCCCGCGTCAACCGCCTCGTCCCAGTAGGCCCGTTTGTACTCCATGCCGTACTTTTCGTGGAAGCCTTCGATCTGGCCATGGCCGAGCATGGGCAGCCCCGGCATGGTGGCCAGCAGCACACAGGCGCCAAAGTACTTGCCTTGGGCCCCGAACTGCTCCACGGCGGTCTTCTCGTCCGGGTTGTTCATGAAATTGACGAAGCGTTTGAGCACCTCGGGATTGAATTCCAGGACATTCTTGATGGTCTGACGGTACTTAGCGTTTTCCTCCATCTTGAGCATGTTCATGAAGGCGCTGTTGTAGACCCGGTGCATGCCCAGGGTCCGCACGAAATAGCCCTCCATCAGCCAGAAGGCCTCGGCCAAAAGCAGGGTGCCGGGCGCCTCGGCCGCCACCCGGTCCACCACCTCGCGCCAGAACTCCACCGGGAAGAGGGCGTCGAACTCCTCACGGCTCATGCCGTGTTCGGCCCGGGACGGGATACCGCCCCCCAGGCCGCGGATCGGGAACCAGAGGCGCTGGTAGTGCTTCTTGGCCAGGGTCATGGCGGCGTCGAAACGGATGATCGGAAAATTGTGGGCCACATGCAGGATGGTCTGGATGACCGCTTCCCGCACCTCGGGAATCAGGTAGTTGAGCTGGGCCGTGTCGTTCCAGGGGATGCTGGTGCCGTCGTTGCCGTGGTAGATGTAACGGATGCGGCCGGTGGCGTGTTCGATCAGCCGGAAGACCACGGCGGCATCGGTCTTGGTCCAGTAGCCATCCTCGATCTGGATGCAGGCGTCGCCCGAACGGGACAGGTCATCGCCATTGAAGTGATAGGTGGGAAACGGGGGATAATCGGTCTGAACGAACCAGTCCGGGTGCTGGATGACCCAGCGGGAATAAATGCCGGTATGGTTGGGGACCATGTCGCTGGCCAGGCGGATGCCCCGCTGGCCGGCCCGCTCCCGCAGGCTGCCCAGCGCATCCCATCCCCCCAGATCCGCGGCGATCTCGTAGTCGTACAGGGAATAGGCCGAGGCGATGGCATCGGAATTGCCGCACAACTGTTTGATACGCTGGGAGGCCGGCGAACGTTCCCACACCCCGATCAGCCAGAGCCCGGTGATGCCAGCGGCCGCCAGCCGGTCCAACTCCCCGTCCGGCACCTGGTCGAGGCGGGTGATGGGCCAGCCGTACTGCTTCGAGAGCTGGTCGAGCCAGACATAGACCATCTTGGCGATCAGCACCACGTTGGACATCCAGTCCGCATCCGGCGAGAACCCCTCGTACTCGGGGTAATCATAGCCGCCGAAGACCGAACTGCCCCCAGCCTGCCCCTGATGACCGGCCCGGCCGAACTCCAGAACCGGCGGCGGTCCCGGCTCCCCGGCACCGCCCCACTCCCGTTCCTCTTCAACCAGGATATCGAAGGCGACCGCCACCTCTTCCAGCAGTTCCGGCGGCAGCAGCTTGGCCCATTGGGTGCGGATAAAGCCGAGTTGGCCGGCGAGCGAGGTGGGGGCCGAACTGATGGGCGCCCATAATGCCTCGCCCAGGGTACAGCGCAACTCAGCCAGAAGAGGACCCTGTTTCAGGGCGGTCTGCATGCCGGCGGCCATGGCCGGGTACGCGGTTTCATTCGCCAGGACCCGGTCGTCGAGGAGAGGGCGAAAGCTGTCGAGGGCCGGGTTTTGGGCGGCCAGCCTGAGCAGCAGCAGTTCCCGCAGGACCAGGCGGCGCCCCCTTTCACCGGCGGCACCAAGCCACTCGTCGCTCTGCTGCACGCCTTGCAGGACATCGTCCGGCGGGAAGAGCGCCACGAAACGCTCCAAGGTTGCCACCGTTCCAGCCCCGGCGGGATCATACCCCCCGCGTTGCAGGGCATCCACCATCACCCCCGGTGTTGCGCGCTCCCCATAGACGTCGATGATATGGCGGTAGGCCTTGAGCAGCATGGCGTACAGGACAAGATGGCCGGCGGAAACCGGCGGCGCAGCGGAACCTTTGCCGCGATTCAGCTTGAAGGCGAGTTGGCGGTAAAACATGACGGCGGGGATGCCGCGGATGGCGATGAGTTGCGAAAGCGCTCCCAGGTCGAGGTCGCGCCAATATTGGGCGGATATCTGGATGGTGCGGGGGAAGTAGGCTAGCGCGCTGCTCAGTTCAGTCATATCTGTGTCCAGCCGTGAGCGTGAGGGGTACGGCGGCGGGAACGGCGGAACGGGACTGCCCGTAATCCGCCGAACCGATGAACGCAACATGAGTGCTAATGCTTTTTCTTGGCTTTGCTCTTTTCCGTTTTTGTGGACTTGCCGCTCTTGGACGCTTTCGTCTTCTTTGTCTTTTTGGCCTTGATTTTCTTGCTCTTGCCGCTGATTTTGCTGCTGATTTTTCGCGGTTCCGGGCTGAACTCGTCACGGATATTGTTCAACAGCACCGAGGCTTCTTCAAGGGAGGGATCGGCCTTTTTGGCCGCTTCGAGTGCCACTTTTGCCTCTGTGAGCCGGCCGGTCTTCAGATAGAGGCGTCCCAGCGCGTTAAGAGAGCGGGCGTGGTCCGGTTTCAGCGCCAGGGCCTTTTTATAGCAGGCAATGGCGTTTTCATAGTCTTTCTTGAAATCGTAGATCAGGCCCAGCTTGTAATGGTTGTTGGGGTCATCGGGGAAGAGTTCCGCCGTGCCCTTGAGCAGGTCGGTAATCTCATCGTAGCGCTTGTCCTTGACGTAGAGCGACACCAGGGCGTTGCGTGTTTCCACGTCGTCTTTCTGTTGCGTCAGCACCCTTTTGTAATGCTCGATGGCCTTGTCGTTCAAACTTTTGGTCTTGTAGAGGGCGGCAATCTCCCGGTTTGCGTCCACGTTGTCGGGCGACTGCTTCAGCACCGCCAGATACCCTTCGATGGCCAGATTCGTTTCCTTGTTGCGGGCAAAGAGGCGAGCCAATTTGAGCTGGATATCGGGACTGTTCGGCTTGAGCTTGAGGAACTCGCCGTACTGCTCCACCGCCGGGGCGTTGCTTCCACGGTTCAGGTAGATATCCGCCAGGCGCAGCCTGGCGTCGGCGTTCTGCGGTTTGATCTGAACAGCCTGCTTGTAGGCGACCACCGCCTCGTCCAGCATATCCTGTTTTTCATAGAGAATGCCGAGATTGAGGTACACGTCACTGCTGGTGCTGTTGCGGTAGGCCGCTTCCTTATAGGCCGCAATGGCTTCGTTATCCATACCCGCGGAACGGTACAAATTGCCGAGTTCTTCGTACGCCGCCACGGCATCGGGTTGATCCTTGATGGTCGTCTTCAACCTTTCGATCGCCTTTTCCAACTCTGCCTTGGGGCGGGGTTCGACAACCGGCTTGGCAACGGCAGGTGCCGTGGAAGCGAGCGGGGGCGGGACAATGGCCGGGGCGGGTGGAGTGGCCGGGGCCGGTTTGCCTTTGCCCCCCAGGAGTTTTTCATACTCGGCCTGTTTGCTATCGCCCTTTTTCGTATAAATATCGGCCATCATCAGATGGATCTCGCGATTTTGCGGGCTGGACAGCGAACCTTTTTTGAGTTCGTCCAGCGCCTTGTTCAGATCGTTGCGCTCCAGATGGATGGCGGCAATGCCCATATGGGCCTTTTCGGAATTCGGATCGGCCTGGAGCGCCCGGCGATACTCCTCCAGCGCCTTAGCCTGTTGGCCGATGGCGACGTAGATCTCCGCCAGGCCGGTGAACACGCTGGCGTCCGTGGTCAGTTCGCGGCCCGCTTCATTGAAGTGATAGATGGCCAGCGGGTAAACCTTGCGCTCCGCCAGGATCAGGGCCATGGCCTTATGGTATTTGGGATTGGAAATCGTCGCCAGGCCGCGGGCCAACTCCACCGAGGCCTCGTCGTTCATCCCTTTCTGGGCGTACAAGAGCCCCAGATTGCCGCTTGCCAAGGGGAAAGACCGTTCCAGCTGCAGCGCCTTGCGATACTCCGCAATCGCGCCATCCAGATTGCCGACCCGCTCTAACTGCAGGGCAGTGACGTAATGACCGGCGGCGCCGTCGGGGCAGATGGAAAGGATCTCCGCCTCGGCCTGACGCACCTGGGCTTCATCGCGAAGCGCCCCCAACTGCCCGGTAAGTTCCAGGGCCTTGGGGCATTTGTCGGCCCCGAACCCCCAGGTGAAACCGGTCAGCATGAGTACCGCGCAGGGCAGGGCAAGATATGAGCGAATCATTGGCATGTTCTTGGATTGTCCTTGGCAAGATCGATGTATTGGGAGCGGATTATACATGGCGCCCGTTCAAAATTCAATTATTTAGGCAAATATCTTTGATTATTTACATTTTTATGCAATAATTCTCCGCGTGTGAGACCTGCCGACCGCACACGCCCGCAGCCGGTACGCATTAAGGAGCAGAGAGATGAATCAAGAACTAGAGACGTTGATCATGAATGCCAGCGACCTGCCCACCATCCCGGTGGTTGCGACCAAGGTCATGCAGCTTATCGGAAGCGAAACCACCACATCGGAAGAGTTGGCCAAGATCGTGGCGGCCGACCCAGCCGTTGCCGCCCGCGTCCTGAAGATCTCCAACTCCTCATTTTACGGGTGCCAGCGTCAGATTCAGACGCTGTCCCACGCCATCATGATCTTAGGCTTCAGCACCTTGAAGAGCCTCGTGGTAGCAGCCTCGGTCAAACAGGTGTACAAACCCTATGGCTTGACCGAGAAGATGCTGTGGGAACACTCCTTCGGCGCCGGCCTTGCCGCCCGCATCATTGCCGGCGTAACCCGACTGGTGAATGAGGAGGAGGCATTCCTGGGGGGGTTGTTCCATGACATCGGCAAGATCATCATGAATACCATGGACAGCCAGCAGTTCCAGGCCGTCATGCAGAAATGCTATAATGATAGAATATCGTTCCTGGAGGCCGAACGACAGGTCTATCCTTACAGCCATGCCGATGTAGGGGCACTGGTAATCAAAAAATGGAACTTCCCCACGATCCTCATGCAGGCGGTCCAGAAACATCACACCTTTGATTTCGCCGACGACGAGGACCCCTATCAAATGCGCCTGACCAGTGTCGTCGGGCTGGCAAATCTCTTTTGCCACCGGGTTGGAGCGGGCATGCGCGAACCGGAGGAGATTTCTCTCCACGAAACACCGCCCGCCATCATTCTCAACATCGACGAGGAAGAGATGAATTTCCTTCTGGAAACCTTCGTGGAGTCATTCAACCGGGACAAGGTCTTCTTCAGCTAGAAAAGGCACCGGAAACGCTTCAGGGACCGTTCCCCGCCTTTTCTTCCAGCGCCTTTTCACTGGCCTCCCTGGAAATATCGACACGGTCCTCTTCAGGCTCATTCCGGTGCCCCACCCCTTTTCCCCGCTTGAGGACGCCCCCGCCCTGGGAGCTGTTCCTGCCGGTTTCCTTCACCCCGCTGATACCCCTGACCGAATCCGTCATATCTCCCCCACGCCGTCGACCAAGATGATAAATTGATTTTTTTCCTCTGAAATAGTATCGTTATATTTTATATGATGTCAAAATAGTCGCTGAGTCTCTAAACTCTCAACTCAGGCAGCGCCCCACGATGGCGCCGAGCATACCGAACACGCCGCAAGGATGTCTATGATCCGTACAATTCTCACCTATCCCAATCCCGAACTCAAAAAGAAGTCGGCACCCGTCACCGTGATCAATGATTCCATCCAGCAACTGGTCAAGGACATGGCAGAAACCATGTACGACGCACCGGGGGTCGGCCTGGCCGCCCCGCAGATCGGCGTACACCAGCGCATCGTGGTGATCGATGTCTCCGCCAAGGACGAACCGCCGGCATTGATTGTAGCAATCAACCCGGTCATTGTCCATGCCGAGGGGGAAGCCTACGAAGAGGAGGGATGCCTTTCCGTTCCGGGTTACTCCGCCAATGTCCGCCGGCATGCCAGCGTCGTGGTCAAGGGCCTGGATCCGGCTGGAAACGAAAAAACCTGGCGGGCGGAAGATCTGCTGGCCATCGCCTTCCAGCATGAGATCGACCATTTGGACGGAATTCTTTTTGTCGATCACCTTTCCCCGCTCAAGCGCGACCTGTTCCAGCGCAAGTTCCGCAAAGCCGCCGAAGAGAAAAGGGGCGACAAATGACCGGCTGGCGGATAATTTTCATGGGGACTCCCGAATTCGCGTGCCCCACACTGCAGGTCCTCATCGACCGCGGCGAAAACCTGCTGGCAGTGGTCACCCAGCCGGACCGGCCCAAAGGGCGCGGCCAGAAGCTGATGCCGCCGCCGGTAAAGGAAGTGGCGCAGCGTCACGGCATCCCGGTGTACCAACCCCTCAAGGTGCGCGACCCCGCCTTCATCGAAGAGATCCTCCGG
This sequence comes from Oryzomonas rubra, assembly GCF_008369015.1. Classification (NCBI taxonomy): domain Bacteria; kingdom Pseudomonadati; phylum Thermodesulfobacteriota; class Desulfuromonadia; order Geobacterales; family Geobacteraceae; genus Oryzomonas; species Oryzomonas rubra. The sequence continues at coordinate 192,924 of NZ_SRSD01000005.1, forward strand.
CTCGAACCGGATGTGATCGTGGTGGTGGCCTTCGGGCAGATTCTTCCCAAGGCGCTCCTGGAAATCCCCCCCCATGGCTGCATCAACGTTCACGCTTCGCTCCTGCCCCGGTACCGTGGGGCCGCACCCCTCAACTGGTGCATCGTCAACGGCGAGAGCGAAACCGGCGTTACGACGATGCTGATGGATGTCGGCCTGGATACCGGCCCGATGCTGCTCTCCCGGGCCACCCCCATTGACGAGAACGAGAATATCACCGCTCTCCACGACCGCATGTCCGTAATGGGCGCGCAATTGCTGGCCGAGACCCTGGACGGGCTCAAGACCGCCTCCATACCGCCCCGGGAACAGGACAATGCCGCATCATGCTACGCCCCCATGCTGAAGAAGGAAGACGGCCTGATCGACTGGTCCCGCGACGCCCGCGCCATCCACAACCAGGTGCGCGGCCTGAGCGTCTGGCCCGGCGCCTATACCTTCATGGACGGCCATGTGCTCAAAATCTACCGCACCCGGGTCGGTAACGGCAGCGGCCAACCCGGCACGGTGTTGCGGGCGGCCAAAGGCGCGTTCGAAATTGCCTGCCTGGCCGGGAGCATCATTATAGAGGAATTGCAGACGGCAGGGAAAAAGCGCTTGGATGCTGCCAGTTTCCTGGCCGGCTACCCGGTTTCGGAAGGCTCCCTGCTTGGGACAGAAACCAGTGGCGGAGAGACACCGTAATGACCGACACACAAGGGACCACCACCCCACCCCGCAAACGCCTGTTCATCTCCCTGATGGGCTTCACCTGCCTGATCGTGGTCGGCCTGACCTTTCTTGCCTGGTGGGTCCCCAATCGCGGCCTTGCCAACATCCACCCCCAACTACCCCACATCGTCGGCATCGTCGTGGCGGCGCTCTCGGGGGTGGCCATCCTGGGGACCGGCCTGCTGGTGCTGACCACCGCCCTGGGCAAGGATATCTTTTTCACCCGTTTCATGCGCCTGGTGGTCATCAAGTTTCTCCTGCCGATGATCGAACTGGTCGGCCGGGGGCTGGGGCTCGACAAGGACAGCATCCGCCAGTCCTTCATCGCCATGAACAACAGCCTGGTCATCTCCCAGCGCCAGAAGGTCAAGCCCGACCGCATCCTGGTGCTGCTCCCCCACTGCATCCAGTTGTTCGACTGCGAGATCAAGGTCACGGGCGACATCAAGAAATGCGTACAGTGCGGCCGTTGCGACATCAAAGGATTGGTGGGCATCGGCAAAAAATACCATGTGGACATCTCCGTGGCCACCGGGGGCACACTGGCCCGCAAGGTGATCGTGGAGAAGCGCCCGAAACTGGTGTTGGCCGTGGCCTGCGAACGTGACCTCACCTCCGGCATCAAGGACTGTTATCCCTTGCCGGTAATCGGTATCCTCAACGACCGCCCTTTCGGCCCCTGTTTCAATACCACCGTCGATATCAACAAAATCGACGAGGCGTTGAGCCAGGTGATCCTCCAGGAAGAGCCAGCTTCAAAAACCGCCTGATACATAAAAGATACGGGCGGAGACCTCCCCCGCCCGTATCTTTTGCTATTCCTTTTCTATCTCCGCCAGCATGTCCAGAGCAAAATTCTTGGCCCTGCCACCGGGGGCTATCGCGCCGTAGGCGATCGCCTCGCGGAGTTCCGCATCCGTAGCGCCATGGGACTTCGCGGCCGCGAAGTGCTTCTTCAGTCAGGTGGGGCACCCCACGGCGATGGCGCATCCCACACGGATCAGCTCGCGCGTGCGGCCGTCCAGCACCTCTTCGTACTCATAGTCAAGGAACTTCTTGCGGATGTTCATGGCTTCCCCCTCTCCTTGTTACGCCAATTCCCCCAGGATCCGGGCGTAGCAGTCCCGGATTTTCCCGGTGATCTCCTCGTAATCGCTGATCAGCGCCGCGCCCGGGTTTTTCAGGGCAGGATCATAGCCCAAGCGCCGGGCCAGCTTGTTCAGGTAGTTTTTCGACCCGGCCAGATCGTTCACCGAGTAGTCGTGGATGATGCGCAGGCGATTTTCCAGCTTGCGCAGGAAGGTGAAACCGGAGAGCAGCACCTCGGCGCCGTTTTCCGGCACAAGGCCCAGCCCCCCGATCTCCCTGAGGGCCACGAAGGTACTGGTGGTGCGCAGTTCAGGATACCGGCACCCGTACTTGAGTTGCAGATACTGAGTGACGAACTCCACGTCAACGATGCCGCCCCGGCCGGTCTTGATATTGTAGCTGCCGTCCTTTTCCCGCGCCAGTTCGTTCTCCATGCGCATCCGCAGCCGATGGATCTCGCGGCGTCCCTCGTCATCGATCGAGGTCCCGTAGACCGTATGACGGATCACGTCGTGCAACTGGACCCCCAGATTCTCGTTTCCCAGCACCACCCGCGCCTTGGTAAGCGCCTGGCGTTCCCATATCTGCGCCTCCTTGCGGTGATATTCCAGGAATGAATCCAGGGAGGTGACCAGCGGTCCGGCGTTGCCCGACGGTCGCAGGCGGGTGTCGATCTTGTACACATATCCCTCGCGGGTCTGCATGCTCAGGATCGAGATGATCTTTTGGGCTAGTTTGGCAAAGTATTCGTGGTTGGAGATCTGTTTCTCACCGTTCGTGGTACCCTGGCGATCATAGACGAAGATGATGTCCAAGTCGGAATGATAGTTGAGGTCGCCTCCCCCCAGCTTGCCCATGGCTATCACCGCCAGGGACGCCTCGGCATCGTTCCCCTCGAAGCGGAACATCGGACGGCCGAAACGCTTCAGATCCTGCACCGCCAGGCGGTAGGCCGCCCCCAGGCAGGCCTCGCCCAGCACGGTCAACTGGGCAGTGGCCTCTCCCTGGCCCAGCTTGCCATGGATATCGTTCAAGCCGATGCGCAGAAATTCCTCGTTGCGGTATCGCCGCAGCACGTCCAACTGTTCTTCGAAATAGTCGGACCGCTCCAGCAGGCCCACCAGTTCCCTGTCCATCATCTCCCGAGGTTTGAGCGTGGAGGCATAACTGCGGGCCACCATACTGTCCAGCAGTTCAGGATGGCTGATCAGGATCTTGGAGAGGAATTCGGACATGCCGAACAGTGAAACCAGCAGCTTGAGCGTCTCACGATTTTCGGCCAGCAGGGCATAGTAGGAGGAGCGGGTGCCGATGATGGCCAGAAAACGTTCCAGGTTGGCAAGGGCCATATCGGGGTCGGGCGACAGGAAGATCTCCTGTAACAGCAGGGGAGCGATCTTTTCCAGGGTGCGGCGGCCGCGCTCGGTGAGGTTGCCGCTCTCAGGACCGCGCCGCAGCGCCTGGAGGTTCTCGTAGGCACGCTCCACGTCCTCGAAACGGCGCTCGGCCAGCATATCCTTGACCAAGTCGGGATCGGCCTTGGCATCGAGGAAAAGGAGCACCTTGGGGTCCACATCCTGTTTGAGCTTCTCGTCGCGGGAAAGGAACAGATTGCCGTAGATGGAGGATACGTTACTGCGATGCTCCTCCAGGGTTTCCATAAATCGTTCCGGGCCGTTGGGGCGCAGAAAACCGCAACGGCGGGCCAGGGCCTCCAACTCCTCCTCTTTGGCGGGTAGATTATGGGTCTGGCGCTCCTGAACCACCTGGATACGGTGTTCGGCCGTGCGGAGAAAACGGTAGGCCTCGGAAAGTCTGCGATGGTCGTCGTCCGTGATCAGGTGCGCCGCCAGCAGGGTGTCCAACGCCTTGAGTGAATTACGCTCCCGCAGATGGGGATTCTTGCCGGCATAGACCAGTTGCAGGGCCTGGATGAAAAACTCGATCTCCCGTATCCCCCCACGCCCCAACTTGAGGTTGGCCTCCCCCTCCATGGAGCGGGCCAGGGAGGCATCGATCCTCTGCTTCATGTTCTTCATATCCTCGATCAGGTTGTAATCGAGGTATTTGCGGTAGACGAACGGCTGGAGCATCTTCAGCAACTGATTGCCCAGTTTCAGGGAACCGGCCACCGGCCTCGCCTTGAGCATGGCCGTACGCTCCCAGGACTGGCCCCAGGATTCGTAGTAGATCTCCGCAGAACGCAGGGAAATCGCCATATCGCCGGACTTGCCCTCCGGTCGCAGCCCCACGTCCACCCGAAAGACGAAGCCATCCTCGGTAACCAGGGAGAGCGCCTTGCTGATCATCTCCCCCAGTTTGTTGAAAAAGGTGTGCAGGGAGACAACCCCCTTCCTCACACCGGGGCCGTTCTCTATGCCACTGGTCTCTCCACGGTCCGACTCATAAAAATAGATGATATCGATGTCCGAGGAGAAGTTCAGTTCATCCCCCCCCAGCTTGCCCATACCGATCACGGTCATCTCCGCTTCCCGGAGGCCGTCTTCGTCCTCCACCAGAGGGATACCGTACTCCCGGATCAGACAACGGCGGCAGACCTCGTAGGCCACCTGCAGCGACGCGGCCGCTAGGCTGGAAAGTTCGCCGGTCACCTCCTCCAGGGAGGCCAGGCCGTTCAGATCGCGCGCGGCGATCCGCAGGATCTCGGCCCGTTTGAAACAGCGCAACACCCTGAGCAGTTCCGTGAAATCGGTCCCCTCATCCACCCGGGAGCGGAGGGTGGCCAGCATCTCCCCATCCTTGCGGGCAAGATCGACGGCGTTCTCCAGAAACAGCCAGCGGAATGTGGCGGGGGTCTTGTAGATCAGGTTGACCAGGAACGGGGAGGAACCGCACACCTGGATGAATTGTCCCAGACGCTTTCGGCGCTGGGCAACTTCGGCCAAGTCTTGGGTGGGGATGACGCCGGTCAGGCGTTCAAAGGCGTTGAGCGCCATGTCGGGCAAAGGGGTCAAAAGCGAGCCGACAATAATGCGGTGCAATGCGTCGACGGAAAAGTGCGACCCGGACAGGATGGCATTTTCTGCCGAACGCTCACCGTGGAGATAGCCGTGGAACTCCAGAAAGGAGGCTAGCGCCCGTGCCCGGTCGCCCTGGTCGGCAAGGCCCATGATGCGGCTGAACTCATGGGAAAAACGTTCCACGTGCATAGGTCAGATACCCGCGGCCTTTCTGAGCCCGAAGAGGTAATCACCGCTGACGATCCCTTTTTCGGTGATAATGGCGGTAATGTAACGGGCCGGCGTAACGTCGAAGGCGGGGTTGCGCACACTGACCCCCGCCGGGGCGATGGCAATACCCTTGATGTGGGTTACCTCGTCCCTGTGGCGTTCTTCGATGGGAATCTGGCTGCCGTCGCTCAGGGAGAGATCCAAGGTCGATATCGGCGCGGCCACATAGAACGGAATGTTGTTCTCTTTGGCCAGCACGGCCACCGAATAGGTGCCGATCTTATTGGCCGTGTCACCGTTGGCGGCGATCCGGTCGGCCCCCACCACACAGCAGGTAATCTCGCCCCGGTTCATGAAAAACCCGGCCATGTTGTCGGAGATCAGGGTGGCGGGGATTCCCTCCTTCACCAGTTCCCAGGCGGTCAGTCGAGCCCCCTGTAGCCAGGGTCGGGTTTCATCGGCAAAAACCTTGATATTCTTGCCCGCCTCATGGGCGGCCCGGATCACCCCCAGGGCGGTGCCGTAGCCGGCGGTCGCCAGGCCTCCGGCATTGCAGTGGGTCAGGATCGTGGCCCCCTGGGGGATCAGGGTGGCGCCCCATTTGCCGATATTGCGGCAGATGGTCAGGTCCTCCTCCTCGATGCGGATGGCCTCCTTTTTGAGCGCCTCCCGGATCTGATCGAGGCTCTTGCCGCGGTGGGCCTCGGCCACCCGCTTCATGCGCTCGATGCCCCAGAACAGATTGACCGCCGTGGGACGGGTGCGGGCCATGATCTCGCAGACGTTCTCCAACTGGCGAAAAAAGGACTCATGGGTATCGGCGATGATCTCCCGCGCCCCCAGGGCGACCCCCATGGCCGCCGCAACACCGATGGCCGGGGCTCCCCGGATGATCATACCCTTGATGGCCTCGGCCACGGATTTAAAATCCTCATAGGTATTGTAGACCTCTTCCCCCGGCAGACGGGTCTGGTCGATCATGATCACGGCGTTGTCACGCCACTCGATGGTGCGGAAGGACATACAAAGCTCCTTTAGGTTGTTGAAAAACAGCCATCTCGACGCCGTCCTCGAAAGCCCTTTCGTGCGGCGTAGCGCTGCTACGCCTCCTCAGGACTTCCTGCGGGTGCGACGATCTGACTATTTTTGAACAACCTCAGTTTTTCAGCAGTCTGTTAGTACAATAGTGCAACCGCTTGATATATGTATCACGGAGGCCCGGACTCAGGCAATCATTTCAACCGGGCACCGCACCCTTTTTCCTTGCCGCTCCCCGGCAGCGCTGCTAAACTTGATAAAATCTGTATGAAAGAAGTCCATACCCCCATGCACAAGTATTTCAGCGACGACGCGTTGCTGCTGATGCGCCACGAGATAGAGGCGGCCGCCGGCAACGAGGTCTTTTTCATCGGCCGGGCCACTATCGAAGGCATCGTTTTTGAGGTTGAGGCCATCGCCCGCGGCAGCAAACAGGCCGTACCGGCCATCCTCACCCGTGCGGCCTGCGGCGACGTGGTCATCCACAACCACCCCTCAGGTGACCTGACCCCCTCCGGGGCCGACATGGACATCGCCTCGGTGGCCGGCAACCAGGGGATCGGTTTCGCGATCATCGACAACGGTTGCACGCGCTGCTATCAGGTGGTATCCCCCTTTACCGAGAAAAAGGGGGAGTTGCTCTCCCTGGACGAGATCGCCCGGGTCTTTGCGCCGGACGGCATGATGGCTCACCTCAAGGGGTACGAGCAGCGGGACGAACAGGTGCGGATGGCCTTTGCCGTGGCCGAGGCGTTCAACCACGACCGGGTGGTCCTGGTGGAGGCCGGCACCGGAACCGGTAAATCCCTGGCCTACCTGGTGCCCGCCATCCTCTGGGCGGTGCGCAACAACCAGCGGGTGGTGGTTTCCACCAATACCATCAACCTCCAGGAACAGTTGATCCGTAAGGACCTCCCCTTTCTGGCGCGCAACTCCTCGATGGAATTCAAGGCGGTGCTGGTTAAGGGGCGCGGCAACTATGCCTGCCTGCGCAAGCTGGAAAACGCCGAGGCCGAGCCCTCCCTGTTCCCGGACGAGGCGGCGGCGGAGTTGACCGCCATCATCGAATGGAGCAAAAGCTGCCAGGACGGCTGCCGCAGCGATCTGGCCTTCACCCCGCGGGAAGGTACCTGGGAGGAGGTCTGCTGCGAGGCGGACCAGTGCAGCCGCTCCCGCTGCAAGCATTTCAACCGCTGTTTCTTCTACCGGGCCCGGCGCGATGCCTCGGCCGCCAAGGTGCTGGTGGTCAACCATGCCCTCTTGCTGTCGGACATTGTCCTGCGCAAGGAGACCGGCTACGACGCCACCGCCATCCTCCCCCCCTTCACCCGCCTGATTTTCGACGAAGGGCACCACCTGGAGGATGTGGCCACCAACCACCTCTCCCTGATAATATCCCGCGGTGGTATCCTGCGCCAGTTGTACCGACTGGTCCCCCCGAAGGCCAACCGCAGTGGCCTGTTGACCATCATCTCCGCCCGCCTGGCCCGGGATCTGCCGGACACCATGGAGGCGCTCTATACCGAACTGTCGGCCCTGCTTGAGAGCCACCTGCTTCCCAAGGCCCACGACCTGACCGGCCTGACCGAGCAGAGCATGGATTGGCTGGCCCTGGCCGTTGAGCGGGAGGCAGGGGGCGAAGGGGGGCGGGAGCGCAAGCTGCGGATCACGCAGACCCTGGAGCAGGGCGCTTTCTGGCAGGAATGCCGCCAACGGGCCCACGCTCTGGCCGATGCGGTGAACGACTACACCTCGGCCCTGCGCAGCCTGTTGCGCCGTTGCGAAGACCTTCCGGACAAGCTGCGGGAGAAGATGGCCGACCAGTTGCTGGATGCCGGCGGCATCGAAGGGCGCCTCCAGACCATGGCCGACGGCCTCCTGTTCTTCATCTCCGATGCCGAAGGCTACTGCCGCTGGATCGAGGCCCGTTCCGGCCACCGCGGCGTGCAGGCTCGTCTCTGCGCCGCCCCGCTGGACATCTCGGGCCAGGTCAAGGAGACCATCCTGGACCGGATCAAGACCATCATCGTCACCTCGGCCACCCTGACCGTGGGGGGCGATTTCGGCTACCTGAAGAAACGTACCGGCTTTGGCCTTCTGGCGCCTGAGCGCCTGGGAGAACTGCGTCTGGCCTCTCCCTTCGACTACGCCTCCCAGGTCTTCGCCGGCATCCCGGAGGACATGCCCGAGCCGACCGCGCCCGGGTTTCGCCAGGCGCTGGAGGAACGCATCCTGCAAGCCGTGACCATCTCAAAAGGGGGGGCCTTTATCCTGTTCACCTCCTACGACCTGCTCAACCGCGTCCACGGCGCCCTGGCCCCGGAACTGGCCAGACTTGGGCTGGTGGCCCTCAAACAGGGCGAAACCGGCCGCCATGCCCTGCTCTCCCGCTTCCGCAAAGAGAACAATGCCGTACTGTTCGGCACCGATTCGTTCTGGGAGGGGGTGGACGTCAAGGGGGAGGCGCTCAGACTGGTGATCATCGCCCGGCTCCCCTTCCAGGTGCCGACCGAGCCGGTACAACAGGCCCGCACCGAACAAATCCAGGCCGCCGGCGGCGATCCGTTCCGCGAATTTTCCGTGCCCCAGGCGGTCATCAAATTCCGCCAGGGGTTCGGTCGCCTGATCCGTAGCAGGGATGACCGCGGCGCGGTGCTGATCCTCGACCGGCGGGTGACCACCAAGAATTACGGCAGGATTTTTCTGCGCTCTCTGCCCGATACGGCGCTGGTGAAAGGTACTACGGAGGAGGTCTTCAGAAAAATGGCGGTGTTTTTTGGCGAGCCCGCCTCGTAAGGGCGTAGCCGATTCCACCGCGCAAGGTGGTTGCTGCGCACGGCAAGGGGATACAGCATGGCGATATCGCCGCCGCGATCCTTCTCAGGGCGTCCCGGTCACTCCGCCTGTTTCAGACGCTTCCTGACACTGAAATTAAAACATTGGAAGTAGGACAGGCAGGCGAAGAGGAACGAGAAGAGAGTACAGGAAAGCACCAGCGGCGCCGCCTTCGCCTTTGCCTGATCGGGGGCCATGACGACGAAGGTGAGAAAAAAGATGACGGCGCAGGATTTCCACAGGTCGCCCATCAGGCGTCTCTTACGCAACGCGGCCAGTTGTTCGCTGGACAGGCCGGGCACGCTCCCCTCGATCTCGATCCCGGCGTCGCGCCAGGCAAGCCGGTAAATCGGATAGATCAGGATCAACTGGACCACGATGGCGGTGACGATACTGGTGATGAATTGGTCCGGCCGGCCGCGCAGGGCAAAGAGCCTCTGGAAATTGAACGCCATATATCCCAACAGGGCAATCAGCACAACCTGGACAACGCGGTAAACAATCATGGTGCGGTGAACCCGCTTTACATCGGGATTGAGCATGGTCATTTATTCTCCCCGGTGGTAATAATGGATTGCGTTGGCGGCGCCCTGAGTTTATAACAGAATAACACGGTTATACGCAAGCCTTCATAAGGAGCTGTCAGATGGTGGTAACATCGCTCAGAACGATCACGATCGTGATCCTCTGGCTTACCGTTCTCCCCTTTGCCGCTTCGGCGGCCGATGGGCCGATCAGGGTGGTCGGCACGGTATCCCCCTTGAGTGACATTGTCCGCAAGATCGGCGGGCGGCATGTGGTGGTGTCCACCGTCCTCGCGCCCGGGATGTACCCCTCCGAATACGTCTTTCGCGAAGGGTACCTGGCAAAAATGAAAGGGACGGAACTGGTCATCCGTATCGGGGAGGGGGGAGACCCCTGGAGCGACCGCCTCATCGCGGCAGTCGGAGCAAACGTGCCGGTCATCAACGCCGCCCGTCAGGAGGATCTTGCCGTCGCGAACCGCTTTGCCAGGTCGCGGGAACCGGCTGTTGCCGGAGGTCCCTCCATCCCGCAACTCTACGTCTGGCTGGACCCGCGGATCGTACGCGACCGCATCGCTCCCGCCGTACTGCGGGCTCTTGTCGAACTACGCCCCGCGCGGGCGGCGGACTTCAAACGCAATTCCCGCCGCTTCTTCTTTGAACTTTCAAAGATGGATAACGAAACCGGAGCCCTGCTGGCGCAGATGCCTCCCAAACCCTTTATGGCCCAAACCGGGGCCTGGAGCTTTCTCTTCAACCGCTATGGCCTGATGCCTGTGGAGGTGGTCGTGCCCGATGAGAGGACAGAGATCAGCGCGGAAAGGATGTCGCGGATGATCGCCAGGGGCAGGCTGGCGGGGGTGCACCTGATCTTCCGCAACCACCGCCCCCCTACCCGACCGCTCACGCAGATCGCCAAAAGGATCGACGCCGCCCTGGTGCCCCTGGGGGTGATGGGAAACGAACATCCGGATATGATGAACGGCAGCTATCTTGAGCTGATGCAGGTCAACATCAAAAAACTGCTCATGGCGTTCCACTGACATGCGACTCCTCCGACGCATATTGAATCCGGTCATGGCGCTGATCGCCGTCCAGGTGGTCTGGATCACCCTGGTGGTCTGCTGGATCTATTGGTTCATCGGCAAGCACCGCGAGTTTCGCAAACTGGCGGAGAAATACCGCCCGGAGCTGTTGGGCCAGGGGTACAATTGGCCGGTCATGGTCGAGGGGCTGGCCATGCTGGTGGCCATACTGGTCGGCGTGTACGTCATCTTCCACTTTTGGAACCGCCAGTCGAACCTTTACGCCCAGCAGCGTAACATCATCTCCCAGGTGACCCATGAACTGAAATCGCCCCTGGCCTCCATCCAGCTCCACCTCGAAACCATCCGCCTGAGACGACCGTCCGAGGAAAAGCTGGACAACTTCGTGGGCACCATGTTGGCCGATACGGAACGCCTGCACTACCTGATCAACAACCTGCTCATGGCGGCGCGCCTGGAACAGCGCCGCAAACCGCCCGAGCGGCGCCTGACCGATATTTCGGCACTCCTGGAAGAGCATGTGGAGCGGGAACGCAACAGGTTGGCCCAGGGGGGGAATATCTCCCTGGAAACCGAGGCGGGGCTCAAGGCCTCCGTCGATCCCGAAGAAATGGGCATGGTGCTGCGCAATCTTTTTGAAAACGCCGAACTCTATTCGCCCGAGTCCCCCGATATCTCCGTAACACTCAGCAAAGCAGGGGTTCATCTCATTCTCTCGGTCAGGGACTGTGGGCGTGGCTTGGAATATAAGGAACTGAAAAAAATCTTCGAGATGTTCTACCGCGTCCGCCAGACCGACGAATATGTGCGGGGGACCGGGCTGGGGCTCTATATCGTCCAGTCGGTCATCAAGGGATACGGAGGAACGGTCGGCGTAACAAGCGAAGGGCTTGGCAAAGGAAGCACCTTTACCATCAAAATCCCCGCTGCTTGAGGATATGCAGAGTATGACAAACGATAAACCCCACATCATGCTTGTCGAGGACGAGATCCACCTGGCCCGCGGCATCTGTTTCAACCTTGAGGAGGAGGGTTGCCGCGTCAGCCATTTCGACTCGGGCGAAAAAGCGCTGGTCACCCTGGAGGTGGAACATTTCGATCTGATCATCCTGGACGTCATGCTGCCCGGCATGGACGGCTTCCAGGTCTGCCGCGCCGTGCGCAAACTGGACCCGCGCGTGCCGATCCTCATGCTGACCGCCCGCTCCGAGGATAGCGACCGGGTGGAAGGGCTGGAGAACGGGGCCGACGACTACCTGACCAAACCGTTCAACCTGATGGAGTTTTTGCTGCGGGTGAAGGGAATGCTGCGCCGGTCGTCCTGGTATCGCCCCGACCCGGTGGAGGAGGGGTACCGCTTCGGGGCCAACGAGGTGTTTCCGCTTTCCTACCGCGCCCGCACCGCCCAGGGGGAGATCGATCTGACCGAGATGGAGGTGCGCGTTCTTGCGCTCTTCTTTCAGAAGGAGGGAGAGATCATCCCGCGGGGCGAGTTGCTCCAGTCGGTCTGGGGCTACACCAGCGACACCGAGACCAGAACCCTGGACAACTTCATCGTCCGCCTGCGCAGGTACTTCGAGCCCGACCCCGGCAAACCGGTCCATTTCCAGACCGTGCGCGGGGTGGGCTACCGCTTCAGCCGGCAGGCATAACACCCCTTTTCCCGTCCCCCTCACGGGACTGAATCCTAGCAGACTGTTGGAAAACTCAGGTTGTTCAAAAATAGTCAGATCGCCGCACCCGCAGAAGGCCTTGCGGAGGCGTAGCAGCGCTACGCCGCACAATTTCACTCGTGGAATTGGACCGCGAAGGCGCCCGAAGGGTGAGGCCAAAGGCCTCAGTCACAAAAGGGACTTCGAGGACGGCGACGAGATGGCTGTTTTTCAACAACCTCCTGAAGGAAATCCCATGAAACATCTCATTCTCGGCACCGCCGGGCACATCGATCACGGCAAAACCTCGCTGGTAAAGGCCCTGACCGGCATCGACACCGACCGCCTCAAGGAGGAGAAGGCCCGCGGCATCACCATCGAGTTGGGATTCGCCCACCTCGAACTAGCGGGCGGCATCCGCTTCGGCATCGTGGACGTGCCGGGCCACGAAAAATTCGTGCGCACCATGGTGGCCGGCGTGGGGGGGATGGACCTGGTCATGCTGGTGATCGCCGCCGACGAGGGGATCATGCCCCAGACCCGGGAGCACCTGGACATCTTGCGGCTTCTGGGAGTGAAGAGCGGACTGATCGCCCTGACCAAGCGGGACATGGTGGACCCGGAGTGGCTGGCCCTGGTCACCGAGGAGGTGCGGGAATTCACGGCCGGCAGTTTTCTGGAAAACGCGCCGATCATACCGGTCTCGGCGCGCACGGGCGAGGGGCTGGATGCGCTGAAGGCAGAACTGGGCAGACTGGCGGAACTGAGCGCGGAAAAACGGCGGGAAGGGCACTTCCGCCTGCCGGTGGACCGGGTCTTCACCATGGCCGGCTTCGGCACGGTGGTGACCGGCACCCTGCTCTCGGGCGAGATCAGGGTGGGCGACGAACTGGAACTGCTCCCCTCGGGCCGGGAAGGACGGGTGCGCGGCATCCAGGCCCACGGCAGCAAGGTCGATACCGGGATGGCCGGACAGCGCCTGGCGGTGAACGTGCAGGGCGTGGACCTGGATCAGGTGCACCGGGGCAACGTGCTCGTGCCTCGGGGGGTCTTCCGGGCGACCCGGACGGTGGATGCGCGCCTGGACCATCTGGCCTCGGCGCCGCGGGAGTTGAAACATCGCGCCACCCTGCGGCTCCATTCCGCCACCTACGAAGTGCCGGCCCAGGTGATCCTGCTGGACCGGGACACACTGCTGCCGGGGGAGAGCGCGTTCGTGCAGTTGCGCCTCAAGGAACCGGCCTTGCTGCTGCCGGGGGACAGCTACATTCTGCGGGTCGCCTCTCCCGCCACAACGGTGGGGGGCGGCCTGGTGCTGGACCCCTTTCCTCCCCGCCGACGCCGGCGCAGCGACGAGGCACTCCAGTTGCTGGGGGTGCTGGGAAGCGAAGAACACCAGCGCATCTGCGCCCTGCTCGTCAGCCAAAGCCTGCTCTCGGGGATCGCTTTCGAGGAGATCCTGTTCCGTTCCGGCATCCCGCGCAAAGCGGCCGAAACAGCCCTGTCCGGGCTGCTCACCTCCGGGGAAATCCTCCAGGTGATCCGGGAGCCACGCACCTTTCTGTCACGGGAGGCGTTTGCGACCCTGAAGAGCGGTCTGCTGGGGGAGGTCACCGCCTTTCTGGCAGCCAATCCGCTCAGGGAGGGGATGGGCAAAGAGGAGCTCAAGACGCGTCTGCCCAAGAGGAGCGACCAGCGCTTCTTCACCCCGGTACTGTCGGCCATGGAACGGGACGGCGCCCTGATCTCCGACCGGGATATCGTGAAACCGGCCGGCCGGGCGGTGCAGAGTTCCACCTCAAGCGACAGCTTGGCCGGAAAGATCACAACGTTCCTGGGGGAAAAGGGGAACGAGCCGCCGACGATCAAGGAGACCATGGAGCGGTTCCGCTGCGACGAGAAGACCGTTCGCGACAACCTGGCCCTCTTGGTCAGGAAGGGAGAGGCGGTGCGCATCTCCAGCGACCTGTTCTATGCCGCCCCGGCCCTGAACGGCCTGCGGGAGAAGCTGGTGGCCCTCATCCAGGCCAAGGGGGAGATCACCCCGCCCGAATACCGGGAACAGACCGGTCTGTCGCGCAAATTTCTCATCCCGCTGTTGGAATACTTCGACAGCGAGAAGCTGACCATCCGGGTGGGGGATAAGCGGGTGCTACGGAAACGCTAACCTCCCCGCACCTCCACCGCCACATCGTACAACGTGCTCCCCCGGCCACCGTCGGTCAGGCGTTGGGACGTCAGGGCGTTCACCCCCCGCTCGCCGGGGCAGAACTCCCGCCACCAGACCCCTTCCGTGACCACGGTCCCTGCGGGGACCCAATCCGTCACCCTGAGGACAAACGCCACCTCGCCGAGATTATTGTAGGCCGTCACCCGTTGGCCGTCACACAACCCCCGCCCAGCCGCATCCAACGGGTGCATCCGCAACGCCACAGGCCCCTGTTTCTCACGCAGGTCGTCCTGCTCGTAAAAGCTGGAATTGAGGGCATAGGGGGTGGTTGCCGGCTGCAGCCACAGGGGAAAGCCGTCACCTGCGGCATGGGTGGGGAGCAGGCGCGGCAGGGGCTCCGGCTCCCGGATGTTCAAGATCTCGATCCTGCCGGAGGGGGTCTTCCAGTCCCCTTTGGGATTCGAGGGGGGCGTTAGTAGTACCGGCTCCCCATCCCGCAGGCGTTGGGTCGTCTCCCGATCCCGCCATGGGGTGTCGAAGTCAAGCAACTGTTCAACCAGATCGTCGGCCGACAGCCTGAAAAAGGGCTCGTCCCATCCCATGCCGGCTGCCAGGAGCGAGAACACCTCCCAGTTGGATTTGGCCTCCCCCACCGGCGGTATGGCTGCGCTGCAACGCTGACTATGGTAGCCGCCGTAACAGCGGTACAGGTCCGGCTGTTCCAGGGACGTGGTGGCCGGCAGGACGATGTCGGCATAGCGGGCCGTATCGGTCAGGAAGCGCTCATGCACTACCGTAAACAGGTCGTTGCGCTCAAGCCCCCTGATGACGGCGTTCTGGTCGGGGGTCACGGCAGCCGGATTGGAGTGATAGACGTAGAGGGACATGATGGGCGGGTCGTCCAGTTCGGTCAGCGCACTCCCCAGTTGGTTCATGCTCACCAGGCGCGTCGGCCGCTCCATGAACTCCTCCCGCGTGATCCGGTGCAGGGGGAAGGCTCCCCCGGTGGAGGTGCCGGGAAACACGCCGCCGCCGGGGCGCTGCCATGCCCCGCTGACGGCGGGGAGGCAGGCGATGGTGCGGACAGTCATGGCGCCGTTGCCGTAGCGGGAGAGACCGCTCCCCAGGCGGACGAAGGGGGCCTTTGCAGCCACAAACTCCCGCGCCAGGCGCTCGATGACAGCGGCGGGCAGGCCGCAGACCTCCGCCATCCGCTCCGGGGTGCAATCGGGGAGCACCTTTTCGGCGAACTCCTCGAAGCCGAGCACGTTATCCCGGATAAATTCTCGATCCGCCAGGCCGTCCCGGACCATGACGTGCATCATCCCCAGGGCCAGGGCGCCATCGCCGCCGGGGCGCACGATAAAGGCCTCGTCCGCAGCCTCGCAGGTCGGGGTGCGGTAGGTGTCGATGGCCCAGACACGAGCGCCGCGCCGCCGCGGCGCCTGGACGTCCCGCATGGCGTGGATGCTGGTGGCGCTGGCGTTGATCCCCCACAGGATCACCAGATCGCTCTGCTCCACCTCCTCCGGCTCCATAGCGGGGGTGTCCCCCATGACCGCTTTCCACCCCGCGTCCTTGGCCGGGGAGCAGATGGTCCGTTCCAGGCGCGAGGCCCCCAGCTTGTGGAAGAAGGGGTGCCCGCTGTTCCTCTGCACCAGCCCCATGGTGCCGGCATAGGAATAGGGGAGGACGCATTCCCCCCCGTAGCTGGCGATCAGCCCCTTCCAGCAGGAGCAGATGCGCTCGATCGCCTCCGGCCACGAAACAGGTTCGAAGCGCCCCTCCCCCTTGGGACCGGTGCGCATCAGCGGGGTCGTCAGGCGGCGCGGCGAGTGGACCGTACGCTCGTAGTGATGCATCTTGGGGCAGAGCAGGCCGCGGGTCATGGGGTGGTCGGGGTCGCCGGCGACACGCACGGCACGGCCATCCTCCACCTCCACCAGCAAACCGCAGGCGTCGGGACAGTCGTAGGGGCAGACGGAACGAACAATGTTGGGGCTCATGGAGATTTTCCTTCCTGATATGCGGGATAAAATATTATACTTGGATTTTCTTTCTTGTGCAGACCAAATCCGATTCCGTCACGAAGACCATGACCGAATCCCGTGGGGGTTATATGACACCGCAGCCTGACATCCTGCATTATGCCGTATCCGTTGTCGGCAAGGACCGCACCGGCATCGTTTCCGGCATTGCCGCAGCGCTCTTCCGCTTGGGGTGCAACCTCGCCGACTCCAGTTGCACCATGCTGGCCGGCGAGTTTGCCGTGATCCTGATCGTATCCCATGTAAAGCCGTTCAGCAAGAGCCGCCTCTACGACGAACTGAAGCCGGTTTGCGACGGGCTCGGTATGTCCCTGGCCGTACGCACCCTCCAGGCCGACGAGATCGCCCGCCTGGAAACCCCGGGGGAGATCTGTCTGATCTCGGTCTACGGAGCCGACCAGCCGGGCATCGTCTACCGCGTGACCAATGAACTGGCGGAGCGGGGCGTCAATATCACCGACCTGAATACCAAACTGATCGGCACGGACGACGAGCCGGTCTACGTGATGATGCTGGAAGCGGCCCTGCCGGACGGGCAAACCCCTGAAGAGCTTGAAGCGCTGCTGGGAGATCTGAAAAAGGAGCTGAACGTGGAAATCGGCGTGCGGGTGGTTACGCCGGTGGCCTTCTGACATATGGCAACTCAACCTATTCTGCGCTATCCGCACCCGGTGCTCAAAAAGCTCTGCCACCGGGTTATAACCATTGACAACGCGATACATGACCTGATCCGGGATCTACTCGACACCATGCGCGAGGGACCGGGATCGGTGGGAGTGGCGGCGCCCCAGATCGGGGTTACCCTGCGGGTCTGCGTGGTGGACGTGTCGGCCAGCCGGCACGGCAAGGACAACAACCACGGCCAACTGTGCATGATCAACCCGGAGATTACAGCCCGGAGCGGAACGGCCGTCATGCGCGAGGGATGCATGAGCGTGCCGGACTATACCGGGGATGTGGAACGGGCCACCGAGATCACGGTCAGATACGACGAACCGGACGGAACGGAGCGGATTTTCACCGCAACCGGATTCGAGGCGGTGGCCATCCAGCACGAGATGGACCACCTGGACGGTATCCTGTTCCTGGACCGGATCGTCAGCCTGAAGACCGGGCTGTTCCGGCGCAAGAACTACAGGTAGGAGGCGTTATGGCGGAACTTTTGACCAAAAGGGAACAGAAGGAACTGCTGAAGATTGCCCGCAGCACCATCGTTGCCTATGTCGCCACCGGGCAGATCCCCCCTGCCGGGACCACCTCAAAGGGGCTCGCCTGCGAAAACGGCTGTTTCGTGACCATCAAGCAGCACGAACGCCTGCGAGGCTGCATCGGCAACTTCGTCTCGGACAAGCCGCTCTACAGCCTGGTGCAGGAGATGGCCGTGTCGGCCGCGACCCGCGACCCGCGCTTCTACCCCATGAAGTCCCAGGATCTGGACGATTTCAACCTTGAGATATCGGTACTCTCCCCTCTGGAGAAGATCACATCGGTTGATCAGATCCAGGTGGGAAAGCACGGCATCTATATCGTCAAGGACAGCTACCGGGGCGTTCTGCTCCCCCAGGTGGCCACCGAATACGGTTGGGATCGGGACACCTTCCTGAAACATACCTGCATCAAGGCCGGTCTGCCCGAGAACGCCTGGCAGAAGGAGTGCGACATCTACATCTTTAGCGCCCTGGTGTTCGGCGAGCAGTAATCGCGAAGCGATTTCTCCAACAGGGGCTGACATCGCATCATCCGGACCCGTGGCATGTCGTCATGGGATACCCCTGAGCCGATGGTATGCCGGCACACGGTCCAAACATTGCACAGAATGGGGACGTTCAATGAAAACTCTCTGGAACATGTATCTTAACCTGACCATCCGCGTCCGCATCATCATCCTCTGCGTATGCTACAGTTTCTGCATCATCGCAGCCGGAGCGGTCGGCCAGACCCAATCCCTCTCGGCCACATCCCTGGCCGTCATACTCTTCACCATTCTCGGCACCCTGTTCAGTTGGATCAACATCTGGTCCATCACCTCGCCCATCAACAGGACCATTGGCTATCTCAAGGAGATGGCCACCGGCGACCTGCAGCGGGATATCCAGATCAAACGCAACAATGAGGTGAGCGCCATACTGCGTTCCCTTCGGGAACTTCAGCACTCGATGCGGGGAATCGTCATGGGGATCCAGACGACGTCGGGCCAGATCGCCGCTTCCTCGGAGCAACTGCGGCAGACCTCCGCAACCATCGCCGACGGCACCGAAAGTGCCGCCACCCAGGCCGCCTCGGTCAGCGCCGCGGTCGATAACCTGGCGACCGCGAGCACGGACATATCCACCAGATGCCTCGAAATGTCCGACATGGCCAGGGAGGCGGAGCAGGTGTCACGGGAGGGGGAACAGATCATTTCCGGCATGTCCGGAACCATGGGGGCCATCGAGGGGGTAATCACCGAGACCACGGAGGCGGTAAAATCCCTGGGGGACAATTCAACGCGCATCGGCGACATCCTGGCCACCATCGGTGACATCGCCGACCAGACCAACCTGCTGGCCCTGAACGCAGCCATTGAAGCGGCGCGGGCAGGCGAGCAGGGACGCGGATTTGCGGTGGTCGCCGACGAGGTGCGCAGCCTCGCCGAGCGGACCACGTCGGCGACCCGCGAGATTCAGACCATTATTGACGCTCTCCAGAAGGATGTCGGAAACGTGGTCTCTTCCATGGAGCAGAGCTCAGGCAGCGTACGCGAAGGTGGCGAAGGGGTACGCCACTCGTGCGAGGCCATTGGCGCAATCCTCCGTCAGATCGGCGTCCTCCACGGCCAGGTGTCCCAGGTGTCGACCGCCGCCACCGGCCAGTCCACAACCACCTCGGCCATAACCGAGAACATGCATCTCATTACCCGCGTCATCAGCGAGGCAGCCTCCGGGGCGGAGCAGACGGAGTCGGCCGCCTCCGGCCTGGCCACGTCGGCCGCGGAACTCCAGCAGATGGTGAACCGTTTCAAACTTTCCTAGCCACGTTTATACCTGTGGCAACCACTTTTCGAGCAGTTTTGCCACGAGCCTGGAATGGGAACGTAGTCGATATCTAAAAAGAGGGGTAATTTAAAATAATTGCCCGCCAGAGCGGCGGTGCCATGGTAGAGTATATTCTCTCAAAACGACATAATGAAGAACGCTTTTGAAAAATATACCTGCATATTCAGTGCGTTAAAATTTTAATTCCCAACAACGCAACGAAGGCCCCCCGGAGAGAACTATTCCGGGGGGCCTTCGTAATCAGGCTCTGTTGCGGGGAAACGGAATCAGGGGGCCAAGGCCGCGTGGGCCGCCGCCAGCCGGGCGATGGGTACCCGGAAGGGGGAGCAGGAGACGTAGTCCAGCCCGGCCTCGTGGCAGAAGATGACCGAAGACGGGTCGCCGCCATGTTCGCCGCATATGCCCAGCTTGATCTTCGGGCGAGTGGCGCGCCCCTTCTCCACCGCAATTTTGACCAGCTGGCCGACGCCGTTCTGGTCCAGCGACACAAAAGGGTCCTCCGCCAGGATACCGTGGTCCACGTAGAACGGCAGGAATTTACCGGCATCGTCCCGGGAAAGGCCAAAGGTGGTCTGGGTCAGGTCGTTGGTGCCGAAGGAGAAGAATTCGGCCTCGCCGGCGATCTCGTCGGCGGTCAGCGCCGCGCGGGGCAACTCGATCATGGTGCCGATCAGGTACTCCAGCGTGACGCCGTACCGGGCGATGACCTCGTCGCAGATGGCCACGGCGTTCTGCTTGAGCACCTGAAGCTCCTTGACCGTCGCGATCAGGGGGATCATGATCTCCGGGACGATGGAGAACCCTTCATTCTTGACCAGTTCGCAGGCCGCCTCCATGATGGCCCGCACCTGCATGTCGTAGATTTCGGGAAAGGTGATGCCCAGGCGGCAGCCGCGATGACCGAGCATCGGGTTGAATTCGTGCAGGAACTCCACCTTGTGCCTGAGGGCGCCTACCGGCACCTTCATGGTCTTGGAAAGCTCCTCCAGGTCCTTTTCCTCCTGGGGCAGAAACTCGTGCAGCGGCGGGTCCAGCAGACGGATGGTTACCGGCAGCCCTTTCATCTCGCGGAAGAGGCCGATAAAATCCCCCTTCTGCATGGGCAGAATCTTGGCCAGGGCCTTTTCGCGCCCTTCCAGCTCCTCGGAGAGGATCATCTCCCGGACGGCCGCGATACGCTCGGCGTCGAAGAACATGTGCTCGGTGCGGCACAGGCCGATTCCCTCGGCGCCGAACTGACGGGCAACCTTGGCATCGTGGGGGGTATCGGCATTGGCACGGACCCTGAGCTTGCGGTAGGTATCGACCCATGCCATCAATTGGGCGAAGTCTCCGGTCATGGCCGGGGCGACCGTCGGCACGGCGCCCAGCATCACTTCGCCGCAGGACCCGTCCAGGGTGATCGTGTCCCCCTTCTTCACCACCACGCCGCCCCTGGCCGTAAAGGCTTCGCCGGCGTAGTCCACCTTGATGTCGCCACAGCCGGCCACGCAGCATTTCCCCATGCCGCGGGCCACAACCGCCGCGTGGGAGGTCATGCCGCCCCGGGCGGTGAGGATACCCTGGGCGGCGTGCATGCCGTGGATATCCTCGGGGCTGGTCTCGATGCGCACCAGGATCACCTTCTTGCCCACCTTGGCTTCGGCCTCGGCTTCATCGGCGCTGAAGACCACCTGGCCGGAAACGGCGCCCGGCGAGGCCGGCAACCCCTTGGCGATGATCTGCTTGGCGGCGGCGGGATCGAGGGAAGGGTGCAGGAGCTGGTCGAGCTGGGAGGGCTGGACCCGCAGGACCGCCTCCTTCTCGTCGATCAGCCCTTCCTTCACCATATCCACGGCGATCTTGATGGCTGCCGGCGCGGTGCGCTTGCCGTTGCGGGTCTGCAGCATGAAGAGCTTGCCCTTCTCGATGGTGAATTCGATGTCCTGCATGTCCTTGTAATGCTTTTCCAGGGTGTCGCGGATATCCGCCAACTGCCGGTAGCATTCGGGCAGGACCTCCTCCATGGAGGGTAGCTTGCCGTCCTTGTCCTTGACGCGGTTGATCGGCTGGGGGGTGCGGATGCCCGCCACCACGTCCTCTCCCTGGGCGTTGACCAGGAATTCGCCGAAGAAGTAGTTTTCGCCGGTGGAGGGATCGCGGGTGAACGCCACGCCGGTGGCGCAATCGTCGCCCATATTGCCGAACACCATGGATTGGACGTTGACGGCGGTGCCCCACTCGGCGGGGATGTTGTTGAGCTTGCGGTAGGTAATGGCGCGCGGGTTCATCCACGAGCCGAAAACGGCGCCGATGGCCCCCCACAGCTGTTCATGGGGATCTTCGGGGAATTCCTTCCCCAACTCATCCTTGATCTTGAGCTTGAACGCCCCGACCAATTCCCGCCAGTCGGCGGCCGTCAGCTCCGTATCCTGGTGGACGCCCCGCTGCTCCTTCTTCTGTTCCAGCAGGTGTTCGAGGATATCCTTCTCCATGCCCATGACCACGTCGGAATACATCTGCACGAAACGGCGGTAGGCGTCATAGGCGAACCGTTCGTCCCCGCTCTGGGCGATGATGCCCTGGACCGTGGTATCGTTGAGGCCAAGATTGAGGATGGTGTCCATCATACCCGGCATGGAGGCGCGGGCGCCGGAACGGACGGAGACGAGCAGGGGGTTCTTGGGGTCGCCGAATTTTCTCCCCATCAGCGCCTCGACCTTTGTGAGGTTTTCGGCCACGGTCGCGGTCAGGGATTCGGGATACGCCTGGTTATTCTTATAAAATTCGGTGCAGACCTCGGTGGTAATGGTAAAGCCGGGGGGGACCGGAAGGCCGATACTGGTCATTTCCGCCAGATTGGCCCCCTTGCCCCCCAACAGATTTTTCATCTCTGCCCGACCCTCGGCCTGGCCGTTGCCAAAGAAATACACATACTTCTGCGTCATAGTGCTGCCTCCTCAAGGATGATAGAGAACCGTGCTTTAGACCGGCTAAAAACTTTTATTCATAATTAAAATAATAGGTTAGGCGGTCAACTATAACGCAGAAAAACAAAATTTCAACCTTAAATGCGAAAAAGGGCTACTTCAGATCCCAACTGTTGATATCGGCGTTCTTCCCGTCGCCCCCTTTGGCTCCGTCGGCACCGTAGGAGTAGAGGTCGTAATCCCCGTGTTCGCCCGGCGACACATAGAGGAAGTCGTTGCCCCAGCCATCCTTGGGCACGTTCTTGCTCTCCAGATAGCCCCCCTCCTTGAAGTTCTTGGGGATAGCCCCCACGGTCGGCTTTGTCACCAGGGAGTTCAACCCCTGTTCCGTGGAGGGATAAGCGCCGTTGTCGAGCTTATAGAGCTTAAGGGCCGACTCCAGGTTTCTGATCTGGGTCTTGGTGGTCTGGATCTTGGCGTCATCGGTGCGGCCCATGATCTTGGGGCCGACCAGCGCAGCCAAAAGCGCCAGGATGACGATCACCACCATGATCTCGATGAGGGTGAAGCCGCGCCTGTTGTTGAGTTGTTTCATATCTCCGTGTCCTCCATCTGTGTGATTCCCTGCTTCTAGGGATTTTACATGAACAGGGCCGCATGGCAAGGCTTTTTCAGGCCGCCGCCATCTATCCCAAAAGAACAAGCCACCACCTCAATTGCGGTAGAGAACGGGCACATCCCTCCGGCGCCAGTTCAACCAACCAAAATGATTTCAACATATTATGACATCATCATCTTTTGGCACATGATATGTATATAACCAGTGTAACAAACTGCGGAGCATGAGAAAATACCGACGTCTCGCTGACGCAACCGCCCGTGCCCCGGGCGAATCGGCAGCCGGAAGCCGCAGAGAAAGCACGGCGCGCAGCCGACAAAGGCGCGGATAAAAAATAGATTGACGGACCTCGGCCTTACAATGCATTATCGCGTATACAAATTTTTGCAGCACACCACCTTCAAGGAGAGAGAAATCATGAAAAAGACCGTAATCGCCATCCTCGCCATCGCAGCCTTTGCCGGGACCGCTTTTGCCGCCGACGTGATCACACTGAAAAGAGGCGTCACGTTCAATCACAAGGCCCACCAGGAAATGCTGAAGGACTGTACGAAATGCCACGCTTCCGCAGCCGGCGGCAAGATCGAAGGGTTCGGCAAAGACTGGGCTCACAAGACCTGCAAAGGTTGCCACAGCACCATGGCCAAAGGGCCGACCTCCTGCAAAGAGTGCCACAAGCAGTAACCGTTTGAACGGTTGACGACGTTCCATGGGAGGGCAGCGACGATGCTGCCCTCTCCTCGTTTTAGTGTCCCGTGCGGTTAGTCGTGGGACACTACCCCCTGATACCCATCCCCTTCCCCTGTTTGCAGAGAAATCCCTCGCGCTGCATGGCTTCAAGATTGCTCTGCACCGTTTCCTGCTCGGCCCCAAGCAGTTTGGCCAACGCCAGGGCCGTTATACCCGGATGTTCCATAACCGCCCGCAACATGCGGCTGCGCAACTGGCGGTTCGACCCCTCGAATCGCGACTGTCGGGTGTGGTGGGCGCTGCGGCGGCCGGGATTGGGATGGCTCTGCTTGAGCATCACGCCGTAGTCCATCAACCCATAGAACCATGTGCGGGGGTCGCCTCTGTCCAGAGTCGCCGCGACCAAGGGCATGATCTCCCGGTCCCCTACTTTGTCCCTGTTGTGGAAAAAGAAATGGATGAAGACCGTGCGGATATTGGTCTCGATGAACGCCTCTACCGCACCGAAGGCAAAGGTCGCCACGGCCCGGGCCGTGTACGGGCCGATACCGGGCAGGGATTCCAACTCCTCGATTGTTGTGGGGAATTGGCCAGCAAAGCGGTCCACGATCTCCTCGGCGCACCGCTTGAGGGCCAGGGCGCGGCGGTTGTACCCCAGTCCCTGCCACACCCGCAATACCTCCGGCAAGGGCGCGGCGGCAAGGTCGGCGAGTGTGGGAAAGGCCGCCAGGAACTCGGCATACTTGGCCTTGACCCGCTCCACCTGGGTCTGCTGGAGCATGATCTCGGAGATCAGGATGCAATAGGGGTCGCGGGTCTCGCGCCACGGCATGGGGCGGGGGTTGGCGTGGTGGTAGGCCAAGATACATTTCTGGAAGGCCTTGACCGTTGCAAGGTCGAGGGTGCCGGTTTCGTGGTAGCGGTTGGTGAGATGTTCAGGGTTCAATGTCAAACTTTGATCCTATGATCCAAACGGCAATTCTGCCACAGAGACGCAGAGACACGGAAAAAGTGAAGCGTGAATAGGTGAAAGGTACAAACCCTGAAGCCGCCAGCCCTTCACTCTTCACTCTCCACCATTCACGATCTTCACCGCAAAGCCAACTCCATCTCCTCCAGCCGCTTGATCCGGTCCCGCAATCCTGCGGCGGTTTCGAAATCCAGCGCCTTGGCCGCCGCCAGCATCTCCTTGCGCAGCTTCTTGACCAGCTTGGGGATTTCCTTGGGCGCCACATACTCCTCGGTCGTCTCGGCCACGCCGCTCGCCGGGGTGTAGTAATCCTTCTCCTCGATGGACCCCAGGATCGTGCCCATCCCCTTTTTGACCGTCTCGGGGGTGATGCCGAACTCCTCGTTATAGGCCAACTGCTTGACGCGACGGCGCTCGGTCTCGTCGAGGCAGGCCTGCATGGAGCGGGTCACCACATCGGCGTACATCAGCACCCGGCCGTCCACATTGCGGGCGGCCCGGCCGCAGGTCTGGATCAGGGAGCGGGCGGAACGGAGGAACCCCTCCTTGTCGGCGTCCAGGATGGCCACGAGGGAAACCTCCGGCAGGTCCAGCCCCTCCCGCAGCAGGTTGATGCCCACCAGCACGTCGAACTCCCCCATCCTCAGGTCACGCAGGATCTGCATCCGCTCGATGGTGACGATGTCCGAGTGCAGGTAGCGCACCTTGACCCCCAACTCCTGATAATAGTTGGTCAACTCCTCGGCCATGCGCTTGGTCAGGGTAGTCACCAGCACACGTTCACCCTTGGCCACGGTTGCCCGGACCTCGTGAAGGAGGTCGTCCACCTGGCCGAGTGCAGCCTCCCTCCCTAGTTTAGGGGGGGATTGAGGGGGGGTAGCCGTCGCCGGGCGGATCTCGATCTTCGGGTCCACCAGCCCGGTGGGGCGGATGACCTGTTCCACGAAGACGCCGCCGCTCCGCTCCATCTCGAAATCCGCCGGCGTGGCCGAAACGTATACCGCCTGGCGGATGCGCCGTTCGAACTCCTGAAAATTGAGCGGCCGGTTGTCCAGGGCCGCCGGCAGGCGGAAGCCGTACTGCACCAGCGTTTCCTTGCGGCTGCGGTCCCCCCGGTACATGCCCCCAACCTGTGGAATCGTGATATGGGACTCGTCCACGAAGAGCACGAAATCCTCGGGGAAGTAGTCGATCAGGGTGTAGGGGGGCTCCCCCTCCGTGCGCCCGTCGAAATAGCGGGAATAGTTTTCGATCCCCTGGCAGAACCCCATCTCCTCCATCATCTCGATGTCGAAGAAGGTGCGCTGCTCGATGCGCTGGGCCTCCAGCAGCATGTTCCGCTCCCCGAAATAGCGGAGGCGCTCCCCCAGGTCCACGCGGATCTGCTCCACCGCTTTTTCCAAGGTCTCGCGGGTGGAGACGTAATGGGATGCCGGATAGATGGCGCACTTGGGCAATTTCTGGAGCACCACCCCCCGCAGGGGGTCGATCTCGCTGATGGCCTCAACCTCGTCGCCGAAGAACTCGATGCGCAGCGCCTTGTCGCTGTCGTAGGCGGGGAAGACCTCCACCACGTCGCCCCGCACCCGGAAGGTGCCGCGGTGAAAGTCCATGTCGTTGCGTTCGTACTGGATCTCCACCAGCTTTTTCAGCAGGGTGTCGCGGCCGTACTCCTCTCCCTGGTGGAAGAAGATGTGCAGGCTGGCATAGGCCTCGGGCGAGCCGATGCCGTAGATGCAGGAGACCGAGGCCACGATGATCACGTCGCGCCGGGTCAGGAGGCTGCGGGTGGCCGAGTGGCGCATCTTGTCGATCTCGTCGTTGATCGATGAATCCTTCTCGATGAAGGTGTCGGTGGTGGGGAGATAGGCTTCCGGCTGGTAATAGTCGTAGTAGGAGACGAAGTATTCCACGGCGTTGTCCGGGAAGAGCTCCTTGAACTCCCCGTAGAGCTGGGCTGCCAGGGTCTTGTTGGGAGCCAGCACCAGGGCCGGCCGGCCGGTCTGGGCGATGACGTTGGCCACGGTGAAGGTCTTGCCCGAACCGGTCACCCCCAGCAATACCTGATGTTGGTCGCCGCGCTCGATCCCTTCCACCAGTTCGGCAATGGCCTGGGGCTGGTCGCCGCGGGGGGTATAGGATGTGGTCAGGTTGAAGAGGGATGCACTCGAACTCATGGGGTTATTCTAGCCTTACCGGACAGCCCTGTCCAGCACCTTCCCGTCGGCCGATCTCAGCATGACGGTCATGCCCATCCTGCCGACCGCATGGGTGGCGCAGGAGAGGCAGGGGTCGTAGAGGCGGATGCCGTGTTCGACCCGGTTAAGGAGCCCCTCGCCGAGCGCCCCCCCCTGGAGATGCTGCCGGGCGATGTCGGTGATGGTCCGGTCCATGGCGCGGCTATTATGGGCCGTTGCCACGATCAGGTTGACCCCGGTCAACAGGCCGTCACGGTCCACGTGGTAATGGTGGATCAGGGTGCCGCGGGGGGCCTCGGTGACGCCGACCCCCTCGGAGGCATTCACCCCGGCCCGGGCCAGGACCTGGCGATCGACGCACAGCGGGTCATCCACGAGGCCCGCGATGCGCTCCACGGCATAGAGCATCTCGATCAGCCGGGCCTGATGATAATCGAGGCTGGCGGTGGCGGTCCGCCGCCCCCCCAGAAGTTCCTTGCGGGCTTGCTCCGCCTGGGGCGCAGCGGCGAACGGGGCCACGGAAAGGCGGGCCAGGGGGCCGACACGGTAGAGGCGATCCCCGCCAAAAATACATTCCGTGGGCTTCAGGTAGCTGTCGGTGGCCACGGTCTCCCGGATGGCGGCGGCGTACTCCTCCGGCGCCAGGTCGCCGACCGTCCCGCCGGCCGCATCCGCGAACCGCAACCGGCCGCTGTAATGGTCGAGGCACCCGCCCACGCCCACCAACCCCAGGAACAGGCTGGGGAAATCGCCGCAGGGCCCCATCTCGGACCGAAAGCCCTCGCTCCGTTCCTGCCACAGATCGAGGGCAAAGCGCGTCAACTCCCGCGCCTCGGGGAGCAGGGCGACAATGGCGTCACGCCCCTCCTCATCCAACGGCTCCCCCATGCCCCCTGCAACGATATGCTCCGGGTGCAGGCGGCCGCCGCCGATCAGGTTGACGATCTCCTGGCCGATCTGGCGCAGGCGGACGCCCTTGCGGATGACCTCGGGGCGGTGGCGCGCCAGGCCGACGATATTCCGTTCCGTGGGGTCGCTGTCAAGGCCGAGGACGATGTCCGGGGCGGAGAGGTGAAAAAAGCTGAGGGAATGGCTGAGGATCAGTTGGGCCAGGGAGAGAATTCGGCGGAGGTGCTGCGCTGCCGGGGGGATGGCTACCCCCATGAGGCGTTCCCCGGCCATGGCCGCAGCCAGGGCGTGGCTGACCGGGCAGATGCCGCAGATCCGGGCGGTGATGGTCGGCATCTCCCAAAAGGGACGCCCCAGGCAAAAGGATTCGAATCCGCGGAATTCCCGGACGTGCAGGCGGGCCTCCGCCACCTGTCCGGCCCCGTCCAATTGGATGGTGATGGCGGCGTGCCCCTCGATGCGGCTCACCGGGGATATGGTGATGGTCGTGCCCATGGTGAAGAGTGTACCACGTTTCGGGGGGATGTCCGGCGGAGGGGGGTGGGACGGTCCGCCTGTTTCCTTTTCCCCTCATCCGCCCCTGCGGGGCACCTTCTCCCTTGGGGGGAAGGGTTATGTCCCCCTTTCCCCCGGGGAGAGGGTGGCCGAAGGCCGGGTGAGGGGAAAAAGCGGGTGGTGCTACGCAGCCACGGTTTCCCTGGCCCTGGCAATCCGTTTGACTGCCTCCCCGATCCCCAGGGTGACGACGATCTCGCCGATACCGGGGGCTTGGCTGCCGCCCGAGAGGGCGACGCGTACCGGCTGTCCCACCTGGCCCATCTTCCACCCCTTGTCGGCGCAGATCTCCTTGAACAGGGCGTCGATATCCTCGGCCGTGGCGGTGGCGACGGTTGCCAGCCTTTGGGCCACCGCGTCGTAGACCGCCCGCAGGTGTTCCTTGTCGAACTTGGCCAGGGCGGCCTCGTCGTAGGCGTCGGGGGCCTTGAAATAGAAGGCGGCCCGGTCGGCCATCTCTTCCAGGGTCTGGGCCCGTTCCTGAAGCGTCTTTACCACCGCGGCCACCTCGGGCCCGCCCTGGGGGTCGATGCCGCGTGATTCCAGATGGGGCAGGAGCAGCCCGGCCAGACGTGCCGGATCGCCGGTCTTGATGTAATGGGCATTCAGCCACAGCAACTTCTCCGTGTTGAAGACGCTGGCGGAGCGGCCGATGTTGGTGATGTCGAATTTTTGGATCATCTCCTCGCGGGTGAAGATCTCGTCGTCGCCATGGCTCCACCCCAGACGTACCAGATAGTTCACCAGCGCCTCGGGGAGAAAGCCCATGTCGCGGTAGGCCATCACGCTGGTGGCGCCGTGGCGCTTGGAGAGACGCGCCTTGTCGCTCCCCAGGATCATGGGAACGTGGGCGAACTGGGGCACCGGAAAGCCCAGTGCCTCGTAGAGTTGGATCTGGCGCGGGGTGTTGTTGACATGGTCGTCGCCGCGGATCACGGTGGTGACCTTCATGATGGCGTCGTCGATCACGACGCAGAAGTTGTAGGTCGGCGTACCGTCGCTGCGCTGAATGATCAGGTCGTCAAGCTCCTCGGCCGGGAAGGCGATGCGCCCCTTGATCAGGTCGTCGAAGGCCACCTCCCCCTCCTGGGGGGCGCGGAAGCGGACCACGAACGGCTTGTCGGCCGGCTGCTCGCCCAGTTCGCGGCAGGTGCCGTCATACTTGGGCTTGCGCCCTTCCTTCATGGCCTGTTCGCGCTTGGCCGTCAGCTCTTCGGCCGTACAGTAGCACTTGTAGGCCTTGCCCGCCTCCAGCAGCTTCTGGACATACTCCCGATAGAGGTCGAAGTTGTCGGTCTGGTAGAAGGGGCCCTCGTCCCAGTCCAGCCCGAGCCATTCCATGGCCTGCAGGATGGCGTCGATGGAGGCCTGGGTGGAACGTTCCACATCCGTGTCCTCTATGCGCAGGATGAAGGTGCCCCCCTGTTTTCTGGCCAGCAGCCAATTGAACAGGGCGGTACGGGCTCCCCCCACATGGAGGTAGCCGGTGGGGCTGGGTGCGAAACGGACGCGCAGGTCGGACATAGTGAATCTCCTTGACTATTTTAAGTGCGGCAGAGGCGTGGCATCTTTGCGGACGGTTACTATAGCACCGCCGGGCGGTCGAAAAAAGCACTTTCCCGGCGGAAAACGAATACATCCCCGCTAGCCGACCCGATACCCCTGCCACGTGCCGCGCCGCCGCAGTTCGTTGACCACCGCGAACCACATCTGGTTGTTCTTCAGCCCCCATCGGGGAGCGACACAGATCGCCAGCGGTGCCGAACCGTACAGACGCTGTATCGTGACATGGGCCGGCAGCCGTTCCAGAAAATCGGCGGCCGCGGCCACGTATTTCTCCAGGGTGAGCGGTACGAATTCGCCCCGGCGGTACATGGCGGCCAACTCGGTCCCCTCGACGGCATGGAGCTGATGGAGCTTGACCGAGTCGATCGGCAGGGAGGCGATCAGGTCGGCGCTTTTGAGGAAATCCTCCCGCCGTTCCCCGGGAAAACCGTGGATCAGGTGGGCGCAGATGTCAAAATTCCGCCCCGCCGCCCGTTTCACGGCCGTGCAAAAATCGTCCACGGTATGGCCGCGATTGATACGCGCCAGGATGGCGTCGTCCCGGGATTGCAGCCCCAACTCCAGGCAGACGTAATGATCGCGGGCGATCTCCGTCAACAGTTCCAGCGCCCCGTCGGTCAGGGAGTCGGGCCGGGTGCCGACCGAGATACCGATCACATCGGGATGGGCCAGAGCGCGGCGGTAGAGGTCGGCCAGCACATCCGCGGAGGCGTAGGTGTTGGTGTATTTCTGGAAATAGACGATGAACTTCTCGGAGCCGAGACGGTGCCGATGGTAGGCCATGCCCGCCGAGAGCTGTTCTTCCAGCGGGATGACCGGCTGGGTGTCCTTGGGGGAGAAAGAGACGTTGTTGCAGTAGATGCAACCGCCGGTCCCCTTGCTGCCGTCCCGGTTGGGACAGGTGAAACCGGCATCCACGTTGACCTTGCTGATCCGGCAGTCGAAGCGCCGGCGCAGGTAATGGCCGTAGGAGTTGATGCGCAGTTCGTGATGGACGGCGGTGGGCAGCGGGTTTCCCAGGTTTGCCAGGAGTTCCCGGGTTGCGCGGCACGGGTCGGGGGCGGCGCTGACGGCCGAAATCAAGGCGATGTGGGAACAGCCGGCTTTCCGAACTGCGGGCAGGTTCTCCGGCTTCACGCCGCCCAGGGCAAACACCGGGACCGGCAGCGCCTCCACCGCCCGCTGCAGGACTTCACACCCCAACGGCTCCCCATAGGCCGCCTTGGAGGGGGTCGCAAAGACCGGGCCGAAGGTGATGAAATCCGCCCCGTCACGCACCGCTTGGCGCGCTTCAGCCAAGCCGTGGCTGGAATAGCCGATCAGCATCGCCCGACCGCAGCGGCGGCGCACCTCGGCCACGGGTGCGGAGGCCGCCCCGAGATGGACGCCGTCGGCCCCCACCGCCAGGGCGACATCGACCCGGCGGTTGATGAAGAGCAGGGCTCCGAACTCCCGGGTCAGTACCCGAAGCGCCCGGGCAAGTTCCACGTACTCGCCGTCCGGCAGGTCCTTGTCCCGCAGTTGCACGGCGCGCACCCCGCCGGCCAGAGCGGCGCGCAGCACGTCCAAAAGCGGCCGGCCGGCGGTCTGGGTGCGGTCGGTAATCAGGTAGAGAGGAAAATCAATGGGTTTCATGGGTACATGGTGAACATAACGTAAGAGAAGCCGTGAAGGTGTCACGGATTCAAGTATCAGGCAGTTTCCGATTCGGAAAGGAGGTATTTTTCGTCCAGGCAAGGAAATCGAGGGATTGCGCGGAGGCGTACATCGGTACGCCGCACAAGCAAGCCCGAAGATTGACGCCGCATGGGCGAAAAAGAACCCTTTCCGGGCGGAAACTAGACAATCATGCCGTCCAGCGGGCTGGATGCGTTCGCATAGAGCTTGCGGGGAATCCGGCCGGCCTTGTAGGAAAGCCGTCCCGCCTCCACGGCCAACTTCATGGCGCGGGCCATGGCAATGGGGTCCTGGGCTCCGGCAATGGCGGTGTTCATGAGCACGGCGGCGCAGCCCAACTCCATGGCGACGGCCGCATCGGAGGCCGAACCGACCCCGGCGTCCACGATCACCGGGATTTTGACCGACTCCAGGATGATCCTGATGTTATAGGGGTTGCGGATACCCAGGCCACTGCCGATGGGGGCCCCCAACGGCATAACCGCAGCGCAGCCGATATCCTCCAGCTTCCGACACATGATCACGTCGTCGCTGGTGTAGGGGAGCACGGTGAAGCCTTCCTTGACCAGGATCCGGGCGGCCTTGAGCAACTCCTCGTTATCCGGGAACAGGGTCTTCTCGTCCCCCAGCACTTCGAGCTTGACGAAATCCGACATGCCCGCCTCGCGGGCCAGGCGGCAGGTGCGCACGGCGTCGTCAGCCGTGTAGCAGCCGGCGGTATTGGGGAGCAGGGTGTATTTCTTGGGGTCGATATAATCCAGGAGCGATTCCTTGCTCCGGTCCAGGTTGACCCGCCGCACCGCCACGGTAATAATCTCGGCCCCCGAGGCCTCCAGGGCCGCGGCAGTCTGTTGAAAGCTGGCGTACTTGCCGGTGCCCACCATCAGGCGGGAGGTAAACTCGCGGCCGGCGATCGTCCATGTATCCTTTTGGGTTGTCATAGCAGAATGTCTCCTTGTGCAACAACGTGTTGACTTCAGGCGCAGGGGGCTGACGCGCGATTTTTCCCCACCGTTCCCCTACCCGTTTTTCATCCTCCGCCCACGAAGTGGACGACCTCTATCCTGTCCCCCTCCGCCAACCCACGGCTGTCGTAGGCCGCCTTGGGAACGATAGCCAGGTTGACCTCCACCGCCACCCGTTCGCGCGGGAGTTGCAGATGCTTCAGAAGCCCGGCGACCGTGCTCCCCTCGGCGATGTCAGCCTGTTCGCCATTCAGTGTAATGTGCATGCTTTCTCCTTCAGCGCCCGGTACGAACTGACTGCACGGGTCACGAACAGGCTGTTGAACAACCTTCTAAAACGCAAAAAGCCGCGGAAGCGGCTTGGAACATCTGAATGTTTGCGCTTCCCTACGCCGGCATTACCCGGATCAGGTACTAAGGGTCGCGACGCACCGCCGCTCTCAGTCGAAACTCCCCCAGCGTTTACATTAACCTAGTGTATTGACGCGGCTCTGTCAATTGAATTTATACCGGCACAGGAGCGAAAATAAAAAACTGAAACCCGCGTTTTTTCGATTCTTCTCCCGCATCCGCTATTTTGTGATATAGTCTTGGCGCTTTTGTCACATAATAAGCTCTTTAGTTTGAGGCCATAATGACCGAAAAGAGGATTATACGGCGGCTCAAAAAGCGTTTAACGATCCGTTTCGGCATAGACGGCGCCAACCGTGTGGCATTCAGCGAGGATATATCGACAACCGGCATGTTCATCAAAACCGCCAATGTCTGCCCGCCCAACAGCAGAATCAGGATCGAATTTACCGTCGATGACCATCTGGTTCAGGTTGATGCCCGGGTCATGTGGGCAAAGAAAGTGCCGCAAAACCTCTTCCACCTGGTCAAGAAGAGCGGCATGGGGGTGCGTTTTTTACATTTCCAGGCCGGCGAAGAGCACTTCCTCCGGTTTCTAGAAGCGGCATAACCACGGTTGGCGGCAGACGGTCGGACTCTCGACGGTTTTATGGCTTTGGGAAGGATGGCAGAGTATGGTGTGCAAAAAGATATTCATAGCCGCCACCGGCCAGCATTGCGGCAAAACCACCATCAGCCTGTCGCTCATGCATCTGGCCCGCAAAAAATATGAGCGGGTCGGCTTCATCAAGCCGATCGGCCCCAAGTGCATCGAGTACAACGGCCTGACCATGGACATGGATGCGGCCATGGTGGCCAGCGTTTACGGACTGGATGAGGACGCGCACCTCATGTCGCCCATGACCCTCACACCCGGTTCGACCAGAAAATTCCTGGACGGCAAGATTGCCCCGGAAACGCCCCGCATGCTTATCACCGGCGCGATTCGCGAGCTTGAGCAGAAATACGATTTTCTGATCATTGAGGGGGCGGGCCACGGTGGCGTCGGATCGGTGGTCGGGGCGAACAATGCCCAGGTGGCGACCATGGCGGGCGCACCGGTGCTCATGGTTACCAACGGCGGCATCGGCAACGTGGTAGACGCCGTGGAGTTGAACCTGGCACTCTACGAACGGGAAAAAGCCGACGTTCGCGTTGTCATGGTCAACAAGCTGCTGCCGGAAAAGCGCGAACGCTCCCTTGCCTATCTGAAAAAGGCCTTTAGCGGAAGCGACCTGCTGGTGACGAGCGCCTTCGATTACAGCCCGGTCCTGGCCCATCCGACCTTGCAACATGTGGCTCAGATGCTCGGCCTGCCGCTCATGGGGAACCCCACAGAGAGGAGCCGCATCTGCCATAATATCCAGTTGGGAGCGGCATCGTCGCAGCGGGTCATCGACCATCTTGAGGAGTCCACGCTGCTCATCGTGACCAGTTCGAGGGATGAGTTGATTGTCACCGCCTCTTCGCTGCACCATATACCGGATTTCAAAAAGCGCCTGACCGGCCTGGTCATCAGCGGGCACGCACCCATGTCGCTCATCACCCAGCAGATTCTCGACGACAGCAAAATCCCCTATATCCGCGTCGAGGAGACCTCTTCGGAGGTTTTCTACCGCCTCAGGGAGCATGTCTCGAAGATCGGCCCGGATGACCTGGAAAAGATCGAGCTGATCAACTCCACCTCTGAACGTTACATCGACTTTGCGGCTATCGATGCATTGTTGTAACGAACGATAATGTGCCGCTTTCAATTTCAGGCAAAAACTTCTTGACCTGACACGGTTTTTGATATTTATAGACAAACATTCATATTTCCGGTGGTATTATGATCCCATTGACCCGTCTGGACAAGCAGGTGATGTATGTCAACCCCGACCACATCGTCAGTATCGAGGAGACACCCGATACGGTCATAACACTCTTCAACGGTTACCACTTCATTGTCAAGGAACCCGCTACCGACATCATCACCAAGGTCGTGGCATTCCGCGCCAGGATCATTCGACGCGCCGGAGGCCCCGCAGGCAAGAAGTACCTCGATAAGACGAAAAAAAATCTTTTTAGCAGTGCCACGCTGAACAGAGACCGTTCCATCGCCAATCGCGACGAGCACGAGCGCGTTCCATTTCACAGCCAGGAATTCTAGGACATGGATATAGCAACACTTATAGGTTTGTTAATGGGATTCGGGGCCGTCTTCGGCGGCGCTGCGTTGGAAGGGCTGCACATGAGCGCCCTGATTCAGCCGACCGCAGCCCTGATCGTTCTTGGTGGCACCTTTGGAGCCACATTCGTAAGCTTCCCGCTTCCTGCCATCATCAAGGCCTTCAAGGATGTCAAAAACGCCTTCCTCCCCCCCAAGGTCGATCACGAGGCGGTTGTCAAGGACATCATCAACTATGCCACCAAGGCGCGGCGCAACGGCCTCATATCGTTGGAGCAGGAGGCCCAGTCTGCCAAGGACCCCTTCATCAAGAAAGGGATTTCGCTGGTGGTTGACGGCATTGACCCGCAAAAGCTGCGGGAAACCCTGGAAGCCGACATCATGTCCTACGAAGATCACACCAAACATAGTGTCGAGTTCTTCGAATCGGCTGGCGGCTACTCACCGACCATCGGTATCATCGGCGCCGTCCTCGGCCTGATCCATGTCATGAGCAACCTTTCCGACACCTCCAAACTGGGGGCCGGTATCGCCGTGGCCTTTGTCGCCACCATCTACGGTCTGATGGTGGCCAACATCGTCTGCATCCCCATCGGCACCAAACTCAAGATCCGCATGAAGGAAGAGGTGCTGCGGCGGGTCATGATCCTTGAGGGGTTGATCGCCATCCAGAACGGCGAAAACCCGCACTTCATCGAACAGAAGCTCAAAGCCTTTGTAGGCGCCCACTAATTCGCCATGGCACTGAAGCGAGAACCCGAAAAGCATGTAAACCACGAACGCTGGCTGGTCTCCTACGGCGACTTCATCACCCTCCTGTTCGCGGTATTCGTCACCCTGTATGCCATGTCCCAGACCGACAAAAAAAAGGTCGAGGAGGTCATGCAGTCGCTTCAGCAATCCTTCGGCATGGTCACCGCCGGCGCGCCCACACCCAAGATCAACGTCATCCAGTCCAAACCGATCAGCATCATACCGACCATCAAGCCGGAGATGTCCGTTGCCCCGTCCGGAAGGTCACGGAGCGGCCAGGCCCGTACCCGAGCCGAGGAGAAAGACTTCCGCCAGATCAAATCTTCCATAGAGGCTTATCTGGTGAAACAGGGCGCCCAAAGCAAGGTCAACCTCACCATTACCCGGCGGGGCCTGATCGTCAGCCTCAAGGAGGCAGGCTTTTTCGATTCCGGCCAGGCCCAGATCAAACAGAGCGCCTATGAACTGCTCAACACCATCGCCGAGGTCATGACCCAGTATAACAACCCGCTGCGGATCGAGGGGCATACGGACAACGCCCCCATCAGCACCGCCCAGTTCCCGTCCAACTGGGAACTGTCCACCACCCGCGCCACCAATGTCCTCAAATACCTCCTCAAATACTACGACGCGGAGCCCGAAAAGATATCCGCCACCGGGTACGGGGAATTTCGCCCGGTCGCGGACAACTCCACACCTGAAAACCGTGCCAAGAACCGTCGCGTGGATATGGTCCTGCTCTCCGGAGAGGGCGAGCGCGGCGAGCCTTAAGAGGTTGTTGAAAAACAGCCATCTCGCCGCCCTCCGCAGGGCTTGTCTAGCGGGTGCGACGATCTGACTATTTTTGAACAACCTGAGTTTCGCCATTCACACCGGCCGGCAATTCCTTATCCACGTCATCATGCCTTAGAACGCCCTAAGGCGGTCCTGCTCCCCCCAAAATCACTGCATTTTCAGCATGCGACATTTACTGTCGCACCCCCATGCTATTGTTTCCTAAAACAATGTGGAGGTGCTCGATGGAACCGATGGTATTGCTGGGATTGATCGTAGTGGCGTATGGCGGGTATGTTGCGTGGCTTGACCTGCGGAAGGATGTTTCAGCCGTGCTGCCCATCCGTGCCGCCAGGCGGGACGGACGTGCACGGGTCGGGGAGCGCTACCTGCAATCGCCGATCAAGAAGGTGGCGGGGGTGTACGTTTGAAATTGCCTTCAACAGGCTGTTCTTGACGTGGGGAATATCCTTTTCCAACTCTTTCAGAAGCCGCTTCATCCGCTTGCGTTGCAGGTCGGCGGTGCCGCAGACCGGGCAGCAGCAGCAGACCACCGGCAGGGCGGCTTCGTGGGAAAAACGGATGATATCCTCTTCGGGCAGATACACCAGCGGCCTGATCACCACGGTCTCGCCGTTGTCCGCCAGCATGGAGGCGGCCATGGACTTGAGCGAGCCGACAAAGAACTGGTTCAAGAGCAGGGTTTCGATGAAATCGTCCTGATGGTGTCCCAGTGCCAGCTTGTTGCACCCCAACTCCTGGGCCGCCGTATAGAGGGCGCCGCGCTTGAAGCGTGCGCAGATCGAACAGTAGGAGGAGCCGGGCCGGCGCTTCTCATTGATCAGGGTGTAGTGCTCGGTGGGCACCATGCGGTAGGTGAAACCGTTCTCCCGCAGGAACCGCTCGATGACGTCCGTGCGGTAACCGGGGTACCCGGAATCGATGTTGACCGCCACGATCTCGAATGAAACGGGCGCG
The DNA here is from genome assembly GCF_008369015.1 of Oryzomonas rubra. NCBI lineage: Bacteria > Pseudomonadati > Thermodesulfobacteriota > Desulfuromonadia > Geobacterales > Geobacteraceae > Oryzomonas > Oryzomonas rubra. The sequence goes on from NZ_SRSD01000005.1 coordinate 230,422, forward strand.
CGCCGCCGCAACTCCTCCAACAGCAGCAGCAGGGTATAGGAATCCTTCCCCCCCGACACCGCCACGGCAATACGGTCCCCCTCCTCGATCAGGCTGAAGTCGGCAACGGCCCGGCCGACCCCATGCCGCAACCTTCTGAGAAGTCCCTTGTTTTTGAATTCGTCAAGCGCCAGCGTCATAGCGTTACAAGCCCCCGCTTTGTTCCACACGGGAGAAGAAGTCCCGCACCAAGGGGGTAAAGGTTTCGTGTTCCAGCAGGAAGGCGTCGTGGCCGTACGCGGAGGTGATCAGGTGATACTCCACCGGCTTCCCGAGGCCGCGCAGGCACTCCACCATCTCCTCGGTCTGGTAGGCGGGATAGAGCCAGTCGGAGGTGAAAGCGAAGAACTGCACCGGTGCAGCGACCGGGGCAAAGGCCTCGGCCAGCGATTCATACCCCAGGGCCACGTCATAAAGATCCAGCGCCTTGGCCAGGTACAGGAAGGAGTTGGCGTCGAAGCGGTCCACGAAGTTGTAGCCGTTGTAATTCAGGTAGCGCTCCACCTCGAACTGGCCGAAAAAGTCGAACTGGCCGTCCTTGGCCGAGAAACGCCGGCCGAATTTCGTATTCATGGATTCGTCCGACAGGAACGTGATGTGGCCGATGCCCCGGGCCAGGGCCAAACCGTCCTTGGGATTGTGCTTGTACTCCCCCTTGCGCCAGGTAGGGTCGTTGAAGATGGCCCAGCGGGCAACGGCGTTGAGGGAGATGGCCTGGGGCGAAGGACGCGGCGTCGTTGCCAGCATAATGGCCGAGGCGACGCTCCCGGGATGTTGGGTGGCCCACTCCAGGGCCTGCATCCCCCCCATGCTCCCCCCCATGACGCAGAGCAGCTTTTCGATGCCCAGGGCATCGATCAGCAGCTTTTGGGCGCGCACCATGTCGCGTACGGTGATGACCGGAAAGGCGAGGTTGTAACGTTTGCCGGTTTTGGGGTTGATTGAGGTGGGGCCGGTAGAGCCGTGGCACGAACCGATTACATTGGAGCATATTACGAAATAGCGGTCGGTGTCCAGCAGGCGCCCCGGCCCGACGATGGCGTCCCACCAGCCCGGCTTGGTATCTTCTTCCCGGTGTTTGCCCGCCAGGTGGGCGTCACCGGTCCAGGCGTGTTCCACCAGGATGGCGTTGGAACGGGATGCGTTGAGGTGGCCGTAGGTTTCATACACAAGCGTGATCGGGGCAAGGAGGCGCCCGCTGTCCAGCCTGATGCCGGACTCGAAGGTTCTGGATTGTGCCGTGACGATGCCGACGGACATGAAAAAACCCCTTCACGCGGTATGAGAAGGGGCTGAAACGCTACGTTTACAGCACACCCCTCATCTTTGCCTTTCGGCAGGAATTAGCACCTGACGCCTCATTGGCCGGTTGCTGTGGCTTCGCAGGGCCTTTCCCTCCACCACTCTCGATAAGCAGGTCTATCGAACAAGAATAGTGGAAGAACACGAACATTGTCAACCAAATATGCTGCCGCAGTAACCAGCGTGCCGCCCGCCCTGCGACGCGCGAGGGGAGGAGCGTGGTGGGGTGCGACGGCCCCGTATCCGGCAGATGATGGCGAGACGGGAAAAACCTGGCCCAAGGCGGCTCCCTGCGGTGTCAAATTAGCTGGAAAAGGGGCGGGGCATCTGATATAAAACATGCTGAAATCATGAAGGATCAAGCACGTCCGAGGAGGAAATATGAAACGCCTGTTCTTGTTGCCGTTTTTGGCGGTGATGTTCGGTTGCGCCCAGAATCATTTCAATGTCCCTGCGGAACATTTTGCTGCACAGGTCAAGGTCCTCGGCGTGGCGCCCATCATCGTCGATGTGAACTCCGAGATCAAACACCCCGAGAAAGAGCAACTCGTCGCCCTGCTTGGCGACATGAACCGCAAGTATGAGCAGCAACTCGTGCGCAAGCTCAAAGCGACCGGCAACTTCTACACCGTGGCGCTCCTGGACGGCGACCCGCAGCGCATCTTCGCCAATCTCTTCTTCCGCAGCGAAAAACGGGACGACGCCACCATACGGTATAATAAATACTTTTGGAAAACCGACGAATTGCGGGACTACCTCAAGAAAAACAATCTGGATGCGGTCATGTTGTTGGTAGTCAGCGGCCTCACCCAGAACGAAAAGGTGTATTCCAACACCCTGCTGGCATCCCAGACCAGCGACTATAACTACCTCATTCTGACTGCCCAGATACTTGACGGCGACGGCACCATCCTCTGGGAGTACCCCAACTTCCGCGGGCGGATACTATCATACTCGCCCCTGATCAATCTCCAGTATCCCGATTTCAGCGAGGCGGAAGCCAACTTTTCCAGCAGGGCCGACCTGAAGTTCAAAACCATCGACGGCATCAGGCGAACACTGGACCAGCGGCAAAAGGACCTCCTGCTGCGGGAGACCCAGGAATCCGAGGTCTACGGCAAGCAGTTCGGGGATATCGTCTCGCTGCTGAAATATGATTCCGACGACGAGAAGAAGGGCACCATACCGGCCAGCAAGCCGGTGCCCCGCCTGGCGGAACAGCCGAAGCCGGTCGAACAGCCCGCCCCACCCGCAGCGGCAAGCCAGCCTGCCGCCGTGCCGTCCGTTGCTCCGGCCGCACCTGCTACACCGGCCGCGCCAGCCACCGACGAGATCGTCCCCGCCAAAGGGAGCACGCTATAACGCATTGTTCTACCGGACTTATCCAGTTAGGGGGTCATGCCCAGAAAACAACAACGCCTTTCCGGTTCTATTCGGAAAGGCGTTGTTGTTTATGACGTTACACTATTCTCAGCGCAAGAGCCATTGGTGTACGAGCGCCCCTCCCAGCCACAGGACGCCCCCCATGCCCAACGCCGCCGGCAGCCCCATCCCCTTGCGCAGACAGAGGTATGCCGCCGCAAAAAAGGCGCAGGTGGGCACCAGGCCCCACAGCACCCCCTTGAGATAGCCGTCGATGAGCGCTCCGTCTCCCGGCCGGTCCGTGGCCAGCCAGACCAGGACGATCAGGCTGATGAGCGGCATGGCGGCGATCAGCCCCCCCAGGGACGGGACGCGCCTGCCCAGCAGTACGCAGGCGATGATGAGGAGGTTGGTGGCGGCAAGCTTCAGCAGGAACATCTGATGATCATCAGCGACAGGTAATCGGGCGCATGGGCGGCGATCTCGGCAAAATCGGTCAGGACCTTTTGGCGGTCGCTCCCGACCCGTTCCACAAAAACCGTGCTCTGTTCGCGGCCCGTCTGCCGGATAAGCTCCAGAATATCCCCGAAGACCGGCTTGACCTTGAGCAGCACGACCGTTTCGAACCGCGCCAACGCCTCGGCGATCTTCTCCACGCCGGCGGTGGCGGGGATGACCGCCATCTTCTCATCGGCCTCCACCAGCGGTATGCCGGCCGCGGCCGCGGCCGCGTTGACACTGGAGATGCCCGGGACGATCTCGATGGGGATCTGGGGGCAGATTTCCCGCAGGATGCGCTGCAGATAGATAAAGGTGGAATAGAAGAGCGGGTCGCCGATGGTCACGAAGGCCACATCCTTGCCGTCCTCGGCCCGGACGGCGATCAGGGCGGCCGCTTCCTGCCAGGCGTGCAGCAGACGGGCCTTGTCCGAGGTCATGGGAAACTGGTGGACGATGACCTCCTGGCGGCTTTCATCCAGAAAGCCGCGGATCGTCGCCAGGGCGACGCTGGCCTCGGAAGGATTGGATACCGGCGCAAGGATCACGTCCGCCTGGCGCAGGACGCGCTCGGCCTTGCGGGTCAGCAACTCGGGATCGCCGGGGCCGACACCGACGGCAAAGATCGTTGCCATTACTCGTTCCCCTTGCGGGCGGTGATCACGTAGACCGGGTTCTGGGCCTCGAACATCTTGTACTCGGTCAGGTTGCGGGTCTTGGCGATATTGACGCAGGCCGCCTCGGTCGTAAAGCCGTGGTCTTCCAGAAATTCAACCGACTTGGTCAGGGTATCCAGGGTCACGGCGTTCAGCACCACCACCCCCTCCGGTTTGAGGCGGCCGTCCACCGCAATGATGATCTCCTCCAGGTGCCCCCCCGAGCCGCCGATGAAGACCCGGTCCGGGTCCGGCAGTTCATCCAGGGCGTCCGGCGCCTCCCCTTCCACCAGCTTCACGTTGCGGGTCGTGAACTTTTTCAGGTTCTCCCGGATAAAGGCCAGGCACTGGGCGTTCTGCTCCACGGCAAAGATACGGCCATTGGGCATCAGGTTGGACGCCTCGATGGAGACGGAGCCGCTGCCGGCCCCCACGTCCCACAGCACCAGGTCATCCTGCAACTGGAGTTTGGCCAGGGTGACGGCCCGCACCTCCTGCTTGGTGATCAGCTTCTTCGAGGTCTGGAACTCCTCGTCGTCGATGCCGATCAGGGGGTAGTGGGTGAGATTCGGCGCGTAGGTCCGGATCAGGATCAGGATATTGAGGCCGGAAGGCTGCAACGGCAACTCCAGTAGGCCGCGCACCGAGGTTTTGGTGAACTTCTCTCCCGGCAGCCCCAGGTCCTCGCACAGCCACGCCTCATACCCCTCGGCGCCCCGCTCGATCAGTTCGGCTGCAATGGCGGCCGGGGTATTGTTCTTGTCGGTCAGTACGCACGCCTTTTCAGCGGCCACGATCTTGTCCACCGCCGGTTGCAGGCCGCGGCCATGCACCGACACGAAGATGGAATCGTCCCACGGTTCCTTGATGCGGGCAAAGGCGTACTGCATGCTGGTGACATTGGGGAATATCTCGATGCGTTCCTTGGCCAGGTTGCGCAGCAGGAAACGGGATACGCCGAAGAAGGTGGGATCGCCCGAGGCCAGTATGGCCACGCGCTTTTCGGTCTTTTTCAGAAAATCCAGAATGTCGGAAAGCTCGCCGAAGGGCATCTTTTCGCCGGCGAAATCGGGAAAGCAATCCAGGTGCCGCTGGTGGCCGATCATCACCTCGGCCGTGCCGATGATCTCCAGCGCCTTGGAGCCGAAGCCCTCCCAGCCCGTGATGCCCGCCCCCACCAGATAGATCTTCTGCTGTGTCATTGCCTGCGTCCCCCGCATGGGATTCAAACCTGCTTGTGGGCAGGGACTATAGCATCCCGGCCGGTAAAAATCATCTCTTTACTGCCCGATGTCAGCGCGTGTTCTCTTTAATCACCTGCCCCGGACTGACAAAGGAGATTCCCTGCCCGGATCTGGCGCCGATCATGACGCACTCCACGATGGGCGTGTTGATGACCTTGTGGGCGTCCCAGCGGACGACGAAATTGGCGCCGAATCCGCCGGCCGTATCCTGCTCACCCAGGTAGATATACGTGGATCCCAGCGGCGGCAGCGTCAGCGGCGCGGCAAGGTGCGAGCGGAGCAGTTTGCCGCCGGTGTCGTAGTAGTCTATGGCGGTGACCCTCATCTGGTTGTACAGGTCCACATTCCGGATGCTCAGCATGGTCGCCAGACTGAAAGGCAGCGCTTTCGGCCCGCTGAACACATTGGAATAGACCGGCACGTACACGGTCTGTCCCTTTGAAAGCCGGTATTCGCCGGCAGGAGAGGCGGCCGAGGCAGGATGGTAGCCGAAGATGGCCAGGAGAAGGGCCAACCCTGCCAGCGCGATACGTGGGTGGTGTTTCATGTCATACTCCTCAATGGGGACTGGAATTCAACGGCACCTCCGGCTCAGGCCGAGACGAGCCGCAGGTACTCCCGTTCGCTGATCAGGTCACGGCTGTTTGCGACCCGGTCGAGGAAGACCATGCCGCTGATGTGATCGTATTCATGCTGGAAGACGCGGGCGATGAAGCCGGACAGCTCCTCCTCGCACACCCCGCCCCCGCGGGACAGGTAGCGCACGCCGATGCGCAGGCTGCGCGGCACCAGACCGCGGATGCCGGGCACGCTGAGGCACCCCTCCCACCCCTGTTCGCTCTCATCGGACCGCCACAGGATCTCGGGATTGAGCATGGCGGTGGGTGCCATTGCCGGGGCCTGGGGGTAGCGGGGAGTGGGGCGGGAAGCCACGATGAACAGGCGCAGCGGCTCGAAGACCTGTGGGGCGGCGATACCGACGCCATTGGCCTCGGTCATGGTCGCCAGCATGTCGTCGATCAAGGTCTGGATGAGCGGATCGGCCGGGTTGCCGACACAGGCGGTTTCCTGGCGGAGAACCGGCTGGCCCAGTTGGGCGATCTGGCGAAGAATAGGCATGGAAATTTCTCCTTTACCTCCTAGCCCGCCACGTGCAGCGTGCCGAGGATCTCGGTGCAGACCAGGTCGTGCCCAAGCCCGTGGCAGTCGATCACCACATCGGCACACGCCAGGTAGAGCCTGCGGCGTTCTTCGAAGAGTTCGGCAAAGCTCTGGTCCGGGTGTTTCGCGATCCCTCGCCTCCCCAGGTTCAGAGCCCGCGACTCCAGGGTAGCCAGGTCAACATCCAGGAAAACGACAACCCCGTTCTCGGCCAGATGCGCCATGGCGGGCCGGCTATAGACCGCGCTCCCTCCCGTGGCGATGACGTGCCCCCGGCACTCCAGGCCGAGCAGGATGCGTTCCTCGATCTCCCGCAGGGCCAGATACCCCTGGGAGTCGATGATGCTCTGGAGTGAACGGCGCTCGCAACTCTGGATAAGGACGTCGGTGTCGATGAAGTCCAGCGAGGCCAGCTTGGCGAGGATAACGCCGACCGTGCTTTTGCCCGCCCCCGGCATGCCGATCAGCACGATATTGGCGGTATCGCCCCGCCGGTCAGACACCTTCAACCGCCCCTCCCAGCTTACCCTGCACGCTCTTCACCTTGTCTTCCATGGTCTGGATACGATCCGTGCGCGTCCCGACCCTCATGGTCGTGGAGATCCGGGGGGCGCCCATGCCATGCACGACCTCGTGGCACCGTTTGACCGCCGCGAACACCGCATCCCACTCGCCTTCGATATTCGTCCCGTTCGCATGCAACACCCCCTTCAAGCCCGCCTGGGAAATGACCTTTTCACAGGCAGCCACATACGGCGATAACGATACGCCCACACTGATCGGTATGATACACAGATCCACAATCACGTTCATGGAGAACCTCCCTCCCCGCCACCCACGGGTATCCTGTCGAACCGCGGCCATCCAAAATCCGTCTGCACCCGGCATTCTTGCTTATTATAGCATTTGTTTTAGGATTGCTATATTCTTGTTTGCCATTTTGGTCCCAGGCGAGCCGCTTGCAGCCTGCCAGATGGAGCGGCGAACAGTTCTCCGCATTACTCCCCGAACGCCAGCGCCGCCCACCAGGCGGCAATGACCACGACAGCGCTGAGCAGCGCCAGCAGGACGTTCATCAGGCGGCCGGGGCGGCCGTACCTTCCCAGCAGATACTCCGTCAGCAGGCCGAGACAGGTCCCGAACAGAAAACCGAACAGGTGCGCCCCCAGATCGGTATTTTTCCCCTCTGTGCCGAGCAGGGCCAACAGAGCCAGGGCCGACGCCACGGGGAGCGGCCAGCGCCGTTGCAACTGCTGCCGGTACCGCACCAGGCTGAGCGCCGCCAGAATGCCCACAGCGCCGAATACCGCGGTGGAGGCCCCCACCGAACTATGGCCGGGTGCCTGAACGTAGGCATTGGCGAGGTTACCGAGGATGCCGGCCCCCAGGAGCAGGCTCCAGGCCAGGCCGGAGCCGAGTTCGCGACAGAGGAAGAGGACAAAGATGCCGCCGATGGCCAGGTTGCTGACCAGGTGCAGGCTGTCGGCGTGCAGCGTCAGGGCGGTCACGAGCCGCCACCACTGACCGCCCCTGATCTCGGCGGCCTGGGCGGTGCCGAGCGCAACCCAGTCCGGTTGGGAAAAAGTGAGCAGCATGCCTTCAAGCTGAGTCAGGTTGTGGAAGGTTGCCAGGAGCACCAGAATGGAGAGGGTCGCCAGGGTATTCTCGGCCAGGGGATGGGCTGGGAGAGCCGCCGGGGGCCAGTCGCGGTTTTTCTCCTCAAAGAGCCGCAACTCTTCCCGGGCCCGCTCCAGTTGGCTGGCCGGCACCGACAGGCATAAGCCGCCCCCGCTGCGTTCGAGACGGCACGGCACGGAGCGGGCATCCAGGACCAGCGCCCAGAGCTGGACTCGCCCCGTGGAAGGAGGCATGATCGCCGACGATGCGACCGGCCAGGGAGTGACCTCCGACCATTCTTCCTCGTATGGCTCGCGTATTTCGCCCGTGTGTTCCATGGAGTAACTATAACCACCCATGCCACACTTTACCAGGGTACCGCTTAAAATTGCGCCGGCCGTGCCGCCTCCCTGCGAGGGCGATGGTGGTTTATCGGCAGCGGCATGCACGTGCCGCCCACGCGTTGCTTGACACGCCCGCGGCAAATAGTTATTATTCTTATATAGTAATAGTAACTTCAACGTGGATCAGAGGACGGGCTATGGACGCTTTGCAGGAGCAATTACGGCGGTTTGGGAATGCCTGCCGGGAAGCCGGTCTTAAGCTCACCCATCAGCGCCTGGAGATTTTCAGCGAACTGGTCCGGTCACCCGACCACCCCTCTGCGGAAGCGCTTCACCAGCGGTTGCGCAAAAAAATCCCCACCTTGTCGCTGGATACGGTGTACCGGACACTGGCAACCTTCGCACGGCATGGTATGATTACCAAGGTGGAAACCGTCGAGAGCCAGGGGCGCTTCGAGGTGACGCTCGCTCCCCACCACCACCTGATCTGCAGCAGATGCAACACGATCATGGACTTCCAATGGCCGTCCATGGACGAAGCGACGCTTCCGGAAGCGGTCAAAGATTGGGGCAGGATCGACAACCGGAGCGTAGTGGTCTATGGAATCTGCAAAAACTGTCTGGATGGCTAGCTGCCACCAGAGGTCGGTATTTTTTTATCATATATATAGTAATTTTTACTATCTAGTAAATATACTTAAAAAATTCCATACATCGGCAATGATGTTTAAGGCGGCGCCTGTTACCCAAGCGGGCTCCCGGGAGGGCCAACCGGTTCACACGGTATGGCAGGCATAATCTACCATGAAAGGAGAGCAGCGATGACGAAAGAGAGCAAGTGCCCGGTAACGGGCAGAGCTGGCAGGCCCACTGCCGGCAGTGGGCCCTCGAACCGGGACTGGTGGCCGAACCAGTTGAACCTGAAGATCCTTCATCAGCATTCTCCCCAGGGCAACCCCATGGGCGAGGGGTTCAACTACGCCGAGGAATTCGGCAAACTCGACCTTGAGGCAGTGAAGAAGGACCTCTTTGCGCTCATGACCGACTCCCAGGAGTGGTGGCCGGCTGACTGGGGGCACTACGGGCCGTTCTTCATCCGCATGGCGTGGCACAGCGCGGGCACCTACCGCACCGGCGACGGCCGCGGAGGCGCGGGGTCCGGCGGCCAACGCTTTGCGCCCCTCAACAGTTGGCCGGACAACGTCAATCTCGACAAAGCGCGCCGTCTGCTGTGGCCGATCAAACGGAAATACGGCAGGAAGATCTCCTGGGCCGACCTGATAATCCTCGCCGGCAACTGCGCCCTGGAGTCCATGGGGTTCAAGACCTTTGGCTTCGGCGGCGGGCGCGAAGACGTCTGGGAACCGGAAGAAGATATCTACTGGGGAGGTGAAAAGGAATGGCTGGCCACCAGCGACAAGCCCAACAGCCGCTACTCCGGTGAGCGGGATCTGGAAAATCCCCTCGCCGCCGTGCAGATGGGGCTGATCTACGTAAATCCGGAAGGCCCTGACGGCAACCCGGACCCGGTCGCCTCCGGCCGCGACGTTCGAGAGACCTTCGCCCGCATGGCCATGAACGACGAGGAGACCGTCGCGCTCATCGCCGGCGGGCACACCTTCGGCAAGTGTCACGGCGCCGGACCGGCGTCACATGTGGGTCCTGAACCAGAAGCCGCCCCCATTGAGGAACAGGGCCTCGGCTGGAGGAGCAGCTTCGGCAGCGGCAAAGGCGGCGACATGATCGGCAGCGGCATCGAGGGCGCCTGGAAACCGAACCCGACCACCTGGGACATGGGCTACCTGAACACGCTGTTCAAATACGAGTGGGAACTGGTGAAGAGCCCGGCCGGCGCGAATCAGTGGCTGGCCAGGGACGTGGCCGAAGAGGACATGGTGGTTGACGCCCACGACCCGTCGAAGAAGCGCCGGCCGATGATGACCACGGCGGACCTCTCCCTCCGCAACGACCCGATCTACGAGCCGATCGCGCGGCACTACCAGCAGAACCCCGAGGAATTCGCGGACGCCTTCGCCAGGGCGTGGTTCAAGCTGACCCACCGCGACATGGGACCGCGCTCGCGCTATCTCGGCGCGGAAGTGCCCGAGGAAGACCTCCTGTGGCAAGACCCGGTCCCCCCGGTCACTCATCCATTGATCGACGAACGGGACATCGCCTCCCTCAAGGGCAAGATCCTTGCTTCGGGCCTGTCCGTCTCCCAACTGGTCTCCACGGCCTGGGCGTCGGCTGCCACATTCCGCGGCTCCGACAAGCGGGGCGGGGCGAACGGCGCGCGCATCCGCCTCGCACCGCAGAAGGAGTGGGAAGTCAACCAGCCGGCCCAACTGAAGACGGTGCTGCAGACCCTCGAGGGGATCCAAAAGGAGTTCAACGGAGCGCAGTCGGGCGGGAAAAGGGTTTCACTCGCCGACGCGATCGTTCTGGGCGGATGCGCCGGCATCGAGCAGGCTGCGAGGAATGCCGGCCACGAGGTGACCGTTCCCTTCACGCCGGGACGCACGGATGCGTCTCAGGAGCAGACCGACGCGGCGTCGTTCGCCGTACTCGAGCCGATTGCAGACGGATTCCGCAACTACCTCAAAACCGCATACACCGTATCGGCGGAGGAGTTGCTCGTTAACCGGGCGCAGTTGCTGACGCTGACCGCCCCCGAGATGACGGTTCTCCTTGGCGGCATGCGCGTCCTGGACACCAACGTCGGCCAGTCCCGGCACGGCGTCTTCACCAAGCGGCCGGGGACGCTCACCAACGACTTCTTCGTGAACCTGCTCGACATGCGCACCGCGTGGCAGGCAGCCCCGGAAGCCGACGGCGTGTTCGAGGGGCGTGACCGCACGAGCGGCGAACTCAAGTGGACCGGCACCCGCGTCGACCTCGTCTTCGGTTCCAACTCCCAACTCAGGGCCCTGGCGGAAGTCTACGGATGCGAGGACTCCCAAGAGAAGTTCCTGCACGACTTTGTAGCGGCGTGGAACAAAGTAATGAACCTTGACCGTTTCGACCTCGTCTGAACCGGAGTTGGGTGAGAAGCCGCACCGGCATTGGTACATGCCGGTGCGGCTTTTTTATGCATCCATCTTTTCTGTGCCATTGTCCCGGCCGCGGCCTCAAAACGAAAGAGGCGGCACCATGGCCGCCTCCCTCTGTTATCTGTACTGCATGGATTCCATCCAACCTACCGCATCAATTCGAACAGACGATCCTCACACGTGTCATCCTTGATATCGATAAACTTGTTGCAGATCTCGGTCATCATGTTGATGGCGCCCTGGTAGCCGATCAGCGGGTAGCGATGCTTGTTGACCCGGTCGAAGATCGGGAAACCAAAGCGGAACAGCGGAACCTTTGCATCGCGGGCGGCGAACTTGCCGTGGGAATCGCCGATGATGCCATCCACCGGATCGGTCATCAAAAGGCTCCGCAGGTGCCACAGGTCCTTGTTCATGTAAATCTTGCACCCCTGGCCGAACGGGGAGCCATCCAACAGGGCCTGCAGATCCTTCTCGACCTTCTTGTTACCCCTGCTGCAGAGGATGTGGTGCGGACGGGCGCCCACTTCCAGCAGGAAGGAGACGTAGCCCATCAGGTAGTCCGGGTCTCCGTACACGGCGAACTTCTTGCCGTGGATGTACTGATGGGAGTCGGTGATGGCGTCCACGGCGCGGCCGCGCTCGTTTTTCAGCGAGGCCGGCACATCCTTGCCGAACAGCTCGGCCACCTTCATGATAAAGGCGTCGGTCTTCTCGATCCCCATGGGCATCGGCAGGGAAGCATGCTTCCCGGAGAAGTTGTCCTTGACCCAGCCGAAGGTCTTGGCAGTGGAGTAGGAGCCGATGGCAATGGTGGCCTTGCAGTTGATGGAGTCGGCGGCGTCATCCAGCTTGGTGCCCCCGGCGTAGAGATGGTAATTGCCGTCGCAAGGCGAATCGAAGCTGTCGGAGATGTCGGCCAGGACGGTGTAGGGGATGCCGAAGGCCTCCAGGATGCGTTTGTACTCCCGGTAGTCGCCGGTGTTGAAGTCGCAGCCGGGGATCAGGTTGAGCTTGCCGGTGCAGCGTCCTTCAATCTGCTTCCCCTCGGTCAGGTTCTGCAGGATCGAGAGCAGCATGGAGTCGTAGCCGTTGATATGGGTGCCGCTGAAGCTGGGGGTATTGGCGTAGGGAACCGGCATCTCCTTGGGCACAAATCCCTTCTGCTTGGCGTTCTTGATGAAGGCGGTCAGGTCGTCGCCGATGACCTCGGGCATGCAGGAGGTAAAGACCGCAATCATCTTCGGCTTGTAGATGGCATAGGCGTTTTCCAGCCCCTCGTGCAGGTTGTTCTGGCCGCCGAACACCGCGCCGTCCTCGGTCATGGCATCCGATACGGCCGGAGCCGGTTCACGGAAGTGACGGTTGAGGGTCGAGCGGTAGTAGGATGCGCACCCCTGGGAGCCGTGGACAAAGGGGAGCGTCCCTTCAAAACCGTGGGCTGCCAGCTGGGCGCCCAACGGCTGGCAGGCGTGAGCCGGGTTGATCACCAGAGCCTGACGGGCAAAGTTTTTCTCTTTATACTCATCCGTATTGATCCATTCTTTGACCCGCTCCACCTCTTCCGGCGGCGTCTCGACGATCGTTTTGACTTCAAGTCCTAGTGCGTTTGACATGATTTATCTCTCCTTAAGCCGTCCGGGACCAATCTGTCCACGGTACGGTTATTTTTTCCCGTAGGGGCAACCGACATGATCAGAAAGGCGCCTTCACCAGCTTCCATGTCGGGCTGTTAATCGCCATGTCAACATCGCGGGCAAACACCTCGAATCCCTTGTAGCCGTGATACGGACCGGAATAGTCCCAACTATGCATCTGGCGGAAGGGGACACCCATCTTCTGGAAGACGTATTTCTCCTTGATGCCGGAACCGACCAGGTCGGGCTTGAGGGCGGCGGCAAACTTCTCGAACTCGTACTCGGATGGGTCGTCGTAGACCACGGTGGCGTCCGGCATCTCCGGCGCGGTACGGTCATAGTCGTCCGTGTGGGCAAATTCGTAGCCGGAGCCAACGCAGTCCATGCCCAAGTCCTCGTATGCGCCGATGGTGTGGCGCGGACGAAGTCCACCAACCAGCAGCATGACCTTCTTCCCATCCAGGCGCGGCTTGTACTCGTCGACGATGGCCTGCATGATCGGGTCATATTTGGCTATCACCGCCTCCACCTTGGCTTTGATGGTGTCGTCGAACAATTCGGCAAGCTGCCTGAGGCTGTTACGAATCTTGGTCGGGCCGAAGAAATTGAGCTCGACCCAAGGAATACCGTATTTCTCTTCCATAACCTTGCACATGTAGTTCATGGAGCGGTAGCAGTGGATGACGTTGAGCTTGACCTTGTGGGTGGCGGCGATCTTCTCCAGTTCGCCGTCGCCGGTCCAGACGGACTTCACGTTGAAACCGCACTCTTCGAGAAGCGGCTTCGTTGACCAGGCATCGCCGCCGATGTTGTATTCGCCGATCAGGGCGATGTCATAGGGGCTTTCCGGTTCGGCGTACTCGCGGGTCCCAATGATGAAGTCGCGAATCGTATCGTTGGAGATATGGTGCCCCAACGACTGGGAGACACCGCGGAACCCCTCGCAGTTACAGGGGATGATGGGGATGTCCAGCTCCTTGGCCGACTGTTTGGCTACCGAGTTGATGTCATCGCCGATCAGGCCGACCGGACATTCGGAAAGGACCGAGATCCCCTTGGCCAGCGGGAACAACTCATGGGCCTCTTCCAGCAGGGTCTTGAGCTTTTTGTCGCCGCCGTACACGATGTCCTTTTCCTGGAAATCGGAGGTAAACTGCATCGGGAAGCTGGTAACGCCGGTGATGCCGCTCATCATATTGCGGCGGGTGCCCCAGGAATACCAGCCGCAGCCGACCGGACCATGAGAGACGTGGACCATATCGCGGATCGGTCCCCAGACCACCCCTTTGGCGCCGGCATAGGCGCAGCCGCGGGCGCTCATGACGCCGGGGACGGTCTTCTTGTTGGACTTGACGCAGGCTGAACCGGATGCCGGGTCATTGGCGCCCAGATGCGGGGCGCGTTTCTTTTTGGCCTTTTCGGGGTATACCGACAAGGTTTCGGCGATCAAGGCTTCCGTCGATTCCTTGGTGATACCTTCAACTTTTCGTATCTTGTCTGACATAATAGGTCTCCTCTGATTATGAGAGGCGAATCCAGCCTCTGCTGTATGCCTTCCGAAACTAGGCCGCTGCCTCTGCCACGCCGACGATCGTTTCATCCTCGACTTCCATGACGCCGAACTCCATCAGAAGTTCTTCAAGTTCTTCCATCTCCAGCGGGGTCGGAACCACCAGCATCTTGTTGTCGGCGATCTTCTGGGCCAGGGTACGGTACTCCTGGGCCTGTTTGTGTTCGGGCGAGTACTCGATGACCGTCATGCGGCGCAGCTCGGCGCGCTGCACCTGGTTGTCGCGGGGCACGAAGTAGATCATCTGGGTACCGAGCCGTTTTGCCAGGGCCTCGATCAGTTCGTCCTCCCGGTCGGTGTTGCGCGAGTTGCAGATAAGTCCCCCGAGGCGAACCTTGCCGGAGGAGGCGTATTTGAGGATACCTTTGGCGATGTTGTTGGCAGCGTACATGGCCATCATCTCGCCGGAGGTGACGATGTAGATCTCTTCGGCCTTGTTCTCACGGATCGGCATGGCGAACCCGCCGCAGACAACGTCGCCGAGAACGTCGTAGAAGACGAAATCCAGGTCGGGGGTATAGGCGCCGTTCTCTTCCAGGAAGTTGATGGCAGTGATGACGCCGCGGCCGGCACAACCGACACCCGGCTCGGGGCCGCCGGACTCGACACATTTCACATTGCCGTAACCGACCTTCATGACGTCCTCAAGCTCCAGGTCTTCGACCGTGCCCAACTCGCGAACCAGATCCATAACCGTATTCTGGGCCTTGGCATGCAGGATCAAACGGGTGGAGTCGGCCTTGGGGTCGCAACCGACGATCATGACCTTTTTGCCGATGGATGCCAAGCCGGCTACCGTGTTTTGTGTTGTCGTCGATTTGCCGATGCCGCCCTTACCGTAGATTGCGATTTGTCTCATGATACTGCTCCTTTCGCTCACCAATCCGTGAGCCTTCGAGATATGTTCGGGGCAACAAAAAAGGCGCCCCATTCCTCTGAATGGCGGCGCCTTTGCCGAATTCGATTATTGCTATTACCAAGCATGCCGAATGTTTTGTTATTGGCTAATGCATCCTGCATGCCAATTTGTAACCAGCTGAATTCAAAGCAACTCAGCCAAAAACTCTTCCACAGTGCCGAAGGAGCGCTTTCAAACTGCTCATATATTATGCATCCATGCATACTCCCGGTTCGCCCTCCACCTAACGGGTATGCCCACAAAAAAGGCACCATGGTTGGTGCCTTTCGTGTGATGCGTTCCTGCCCGTAGAAAAACAGGGTCAAGCGGCTTTCTTCAGGCCATACAGCTTGATCAACTGGTTGTTGTTGAGCGGCCGCCGCGTCTGCTGGGCAATCTTTCTTACCTTGTCCATCAGGTGCATGGCCTCGGAACGGCTGATGGCAATACCCATATCCTTGTACCGTTCGATCAGCCCACTGGTGCCGGAATGCTTGCCCACCACGATCTGCCGCACGAGGCCCACTTCGGCCGGGTCGAATCCTTCGTAGTTTCTGGGGTCCTTGATGACCCCGTCGGCGTGCAGCCCCGATTCGTGGGCAAAGACCCGTTCGCCGACCACCGCCTTCCAGGCCGGCAGCGGCCGATTGGAGGCCTTGGCCACAAACAGGGACAGTTCCCGGAAACGGTGGGTATCAATGCCGGTGTCGATGCCGCTGGCATGCTTGAGCCCCATAATTACCTCCTCCAGCGCGGCGTTGCCGGCCCGTTCCCCCAGGCCGTTGACCGTCGTATTGACGAATTGGGCACCGGCGCGGATACCGGCAATGGCGTTGGCGGTGGCCATCCCCAGGTCGTTATGGGTATGCACCTCGAGGGGGAGTTCGGGCACGGCCGTACGCAGGGCGCGCACCATGTCGAACGTGCCGAAGGGATCGAGGATGCCCAGGGTGTCGCAAAAACGGAAGCGGTCGCCCCCCATGGCCCAGGTGATCTGCATCAGTTCGATGAGGAAGGGGATATCGGCCCGGCTGGCGTCCTCCCCGCCGACCGAGACGTACAGTCCCTTCCCCTTGGCGAATCCCAGGGCCACCTTGAGCTGTTCCTTGACCCACTCGCGGGTCTTCCTGATTTTGTTGCGGATCATGATATCCGAAACCGACAGGGAGATATCCACCGCCGTGACGCCGCTGTCGATGCTGGCCTGGATATCCGGCACCGTGGCCCGGTTCCAGGTGATCAGCCGGGCATTGAGCCCCAGGTCCACCAACGCCCTGACATCGCTCTGCTCATCCTTGCCCATGGCCGGGATGCCGCATTCCAGCTCCTGTACGCCGATGGAGTCGAGCATGCGGGCAATGGCGATCTTATCGCGCCTGCTGAAGACCACGCCTGCGGTCTGTTCCCCGTCCCGCAGGGTGGTATCGTCAATGATGATGGTTGGCTCGCTCATAGTCGCCTCCTTCGTTAGGCTGTTGAAAAACTCAGGTTGTTCAAAAATAGTCAGATCGTCGCACCCGCAGAAAGCCCTGCGGAGGCGTAGCAGCGCTACGCCGCACAAAAGGGCTTTCGAGGATGGCGGCGAGGTGGCTGTTTTTCAACAACCTCTTAAATCATCCACAACTGCCCATGGTTGCCAAACCGTAGATGTACTCCGGCCGATAATCCGGCTTGACGCCGGCATACATGAGTACATTGGTACCATGATCCCTGAAGCCCCGTTCCTGGAGCAGTGCAACCGCTCCCGAGTTGCAGGCCGGGGTGTCGATATATACGGTGATGCCCGCCGGCAGGCTGCTCAGGGCCTCGTCGAGCAGGCGCGCCGCCCGATCCGGCGAAACGGCGCTGAACGGTCCCAGCTGCACCGCCTGGCCGCAGGGCTGAATAACCGCAAAGGCGGAATCCGCCGCCAGAACCGTCCCGCGCCGGCAGGTAGCGGCAAGCAGACCGTCGCGCCGATCCCCCCACCCGAGCCGGTCAAGGGCCGCGTCCCACGCCCCTGTCGCGGCAGGGGCCGTATCCGTTGGCGCGCCGGCCCTGCCGGTCCAGCGGATGATGGTGTCGGTGCTGTTGAATCCATGCTTTTCGTACAGGGCCTTGCCCATTTTCGAGGCGGTCAGCCAGAAGGTCTCGGCGCCGGCGCCCCGCAGGCTGTCAAACGCCCCGAGGAACAGCGCCTCGCCGATGCCGGTGCCGCGACAGTCCCGATCGACGATAAGATTGCCGATCCAGCCGCTGCAATCGTGGCGCAGGGAGGTCACGAAACCGACGGCAGCACCCGACTCGTCCCGTGCCGAGAGGCAACCGTCAGGGAACGCAGACAGCAGGAAATCGAATTCCCACGGTTCCGCCACCCAGTTCTCACCGGCGGCCAGCCTCAGAAAGCGAGGCACATCCTCTTTTCGAAACGGCTCGATGGTCATGCCCGACAACTCCTTACCCCTATGCCTGCGGCGGCACCGCGCAGGCGGATTCCCCGACCGTCACATCCTGCCCGATCAGGCCGATGGCGTCGGCGCGGCACTGCTTGCAATGGCTAAACTGCCCGATGATGGTCTCGTTGGCCTTGCGCACCTCCGCCAGCCGCTGTTCGTCGGGCGCTTCGATATGTGCCAGTTCCGCCTGGGGAATGAGCGGCATGATGTTCATCACAAAGGCGCCCAATTTCTTGACCCGCTCCGCGATCAACGGCACCTGGTCATCGTTAACCCCCGGCACCAGCACGGTATTGACCTTGATGGTCAGCCCCAGTTCGGCGGCCCGCTTCAGCCCTTCGAACTGGTTGGCGATCAGGATTTTGGCGCCCTCCACACCGGTATAGTGGTGGCCGTGATAGATGACATGGCGATAGATCTGGGCTCCGACCTCGGGCTCGACGGCGTTGATGGTGACGGTCAGGCTGTGCAACCCCATCTCGTACAGACGGTCGATGGACTCGGGGAGCAGCAGGCCGTTGGTGCTCATGCACAGCATGAGGTGCGGGAATTCCTTTTTGACCAGTTCGAAGGTTTCAAAGGTCTGTTCGTTGGCCAGCGGGTCGCCGGGGCCGGCGATGCCGATCACCTTGATGATCGGCCCCACCACCGGGCTGGCCATTACCTCCCGCACCTTGACGATCGCCTCCTGGGGGGTCAGCAGGCGGCTGGTCACACCGGGCCGGGATTCGTTGGCGCAATCATGCTTCCGGGTGCAGTAACCGCACTTGATGTTACACTGGGGGGCCACCGCCAGATGCATGCGGCCGTTTTTGTGATGGTTGCCGCCAAAGCAGGGGTGCCCTTGAATCCTGTTCTTCATGTCACATGCACTCGCCATGGGTATGCTCCTTTCAAACAAAAAGCCTGCGGCTCTCTCCGCAGGCTCCGTTGCCTTGTCGCTGAGTTGATTTCATGTCCTCTGATGCGTCCTACGCATAGGGGTAAGGCATAGAGCGTGCCAGAGAGTCATTTTGATTTAAAATTATGCTGCAAAGGCTCGTATAACGGCCCATTGCCATCCGATCCCCCAAAGTTTTACCCTTTGGTGGCGGCGGAGCGGGCCGAGATAATGCCTATTTATTGAGCACTAATATTATTTTGCATTCTGGTTTCGCTTTTGCAGGCCTTAGCAAGGATGCGTTGAAGTTCTGCCAATTCCCCTCTGGACGGTTGCCCCATGTTCAACCTGTACAATCCCGCAGAAATCAGCAGCAGAGCCACGGCAGCCTTTATCGGCATGGCCATCGGCGACGCCCTCGGCGCGAC
This sequence comes from Oryzomonas rubra, assembly GCF_008369015.1. NCBI lineage: Bacteria > Pseudomonadati > Thermodesulfobacteriota > Desulfuromonadia > Geobacterales > Geobacteraceae > Oryzomonas > Oryzomonas rubra. The sequence continues at coordinate 249,543 of NZ_SRSD01000005.1, forward strand.
GGTCGAGTTCATGACGGCGTCGGAGATTGCCGCAAAATACGGCACCTTCAAGGAAATCATCGGCGGCGGCTGGCTCCGCCTGAAGCCGGGGCAGGTAACCGACGACACCGAGATGGCCCTCTGCATCGCCCGGGCAATCGTCGAAAACCAGGGATGGTCCGTGGAGAAGATCGCCCACAATTTTGCCGCCTGGCTCAAATCCCGGCCGGTGGATTGCGGCGACACCTGCCGCAAGGGTATCCGCGCCTACATGTTGAACGGCACCCTGGAATCGCCCCCGAACGAGTGGGACGCCGGCAACGGCGCTGCCATGCGGATCGTGCCGGTGGCGCTCTTCTCCCTCCCCGACGGTGAACTGTTGAAGAAATATGCGCTCGAACAGGCCCACATCACCCACAACAACCCCCTGTCGGACGCGGCCTGCATCTGCCTGGGAGAACTTCTGCACCTGGCGATCTGCGGTGCATCCCGGACTCGTCTGCGCCGTCAGGCCGACGGCCTGGTGGCCCGATTCCCCACCTTTCATTTCGAGCCCTACCGGGGGCTGGCCACCGGCTACGTGGTGGATACGCTCCAGACCGTCTTTCATTGGTTTTTCAAGGGGAAGAATTTCGAGGAGTGCGTCGTGGGGACCGTCAATCAGGGGGCTGACGCGGATACGACCGGCGCCATCTGCGGCATGCTGGCCGGGGCCTACTACGGTATGGAAGGCATTCCCCAACGTTGGCTGAAGAAGGTGGATAGGAACGTGATTAGCGAGATCAACATGCTGGCCGGGCGGCTTATTGCCGCCAGCCCGGCGGGAAGTATGATGTAGACCATGTTTTACCTTTAGCTGGACCCAGGTTGTTCAAAAATAGTCAGATCGTCGCACCCGCAGAAGGCCCTGCGGAGGCGTAGCAGCGCTACGCCGCACAAAAGGGCCTTCGAGGACGGCGGCGAGATGGCTGTTTTTCAACAACCTTTTAGGATGCCGTCCGCAACCTGGCGCAGGCTCTTGCGTTTGTCCATAGCCAGCTTCTGCATGGCGCGATAGGCGTCGGCCTCGCTCAAGCGCTGTTTTTCCATCAACGTCCCCTTGGCTTTTTCAATCACCTTCCGATTCTCGATGGTTTCCTTGAGGTCTTCGATCTTTTCCTTGAGGTCCTCCACCTGCTCCGTATGGGCCAAGGCAATCTCGATCGCCGGGATGAGATCCTGCTCCCGGAGCGGCTTGGTTAAAAAAGCGGCAATTCCGCTCTCCGCTGCCCGTTTCGCGGTCTGGGCATCGTAGCAGTTGGTCAGGAGCATGATGGGGATCTTGAGCTTTTTCTTGATCTCTTTTGCCGCGGTTATACCGTCCATTATGGGCATGGCAACATCCAGCACCGCCATATCGGGAAAGCTCGCCATGGCCATCTCCACGGCGCTTTTGCCGTCCCCGCACTCCAGCACATCCTCGAAGCCAAGATCCATGAGCATGGCCTTCAGGCTCATCCTGATGAGTGGCTCATCGTCGCATATCAAAACTGTTTTCATGTATCATCCTCCCGGTAACCATCGGATACGGACTTGATGTGCATCTAATATGCCATTGTCCACAAAAAAGCCCCGGCATTTACCGCCGGGGCCACGAATTTGCACAATTGTTTCAGTCCCTTATCCAGCAGGCTTACCGGAGCGCCGCCTCGGCCAGGACCTCCGCCACGTCGCGCACCTTGACGCTGTCGGCCTTCACGTCCTTGAGCCCGTCCTCGAACATGGTCAGGCAGTAGGGACAGGAGACACAGATGGTGTCCGGCTTCTCTTCCAACGCTTCCCTGACCCGAGTGAGGTTGATCCGCTCGCCGGTATGCTCCTCCATCCACATCCTGCCGCCGCCGGCCCCGCAGCAGAAGGCGTTGTTGCGGTTACGCTCCATCTCGACCGGGGCCGCCCCGGTAGCCAGCTCGATCACCTCGCGCGGCGCGTCGTACACGTCGTTGTGCCGCCCCAGGTAGCAGGAATCGTGGAACACGGTGGCCCCCAACTCCGCGGACGTCCCCTCCAGCTTGAGATGGCCGTCCTGCACCAGGTTGCGCAGGAACTCGCTGTGGTGGATTACCTCCAGTTCGAGCCCATACTGCTTGTAATCGTTTTTCAGGGTCGAGAAACAGTGGGGGCACTGGGTGATGACCTTCTTGACGCCCCGCTCGGTGAAGATCCGCACGTTCTCTTTGGCCATGCGGTCAAAGACGTACTCGTTGCCCAGGCGGCGCAGACTGTCGCCGCAGCATTTTTCGTCCTTGCCCAGGATGCCCCAGGAGACGCCGGCCTTGTCCAGCAGTTGGGCCAAGGCCACGCTGACGTGCTTGCTGCGCGAGTCGAACGAACCGGCGCAGCCGACGTAGAGCAGGTACTCGGTGGTATTCTTGTCGAAAGGCTTGACCTCCATCTGGGCGCACCACTTGGTGCGCTCCGACGGGGCGATACCCCAGGGGTTGCTGCGCCCCTCCATGTTCTCGAACAGATTGAGCAACTCCTCGGGGAAGCGGGCCTCGTTCTCCACCAGGTGGCGACGCATCTTGACGATCTTGGGCATCTGCTCGATGAAGACCGGGCAGGCCTCCATACAGGCTCCACAAGTGGTGCAGCCCCAGATCACCTCTTCGGCCACGCTCCCCTCGCCCCCGTCGCCGATCAGGGGGATAGCCGGCGTTGCCCCCTGCTTGAGCAGGGCGCCGTTCTCCAGCAGGTTGACCTTGATATCGTGGACAACGGCCCGCGGGTTGAGCGGCTTGCCGGTGATATTGGCCGGACAGACCTTCTGGCAGCGGCCGCATTCGGTGCAGGCCATGGAATCCAGCAGGTCCTTCCAGGTGAAGCGGTCCGCCTGGGCGACGCCAAAGGTGTTGCCGCTGACGAACTCCTCGCGGGGTTGGGTATTGGGCTTCTCCAGCCGCCGGAAGAAGCAGTTGGGGATGGCGGTCAGGATGTGCATGTGCTTGCTGTGGGGCAGATAGCACATGAAGAGCAGGAGGGCGGCGGCATGGGCCCACCAGCTGACGCCGAACACCAGGGCTCCGGCGGAGGGTGTAATCAGGCCGGCCACAAAGCTCGAAACCGGCATATAGGTGCGGGCAACGGCGAGATAGATCACCGGCATGTGGGATATTCTGGCCCCGTTGATGCCGAAGTTGGCCATCATCAGGGTGGCGATCAACGCCAGGATGAAGAATGCCTCGATGGTGCGGGCCTCGGGATAGGGAGGCGCGATGATCCGCCTGACCATGGCGATGACCACCGCCACGAGGGCCAGAAGCGACACGATATCGATCACCAAGAGGAGCGGGAAATAGATGCCGTCGGGCAGATGCGCCAAGCTGATGGACGGGAAGACGCCGTGCAGCAGGAACTCGGTGTTGGAGACCAGCAGGATGATGAAGGACCAGAAGATGACGAAATGATTGAGGCCGAATGGCTTGGCCAGGACCCGTTTTTGGCCGAAGGCGTACTTCAGCATTTCGCCGATGCGCTGGCCTATGTTGTCGAACCGGTTCTCCGCCTGGCCTAGGGCCACCAGGCTGAACCTGCGCCAGCAGCCCCAGGCAAAGATGCCGAGGGAGATGATCAGGAGGGGGGTGAAGATGGTCGGATTGGGTGTCATGTCTAAACCTCGATCTTTTGCAAATGAAAACTGCCTGAATCCGTGATGCCTGAGTGCCGCAGTGACCGGAAGAGCCGGAGCCCGCACGTCGCCCGTGTCGTAGCAAGCCACTCACTCTGCCGGCCCTCCGACGGGTTGCCGGCATCTTCTTAACGGCAAAGGCTGAGGCCTTCCGGACACGGTGGCATGGAGGCGTCACGGATTCAGGAGCTATGTTAGTGGGTACTTTGCTGTTGTTTCAATTCCCGGATCCGTTTCGTTATGGCCGGCACCACCTGGAACAGGTCGCCGACGATGCCGTAGGTGGCGACCTCAAAGATCGGCGCCTGGCGGTCGCGGTTGATGGCGATGACCATGTCCGAGTCCTGCATGCCGACCAGGTGCTGAATGGCGCCGGATATGCCGCAGGCGATGTAGATCTTGGGGCGGACGGTCTTGCCGGTCTGGCCGACCTGGCGGTCACCCGGCATCCAACCGGCATCCACGGCGCTGCGGGAGGCGCCTACCACACCGCCCAACTCTTCGGCCAGCTCCTGCAGGATGGTGAAGTTTTCGGGCGCCATCATGCCGCGGCCGCCGGAGACGATGAAGTCGGCGCCGGTGATGTCCACATGGCTCTTGCTCGTGGCGTCGCGGATGATCTCCATGACCTTCGTGAGGATGCTCTCCTCCGGGACCACGAAGTCCACCCGGACGATGGTGCCCGTGGCCCCCTCTTTCCGTTCCGGCATCGACATGACATTGGGGCGGACCGTGGCCATCTGGGGCCGGAATTTGTCGCACATGATGGTTGCCATGATGTTGCCGCCGAAGGCCGGGCGGGTCTGCATCAGGTTACGCTTGTCGTCGATATCCAGACCGGTGCAGTCGGCGGTCAATCCCGTCCCCACGCGGGTCGCGACGGCCCCGGCCAGGTCGCGCCCCATGCCGCTGGCGCCCATCAGAATGATTTCAGGCTTGTACGTGGCAATCAGATGGCAACAGGCCTCGAGATACGCCTCGGTGCGATAGTTGCGGTACACCGGCGCATCCAGCAGGTAGACCTTGGCAGCCCCGTGGGCGAAGGCCTCGGTGCAGAGGTGCTCCACCTTTTCGCCGATCACCAGGGCGCACAATTCGACCCCCAGGGATGCGGCCAGCCGAGCCCCCGCCCCGAGCAGTTCCCACGAGACCTTGGCCGGCTCCCCCTCGGTCTGTTCGACGAAGACCCAGACCCCCCGGTAGGCGGCCAGTTTTTTGGCCAGGGCCGCGGCCTCCTCGTCCACCTCTTCTTCGGCCGGAGCGGCGACTGTCGCCAGTTGCTCCAGTATCTTCAACTCCTCGGGGGTAAAGAACATCTCCAGGGCGCTGGCCGGGCAGATCTTGACGCATTTGACGCAGCCGATGCATTTTTCCGGGATGATGATCGGCTCGCCGGCATCGTTCATCTCAATGGCATTGACCGGGCAGACGCTCTGACAGCGGGCGCCGCAGGCGATACACTTGCCGGCGATGAGGTGCGCCTTGCCCCGGGGTTTTTTCACTTTGGGTTGCGATTCACTCATGGGAATTCCTTGGATAAAATGTGAATGGTGAAAAAAACCTTCAAAAAAACAGGTGAATGGTGAATCGTGAATGGTGAAAGAAACTTCAAGCATTTGTTCACTATTCACTATTCACGTTTCACAGCTTCACAGCTTCACAGCTTCACAGCTTCACAGCGGCAGCATATCCTTCGCCAGCAGCTTGTCGATCAAAAGTGCCGCCGTACCCTCGGGATCGGCGTAGCCGTCTCCCAGGATCTCGCCCTTGACCCGCTCCGGCGAGAAGATCTTGCTGACCCAGGTAGGCGACCCCTTGAGGCCGATGGACTGCTCGTCCAGCTTGAGGACCTGATTGTTCCAGACCTCCACCTGGGCATCGGCCGCGGCCAGGCGCATGGGGACGCGGGGATAGCGCGGCCGGTTCAGTTCGCGCACCACGGTCAGCATGGCGGGCAGGGGCGCCTCCACGATCTCGTGGCGTCCTTCCAGTTTCCGGCTGACACGGATGCGTTTGCCCCCGACGTCCAGATTGTCGATGCGGTCCACCAGGGTGAGCTGTTGGTAGGCGAGGCGGGTGGCTATGCCGGGGCCGACCTGGGCCGTATCGCCGTCGATGGTCTGCTTGCCGCACAACACCAGGCCGACCTCGTCCACCTCGCTGTTCAGCTTGCGGATTGCCGCCGAAAGCACATTGCTGGTGGCCAGGGTATCGGCTCCGCCGAAGACCCGGTCGGAGAGCAGGATGGCCATATCGACCCCCAGGGCCAGGGCCTTCCTGAGGGTTGCCTCGGCGTTGGGCGGCCCCATGGAGAGGACGGCGACCTTGCACCCAAAACGGTCCTTCAGGCGCAGCGCCTCTTCCAGGGCATGGGTATCATAGGGGTTGACGATAAAGGGTATGCCCTCGCGCACCAGGGTGTTGGTGACCGGATCGATCTGCACCTGGGTGGTGTCGGGGACCTGTTTGATACAGGCAACTACGAGCATGGATGAAGTTCTCCTGCAGTGCCTCGCGGCTGAATTTTAAAAAAGAATAAGCCCGGCACTCTGGTCAATGCCGGGCTCCGGTGCCCAATCTCGAATCCCGCCAAAGACGGAATGGAGTTTAGCATGAGCAGGAAGCGTGCCGATTTGACCCACATCAAAAGTATACACAAGGCAACAAAGACCAACTTTGCTGCTACGTTAAGGGGTTGCCAGGGGCAACTCACCCACAGGGGGTGACGTAAATGCGAGCCCCCAGCAAACCCGACGAGCCGTTGCTGTGCAAATTTTCGCGCCAAACGCCTAAAAAAAATGCACAGGGGTTTAAAAAAGGTATCAGCTTTGGCCGAACAAGCAACGGCACAAAAACCGGTCACATGGATTTAGTTTGCCCCCACCAGTGCATAATATTTAAACACGTGATTAATAAATTTGCAATAAATCCTGTTTTCGACTACTATATGCCACATTTTTAATCACTGGAGGGGACATGGCAAAGCTCGATGAAAAGCTTGAAGGTGTTTACCAAGAGGTCTTAAAGCGCAATCCCGGGGAGGCGGAGTTCCATCAGGCGGTTCTGGAGGTTCTGGAATCTCTGGGGCCGGTCGTCAGCAAACATCCCGAGTACCTGGAACGCAAGATCATCGAACGCATCTGCGAACCGGAGCGCCAGATCATTTTCCGCGTTCCCTGGCAGGATGACAAGGGAAAAGTGCATATCAACCGAGGTTTCCGCGTTGAATTCAACAGCGCCCTGGGCCCCTACAAAGGAGGCTTGCGCTTCCACCCGTCGGTCTACCTGGGGATCATCAAGTTCCTTGGATTCGAGCAGATATTCAAAAACTCACTCACCGGCATGCCCATCGGCGGCGGCAAGGGCGGTTCCGACTTCGACCCAAAAGGCAAGTCGGATGACGAGGTAATGCGCTTCTGCCAGAGTTTCATGACCGAACTCTACCGCCATATCGGCGAGCATACCGATGTGCCGGCCGGCGATATCGGCGTGGGCGGCAGAGAGATCGGCTACATGTTCGGGCAGTACAAGCGCATCACAAACCGCTGGGAGGCGGGCGTTCTCACCGGCAAGGGGCTCAAGTTCGGCGGCTCCCTGGTACGTACCGAAGCGACCGGCTACGGTGCCGCCTTTTTCATCAACGAGGCGCTCAAGACCCGCAAGGACTCGTTCGACGGCAAGACCTGCCTGGTCTCCGGCTCCGGCAACGTGGCCATCTACACCATAGAAAAGATCCACCAACTGGGCGGCAGGTGCATCGCCTGCTCCGACTCCAACGGGGTCATCGTGGACGAAAAGGGACTGGATGTGGGGTTGATCAAACAACTGAAAGAGGTGGAGCGCCGGCGCATCCAGGATTACGCCTCCTTCCACAAGCACGCCACGTACGTACCCAACGGCAAGATCTGGGAGATTCCCTGCCAGGTGGCCATGCCCTCCGCCACCCAGAACGAGATCAACGGCAAGGATGCGGCAACACTGGTGAAAAACGGCTGCCTCGCCGTGGGCGAGGGGGCCAACATGCCCACCACCCCCGAGGGGGTCAAGGTGTTCCTGGACGCCAAGATCGTCTACGGCCCCGGCAAGGCGGCCAATGCCGGCGGGGTTGCCACATCGGCCCTCGAAATGCAGCAGAATGCCCAGCGCGACTCGTGGAAGTTCGACTACACCGAGAAGAGACTGGAAGACATCATGGTCAACATCCATCAACTCTGCCACGACATTGCAGAGGAGTACGGGGCACCGGGCAACTACGTTCTCGGCGCCAATATCGCCGGCTTCACCAAGGTTGCCGACGCCATGGTGGCCCACGGTCTCGTGTAGCCCCTTTGAGGGCAGTTTCCCCAAGCCCGGCCCGACGGCCGGGCTTTTTTCGTTGACGCGCCCCCCTCCAGCGACTAAAAAAGAACCATGAATCTCCTTACCAACCTCAACCCGCCCCAGAAAGAGTGATCAACTTTATGAACAAAAGCCCGAACTTCTTCTCCTTTCGATGATAAAGCCCGAATTATTGCCCGACCAGCTTGTCCATTGACTCCAGTTATAAGAATCATTAATCCGATCCCCCTCACTCCAGGACACCAGCCCAGGTGCTGCCCAGCAGGAAACTGCCTTCCACGTTGCCTTCCATCTGGTTCAGGCGCCGAAACGGAACCGTGAAGGCAAGTTTGTTGGCACATCCCTGACCTTTAAGGTACTTGCGCGCCGAAATGTCGGTGAGGCCGATGAGGCAGCGCGGGTTCTCCGACTGCGCCTCCTTGTAGGAGAGTATCCCCATAACCTGGCAGGCCGCAGCATAGGGAACCGCTGTGTTTTCCAGGCCGGGTCGGTCATAGTTGGCGAAGATGACCAGCGCCGAAAGCTGATCCGGGTTTACCAGGAAGGTCACGGAGACGGGCTCTTCCTTGGTGGGGTCAACCTTTGACAACGGTTTCATCACTACGTATTGCGTCGGCACCTCAGTGATCGGCAAACCCTTTACGAACTGTTCCGCCAGATCCGGAGTCCGCTTGTATCGCTCTCCGTGCAAGAAGTGATCGACAAAAGTGGCAGGCGCACCCGCCGCCTTCATCCCCTCCCCAATCGCTTTGCCGGTAGCATCGTTCTCGTTGCCGGTAGAGAGAAAGCGGCAAAAACCGGGAAGGCCACCGGGAAACTTCTCATACGCATTGCCAAAGCCGAGCCCGATCCCGCCACCGGGGCAGGCATACGATTCTCGATCGAATACCGCCGTCTTTCCCCGAGCAGCCGAGGCAAACATGAACATGACACAGGACTGGACCCCCTGCTTGAATTGCGCTGCCTCCTCTGGTTTTTGGGCCGAAAAGAGCAGCGCAACCGGTTCCGCTTCCAAATTCAATGCCTTAGCAATTGCAGATTCCATGTGAATTTATCCTTTCTGAATTTATTTACGCCGTGGCAAATCGTGCCCGAGCCGTTCCGTAAGCACCGTCATCAATGAAACAGCCTCGGTAAGTTGGGTAGGACCGATTCCGTCAGCAATCCGATTAGCCCACTCCGCCTGGCGATGGTTGACTTCCTCCATCACGGTTGTTCCATGTGGCGTCAGCGAATAGAGTTTTGCACGGCGATGGGCGGGATTAGCAGAGGTAGTGACAAATCCGCCTGTGGCCAAACAATCGGCGATGCGCTGGACGTTCTGCCTAGTGAGACCCATCCGGCGGGCGATCTCCGCCACTGTTGCGGGGCTTTCGCACAAAGCCCCAAGGACCTGCCAGCGGGCACTGGTCAGCCCTAGATCATCTACCAACTGGTCTCCAGCAGCAATAAGGGCACCATTCAGACGAAATGCCTCCAAGATAAGCTTGGTGAAATTGGTCCCTCCAGGGGTGTGGTTCGTATGGTTTATTGTCATTTAGCCTCCATTGACAACAAAGTGTCATGTTGACAATATATTGTCAATAATAAAAAAACAGAAGTAACGGCAACAATTGCAACCAGTGAACTGCCGACCCTTTCGAAAATTGCATTAGGCCATTTTTAGAGCACGGCTTTCCACTTGACGCGCCACCCTCCAGCGACTAAAAAAGAACCATGAATCTCCTTACCAACCTCAACCCGCCCCAGAAAGAGGCCGTGCTGCACGGCGAGGGGCCGCTTTTGATCCTGGCCGGCGCCGGATCGGGCAAGACCCGCGTCATTACCCACCGCATCGCCCACCTGATCCGGGAGAGGGGCGTACACCCCCGGAACATTCTGGCCGTGACCTTCACCAACAAGGCCGCCAACGAGATGGCCGAACGGGTCAGAAAACTGCTCGACGGCGGTGAAGTGCCCCAGATATCCACCTTCCACGCCGCCTGCGGCCGCATCCTCCGCAGGGAGATCCACCATCTGGGCTTTGAGTCGTCCTTTGCAATCTACGACGACAAGGACTCGGAACGGCTCCTGAAGGATGTGCTGGCCGAACTGGACCTGGACGACAAACGCTTTCCCCCCAAGACCATCGGCGCCAAGATCGATGATTTCAAGAACCGCGGCCTCTTCCCCGAGGACCTGGACGCCCTGGCCACCGGCGACATCTTCAACGAACGGCTGGTGCGGATCTATGCCGCCTACCAGGAACGTTTGAAGAAGTGCAACGCCCTGGACTTCGGGGACATGCTGATCCAGACCGTCCGCCTGCTGGCGGATTTTCCCGAGGTTCGCCACTTCTACCAGGAACGTTTCCAGTGGATCCTGGTGGACGAATACCAGGACACCAACCCGGTGCAGTACAACCTGATCAAGCTTCTGGCGGGGGAACGGCGCAACCTGTGCGTGGTGGGGGACGACGACCAGTCCATCTACTCCTGGCGCGGGGCCGACATCCGCAACATCCTGGAGTTCGAGAAGGATTTCCCCGGCGTGCGCGTGGTCCGGCTGGAACAGAACTACCGCTCCACCGCCACTATCCTCAAGGCCGCCGGCGAGGTGGTCAGGCATAACTTCGGCCGCAAGGGCAAGACCCTCTGGACCGAAAACCCTGCCGGTGAGAACATCCGCTACCTGCGGGTGGAGTCGGACCGGGACGAGGCGCGCACCGTCTGCCGCGAGATATCCCGTTTGCGGACGGATGGCGTCCCCCTGGAGGAGATGGCGGTCTTCTACCGCACCAACGCCCAATCGCGCCAGGTTGAGGAGGCGCTCGTGTCCGAGGCGCTCCCCTACCACATCGTGGGGGGCGTCAGGTTCTACGCCCGTATGGAGGTCAAGGACATCCTGGCCTACCTGCGCGTGCTGGACAACCCGGCCGACGAGATCTCTCTGAAACGGGTCATCAACGTGCCGGCCCGGGGCATCGGCAACGCCACCATCGACAAAATCTCCCTCCAGGCCAGCCGGGGGGGAATCAGCATGTACGCCGCCCTGCAGGATGCCGCCGAGAGCGGACTCTTGGGGACCGGGCCGCGAGGCAAGGTCGCGGCCTTTGCCGCCATGATGGAGCGTTTCCGGGAGACCGGCGCATCCCTGGGGCTGCCGGAACTGGCCCGCATGGTGATGGAGGAGAGCGGCTACCTGACCCGGCTCAAGGAGAGCCGGGACGAGGAGGATACGGAACGGCTGGAGAACCTGGAGCAGTTGCTGGCGGCCATGGAGGAGTTCTGCGAGAAGAACCCCGAGACCGGCCTGTCCGAATTCCTGGAGCAGGTATCCCTGGTGTCGGACCTGGAACAGGGGGAGCAGGGCAAGCCCTCGGTGACGCTCATGACCCTGCATGCGGCCAAGGGGTTGGAATTCAAGGCGGTCTTCATGATCGGCATGGAGGAGCGGCTCTTCCCCCATGTGCGCGCCCTGGACGATATGGACGGCATGGAGGAGGAGCGACGCCTCTGCTACGTCGGCATGACCCGCGCCCGGGAACGGCTCTACCTGCTGAACGCCCGCCGGCGTTACCTGTTCGGCCAGGACCAGTCCAACCCGCCCTCCCGTTTTCTCAAGGACATACCGGGGGAGCTGTTGGATGAGGAGGGAACCGGGGGGGGGAGCGGTTACCGGACGGAACGGCCGTTCGGGCAAACGTCAGCGATCCGCCAGGAATTTGCCCCAAGCCACAATCTGGCCGCTGCCGCCCAGTTCAGCACTACCAACGAGGTCGAGATCGTCCCTGAGCCGCCGGAGGAATATGGCGAGGTCTTTGTGGGCATGAAGGTGCGGCACGCCAAATTCGGCCAGGGCACCATCAGGAAGATCGAGGGGAGCGGCGAATCCCAGAAGGCCATCGTCTGGTTCAACTCGGCCGGCCCCAAGAAGCTGCTGCTCCGGTTCGCCGGTCTGGAACGGGCCTAGCAGATTGTTGAAAAACAGCCATCTCGCCGCCATCCTCGAAGGCCCCCTTGTGCGGCGTAGCGCTGCTACGCCTCCGCAGGGCTTGTCTCGCGGGTGCGACGATCTGACTATTTTTGAACAATCTGAGTTTTTAAATCATCTCTTAGATGCTACCTTGCACTTGTGTCCCACCCTCCCCGGACGCCGGCCGCGCCATCGCGATCTTCATCCCCACCACTTGCCGCCGCACGATTTTCGGCTATAATTTTTCAAAAGATACGCCCCCCGCCCAACTCACTCCCGTGGAACATTCCGAACCAAAGGAGGAAACCGTGATCACGTTCTCTCTCAACGGCAAGAAACAGTCCGTGGACCTCAGCCCCGATACCCCGCTCCTCTGGGTGCTGCGGGACCACCTGCACCTCACCGGCACCAAGTTCGGCTGCGGCGAGGGTCTGTGCGGCGCCTGCACGGTCCACATCGACGGCCGGGCGGAGCGCTCCTGCATCACGCCGCTGTCCGAGGTGCAGGGCAAAAAGGTCACCACCATCGAGGGGATCGCCGAAAACCATCCCGTGAAAAAGGCCTGGCTAGCCGACGAGGTCTCCCAGTGCGGCTACTGCCAGCCGGGGCAGATCATGAGCGCCGTGGCGCTCATGAAAGAGAAGCCCCACCCCACCGATGCGGACATCGACAGCGCCATGAGCGGCAACCTCTGCCGCTGCGGCACCTATGTCCGCATCCGCCGGGCGATCCATACCGCCGCCACGGGCGGGAAGGGAGGTAAACGGTCATGAGCGAGATCATCAAGGTGAGCCGACGGGACTTCATCAAGACCGGCCTGCTGGTGGGAGGCGGGCTGGTGCTGGCCTGCCATATCCCCCTGGGGGGCCGCGCCGCTGCCGCCGCTCCCGCGACAACGGCCTTTGCCCCCAACGCCTTCCTGCGCATCGGCACCGACGGCAGCGTGACCGTCATCGTCAACAAGTCCGAGATGGGCCAGGGGGTCTACACCTCCCTCCCCATGCTGATCGCCGAGGAGTTGGCGTGCGACTGGCACAAGGTGCGGGTCGAGGCGGCACCGGTGGCGCCGGAATACAACCATGCCCAGTACGGCCCGCTCATGGTGACCGGCGGCAGCAGCAGCGTGCGCTCCGAATGGGATCGGCTCTCCAGGGCCGGCGCGGCGGCCCGCGAGATGCTGGTGGCGGCGGCAGCCAAGGGTTGGCAGATGGAGCCTGCGGCCTGTAGGGCCGAGAACGGCGTGGTCATCGGCCCCGGCGGCAAGCGCTCCGGCTACGGCAGCCTGGCGGCCCGGGCCGCCAAACTGCCGGTGCCCCAGGAACCGAAGCTGAAGGGCCTAAAACAAAGGCAACTGCTCGGCAAAGCGATCCACCGTCTGGACAGTCCGGCCAAGATCAACGGCACGGCGACCTTCGGCATCGACGTCCACACCCCCGGCATGTTGACCGCGGTCATCGCCCGGCCGCCGGTCTTCGGCGGGACGGTGAAGGGTTTCGATCCGCAGAAGGCCCTGGCGGTGCCGGGGGTGAAGCAGGTGGTGGCCGTGCCCGCCGGGGTGGCGGTGGTGGCCGACGGCTTCTGGCCCGCCCAGAAGGGGCGCGAACTGCTGGAGATTACCTGGGACGAGGGGCAATGGGCGCAAATCTCCACGCCCGCCATGCGCGAGGAGTATAGCCGGCTCTCCGCCATGCCGGGGCTGGCGGCACGCCACGACGGCGATGCCCCGGCCGAACTGGCCAGGGCGGACCGCCCCCTGCAGGCCGAATACGAGGTGCCCTACCTGGCCCATGCCACCATGGAGCCGCTCAACTGCTTCGTGGACCTGCAGGCGGACCGTTGCCTGATCCGCACCGGCTCCCAGTTCCAGACCGTGGACCGCAACGCCGCCGCCCGCGTGGCCGGACTCAAGCCGGAACAGGTCAGCCTGGAGACCACCTTTCTGGGCGGGGGCTTCGGCCGGAGGGGCTGCCCGGCGTCGGATTTCGTCATCGAGGCGGTTGAGGTGGCCAAGGCGGTCGGGAAACCGGTCAAGGTGATCCGCTCCCGCGAGGACGACATGCGGGCCGGCTACTACCGCCCCATGTGGCATGACCGCATCGCCGCCTGTCTGGACGACAAGGGGTACCCCCTGGCCTGGCGCCACACCATCGTGGGGCAGTCGATCATCGCCGGCACCCTCTTCGAGTCGGCCATGGTGAAGGGGGGTATCGACCACACCTCGGTTGAGGGTGCCTCAGAGATATCCTATACCATCCCCAACCTGCTGGTTGACCTGCACACCACGAAGAACGGGGTGCCGGTGCTCTGGTGGCGCTCGGTGGGGCATTCCCACAACGCCTTTGTGGTGGAGAGTTTCCTGGACGAGTTGGCCCACAGCGCAGGCTTAGACCCCTACCAGTACCGTCGCGCGCTACTGGCGAACCACCCCCGCCACCTGGGCGTGTTGCAGACTGCGGCCGAAAAGGCGGGCTGGGGCACGAAGCTGCCGGCCGGCACCGGCCGGGGCATCGCCCTGCACGAATCCTTCGGCAGCTTCATCGCCCAGGTGGCCGAGGTCTCCCTGGATAGCGCGGGACAGGTACAGGTCCATCGCGTCGTCTGCGCCATCGACTGCGGCCGGATCGTCAACCCGGACACCATTGCGGCCCAGATGGAATCGGGCATCGTCTTCGGGCTCTCGGCGGCGCTCTACGGGGCCATCACCCTCAAGAACGGCCGGGTGGAGCAGGGGAATTTCGACACCTACCCGCTGGTGCGCATGCAGGGCTCGCCCCGGGTGGAGGTGCACATCATCCCCAGCGACGAGCCACCCGGCGGCGTGGGCGAACCGGGCGTCCCCCCCATCGCGCCGGCCGTGGCCAACGCCCTGTTCGCCGCCACGGGCGCCCGGGTGCGCTCGCTGCCCCTGACGCCGGAAAAGGTCACGGCAGCCCGGGGACAGGCATGACCGATCTGGAACTCTACGAGGAGATGGCACGGCTCGCCCGGCAGGGCGAACCGTTTGCCCTGGCCACCGTCGTCGCCCACAGCGGCTCGTCCCCCCGCAAGTCCGGCGCCAAGATGCTGGTGCGGAATGACGGGACCGTGCTGGGGAGCGTGGGAGGCGGCAGGGTGGAGTTGGAGAGCGTCCAGGCGGCCCTGTCCGCCCTCGGCGACGGCGGACAGCGTACCCTCCCCTTTGTACTGACCGAGGAACAGGGCTTTGCCTGCGGCGGCAGCATGACGGTCTTTATCGACCCCCAGGGGCGCCGGCCGCTCCTGGTCATGTTCGGGGCCGGTCATGTGGGCAGGGCGGTCACACTGCTCGCCCATACCTGCGGCTTCCGCGTGATCGTGGTGGACGAGCGTCCCGACTGCAGCACCCGCGCCATGCTCCCCGGGGCCGACGACATCGTCTGCGCCCCGGTGCGGGATGCCTTCGGGCAATTGACCCTCAACCGGGAGAGCTTTGCCGTGATCGCCACGCCGGGGCATCTGCACGACTTCGACGCCGTGCGGGGGTGCCTGGCCACCGAGGCCGGGTTTATCGGCCTGTTGGGGAGCCGCCGCAAGCGGGAGACCCTGCTGGCGCTTCTGGAGCGGGAGGGGTTTGGCGAGGAACAGCGCAGGCGGATCGTTACCCCGGTCGGCCTGGACATCGGCGCCCAAACCCCGGAGGAGATCGCGGTCAGCATCGTGGGGCAACTGATCCAACTCAGGAAAAAACCGTGACGGGCCGGGTCGGGGCCATCCTCCTGGCGGCCGGCCTCTCCCGGCGCATGGGGACCTGCAAGCAACTGCTCCCCTTGGGCGGTACGACGGTCATTACCCGCTGCCTGGAGAGCCTGTTGGCAGGAGGAGCCGAAGAGGTCATCGTGGTGGTGGGCCCCCAGGGGGAGGCCGTGGCCGAGGAGGCCCGCCGCCAGCCGGTCCGCATCGTGCGGACCACGGACCCGCACGGCGATATGGCATGCTCGGTCAGGACCGGCCGCGCGGCACTGCCGCCCACCGTCAGCGGGGTCCTCATCGCCCCCTGCGACCACCCCCTGGTCTTGCCCGCAACCGTCGCCGGGTTGCTGGCAGCTCACCACCGCGACCCGAGGGCCATCATCATCCCCTCCCACGGGGGGAGGCGCGGCCACCCCACCTGCTTCCCCCGCGGGATACTCGACGAACTCGACGACACCGGCACCCTGCGCGACCTGGTCCGCCGCGACCCGGGGCGGCTCCGCCATCTGGATACCGAGGATCAAGGGGTCGTGTTGGACATGGACACCCCCGAAGACTACCAGCGCATCGTCCAGATCTGCCGAGAGGGGTCAATTTAGCGCCGTTCGCCGAAGTAACCGCACGGGACGCTAGTGCATCTGCTCCACCAGGTAGTTCTGGGCACCCATCTGCTTGATCTGGTCGAGCTGTGCTTCCAGCCAGTCGATGTGCACCTCTTCCTCCTCCAGGATGTCCTCCAGCAGTTCTCGGGTCCCGTTGTCGCCCACCTCCACCGCCACCCTGATGCTCTCGTTGTATCCCTTGATGGCGGCCTCTTCGGCACTCCAGTCGTTTGCATGCATCTTGGGCACCTCGGCACCGATATGGATCTTGTTGAGATCGCTGACGATGGGGCGCCCTTCCAGGAAGAGGATGCGGGCAATCAGTTTTTCGGCGTGCTTCATCTCGTCGATGGCCCGCTTCTCGATGGCCTTGTGCAACCGTTCGTAGTCCCAGTTGTCGCACATCTCCGAATGGACCATGTACTGGTTGATGGCGGTCAACTCCTCTGCCAGGCGCAAGTTGAGATGCTCGATGATCTTGTCATTTCCCTTCATGGTGGCTGCTCCTTTACACGGCAATTTTGTTCCGGCCCCGCTCGGGACATTTGATTTAATTGAAACACACTTCCCCCGCCGGTCAAGTGCGCGCCGCCATCATCATAAAAATTGGTTGCGGGGCGACGCCGCTCGTGCTATCTGGTGCAGTCCATTCCAGCACGAGGAGCAACGTCACAGCAATGATCCACCTTTCCAATATCACCAAGCAGCACGGCTCGCAGGTCCTGTTCCGCGACGCCAGTTTCCAGATACTCCCCGGCACGCGCAACGGTCTGGTGGGGCCGAATGGGGCCGGCAAGACCACCATCTTCCGCATCATCACCGGTGAAGAAGAGGTGGATGGCGGCGAGATCACCTGTGCCAAACGCACCACTATCGGCTATTTCTCCCAGGATGCGGGGGAGATGGCGGGACGCTCGGCCCTCGCGGAGGTCATGGCAGGCTCGGCGGAAACCATGCGCCTTGCGGCCGAGTTGAAGGAGATGGAGGCGGCCATGTGCGTGCCCCGGTCCGACGACGACATGGCCGCCCTGCTGGAGCGCTACGGCGTGGCCCAGGAGGAGTTCGAGCATCGCGGTGGCTACGACCTGGACACCCGGGCCCAGACCGTGTTGACCGGCCTCGGCATCGGACCGGACCGCTTCGACCACCCGGTGGAGTCCTTCAGCGGCGGCTGGAAGATGCGCATCAACCTGGCAAAGATACTGACCCTCAAACCTGACGTACTGCTCTTGGACGAACCGACCAACCATCTGGACGTGGAGTCGATCATCTGGCTGGAGGAGTGGCTGGCCAACGACTTCGACGGCGCGCTGCTGATGACCAGCCATGACCGGGACTTCATGAACCGCATCGTCACCCGCATCATCGAGGTGGCCAACAAGGCCGTTACCACCTACGGCGGCAATTACGATTTTTACGAACGGGAGCGGGACATCCGCCGGGAGCAGCTTCTGGCCAGCCATCGCCGCCAGCAGGAGATGCTGGCCAAGGAAGAGGAGTTCATCGCCCGCTTTGCCGCCCGCGCCTCCCATGCGACCCAGGTGCAGTCGCGGGTCAAGAAGATCGACAAGATCGAGCGCATCGAGATCCCGCCCGAGGAGCGGGTGGTGCGCTTCGAGTTCAGCGAACCGCCCCGGAGCGGGGACGACGTGGTGGCCATGGAGGGGCTGGCCAAGAGCTGGCAGTTGCCCGACGGCCGGGAACACCCGGTTTTCAGCGGGGTATCCGGCATCATCCGCCGCCAGAACAAGATCGCCGTGGTGGGGGTCAACGGCGCCGGAAAATCCACCTTCCTCAAGGTCCTTGCCGGCCAGACCGGACAGACCGCAGGCCACGTCAGCCTGGGTGCCAATGTGGAGTTGGGCTATTTCAGCCAGCACGCCATGGATATCCTCGACCCGAAGAAGACCGTCTTCGAAACGGTCCAGGCAGCCATGCCCCTGGCCAATATCGGCGTGATCCGCAACCTGCTGGGCGCCTTTCTCTTCCAGGGGGACACGGTGGACAAACGCATCGAGAACCTGTCCGGCGGCGAGAAAAGCCGGGTGGTGCTGGCGACCCTCCTGGCGCGGCCGGTCAATTTTCTGGTGCTGGACGAACCGACCAATCACCTGGATATCAGGTCACGGGAGGTCCTGTTGGGCGCCTTGCAGGGGTTCGGCGGAACCGTCGTGCTGGTCAGCCACGACCGCCATTTCCTGCGTTTGTTGGTGGACCGGGTATTCGAGATCGACCACGGCGAAATGCGCGTCTACGAGGGGAATTACGAATATTACCTCGGCAAGTCCCATGCCGTGGTCTCTTAGATGGAATAAATTATTTTGCTTCGGATAATTAATAAGTTTGACATTGTGGATAAAATACTGTTACGTTGGCATAACGTCTAGGGTTCGTCCCGGACACATTAAACGAGCAGTATCAGGAGAAGGTAACGACATGGTAAACGGAACAGTGAAATGGTTTAACGACAGCAAGGGGTTTGGTTTTCTTGAGCAGGAAGGTGGCGAGGATGTTTTCGTTCATTTTTCCGCGATTGTTGGCGACGGCTTCAAATCCCTCGCTGAAGGCGACAGGGTTACGTTCGAAATAACCCGTGGTCCGAAAGGTCTGCAGGCCGCCAACGTTACCAGGGTTTAATCACTTATATCCTATAGCGTGATTAATAAAGCCCCGGAGAAATCCGGGGCTTTATTTTTGTTGGTTGTAAAAAAAACGACACGGATGGCCCATGACAAACCTGATTTCCCCGGAAGGACTGAAGACACTGGAAGATGAATTCCACTACCTCTGGCGGGTGGAACGCCCCAAGATCGTTCAGGGAGTGTCCGACGCGGCGGCGGAAGGGGATCGCTCCGAGAATGCGGAATATATCTACGGCAAAAAACGGTTGCGGGAGATCGACCGCAAGCTGAAACATCTGAGCAGCCGGCTTAAGCTGCTCAAACCGGCCACCCCCCCGGCCAACCCCCAGATGGTTTCCTTCGGCTGCTGGGTAACCTACGAAGACGAGGATGGCAACGAGCGCTGCTATCAACTGGTCGGCCCGGATGAATTCGACGTTAGCCTGGGGCGAATCAGCATCGATTCGCCGGTCGGCCAAGCCCTGCTGCAGAAAAAGCTCGACGACGAGGTTGTTATCAAGCGTCCCAATGGCGATCTGACGGTCTATATTACCGACATCAGCGCCACGCGCCCGGCCGGAGCCCCCCGGTAAAACACCTTCCCGCCTGCCCCCTCAGTATACTCCTGCACCGTCCCAAGCAAGCCGCCGCAGGGCCGATAACGCCCAGAGTGCAATTCGCAATGGCCGGCCGGCACCACACTTGCTATAATTCGAATAAAAACCGTCGCAAAGGAGATCTCCATGCGCACGAGCTTCGTGGTATCAATCGCCGCCGTTCTGCTCATGGCGTCCACCGCACCGGCTGCGGCCACGGGGGACGTCACCGGCAGCGTCCCGCCCCCTCAGCCAGCCGTTGCCGTTGGTCCGCCCAACGTGGTGATCCCGAACCCGCCGCTCTTCATCACGCCGCCACGCCTCGGCTTCTATGCAGGTGTGGAGACCCCTTATGATATTATCTTTGCCTATGACACCTATTACCTCTACTGGGGCAACTCCTGGTACCGGGCGGCCAGCTACAAAGGTCCCTGGACAATTGCGCACCACGACAGCCTGCCGCCGATCATCCGCAAGTACAGGATCGAGAGCATCCGCCAGTTTCGCGATCTGGAGTACCGCACCTTTCTCAAGGAGAAGAATCATTACCGCGGCCGCTCCTTCCGTCCCGACAAGCGGTGAGGAAACGGGGGGAGCGGCAGTTCGGGCATTCCAGAGATGATGGGATCAAGTAGTGCCGAGGTCAGCAGGCCGGCCAGCCCAGGCGGGCAGTTTTTCATCCCTGTTTCCCGGCCCGCAGGTATTGATCCGGCCAGACAGCCTCCACCCCCAGTTCGCGGGCGGCATGCAGGGGCCAGTAGGGATCGCGCAGCATCTCCCGGGCCAGGAATACGGCATCGGCCTGGCCGGTAACCAGAATCTGTTCCGCCTGGACCGGGTCGGTAATGAGGCCGACCGCACCGGTGGGGAGGGCCGCCTCGGCGCGGATTGCGGCGGCAAAGGGGACCTGGAAACCGGGGGCAAAGGGCACCCGCTCGCCCGAGGCAACAAAACCGGACGAGCAATCGATCAGATCAACCCCCAGATCCTTGAGCAGGCGGCAGAGACATACCGACTGGTCAAGGCTCCAGCCCCCCTCGGCCCAGTCAACGCAGGAAAGCCGCACGAACAGCGGCAAATCCAGGGGCCATTCCTCGCGCACGGCCCGGGCCACCCGCAGCGGGAAGCGCATCCTGTTTTCGAGGCTGCCGCCATAATCGTCCTCCCGCAGGTTCGACAGTGGGGAGAGGAATTCGTGCAGCAGGTAGCCATGGGCCATGTGAATCTCCGCCACCTGGAAACCGGCCGCCAAGGAGCGACGCGCCGCGGCGCGGAATTGGTTTTCGACCGTATCCAGGTCGGCAAGGGCAAGTTCATGGGGCACGGGGTGGCCGGGGGCAAAAGGCTCCGGGCTGGGGGCCAGCGGCTGCCACCCCCGGGCATCCGGTCCCACCGGTCCACTGCCGCGCCAGGGGAGGTCGCAGGACGCCTTGCGTCCGGCATGGGCCAACTGGACACCCGGCACGGCCCCGTTCTCGCGGATGAAGCGGACGATCGGCTTGAATGCCGCGACATGATCATCGTTCCAGATGCCGCTGTCGTCGGGGCTGATGCGTCCTTCGGGACTCACGGCGGTGGCTTCGACCATCACCAGACCGGCGCCCCCCACGGCCCGGCTGCCCAGATGGACCATATGCCAGTCGGTGGGCAGGCCGTCCCGGCTGGAATACTGGCACATGGGAGAGACAAAGATACGATTGCGGAAGGTAACGGAACGCAGGGCGAGCGGGGTGAAGAGTTTACTCATGACGACTGCCTCCTTGGGCTGCGGTCGGGGGAAGAACCCTTTCCGGACGGAAACTACTCTATCATCAGAAATGCGTAACGGTTCATCTCCTGTTCGTAATCGGGCAACACCGCAAGGGGGTAGCCGAACTTGGCCACGGTGGCAAAGACATCCACGCCCATCCCCTCGGGTGACGGGCGTGCCAGCTTGCGATTGCGGCAGTGGTCCCGGCTGCCGGCGCACTCCCGGCAGAGTGTGCAACTGTCCATGAAGAGGAGGAAGGCCTTGTGATAGCCGCTGATGAACGCCTGCCGTTCCACCTCCAGCAGCGCGCGGTTGACCTCCCGAGACCAGTCATGACGCTGTTCCGGGTCTTCCAGACGCATGGGGATATGGAAGAGCACACCCAACCGAAATTCATGGAAGAACTTCCGGCACTCGTCCACGTCAGGGGTGTTGGGGGGACAGGAGGCGTTCCTGCCATACTCGTTGCAGCCGAACCGGCATTTCATCCGCACCCATTGTGCAACAACGATCTCGGAAGGATCGATCCAGCGGAAATCGGAAAATCCCGCATCATTGAATATCCGTTGCAGTATCGTCTGGTCAGCCATCGCCCTTCCCTGTTCCCAGGCCGCAAACTCCAGCCGGCAAACTGGTACAACCTGTTCCATGATTATTGACAAAAAACTTGCCACCCGGAGGCTACGGCAGGGTCACCAGCCACACATAGGGCACCATGCCGTAATTCCAAGCCAGACAGAGCCGCCGGTAGCCGGAAAACAGCAGGGCCTCCTCCCGGCAGCAGAGGATGATGGGAGCCTTCAGGGTCAGGGTGCCGGCGCGTTGCAGGGCATCCTCCATGGCGCTATAACTCTTCCGGTAGCCCCGCTTGGCCTTGGCCAGGTATGTGGCATAGTCGTCATAGGTGTGATAGGCACCGCTCACCACGATCCCCACGATCCGGTCGGAACGGGGGTACGCTTCCAGTCGCCCCCGGTCGAAGGCCACAACCAGCCGTTCCCATTCGATGTCATGGCGCCGGTAGAACCCCTGCTTGTCGGGGTGATTGAGGAACTCCCACTCTTCCTCGCCGATGTCGGGTTTGAGCCATCGGATGGTATGGCCGGATGCGGAAAACATTGATCCCCGTTTCTCAATCGAGCGTCGTACGCAGCCGCTTGCGCTGGGACACGATCTTCTTCGCGCTCAGGCGTTCTTCCCGGGCCTTCCTGGGCACACGGGTGGCGATACGCTTCTTCACCTTGCGTTCACGTTTTTCCAGGGCAACCCGCAGACGTTCCATGGCAACTTCCCGGTTCTGGAGCTGGGAACGGCTCTCCGAGGCCTGGGCCACAATGCCGGTCGGCAGGTGGCGGATGCGCACCGCCGAGTCGGTCACGTTCCGGTGCTGCCCGCCCGGCCCGGACCCACGGTAGAACTCCACCCTTATGTCGGATTCACGAATCTCAACCGCCATGGTATCTCCATCAAATTAAACTCTACAGCCATTCCCATCACTGGGATTGCTGGCTTCCGGGCTGTTGGGCCTTTTCCTCTTCGGCCTTGCGCCGCTCTATGTTGTCCCGAATCTTCTGGCTCCGCGTCCGTCCGGGAGGGAGCTCGTCGCTCTCAACCTTGGGCGGCGCGACCTCCATCGGGGGCGGCACATAGTCAGGCGTCGTGGTCACCGGCGGCCGGGATGCATCCTCCTGGCGAGCCCGCTCCTCCTGCTGTCGTATCTCTTCCTTGATCCGCGGGTCGCGGGTGGTGATATCCGGCCCCTTGAGAACCTTGTGGCGATACTTGGCCGGCACCGCCTCCAGGCTATCGGTAAAATTGACCACTCCCTGGTCGTCGATCCAGCGGTATGTCTCGGCATTGCCCCCGGCAGCCGTGCAACAGAGGGCTATCGCCGCCATGGCCACGATTTTCATGGCAAACCTCCTGCACCTCGAACATTCAGACGCGTACGCATCCCTGTTCCTATTGTAGCACCCTTTCATGGCCACCGACAGACATGGGGTGGAAGCAGCATCAGAAGCGCAACTTGCGCCGATCGAAGACAAAGGTGGTCTCCATGCGTTTCATCTCCCGGGCAAAATCGTGGAACAGGTTCCAATAAATCTCGTCGAGGGTCAGGTTGGCCCAGAAATCCTTGCTCTCCATGCATTTAAGCGTGTAGTAGCCGAACATGTAATGGGCCAGTTCCGGGCGGATCAGCCCGGAGTTCATCTGGAGGGCCACCTCCTCCAGCAGACCGACGAAATCCCGTTTGTCCTGGGCATCGATCTGGGCCAGGCGCGGATCGTCGGCGAACATCAGGGAGCAGATCTCCTTGAACCGCGGGTTTTCCTTCAGGCGGCGGCGCAGCAGGGTGAAATGCTCCTCCCGCTTCTGCCGCCCCTGGCGCCGGTATTCCAGAAGGCCGTTGACAAAGGCGAAGATGGTCACCAGCCCGCCGACGATAATGGCAAAATCCTTGAGGAACCCGTAGTTCATGTTCATGACGCACCCTCGTGCATTGTTTTTTCCTGAATCCGTGACGCCGGAATACCTGAGCTGCCGGAAGAGCCGGAGCCCGCACGCCGCCCGTGCCGCAGCAAGCCAATCACCAGCCTGTTCAGGAGCCCTTCACGCAGAGGGCGTACTTGAGATAGCGCCCCTCGGGGAAGGTGACCGGATAGGGGAAATCCTCCGGCTGCCCCGCCAGGCCGACCACCCTGAGGTCACTGCCCGCCTGGAGCGCGCCGCGGCGCAACTCCTTGAGATACTCTGCCGTATCCACCTTCTGGTGGTTGGAGGAGGCGATCAAAAGGCCGTTGGCGCTCAAGAGCGGCAGGGCGGCCGCCACCAGGTCCGAGGTGCCGCCGCGGGTCGTGAAGCGGCTCTTGGCCGTGGTGGAGAAGGAGGGGGGGTCCATCAGCACCACATCGTAACGGCACCCTCGACTACCCAGGTCGGCCAGCACCTTTTGGCAGTCCCCCACAATGAACTCATGCCGCTTGGGATTGAGCCGGTTGAGGCCGAAATTCGCCTTGGCCCACTCGGTATAGCCGGGCGAGGCGTCCACGCTGGTAACCTGGACGGCCCCGGCCGAGGCGGCAGCCACCGAGAAGGCGCCGGTGTAGGCGAACAGGTTGAGCACCCGCTTGCCGGACACCCTGGACATCAGGTCCCGGCGGTTTTTGCGCTGGTCCAGGAACAGCCCGGTGTTCAGCCCCTGCTCCAGGCTCACCAGGAACAACAGGCCGTTTTCCCGCACCTCCAGGCGCTGGGGCGCGGCGGTGCCGGCAAGCAGCCTGCCGTAGCTCTTGGTGTCGCTGACCGCTTCCAGTTCGCGAGTCTTCTGGGGGCGGCTCTTCTCGTAGATCCCCTGGGGTGCAAGCAGGTCGCCCAGGGCCTGGGTCACGAGCTTCAGATACGGCCGCCAGCCGGCGCAGTAGATCTGCACCATCAGGTAGTCGCCGTAACGGTCAACAGTCAGGCCGGGAAGCCCGTCCCCCTCGGCGTTGACCAGCCGGTAGGCGGTGGTGTCCCCCAGGTCGGCATGACCGTGGCGCAATTCGAGGGCCGCCTGAAGACGCTTCGTCAGCCAGGCGCGGTCCAGGCGCATCCGCTCCCGAGACAGCACCCGCGCCACGATACGATCCTGCGGATCGAGCAGGGCCGTTGCCAGGAAACGCCCCTGGCCGTCGGCCAGCTCAATCAGTTGGCCGGCCTGACCGGTCGGCCAGCGCTTGGTATACGTGTCGGCAATGATCCAAGGGTGCCCCAACTCCAGCATCCGCACCGACTCCGCCCCTATCTTCCATTCGGACGCGTGCATTGTTGCCTGTCTCCGATCTTTATTGTCTACCTGTTCCTTTTACCCACAAACCGCCCCTTTGGCAACCACAAAGCCCTGTTCCGGGTGGGAAGAGAGCTGAATCCGCGACGCCTGACCGGCAGAGCGAGCGAGAGGAGCCGTGAAGGTGTCGCGGATTCAGGTCGAATTACATCAGGTAATGCAATCCCCAGTAGCAGAGCATCCCCACCACCACCGTCCCGGCCAACGAGCGGGTCTTGAGGGCGAAGGCCAGGGTCGGCAGGGCGGCCACCAGCTCGATCTTGCCCAGGACGAACACCCGGGGCGCCGCCTGGGTAAACAGCGTCGGAGCGATCAGGGCGCTCAGGATGGCGGGCGGGATCAACTCCAGCCACTCCACAAACCAGGGGGGAAGTTTCCGACGGGAGAAGGTCACCAGGGGCAGCATGCGCGGCAGGTAGGTCACAACGCCCATGCAGAGGATCAGCAGGAGATAGCCGGCGGCGCTCATGGCCGCCCTCCCCGGTGCCGCAGGGAGCGTTTCAGCATGAATCCGGCCGTGGCCGCCACAGTGGAGGCAACGATCACGTAGGCGTTGCCCGGCAGCCAGAGATAGGCTACCACGGAACAGAAGGCCGCCATCAGGGCGGTGGCAACGAAAACCGGGCCGCGCAACTGGAAGACCAGCAGACAGATGAACATGCCGGTCAGGGCGTAGTCGATCCCCAGGGCGCCGGAGGGAATGAACTGCCCCACATAGACACCGGCCACGGTGCTGACGAACCAGGTAAAGTTGGTAGCCTGGTTGAGCGTCAGGGCGCTCTGCCGCTCCCAGCCCCCCCGGTTGAATCGGACCATGTTGACGGCAAAGCTCTCGTCGGTCAGGCCATAGGCGAACAGGGCCAGGAACCGCCGTGAGACGCCGGGAAAATGCACCGCCAGAGCCGAGCTCATCAGCATGTGGCGCAGGTTGACCATGAAGGTGGTGGTAACGATGGCCGGAATGGAGGCGCCGCTGCCGATCATGGCAACGGCGATGAACTGGGAGCCGCCGGCATAGACTACGATGGACATGAGCCCTACCTGCCAGGGGAGCAGTCCCCCCTTTTGGGCGAGCACCCCCAGGGAGAGGCCGATGGGGAAGTAGCCAAGGCAGATCGGCCACGCCGCCTTCATCCCCTCTTTCACGCAATCGAATGTCTGTGCCATAGATTTATTATCCCGGAGAGGGGCGTTGCCCAAACCAACCGCATCCGGCCGCACCCCGAATCCGTGGGGCCTGCGCGGCGGAGCGAGCGATATGCCGGGGTCCCAACGTCGCCCATGCATGCCGCGCCGCCTCTATCGCCCGCACGCCGCCCGGGAGAAAAATACGACAGGCAACGCAGGGACAGAGGCATGCAAGCGAGAGGAGCCGCGCGGGCCCCGCGGATTCGGGGCTCACGCCTTTGATACGTTTGCCAGCTTGACGTTCAGGAAGACCGAGCCGATGACGACCGCCATGCCCACCCCCTGCATGCCCGAGACGTGTTCCTTCAGCACCAGGGCGATGCAGATCAGCGACAGGATCGGCACCAGCAGGGCGCAGTTGGACGAGCGGCTGGTGGGGATCATGCGCAGGGCGCGGTTCCAAAGGATCAGGGCCAGGGCGGTGGTCACCACCCCCAGGTAGGCCAACAGGAGCATGTCGCCCCCA
Organism: Oryzomonas rubra; assembly: GCF_008369015.1. Classification (NCBI taxonomy): domain Bacteria; kingdom Pseudomonadati; phylum Thermodesulfobacteriota; class Desulfuromonadia; order Geobacterales; family Geobacteraceae; genus Oryzomonas; species Oryzomonas rubra. Next base: position 276,238 of record NZ_SRSD01000005.1, read on the forward strand.
CCGGGCGTCCAGCGTACGGGGTAGAAGGGCACGAGGCAGAGCAGGAACAGCAGCCCGAACAGATTGAAGAGAAACATACCGGCCGTTACCGAAAAACGGGCATGCTTGATCAACACGCAGAACAGGCCAAAGGAGAGGGAGGTCCCCATGGCCAGCGCCACCCCGACCGAGAGGCGCACATCGCCCAACCCGCCGCCGGCTGTCACCAGCACGCAGACCCCGGCGAACCCCAGCGCCACGCAGAACACCGCCCACCAAGTGGACCGTTCCCGAAACACCAGCCACGACAAGAAGAGCATGACCAGGGGATAGGTATAGTGCAGGATCACCGCCTGGCTGGCCGGGATATATTCGTAGGTCTTCAGGCAGAGCAGCTGCTGCACCCCCAGGCCGATCACCCCGGCAAGGACGAAAAACAGCGGCCGGCGGCGGAACTCGGCCGCCATGAGCCCGAGCTTGCGCTCCCATGCCAGCCATGCCAAGAGGGCAAGGGTCGCCCAGATGCCCATCCAGACCACGACCGAGAAGCTGCCCAGATGCGTTACCGCCACCTTGAAGCCGGTGCCGAGGGTGGCGAACAGCCCCACCGACAGCAGGGCGTAGATGGTGCCTTTGGTTGATTCCGTCATGCCGCGTATTTTTCCAGAGTTTTGCTGCTTTGAAAAGAAAAAAGCCCGCCAAGGCGAGCTTTTTCTTTGGGACATGGTCAGGTCAGGCTGTGAATCGTGAAAGGTGAATGAAAGGCCGTTTACTTCTTCACTATTCACCATTCACTATTCACGATTCACGATTCATCGTTCACACCTTATCCCTATTCGACCCAGTCGTCGTCCGCTTCTATGGGTGCAAACCCCCGGCGCATGGTATTTTCCGTCACCACCCTCGGGTCCATGAAGTGCAGCAGGTAGTCGGGGCCGCCCGACTTGGTGCCGACGCCCGACATGCGCGCCCCGCCGAAGGGCTGACGCTCCACCTGAGCCCCGGTGTTGTTGCGGTTGATGTACAGGTTGCCCACCCGGAAGTCGCGGCGTGCCTGGGCCAGATGCTCGGGGCTGCGGCTGAAGATGCCGCCGGTCAGGGCAAAGCGGGTCGAGTTGGCCCACTCCACGGCCTGGTCGAAATCCTTGGCGCGCATGACCGCCAGCACCGGGCCGAATACCTCTTCCTGGGCCAGTCGGTGCTGCGGGGTGATGCCGCCGACAATGGTCAGCGGCACCCAGTATCCCTCTCCTTGGGGGATCGGGCTTTCGTAGAGCAACTTCCCTTCCTGCTTGCCCAGGGCGGCATACTCGAGGATGCTCTTCTGAGCAGCGGCGTCGGCCACGGCCCCCATGGTGTTGGCCGGGTCCTCGGAGGGACCGATCCGATAGGCCTGGGCAGCCTTTACCAGTCGTTCCGTGAACCTGTCGTAGACCGCATCCAGGACGATGACCCGCGAACAGGCCGAGCACTTCTGCCCCTGGAAGGCGAACGCCGAGTAGAGTACATGCGGCACGGCCTCGTCCAGGTCGGCGTCGTCGTCGATGATGATCGCGTTCTTGCCCCCCATCTCGGAGATGATCTTCTTGACGTTGGGCTGGCCCGGATAGACCTTGGCGGCCCGTTCGACGATGCGCAGGCCGACCTCCATGGAACCGGTGAAGGCGATGAGACTGATGTCCGGGTGATCTACCAGGAAGTCCCCCATCACACTGCCACGGCCGGGGACGTAGTTGAACACGCCGGCCGGCAGCCCGGCCTCCTTGAAGATCTCCATCAGGTGATGGCCGATGATGCCGGTGATGTTGGAAGGCTTGTAGATCACCGGATTGCCGGTCACGATGGCGGCGGAGGCCATGCCCATGCTGATGGCCAGCGGGAAGTTCCACGGTGCGATGACCGCCGCCAGCCCCTTGGGCTCGTAGAAGTAGTGGTTCAGCTCGCCGGGGGCGTTGCCGACCCGTTGGGGGGTTCCCAGACGGATCATCTCCCGTGCATAGTACTCCAGGAAATCGATCGCCTCGCCCACGTCGGCATAGGCCTGGTCCCACTGTTTCCCGATCTCCAGCACCTGCCACGCCGACAGTTCGAAGGCGCGCCTGCGGGCGATCTCGGCCGCCTTGAGCAGGTACTGGGCACGTTCGCGTGGCGGCGTGTCGCGCCAGGCCGGGAAGACCGCCTTGGCGGCGGCGATGGCCCTGGTCACCTCGGGGATGCCGGCCTGGCAGATCTGGCCCAGCACCTCCGACGGCTTGGCGGGGTTGACGGTCGGGATCAGGTCGGCAGTGGTCACCTCCTGGCCGCCGATAAAGAGCGGATAGGTCTTGCCAGCGTTGGCGCGCACCTGGGCAAGGGCGGCGGGGAAGGCGGCGCGATGGTCAGGGCGGGTGAAATCCACCATGGGGTCGTTGGCGAAGCGGGGAAGGCCGCCGGGCCCGGCCACCGCTTTCTTCGGCTTTGCGGCCCGTTCGCTCCGCTCGCGATCCGCAGTCTTATCCGGGTCTTCCAGGAGGCGCTCGATCTGGGCATCTTCGGCAAAACTCTGGCGCAGGAAGGATTCATTGGCGGTATTTTCCAGCAGGCGCCGCACCAGGTATCCCATGCCCGGCACCATGTCGCCGTAGGGGCAGTAGAGGCGGATGCGCCCCGCGACCTTGAGGATTCCCTTGCGGACCGGTTCGGCCATGCCGTACAGCACCTGAAATTCGTAGCGCGACTCGGGCACGTGCAGTGCGTTGGCCATCTCCATGACGGCCGAGATGGTGCGGATGTTATGGGAGGCGCAGGCGAAGTGGCAGATCTGGTGGTTTTCCAGGATCAGGCGCGCCTGGCGTTCATAGGCGGCGTCACTTTCGGCCTTGATCGTCCAGACCGGGATCGGCCAGCCCATCTGCTTGGCCTTGACCGTCTCGTAATCCCAGTAGGCACCCTTGACCAGGCGGATCGATATCTGCGTATTCTGGGCCTTGGCCCAGGCCAGCATATTGGCCAGGTCCTTGTCCGTATCCTTCAGGTAGGCCTGGAACACGATGCCGATGTGGGGATATTCCTTATATTCCATCTTCAGGCGGCGGAACACCTCCTGGGTGATCTCCTTGAAGCGGTAGGACTCCATGTCGATGCAGAGGAAACCTTCCATCTCCACGACCTTGGCGCAGATCCGGCGCATCTGGCGCAGGATGGCCTCCACCGACCCCTCGAAATCCTGGGGGTTGGCCAGGCAGAACAGGGCGGTCGGCTTGACGGCGATATTGACCTTGGGCGCGTGGCCCCAGTCCAGATTTCCATCTCCACCGTGGCCGGCCAGCCCCTTCCACCCCTTCTGTTCATTCTTGAGGGCGTCCAGCAACTCCAGGTAGGTCGTCACGTAGACCTCGGCCTCTTCCTCCGAGAGGGTGGCCTCGCCCAGCACGTCCACCACGGCGGCAAAACCGTCCTTACGCAGCTTTTCCATGTTCTTTATGGCTTCTTTGGTATTTTCGCCCACGATGAACTGGCGGGCCATCTCCTGGATATTGGCCGAGATGAACTTGTTGAGCATCGCTCCACCCAGGGAACCGAGCATCCCGGCCATCTTGGCGCCGGTGGAGAGCACCGGCGGCATGTCTTTCTCCTCGCCGAAATACTCGCGGATATGGTCGGTCAGGAGCTTGGAGGTCGTCAGGGAGGGAAAGGCGTCCACAAAGCGGAACATCTGGACCTTGAACTGCTCGTTCTGCATGCTCCAGTCCATGACCTTACCCATCCAGGCCCCTTTGTTGAAGAGAGAGGGCTTTTCACCGGAGATGGTGGAGAAAAAATCTTTGCCGCGCGCTACGATCTTCGTGTTGAGCTCTGGATTCTGCATATGACTCTCCTTGTGCCACTGTGAGTGTGATACGGAATCAGTTGCAAATGGTTTAACCATTAGTACGAAATTTTATTCCTGGTGTCAAGCGAACAAAACGGCAAATGACCAGGCTGCGCTTGTCTCAGGCCGGTAAAAATGGTAGTGTGGTTTAACCATTTGAGGCGGAAAATGAGTAAAAAGCGCCTTGAGGAAGGATAGCAACATGTTCAAACATGTCAAACAGAGCCGTGCCTATCAGGATGTGGTCGAACAGATCCAGGACGGCATCATAGCGGGCACGCTCAAGCCGGGGAGCCAACTCCCGGCCGAACGGGATTTGAAGGAACAGTTCGGCGTCAGCCGGGGGACACTGCGCGAAGCGCTGCGGGTACTGGAGCAGAAGGGGCTGATCGAGATCCGGACCGGCGTGGCCGGGGGGTCCATCATCAGGGAGGTCAACAGCGAACAGCTCAGCGAGAATCTGGGATTGCTGATCCGCAACCGGACGGTTTCCCTGCGCGACCTGGCCGAGTTCCGCGAGGGGATGGAGGGGGGCGTGGCGGCCTTGGCGGCCCAGCGGGGGCAGGAACAGGACATGGCCCTGTTAAGGAAGCTGCTGACCGAGGCCGAGGAACATCTGAAAGAGGGACGCAAGGGGTGGGACGCCTTCATCCGCACCGACGAGATGCTTCACATGGCCCTGGCCCGCATGAGCGGCAACCAACTCTTCATCTCCGTCCTGGAAAGCGTCTATTACAACATCCACACCTACTACGAGAACTACCTGTCCCGGGGGAAGAAGATACTCCAGGAGAATTTCAACGATCTGCGGGCAATCGTGACCGCCGTAACGGAAAGGAATGAAGAGGCGGCGCGGGAACTGGCCCAGGGGCATGTGCGGCGCTTCAACGCCTACATGGAGGAGAAGGAGGCCTGAACTTTTTCCGGTCCCCCCCAAAAAACAAACGCCGCGCGACCATAAAGGTCGCACGGCGTTTGCATTCGCGGAGGCACCCACGAAAGCGCTGCGATGTAACTTAATCCATCTTGACCGGGACCTTGGCCTTCAGGACATATTTGCCGCCTTTGACTTCCAACAGGCAGAGCGGCGACTTGATCGGCTCGCGGTTGTTGCGGATGGTGATCGTGCCGGAAACGCCTTCGAAGTTTTTGATCTTGGCGATGGCATCCTTGAACACCTTCGGATCGTTGCTCTTGGCGGCGGTCATGGCAGAGGCGATAAGCTTGACCGCATCATACCCCTGGGCGTCGAACAGGCCCGGAAGGGCACCGTTGTTCTTGCTCTTGAAGGCTTCGATGAATTTGGCGGTCACCGGTGACGCCTGTTCGGGGGAGAACCCGACATAGGACATGGCACCTTCGACCGCTGTGCCGCCCAACTTGATGAACTCGGGCGAGAACAGGCCGTCGCCGCCGAATATGTTGACCTTGATCCCCTGCTTGCGGGCTTCCTTCATGAGCAGGGCGCCCTCGGTGTAGTAACCGGAGTAGAAGAGGATATCCGGTTTTTTGGCCTTGATGTTGGTCATCTGGCCGGAGAAATCCTTGTCCCCGTCCTTGATCTTCTCGTCAGCCACGATCTCGATGCCGGCGCCTTTGGCGGAGTCACGGAAGAGCTGGGACATGCCGACGCTGTAATCGTTGTTGTCCGAGGTGAGCATGGCCACCTTCTTGAATTTGAGGTTCTTGGCGTAGTAATCCAGCAGGGCCGGGATCGCCACGCTGTCCAGCAGCGTGTCGCGGAAGATGTACTCACCGATCTCCACCACGCCCGTACCGGTGGCGCCGGCCGAGAGCAGCACAACCTGGGCCTTCTGGGCAATCGGGGCGGCAACCTTGGTGATGCCGGTGGTCGGGTCGCCGACGATGGCCACAACGTTGTCGCGGCTGATCAGTTTCTGGGTGACCGAGGCCCCTTCCTGCTTGTCGCCGCGGTCATCGGCTTCAACGATCTCGATCTTCTTGCCATTGACGCCGCCGGCCGCATTGATCTCTTCGGCCGCCATCTTCATGCCGACCAGGGTCGGCGCACCGAACATGGCGACGTCACCGGTCAGGGCGCCGAGAAAGCCGATCTTTACCGTGTCGCCGGCAGCCTTGGGAGCCGCATCAGGTTTTGCCTCTTCCTTTTTCTTGCAGCCGGCGGTTACGGACAGGGCCAGTACGCCAGCCAACAACAGGGCAGCACTCTTCTTGAAGTTCATGGTTTCCTCCTTTGGAGAGATAGTGTCTGGTTAGCGACCCGGCTTATCGAGGTTGTTCAGGATTTCGTCCGCTTCCTTCAGCTTCTGCTGCAGTTTTTTCAATTCCTCTGCGGAATAAACCTTCTTGCCCTTCTTGATCTCGGTGTTGATCTTCCTGATCCGCTGCTGGATGCTGTCCACCTGATCCTTGCATCCCTTGGAGGCCAGGAGGCACTCGTCTTTTTCACTGCTCTTCACATCGGCTGCAAACGCCGCGGTAGCGGCGGAGAGGGCAAAGGCGGTCAGTACGGCAATCAAAACTTTTTTCATGGGTCTGCTCCTTTTCTTTGGAATGAAGCAGGGGCGCAGAAGCGCCCCATGGATTTCAGAAATTAGAACGCGTACTTGAAGATGATCTTGGCATCATAGGGGTTGACCGGTGTCTCACCGTTCAGGGCAACTCCCTTGTAGTAATCGCCCAGGAACACATAGGCGACACGGACACCGCCGGTAAGGTTTTCGAGCAGCTTGTAGTTGGCCTCGGCGTTGATCTCGGTGCCCAGGTAGTTGCTCTTGTGAGCTTTGCCGAACGCACCGTTATCCTTGGCCACAGCGGCAAAACCGGCATTGGCGGCGGTGGTCAGCCGGTCGGTGAGCGGCAGTTCATAGCCGATATAGCCGCCGATCTGGCCCTGGCCAAAGTTCCCGGCAGTGGCAATGATTGAGTTGTCGGTGGTCATGGCGTTTTTATCGCGGCCCAGGATGACCATTTCGTTGTCATAGTAACCGTGCTCAGCAGTGCCAACATTATTGAACACTGCGTAGAAGGCGTTGCTGTGGCCGGTCGTACCGGAATCACCGGATACATACAGGAACTCGGCATGGGCTTTACCAGAGCCAACTTTGTACTTGGCACCGGCATTGAGGGCATAGGCGGTGGTGGCACGCGCGTTGACCGTGCCCACTTCCAGGATACCGAACCCGTTCAGGGTCAGCGGACCGGCGGTGTACTCGGCGTTCAGGCCCAAGGTATGGAGCTTGACGTCCTGCTGGAAATCAATATTGGTGAGATCATTACTATCGGTAGTAATAGCATTGTTTCTGAAGAAGTAGTAGGCAGCGCCGACCTTCAGGTCCTTGTTCACTTCATACTTGCCGTCCAGTACGAACAGGTCGTTGGTCAGGTGGCCCAATACGTTGTCTTTACTGTTGCCGGTGTCGTTGAAGCGGAAGAAGCCGATGGTGGGGGTGAATTTGTTGTAGCTGCTGGAGAAGGCGATGCCGGCCATGTCGGCGTCGAACATGATGCTTTTGAAGGAGTCGTTATAGGGCATCATGCCCAACCTCATGTTGACGTCCTTGAAGATGTTGGCATCCAGGTAGATGTTCTTGGTCTCGATGTTGGTCTGGTCGGCACCGATAGCTGCGCCGTGATTGCGATGCGTGCCATAGGAGCTGTCGCCCCAATAGGCGTAGTCCAACTCAAATTGGGTGACCAGTTTCAGGTCGCTGCTGGCCTTGGCGGTATAGCCGAGACGGGCGCGCTGTTCAACGAAGTTGGCCGAGTACACATGTTTGGGCAGGCCAAAGGGGACGTACTGGGTGTCCCCGCCGTAAGACGCGGCGTTATTACCGGGGAAACTGGTAGTAGCTGCTCCGTTGAAGTTGGAGTTGATGTACTGCGCCTGGAACATGCCGTGGAACTCGTTTTCCAGCGCCATTGCCGGAGTGGTCGCAGCGGCGGTCACGCCGAGAATGGCCAGCGCTGCAAGGACATTACGTCTTTTCATGGTACTTCCTCCTTGTGTGTGATGTTCTGCTGATTACATCCCCCCTTCAAAGGGAGTGCGCGTACTGCGCATTACAATATTTGGCTCAGAAACAGCTTGGCCCGCTCATGGTCGGGGCTGGTGAAGAAATGCTCCGGCGTTCCTTCCTCCACGATTTGGCCATGGTCCATGAAAATGACCCGGTCGGCCACCTCGCGGGCAAAACCCATCTCGTGGGTCACCACCACCATGGTCATCCCTTCCTGAGCCAGGTTCTTCATGACATCCAAGACCTCGCCGATCATCTCCGGGTCAAGGGCCGAGGTCGGTTCGTCGAACAGGATCGCCTTGGGGTTCATGGCCAGGGAGCGGGCAATAGCCACCCGTTGCTGCTGGCCGCCGGAAAGTTTGGCCGGATAGGCGGCGGCCTTCTCGGCGATGCCGACCTTCTTGAGCAGTTCCAGGGCAATCTGTTCCGCTTCCCGCCGGTTGCGCTTGCGGACGACCGTCTGGGCCAGTGTCAGGTTCTCCAGCACGGTCTTGTGGGGAAAGAGGTTGAAGGACTGGAACACCATCCCGATCTCTTCCCGCACCTTGCAGATATCGACCTTCGGGTCGCTGACATCCATGCCGTCCACGATGATGGTGCCCCGGTCGATGGTCTCAAGACGGTTGATGGAGCGCAGGATGGTACTCTTGCCCGAACCGCTGGGGCCGATGATGACCACTTTTTCGCCGTCCCGGACGCTGAAGGAGACATTCTTCAGCGCCTGGAACGGCCCATAGAACTTGGAGACCCCGCGCGCCTCTATCATAAGTCGGCTATTTTCCTGCATTGAGCCGTTCCTCCATGATACCGATCAACTTGGAAAAAAACAGGGTCATGACCAAGTAGATCAGGGCGATAACCGTATAGGTTTCAAAATAGCTGAAGGTTTCCGATGCATACTCCCGGCCGCGGCGCAGCAGGTCGGAGACGGCCAGGATGGAGACCAGGGAGGAGTCCTTGAGCAGGGCGATGAACTCATTGCCGATGGGGGGCAACACCACCTTGAAGGCCTGGGGCAGAATGACCTGCCGCATGGCCTGGCCGCGGGACATGCCCAGGGACAGGGCCGCCTCCATCTGCCCCTTGGGTATGGACTGGATGCCGGCCCGGAAGACTTCGCCCATGTAGGCGCCGTAGCAGACCGCCATGGCGATGATGGCGCTCAGCATATCCGGGATTTTCACGAAACGGCCCAGGGCGTAATAGATGTAGAAGATCTGGACCAGAAGCGGGATGCCGCGAATCACCTCCACATACAGTGAAGCGACGCCGTTGATGAATCGGTTGTCGGAGATTCTTCCCAGTCCGGTGATCAGGCCGATGCACGTGGCCAGCAGGATGGCCCCGAAGGTGACCTTGAAGGTGACCAGGATGCCGTCCGGGACGAATTTGAAGATCTCGTAATAAGGGTCAGACTTGCCAAAGGCAAGATACAGGGAGACGAAGATCGCACCAAAAAAAGCGATGCGCCAGGCGGTAAACAACCCGGCGTCGTTCTTGTTGGGGATGGCGGCTCCGTCGCCGACATCTATGGGGGTATGGGATGTAGGATTCTTTGGCATGGGCGTTGAGCAAGGGAAGGGGCGGCCGGAAAGCCGCCCCTTCTCAGCAAATTATTTCACCCACTTGGTGTGGATCTTGGTGTCCAGCTTCTTGGCCTTCACCGCCTTGATCCCCTTGTTGAGAAGGGCGACCAGGTCCTTGTTACCCTTTTTCACGACAATGCCGTAGGCTTCCTTGGTGAAGGATTTGCCGACGATCTTGAATTTGTCCTTGTACTCTTTTTTCTGGAGGGCAAAGTGGGCGGCAACCGGCTCGTCGCACACCACGCCGAAGATGCGGCCGGCTGCCATGTCCTCGAAGGCCAAACCGATCTCGTCATAGGTCTTGAGTTCGACGCCGGTGACCTTCTTGATCTCCATCGCACCTGTCGTGCCGATCTGGGCACCGACCTTCTTGCCCTTCAGGTCGGCAATGACCTTGGCGGTCTTGTTGGTTTTGGGGACGACAAGGATTTGGCCGATGCTGGTATACGGCTCGGTAAAATCATATTTTGCCTGGCGTTCTTTCGTGATGGTGACGGAAGAGATGATGGCGTCGTACTGGCCGGAATCAAGACCGGCAAAGATGCCGTCCCAGGCGGTATTTTTGATCACGACCGCCACGCCCGCCTCCTTGGCGACAGCTTTCAAGAAGTCGATATCATAGCCGACGATCTGTTTGTTCGTGTCAACCATCTCCATCGGCGGCCAGGTGGCGTCGGTGGCGACCTTGATGCTCTTGGGGGCGGCAAATGCGGTGAGGGACAAAGCGGCCAGCAATGCCGCAGTTGCAGTAAGCGTACACAAAAATTTCATTGGATCCTCTCCTTTTTCATTAAACTGTAAACGATAATGGTAAGACCACGCTGTTCTTTTAGGGGATGTAACGCAGTATTGTCAACAAAAAAACACCGGTTCGTAACGTTTCGGAAACCATTGGCACGATGTCGCAGCTTTTTTCTTGCCCTCACGGGCTCCTTCGTTTATGAAACATGTGGATATTACTATTTTTGATAAAAATAAACTATTCCATGGATTCTGGAGTATCAGGCAATGAACCGATTCAAAGCAGCAGTGTTGCTGCTGACCACCACCTTTTTCTGGGGGGTGACCTTCACGGTCGTCAAGGAGGCCGTGGAAAGCGTCGATGTTTTCGTATTTCTGGCCCAGCGCTTCATCCTGGCCTTCGCCCTGATCCTGCCGGTCAGCATGATCAAGGGCAAGCGCCTGGACAGGGGGACCCTGCGCCAAGGGTGTCTGATGGGGATCTTCCTGTTCGGTTCCTATGCCTTCCAGACCGTCGCGCTGCTCTACACCAGCGCCTCCAATACCGCCTTCCTGACCGGGTTGAACGTCGTCATGGTGCCGGTCATCTCGGCACTCATGCTACGCCAGCGTATTCCGAGGACCGTCAGGGTCGCCGTGATCCTTTCCGTTGCCGGCCTGTTCCTTCTGTGCGGCAACGGGTCCTGGCACTTCACCACCGGCGATATCCTGGCCGCCATCTGCGCCCTCTGTGTCTCGCTGCACCTGATCTATACCGGCGAGTTTGCCCGCCAAAGCGACTACTACTGGCTGACCGCCATACAGTTGGGCATGGTGGCCCTCTTGAGTACCGCCGGCGCCGTTATCCGCGGCAAGCAGGTTTTTGTCTGGCATCCCCAGCTTCTGGGGACACTGATCGTCTGCTCGCTGATCGCAACCGTGTTCGCCTTTCTGGTGCAGACGTCCATGCAGCGTTTCATCAGCCACACCAACACGGCTCTGATCTTCTGCACCGAACCGGTTTTTGCGGCCCTGTACGCCTGGTACGCGATCAACGAGCGGCTGGGCATCTATGGTCTGGCTGGGGCTCTGTTGATTCTGGGGGGGATGATCGTCTCCATCCTGCCGGATGATCTGGGCAAGCTGGCAAAGGGGGGGAGCGCTGAAGCGGAGATCGGTGAACTGGATGAGTACCGGGCCGGAGAGTAGGGACGCCTACAAACCGGCGCGCCAATCCTCAAGCTTCTCCAGTGCGCGTTCCGCCAGTTTCTGACGTTTTTCCTTCTTCTTCACCCGCCCCGCAAGCTCGGGGAACAGTCCGTAATTGACGTTCATGGGCTGGAAGTGACGCACGTCGGCGTTGGTGATGTGATGCACCAGCGCCCCCAGGGCCGTTTCGGCGGGGGGCACCGGCAGGGGGCGTCCCTGTTGGAGACATGCGGCGTTTATGCCGGCCAGGAAGCCGCTGGCCGCCGATTCCACATACCCCTCCACCCCGGTGATCTGGCCGGCAAAGATGATGCGGGGGTCGCTTTTGAGCTGCTGGGTCGCCAACAGCAGGGCCGGGGCATTGATGAAGGTATTGCGGTGCAGGGAGCCCAGCCGGACAAACTCAGCCCGCTCCAGTCCCGGAATCATACGGAAGATGCGCCGCTGCTCCGGCCAGGTCAGCTTGGTCTGGAAGCCTACCAGATTGAACATGGTCCGTTCCCGGTTCTCGGCCCTGAGTTGGATCACGGCGTGGGGCTCGACACCCGTGCGGGGATCGCTCAACCCCACCGGCTTCATCGGGCCGAACCGGAGCGTTTCCACGCCCCGCTCCGCCATCTCCTCAACCGGCATGCACCCCTCGAAGTGGACGATCTTCTCGAAATCCCGCGGCGGAACCTTTTCCCCTCTGACCAGTTCATCCACGAACCGCAGGTACTCCGCCTCGTTCATGGGGCAGTTGAGATAATCGTCCCCGTCCCCCTTGCCGTAACGTGAGGCGGCGAAGATCGTGGTCATGTCGAGGGAGTCGGCGGCAACGATGGGGGCGATGGCGTCGTAGAAGTACAGCCGGTCGCCGGTCAAGCGGGCCAGCGGTTCCGCCAGGGCATCGCTGGTCAGGGGGCCTGAGGCGATGACCACGGTACCGGCGGCGGGCAGGTCGGTAACCTCGCCCCGCTCCAGGCGGATCAGGGGGTGTGCAGCGATCTTCGCGGTGATATAGTCGGAGAAGAGTTGCCGGTCCACAGCCAGTGCGCCGCCGGCCGGGACGCGGGTGGCTTCGGCAGCCTCCATGGTCAGGGAGCCGCTGCGCCGCAACTCCTCCTTGAGGAGCCCCACGGCGTTTTCAAGGGAGTCCCCCCGCAGGGAGTTGGAACAGACCAACTCCGCCAGGCCCGCCAGATGGTGGGCCGGGGAGAAACGCTCGGGCTTCATCTCGTGGAGGACGACGGAAACACCGCGCTGCGCCGCCTGCCACGCCGCTTCGCAACCTGCCAGACCCGCTCCGATGATGGTAAGAGTTTCCAATTATTTCGCTTCCTTGCCGCCCTCTTTGAAATCGCACCCTTCCTTGGGGCACTTGACGTACTCCCCCTCGCGCTTGCTGATCTTCTTCACCAGCAACGGGAAGCCGCATTTGGGGCATTTCCGTTCCACCGGCAGGTCCCACAGGGCAAACTTGCACTGGGGATAGCGGTTGCAGGAGTAGAACATCTTGCCGTAGCGGGATTTCTTTTCGGTCAACTCCCCTTCCTTGCACTCAGGACAGACCACACCGGTGCCCCGGGGCTTGACCAGCGGCTGGATGTTCTTGCAGGCCGGATATCCGGAACAGGCCAGGTACTTGCCGTAGCGACCGTCCTTGATCAGCATCGGCTGGCCGCATTTTTCGCACTTCTCGTCGGACAGGACCGGCTCCGCCGATTCGGCACCTTTTTCCGCATCGATGTTGCGAGTGTATTTGCACCCCTCCTGGAAGCCGGAACAGGCGATGAACTTGCCCCGCTTGCCCAGCTTGACCACCAACGGCTTGCCGCATTCGGGGCAGGCCTCGTCCATGGCCTCAGTGGTCAGGTCGGACTTGTTAACCTCCCCCTCCTTCTGCTTGAGCAGGGTGGAGAACGGCTCCCAGAACTCCTTCAGGAGCGGCTTCCACTGTTTTTCGCCCCGGGAGACCTGGTCCAGTTCCTCCTCCAGGCCGGCGGTAAAATTGTAGTCCACGTAGCGCGCGAAATGGGCCGTCAGCAGGTCGTTCACCACCATGCCCACATCCTCGGGGAAGAAGCGTTTCTTGTCCAGGCGGGTATACTTGCGCTCCACCAGGGTGTTCATGATCGAGGCATAGGTGGATGGGCGGCCGATGCCGTACTCCTCCAAGGTCTTGACCAGGGTGGCCTCGGTGTAGCGCGGCGGCGGCTGGGTGAAATGCTGTTCCGGGATGATCTCGTGCTGTTTGAGGGAGACACCTTCAGCCATGGCGGGCAACAGCCCTTCCTTTTCCTCGTCCTGATCGTCCAGCCCCTCGATATAGAGCTTCATGAAACCCGGAAACCGGATCACCGTGCCGCTGGCGCGCAGACCGGCCTGCCGGGCTCCGCTGAACGGGCCGGCGGCGGGGGGCGCGGCAAGGTCCGCCGCAATGTCCACCGAGGTCTGATCCAGCAGCGCCTCGGCCATCTGGCAGGCCACGGTGCGTTTCCAGATCAGTTCGTACAGCTTGTGCAGATCGGGGGTCAAGAACTTCTTCAACTCGGCCGGGGTCTTGGAGATATAAGTCGGCCGGATGGCCTCATGGGCCTCCTGGGCGTTCTTGGTCTTGGTTCGGTAAAGACGAGGCTTGGCCAGGGCGTATTCCGGGCCGTAGGCGGCAGAGATGACGTCGTGGGCCTCCAGAAGGGCCTGGTTGGAGAGATTAACGCTATCGGTACGCATGTAGGTGATCAGACCGACCGTGCCCCCCTCGCCGATGTCGATCCCCTCGTAGAGCTTCTGGGCCGTGGACATGGTCTTCTTTGCCGAAAAGCCCAGCTTGCGGGAGGCTTCCTGCTGGAGGGTCGAGGTGGTGAACGGCGGTGCCGGGGTGCGTTTTTTCTCGGTCTTGGTGATCTTGTCGACCCGGTAGCTGCCCGACTGGAGGGCCGCTTTCAGACCGGTCGCCACCTCTTCGCCGGGGATGTCGAACTTGCCCAGCTTCTTGCCGCCCACCGCCACCAGGCCGGCCTTGAACTCCTGCCCCGGTGCAACCCCCAGGCGGGCCGCTATGGTCCAGTATTCCTGCTCGACAAAGGCCTGGATTTCCTTTTCCCGTTCGCAGACCAGGCGCAGGGCCACCGATTGAACCCTGCCGGCCGAAAGGCCGTAACGGATCTTCTTCCACAGGAAGGGGGAAAGGTTGAAACCGACCAGGTAATCCAGCACCGAACGGGCTTGCTGGGCGTCCACCAGTTCGGCGGCAATGGCGCGGGGATGCTCCACGGCATGGATGATGGCATCCTTGGTGATCTCGTGGAACACGACGCGCTGGATCTCGATGCCCGGATTCTTCTTTTTGTCCAGCCCCAGGGCCGCCAGCAGATGCCAGGAAATGGCCTCTCCCTCACGGTCGGGGTCAGTTGCGAGAAGCAGTCGGTCGGACTCCTTGAGGGCCTTTTTGATGGCGTCGAGGTGTTTTTTGCTCTCGGGCAGCACATGATATTTGGGTTCGAAATCGTTCCCGATATCCACCGAGCCCTGTTTGCTGGGCAAGGCCCGTACATGGCCGAAAGAGGCCAAGACCTTGTAATCCTTGCCCAGGAACTTCTCTATGGTCTTCGCCTTGGCGGGCGATTCTACGATAACGAGATTCTGCGACATAAATGCATCCTTCTGAGATAATTAATAATAATTCAGCGCGCGGGGGAGAGGCCCGTAGCCTGCTTCACCATTACCCTGCTACGGCAAAATGCTTGCCCGGCAGCGGTGTTATCGCCCCCTTGAGCTCAAGGTGCAGTAACATAGAGGAAACCTCTCCGGCTGTCAATTCCGTTTGGGCGATGATGTCGTCGATGTGCAGTGGCGAACGGGCCAGGAGCTCATATACGGCGGCTTCCCTGGGGGTCAGGCTGAAGGTTCGTGCGACGGCCTGCTCCGGGGCACGCTCCCCGTTCAGGGCCAGGGGACCGGGCAGTTCCTCCAGGATATCCTCCACGCAGTCAACGAGTTTGGCCCCCTGCTTGATCAGACGGTTACTGCCGCGGCAGGCGGCAAAGGAAATGTTGCCGGGAACGGCAAAGACGTCGCGGCCGTGTTCAAGGGCATACTGGGCGGTGATCAGGGAGCCGCTGTTTTCGGCAGCCTCCACCACCAGCACGCCGCGGGACAGCCCGCTGATAATCCGGTTGCGGCGGGGAAAGTTCTCCGCCAGCGGCAACGCCCCCAGGGAAAACTCCGACACCAGACACCCCGTTTCGGACACCGCCTCGAAGAGCGTGCGGTTTTCGGGCGGATACACCTTGTCGATGCCGCATCCCAAGACGCCGACGGTTCTGCCGCCACCCTGGAGCGCCCCCTTGTGGGCCGCGGTATCGATCCCGCGCGCCATGCCCGATATCACGGCCACGCCATGCCCGGCCAACGCCTCGGCGAGACGTCCCGTGGCCATGAGCCCGTGGGAGGTCGCCCGGCGTGAGCCGACGATCGCCACGGCCAATTCGCTACTACGCAGCTCGCCCCGCACGTACAGAAAGGGGGGCGGATCGGGGATCTCGAACAGGGACTTTGGGTAGTCGGCCGAGACGAACGTGACCAGCCGCGCGCCACTTCCCGCCAGCCGGCGGCACTCCTCGTCGGCAAAGCGCTTCCAGCTCCCTTCCCTGATCGCTCCAACCACGGCCGGGGTCATCCCCCTGACACCCGCCAACTCCGACGGCGATGCGGAGAGCGCCGCCCCGGGGGCGTCGAAACGTTCCAGCAGGCGTCGAAAGGTGACATTGCCGATGCCGGGCACCGCCTTGAGACCCAGCCAGTAGAATTCTTCCATATCCCACACCCTCCAGTCGCCGCTCCCGCGGACATGAGAGAAAAAAAAGACCGGCCTCCCGGCCGGTCTCGTGTGGTGCGTTCATCCCTATTTTGTCAGGCTGACGAGCTTGTCGCCCTTATAGATCGCATCGATACTTTTGACCACCAACGCGGTCGCCGTTCTTCTACCGGTTTCCAGAATGACCAATGCCCCCAGCAACTCCTGGGGCAAGCGCTCGATACGCCCCTCGACGTATTTTCGGTCAAGGGTCACATCGCGGACAATATAGAGCATATTGCCTGCCTCGGCTCCCTGGGCGCTTCCCAGGTCGATGTAGACGATGTCGCCGGCGGCGATGATCTCAGTCCCGCTGTAGCTCTCGACGATATACCCTTTCAACTCCCTGGTCGGCATCTTGAGGGAGACCTCCCGGCGTTTGTCGTCGCGATACGGCATAAGGTAGGAGCCGGGGGAGATTTCCTGATAGGTCTTGGTAATGATGGCGCGCGAGGCCTTTTGCTCCAGGTCGGTCAATTGCAGCGTTCCCAGCGGAATTACCTTGGTGCCCATGATCTCGCTTGTGACGGGGTGGCTGACGGTCCCCTCCTTCCGGTAGACCGAAAACTTTTCCCCTCCTTTCGCGCCTTGCGCCTTTCCAATATCGGTGTAGACGATATCGTCGTCCCCGGCCACGATACGGTCATGGTGCATGGCGACGACAAAACCGGCCGGCTTGGCGTCGGTCTCCATCAGAAAGCCTTCACTCCCCCGCACACTATAGGTGCGTTCGGCAACCACCTCGGCCATGGTTTCCGCCTGAGCCGCCGCCTTTTGAGCTGCCGGTGCGGCCTGTTCCCTGGGCTCGAATTCCAGCCGGTCGGAGAATACCCGAACCTTTTGCCCCGGATAGATCAGGTGCGGATTAGTGATTTGGCTGTTCCTGGACCACATGTTCGGCCAGTAGCGAGGGCTTTTGATAAAGCGGTCGGACAGGCCCCAGAGGGTATCACCCTGCTTTATGACGTAGATGGTCGGCTCCTCATCCGCGGCCAGGGCCAGGCCGGGCACGAAAAGCGCTACGGTAAACAACAGCATGGCAAGTCTGATTCTCATACGCACCTCGGTCGTTCCTGAAAGAGTAAACAGCGGGAAACGCTACAAGCTCTTAATTGGCGGTCAGTCGCTCCCGCGCCTTGGCCGCTACCGGGCTGCCGGGATAGGCCTTGATCAGGCGTTCATAGGCGACGGTAGCCTTATCCTTCTCACCCATGGCCGCCAGAGTATACCCCAGCTTCAGAAGTGCATCCGGGGCCTTGGCGCTTTTGGGGTAATCGTCCACAACCTTTTGGAAGGCGTCGCGCGCCTTGGGAAGCGCGGACAGGCTATAGTGGCATTCGCCGATCCAATAGACGGCGTTGGCGGCATAGCCGCTTTTGGGGTCGTTTTTGAGAAACGCTTCAAACGCCTCGATAGCGGCCGGAAAGCTGTTGGCGCTATAGAGGCCGAACGCCCTGACATAGTCGGAAGGAGGCCCATAATCCTTGCCCTTGGAGGCGGCCTCCTGATTGATGACCTCGATCTTGGGCGCCGCCTGCAGCGAGATGCGCGCCTTGAGTTCATCCTGGGCGGTCCGCAATTCCCTGATGGTGTCCTGAAGCTGCTTGAGTTGGGCGCTAACGGCCTTGGCCTGATCTTCCTGGGACTGGACCTGGCCGGACAACTCATTCATACGCTGTTCGGCCCTTTTGTCGGACTGGATGAGATGTTCGACCTTCGCCTCGGTCTCGGTCTGGCGTTTGACCATGAGGTCGTTCGACGCACAACCGGCCAGCGCGAGAGAAGCGGCAACGCATACGGCCCACCGGATGCCGGATGGCATAATTCCTCCAAATGTCAGGATTTTTTCATAAATTAAAGCTATAAACTTTCGTTTGTCAAGCGAAAGCTGGCTTTTCGACCAGAGGAAAGGCGGCGGGAGCCGTCAAGCAGAAGAATGAAACTCCGACCGACGGCCTCTTTTTGCCCGTTACGGGAAAGAGGAGTCGCTTATGCCGCTATTCACGCTCTGCCGGGGCAAAAACCACTTGTTATAGTATGGACTGCCTTTTCGTCGTATTCTTGGTGGTTCCGGACAAACTGCGGCCAACCGTTTTTCTTGGTTTAATTAACGGGCAGAATATGTTAGCATTTTCTTTCCACGCATGCAGCCACCACATCACATCACGACGGGAACCATCCGTGAACACCCCCGAACTTCTGGCTCCGGCCGGCAACATGGAAAAACTCAAGATCGCCGTCCATTACGGCGCCGATGCCGTCTATTTGGGCGGGCGCTCCTTCGGGCTGCGCAATCTGTCGGACAACTTCGACATCGAGGAGATGCCGGCAGCCCTGGACTATTGCCACAGCCACGGGGTGAAGGCATACCTGACGGTCAACAGCTACCTCCACAACGATGCACTGCCCCGGCTCGAAGAATTTCTCCGCCAGACGGCGCCGTTTCCCTTCGACGCCTACATCGTGGCCGACCCGGGCGTCATGGCCATGGTGCGCACCATCTCCCCCCAACGCGAACTGCACCTCTCCACCCAGGCCAACACCATCAACTGGCAGAGCGCCCGGTTCTGGGCCAGCCAGGGGGTCAGGCGGATCAACCTGGCGCGGGAGATGAGCCTGGACGCCATCAATGAGACCATCGCCCACGTCCCGGAGATGGAATTCGAAGCCTTTGTCCACGGCGCCCTGTGCATCTCCTATTCGGGCCGCTGTCTGATCTCCAGCGCCATGGCGGGCCGCGACGCCAATCAGGGGGAATGCGCCCACCCCTGCCGCTGGAGCTATCATCTGGTGGAGGAAACCCGCCCCGGCGAATACTTCCCGGTGGTGGAGGACGAGAATGGCACCTTCATCTTCAATTCCCGGGATCTCTGTCTGCTGGAGCATTTGCCGGCACTGGTGCAGAGCGGGGTTGCCGCACTCAAGATCGAGGGACGCATGAAGGGGATCAATTATGTGGCCTCGGTGCTGCGGGTCTACCGCCAAGCGCTGGACGAGTACCGTGCAAACCCGTCCGACTGGCACTGCCGGCCCGAATGGCTGGAGGAGTTGGCCAAACTGAGTCACCGGGGGTATACCACCGGTTTTCTCTTCGGCGCTCCTCGCAACGTGGGGCAGGAATATCACGCGGCCTACATCCGCAGCCACGAGTTCGTCGGTCTGGTGGAAACGGCACGCGCCGACGGCGAGGTCGTGATCGGGGTGCGCAACCGCATCCGCTCGGGTGACGAACTGGAGTTCATCGGTCCGGGCATGCGGGCGGGCTGGTTTACGGTAAAGGGCATGAGGGTCCTGACGCCGGAAGGCGATTCCGTCGAGGCCGATACCGCCAACCCAAACCAGCGAATTCTCCTTGCCCCCCCCTTTGCGGTCGAGCCCTTTGACCTCGTGCGCCGGGCAAAGGGGGAAACGCCGTGAGGGACCTGAAGGGGTACGTCCACGACGGGGGGAGCGGCTGGCTGCGGGACATGGTGATCCTAGCCTTTGTCCTGGGTATCCCCTTTTTCCAGTTTCTGGGAGGATTGCCGCTGATCGATCCCGATGAAGGACGCTATGCGGAGATCCCCCGGGAGATGGTGGAGCAGGGGGATTTCGTCACCCCGACCCTCAATTACGTCAAATATTTTGAGAAGCCACCGCTGTTGTACTGGCTGAACGCCGTTTCCCTCAAGCTCTCCGGCCTCACCGAGCAGGCCGCCCGCTTCCCGTCGGCACTGTGCGGCCTGCTGACCATGCTGGCAACCTATATCATCGCCCGACGTCTTTACGGCCGGCGCACGGCCCTGATTGCGGCGGCGATCCTGGGGACTGCGGCAGGTTTCGTGCTCCAGTCGCGTATCATCCTGACCGATATGCTGCTGACCTTCTGCCTCACGGCAGCGCTGGGGGCCTTTATCATAGCCAGCCAGCGCGAGGGGCGTCGCAGCACTGCGGGGCCCTGGTACGCTTTCTATCTGTTCTGCGCCCTTGCGGTGCTGGCCAAGGGGTTGATCGGCATAGTTTTCCCGGCCGGCATCATCTTCTTTTACCTTTTGTTGAGCGGACGTTGGAAACTGCTCGGCGAGATGCGCATCCCCACCGGCCTGACACTGTTCCTGGCTCTGGCCGCTCCCTGGTTCGTGGTGGTGTCCCTGCGGAATCCCGAATTCGCCCGCTTTTTTTTCATCCACGAGCACTTTGAACGCTTCACCAGCACCGTGCATGGCCGCTATCAGCCGTTCTGGTTTTTTCTACCGGTCCTGGCGGCAACCCTGCTCCCTTGGTCGTTCTTCATCCCCGGAGCCCTGAAACGGGCTTGGCGCGACCGCCATCACGACGACAGCCAGGCCGGGCTCTACCTCCTGATCTGGACGGTGCTGATCTTCCTGTTCTTCTCCAAGTCCAACTCCAAGCTGGTCCCCTACATCCTGCCGATCT
The DNA here is from genome assembly GCF_008369015.1 of Oryzomonas rubra. Classification (NCBI taxonomy): domain Bacteria; kingdom Pseudomonadati; phylum Thermodesulfobacteriota; class Desulfuromonadia; order Geobacterales; family Geobacteraceae; genus Oryzomonas; species Oryzomonas rubra. The sequence goes on from NZ_SRSD01000005.1 coordinate 296,836, forward strand.
TTCCGCCCTTGGCCATCCTGATCGCCAACCGCATCGACCGGGTGCTGGATGGCCAGGGACGAGAGCTCAAGCTGGCCTCCATTCTGCTGGGCATGACCCTGACCATTCTGGGCATCGCGGCCCTGGCCTATGCCCGCCTTCCCGAGCTGGCCGACCTGCTTGCCGGAGTTCTGCCGAGGCTGAGCGACCCGCTGCACCAGTTCATCAACAACGCCCCGGCGGTGACCGCAGCGGGAGGCACGTTCATCGCAGCACTGTTTCTGATACAGGGGATAGCCGCCATGGTCTTTGCGGGCAGTAACCCGCACCGCATGGTGGTTACGCTCTGCCTCTGCTCCTTTCTGCTTGTAATTTTCATCCCGCGATTGATAATGGTGCCCATCGCCCAGGCCGAATCCTCCCGCCCCCTGGCGCTGCAAGCCCGTTCCCTGGCCGGACCGCAAACACGCATCGTGACCTTCGGTCCCCAGCAGGGGGTCTCCTGGTACACCCAGCGTCGGATCATGGTCACCGATAAACTGGACGAACTGGAGTTCGGCAGCAAACAGGGGGATCAATCCGCCTGGTTTCCCGACCAGCAGGCGTTGCTGCGGATGTGGGAGAGCGATACCCCGGTGCTGATCATCCTCAAAAAGGGCGAACTGGACCGCCTGCTTCCGCTGCTCCACCCCGCCCCGCGAATTATGGGAGAATCGGGCCGGCGGCGGCTGATATCGAACCGGTAAGGTTGTTGAAAAACAGCCATCTCGCCGCCATCCTCGAAAGCCCTTTCGTGCGGCGTAGCCCTGCTACGCCTCCGCAGGGCCTTCTGCGGGTGCGACGATCTGACTATTTTTGAACAACCTGAGTTTTTCAACTGCCTCTTAAAGGAGTACCACAATATGCGCGAAACCTTTCTCCCCTTTTCCACCCCCACCATCGAAGATGCCGAGATCAACGAGGTCGTCGACTCCCTCAAATCCGGCTGGATCACCACCGGCCCCAAGGTCAAGCGTTTCGAGGAGGCTTTCAAGGCCTATGTGGGGGCTCCCTACGCCATCCCCCTGAGCTCGGCCACCGCCGGCCTGCACGTGACCCTGCTGGCCCTCGGCATCAAGGAGGGGGACGAGATCATCACCACCCCCATGACCTTCGCCTCCACGGTCAGCATGATCATCCTCTGCGGCGCCACGCCGGTATTGGCGGACATCGAACCCGGCACCCTCAATATCGATCCGGCCAGGATCAGGGAAAAGATTACCCCCCGCACCCGGGCCGTCATCCCGGTGCACTTTGCCGGCCAGTCCTGCGACATGGACCCTATCTTCGCCCTGGCCCGGGAACACAACCTGACCGTCATCGAGGACGCGGCCCACGCCGCAGGCACCGAATACAAAGGGCGACGCATCGGCTCCCTGGACTCCATCTCCATTTTTTCCTTCCACCCCAACAAAAACATCACCACCGGCGAGGGGGGCATGGTCTGCACGGCCGACGAGGCGTTGGCCGAGGAGATCTCCCTGCTCAAATTCCACGGCATGAGCCGCGAGGCCTGGAAGCGCTTTGCCGCCAGCGGCACCCCCAACTACGACATCCTCCTGCCAGGCTTCAAATACAACATGATGGATATCCAGGCCGCCATCGGCATCCACCAACTCCCCAAACTGGACAACTTCATCCAAAAGCGGACCGAGATCGCGACCTATTACAACCGGGAGTTCGCCGACGTCGCCGAGTTGGCGCTGCCCGCCTATGCCCCCTATGACCAGCGCCACGCCTGGCACCTCTACACGCCGCTGGTCAGGATCGAAAAACTTGACATCGACCGCGACCAGTTCATGGCGGAGTTGAAGAAGCACAACATCGGCAGCGGGCTACACTACAAGGCCATCCACCACCATCCCTACTATCGCGACCACCTGGGCATAGCCGACAGCGACCTGCCGGTGGCCACCTATGCCTCGGAGCGGATACTCTCCCTGCCGCTCTTCCCCAAGATGACGAAAGAGGATGCCGCCGACGTCGTGACGGCGGTGAAAGCGGTGATTGCGGCCCACCGCTGCACCCGGTAAGCCGGAGGGCGTCCTGAATCCGTGACGCCGGAATGCCGCTTTGACCGGAAGAGCCGGGGCCCGCACGCCGCCCCTGTCGTGGCGAGCCACCCACCCTGCCGGTCCTCCGTCGGGTTGCCGGTATCTAAAGGCAAAGACTGAGGCCTTCCGGACAAACAAGGCATGGAAGCGTCACGGATTCAGGGACGTAAAAAAACGGGGCAGCATTTTGCGCCGCCCCGCGTCTGTTGCACCTTCTCATGGCTGGTATCGTCATTTAATGGCGATATTCTTCACCACCCGCTTGTCCTCCACTTTGGGGACCCTGATCTCCAGAACCCCCCCGTCGAACTTGGCGATCACCTTGTCGGCGTCCAGCCCTTCCGGCAACCGCAAGGTTCTGCTGAATTTGCCGTAGCCACGTTCAAGCCTCAGGTAATCACGCGTGTCGATCTTTTCCTCGGTCTTCTTCTCGCCGCTGATTTCAAGCATGTTGTCAATCAGCTTCACCGTGATGTCGTTCTTTGTCAGACCCGGCAAATCGGCCTTGACGACGATAGTGCCGGCGTCCTCGAAGACATCCACCGATGGCGACATCCCTTCGCGCCCCATGTCGTGCAGGAAACCCCTGAACGGTGCCATGCCCGTTTCAAAGAACGGGCGCCGGAACATCTCATTCATCATCCGTTCCATGTCGTCGATCAGGCTGGGAAGCCGTGTGGTTTCGAGCCAACTCCCCCGTGTTTCGGGCACATGCTCCGCCGTTACCGGCACCGTTGTGGTTTCACCGGTGTCCCGTACAGATCTGAGATGTGTCGTGCCTCTCATGACCATGCACCTCCTTTGTACACCATAGTCACCTACGACATAATTATACCACTTTGAAAATGCAGGTCAATATCATTACAATTACTCCGGACACCCGGCGGTGACGGGTGAACCCCTTAATTATCTTGAAGGATGGGGACTTTTTGCGTAAACTGACACCATGCCGATACTACTGGGCCCGGGATCGTGGCCGCAGGAGAAACCAATTATGAGTATTGCCGAACAGATCAGACAAATCGCCGTGGAGGCTCGTCAGGCTTCGCTGGTTACGGCGCGTCTGTCCACCACCGCCAAGAACGACATGCTGTTGCGGATGGCCGATGCCCTGGAAGGGGACACGGCCGGGATCATCGCCGAAAACGGCAAAGACCTGGAGTCGGGGCGCCGGAAAGGGCTCTCCGCCGCCATGCTCGACCGCCTGATGCTGGATGAAAAGCGGATAGCCGCCATTGCCGCCGCCCTGCGCGAGGTGGCCGCCCTGCCCGATCCGGTGGGTGAGATCACCGGGATGCGCAAGCGCCCCAACGACCTGATGGTGGGCAAGATGCGCATCCCGCTGGGGGTGATCGGCATCATCTACGAGGCCCGCCCCAACGTGACCGCCGATGCGGCCGCCCTCTGCCTCAAGGCAGGAAACGCCGTAATCCTCAGGGGCGGATCGGAGGCGATCCACTCCAACCTGGCCATCGCCGCAATCCTGACCCGGGTCATGGCCGACATGAACATCCCGCCGGCGGCCCTGGCGGTGCTCCCCTTTACCGAACGGGAAGGGGTGCTGGAGATGCTCAAACAGGAAGAGTCCATCGACCTGATCATCCCCCGGGGGGGCGAGAGCCTGATCCGCTTTGTCTCGGAGAACTCGCGCATCCCGGTCATCAAGCACTACAAGGGGGTCTGCCACGTCTTTGTGGATGCCACGGCCGATTTCGACAAGGCCGAAAAGATCGTCGTCAATGCCAAGGTGCAGCGCCCGGGCGTCTGCAATGCCCTGGAAACCCTCCTGATCCACAAGGATGTGGCGGCCGCCTTCATCCCCCGCATCGCCGCCACCCTGGAAGGGCTCCAGGTGGAACTGCGCGGCGACGAAGCCTTCCGGCGGTATGCCCCCTCGGCCACGCCTGCCACCGAGGAGGATTGGCATGCGGAATACCTGGAACTGATCCTCGCCTGCCGGGTGGTGGACGACATGGATGCGGCCATCGACCACATCAACCGTTACGGCTCCCTGCACACCGAAGCCATCGTCACCAGCGACTACGGCCGGGCCCAGCGCTTCATCCGCGAGGTCAACTCGTCCTGCGTGCTGGTCAACGCCTCGACCCGCTTCGCCGACGGCGGCCAGCTCGGCCTGGGGGCCGAGATCGGCATCTCCACCACCAAGCTGCACTCCTTCGGCCCCATGGGGTTGGAGGATCTGACCACCACCAAGTTCATCGTCTACGGCGACGGGCAGGTCCGGGCTTGACCGGAGAAAAGAGCCGAACATGACCGCTCAACAACAGATCGACACATTCCTCGCCTCGCCGGCCTTCGGGGTTGTGGGGGCATCGAAGAATCGCTCCAAATACGGCAACAAGGTGCTGCGCTGCTACCTGCAGCACGGCTACGAGACCATACCGGTCAACCCCAATGAAAAGGAGATCGAAGGGGTTGCCTGCGTTGCCGCCATCAACGATCTTCCACCCCAGGTCAAGAGCATCTCCATGATCACCCCGCCCGAGGTAACCGCCCAGCTTGTGCCCATGGCCCTGGAGAGAGGGATCGAGAACATCTGGATGCAGCCGGGGGCGGAGCACCCCGAGGCGGTGGCCTTCTGCCGGCAGCGGCACATCAATGTCATTGCCGACGGGAGTTGCCTGCTGGTGGTGCTGGGGTACCATGACCACTAACCCGGAATGCGGACGTTTAAAACCGGCCTGAGTCTATTTTCAACGCCACAGAGACGCGAAATATCCGGCATAATGAATTGTTACACGATATTTGCTTGCCAGCGGCCTGAAAAGCTGACATAGTAATAGGAGTTAATCTGGACGGGCGTATGCCCGTCCTTTTATTTTGAAAGATTAGGAGTTTTACCATGCAGGAACGTATCAGAAATATCGCCATCATCGCACACGTCGACCATGGCAAGACCACATTGGTCGACGCCATGCTGCGCCATTCCGGCGTCTATCGGGAGAACGAGGCCATCACCGAACGCGTCATGGATTCCAACGACCTGGAGAAAGAACGCGGCATCACCATTCTGGCCAAAAACCTCTCCATCCACCATGGCCGCTACAAGATCAATATTGTGGATACCCCGGGCCACGCCGACTTTGGCGGCGAGGTGGAACGCGTCCTGAAGATGGTCGATTCGGTACTCCTGCTGGTCGACGCCCTGGACGGCCCCATGCCCCAGACCCGCTTCGTACTCAAGAAGTCCCTTGACCTGGGACTGAAGCCGATCGTGGTTATCAACAAGATCGACCGTCCCGGCAGCCGGCCGGACGAGGTGCTGAACATGGTCTTCGACCTGTTCTGCGAATTGAACGCCAGCGACGAGCAACTGGAATTCCCGGTAGTCTACACCAGCGCCAAGATGGGCTACGCCAAATTGGACGTCAGTGCCGATTCCAGCAGCATGGAACCGCTCTTCGCCGTGATCGAGAGCAATGTCCGCCCCCCCCAGGGAGATGCCAAGGCCCCCTTCCAGATGCTGGTGGCCAACATCGACTACAATGACTACATCGGACGCATGGCCACCGGCCGCATCTTCAACGGCGGCGTCTCCTCCGGCGAGACCGTCGCCATGATCAAACAGGACGGCACGATCCAGCGGGGACGCATAACCAAACTGCTGGGGTACGAAGGGCTGAAACAGGTGGAAATCAGCGTGGCGGAAACCGGCGATATCGTTACCGTGGCCGGCTTCGACGAGATCAGCATCGGCGAGACCCTGGCCTCGGCGGAGAACCCCATCGCCGTCCCCTATGTCTCCATCGACGAACCGACCCTGGCCATGAACTTCATGGTCAACGCTTCCCCCTTTGCCGGCCGGGAAGGGAAATGGGTCACCTCGCGCAACATCCGGGAGCGCCTGACCAAAGAGTTGCGCACCAACGTATCCTTGCGAGTGGAAGATACCGACTCCCCGGACACCCTGAAGGTTTCGGGCCGTGGCGAGCTGCACCTGTCGATCCTGATCGAGAATATGCGCCGCGAAGGCTTCGAGCTGGCCGTGTCCAAACCGGAGGTCATCATCCGCGAGAAGGACGGCCAGAAGATGGAGCCGATGGAATACCTGGTGGTTGACGTGGCCTCCGAATTCCAGGGCGCCATCATCGAGAAGATGGGACCGCGCAAGGGTGAAATGGCGGCCATGAGCCCCATGGGCGACATGGTGCGCCTGGAGTTCATCGTCCCGGCCCGCGGCCTGATCGGCCTGCGGGGCGAAGTACTGACCGATACCCGCGGCACGGCGGTCATGACCCACACCTTCCACGAATACGCACCCTACAAGGGTGACATCCCGGGCCGCAAGAACGGCGTGCTGATGGCCATGGAGCACGGCGAGACGACCGCCTACTCCCTGGACGCCCTCCAACCCCGCGGCACCCTCTTCATCGGAGCCGGGGTAGAAGTCTACGGCGGCATGATCATTGGCCAGCACGCCAAGGACAACGACCTGGACGTCAACCCCTGCAAAGGGAAAAAGCTGACCAACGTGCGCGCCTCCGGCACGGACGACGCCATCAAGCTGATACCGCCGCGCATCCTGACCCTGGAGCAGGCCCTGGAATTCATCGACGACGATGAATTGGTGGAGGTCACCCCGCTCTCGATCCGCATGCGCAAGAAGGAACTGGACCCGACCAAACGGAAACGGGCCTCAAAGGGCTAACTGCCCGGTACCTTTCAAATATCTGCGGGATGGAATCGGCTGATTCCATCCCGTTTTTTTGTATCTGCGGCCGGGCGAGGCCACCGTCTGCCGACAGGCATGCTGCGGCGTCGGCCAACGACCCTGGTGACGGTTGTGGCACCGGCGCACCGGGAACAGCCCCTCTCCCGCTGGAGTTGCGAACGCAAATGCCCACATCTTAGTCATCGCCGGCACCTCCCCCTGCTCTCCCGCGGCGCTTCGGTGCACAAAAAAACAGCAGCCACATCCCGTATAGACCTCCCTTCGCCCCACCTCCAAACATAACGATTCGATATTGCTACAACAATTAGTTTGGCATACCACATGCAAAGTGCCTGCATACCTGAAAAACAGACATGCATAACCGAAACAGGGGAAGATAATTGGCAAAGGCGCCAACCATTTACCGAAATGGCGCGCCTTTTTTATTGGGGGCCGACAGGTTTGCCCAGAGAGAGGTGAGGGACATCATGGCAAAGCCCGACTGGTACGACACAACCGACTGCGAAACCCACGACAAGGGCGCGCCGAAGTTCTGCAAGAAATCCGAACCCGGCGAAGGCACCGAACGCTCCTGCGCCTACGACGGCGCCCGTGTCGTATTGATGCCGATTACCGATGTGATCCATCTGGTGCACGGCCCCATCGCCTGCGCCGGCAACTCCTGGGATAACCGCGGCGCCCGTTCTTCCGGGTCACAGCTCTTCCGGCGGGGCTTCACGACCGAGATACTGGAAAACGACGTCATCTTCGGCGGCGAGAAGAAGCTTTACAAGGCCATTCTGGACCTGGCGGAGCGTTACAAGGGACAGGCCAACGCCATGTTCGTCTACGCCACCTGCGTGACCGCCATGACCGGCGACGACGTGGAGGCGGTCTGCAAGGCCGCCTCGGAGAAGACAACTATCCCGATCATCCCGGTCAATACCCCCGGCTTTATCGGCGACAAAAACATCGGCAACCGGCTGGCCGGCGAAATACTGTTCAAATATGTCGTCGGCACGGCCGAGCCACCGGTGCTGGGTGACTATCCCATCAATCTGATCGGCGAGTACAACATCGCCGGCGACCTGTGGGGCATGATGCCGCTCTTCAACCGCCTGGGCATCCAGATCCTCTCCTGTATCAGCGGGGACGCCAAATTCGAGGAGTTGCGCTACGCCCACCGGGCGAAGCTCAACATCATTATCTGCTCCAAGTCCCTGACCAACCTGGCCAAGAAGATGCAGAAAACCTACGGCATGCCCTACCTGGAAGAGTCCTTTTACGGCATGACCGATACGGCCAAGGCGCTCAGGGACATCGCCCGCGAACTGGACAATGCGGTCAACGGCCTGGAGAAGCGGACCATGCAGGACCGGGTGGAACAGCTCCTGGCCGAGGAAGAGGAGCTGTGCCGCCAGCGCATCGCCCCCTATCGCGCCCGGCTGGAGGGGAAGCGGGCCGTGCTGTTCACCGGCGGCGTCAAGACCTGGTCCATGGTCAACTCCCTGCGGGAACTGGGCGTCGAAATCCTGGCGGCCGGCACCCAGAACTCGACCCTGGAAGACTTCTACCGTATGAAAAGCCTGATGCACAAGGACGCCAAGATTATCGAGGACACCTCCACCGCGGGGCTCCTGGGGGTCATGGCCGAAAAGATGCCGGACCTGATCGTGGCCGGCGGCAAAACAAAGTATCTGGCGCTCAAGACCAAGACGCCGTTTCTGGACATCAACCATGGCCGTTCCCACCCCTACGCCGGTTACGAGGGTATGGTGACCTTTGCCCGCCAGCTCGACCTGACGGTCAACAACCCGATCTGGCCGGTGGTGAACGCCCCGGCGCCGTGGGAAAAGAGCGATGACGAACTCTCCGCCGATGTTGCCGCGGCTGCGGGTCACGCCGCCACGTTCCTGGCCGAGGACCTCTCGGCCTCCCGGGTCAAGGTTTCCACAAAATGCGCCACGGTCAACCCGCAGAAGAATTCCCCGGCACTGGGTGCAACCATGGCCTATCTGGGGATCGACAATATGCTGGGACTGCTGCACGGCGCCCAGGGGTGTTCCACGTTCATCCGCCTGCAACTGTCGCGGCATTACAAGGAGTCCATCGCCCTCAACTCCACCACCATGAGCGAGGAAACGGCTATCTTCGGCGGCTGGGAAAACCTCAAGAAGGGCATCAAGCGGGTGATCGAAAAGTTCAAGCCCGAGGTGGTGGGCATCATGACCTCCGGCCTGACCGAAACCATGGGTGACGACGTGCAGAGCGCCATCGTCCACTTCCGCCAGGAAAATCCCGATTGCGCCAGCGTGCCGATTGTATGGGCATCCACCCCCGACTACTGCGGTTCCCTCCAGGAAGGATACGCCGCCACCGTGGAAGCGATCCTCGCAACCCTGCCGGAAGCGGGCCCGGCCGTGGAGCGGCAGGTCAACCTGCTGCCGGGCGCGCACCTCACGCCCGCCGACGTGGAAGAGATCAAGGAGTTGGTCGAGTCCTTCGGCCTGACGGTGCTGACCATCCCGGACATCGCCAATGCCATGGACGGGCACGTTGACGATGTGGTTTCGCCTCTCTCCACCGGCGGTATTACGGTGGACGCTATCCGCACGGCGGGCCGAAGCGTCGCGACCCTGTATATCGGCGACTCCCTGGCCAAGGCCGGCCTGAAACTCAACGAGCGATTCGGCATCCCGGCCTATGGATTCAACTCCCTGACCGGACTGGCCGAGACCGACCGCTTCATGGAGACGCTCAGCGCCATCGCCGGGCTCCCCATCCCGGAAAAGCACCGCCGCTGGCGGAGCCGCCTCATGGACGCCATGCTCGACAGCCACTACCAGTTCGGCACCAAGAAGGTGGCCCTTGCCCTGGAGTCGGACAACCTCAAGGCGCTGACCACCTTCCTGAGCGGCATGGGATGCGAAATCCAGGCGGCCCTCAGCGCTACCCGCACCAGGGGGCTGGACGCCCTGCCGAGCGCAAACGTCGCCGTGGGCGACCTGGAGGACCTGGAAGAGGCGGCCGCGGGTGTCGATCTGCTGGTGGCCAACTCCAACGGCCGCCAGGCAGCCGGCAAGCTCAAGATCGGGGCACACCTGCGGGCGGGAGTGCCGGTCTTCGATCGCCTGGGCGCCCACCAGAAGGTCTGGGTCGGCTACCGGGGAACCATGAATCTGGTCTTCGAGGTAGCCACCCTGTTCCAGGCCAATGCCAAGGAAGCGCTGCGGGTGGCGCATAATTAGACCTGAGAACGACAGTTATTCACCACAAAGACACAAAGAGCACAAAGGATTCACAGAGTTACCGATGAAAGGGCATTCTCTCGAAGTTGAGTCCCCCCAGTTGTGAAATTGCCATACAACTAACTGAAATCATTCTTTGTGCAGCTTTGTGTCCTTTGTGTCTTTGTGGTGAACTGCATTTCCCCTGTTGGAAAGTTTTTCAGCAAAGGAGTCAACCATGAAAATAGCATTCACCACTTCAACCGGCGAGATGATCGATCAGCACTTCGGCCAGTGCCAGAGCTTCCACATCTGGGAGGTCGGCCCGGACGAGGCGGAGTTCCTCACGACCGTCAGCGCCATCACCACGGCCGAAGACGAGGAGGACCGCATCATGGCCCGGGCCAGCGCCATCGCCGACTGCGCCATCGTCTATACCATGCAGATCGGCGGCCCGGCGGCGGCCAAACTGGTTGCCAAGAAGATCCACCCCATGAAAACCGGCTCCGAAGTCAGCCTGAAGGAGACCGTCGAACGGCTTCAGGAAGTGCTGCGCGGCAACCCGCCGCCATGGATCAGAAAGGCGATGAACAAGGAACAGGCCACCTCGTTTTTAGAGGATTGATGTACCCGCAGGACACGCGCCACACCACACAATCATAACGGAGGAAAGAACCATGTCTTACATCACCGCCCTGACAAAGAACAAACAGGAATGGACCCCCCAATTCATCAAGTCCATCGACGAAGAGCTCTGTATCGGCTGCGGACGCTGTTTCAAGGTCTGCGCCCACGACGTCCTGGCCTTCGAGGAACTGGACGAGGACGACTCGGCCAAGATGTTCATGAAGATCGAGAACGACGGCAACTGCATCGGCTGCCAGGCGTGCGGCCGCACCTGTTCCAAGAAGTGCTTTACCTTTGAGCCGGTTTCACTGTAGAAGACCGGTCGGGATTCGGCGGATTTGAAAATTCTGCCGGATTGCGGCAAGGAGGTGGTATGCTCATCGCAGTCGCATCCAAGGACGGCAAGGAAATCAACCAGCACTTCGGCCATGCCGAGCGTTTTTTGATCTATGACGTGGAACAGGACGAGGCCAAACTGGTCGATGAGAAGAGGGTGGAGCGCTACTGTAGCTTTGATCCGGAGAACCCGCTGCGCGGCCACGCCCTGAGAGGGATTGCCGACGCCCTCCAGGGATGCCGGGCGGTGGTGACGGCCCAGATGGGCGAGCACCCCCAGGGTGAGCTGGAAAAACTGGGGATTACCGCTTTCGCGGTATCCGGCCCCATTAAAGCCACGCTGGTGGAACTGGCAAAGATACTGTAGCCTAGTATCCATCCGTTCGAGAGAGTAACCTTTCACAATGAGGTGATAACCTGTGGAAAACGGTTCATTCAACTACTGCAACCTGCCGCCGTGGGTTATCGCCTCGCGCCACTTCAACGACAATCCCCAACCGCTGGAGATTCAGGGCGTCAAGGAGGGCAACCGTTTCCTGTTCGAGAAGCTGGCCTCCATCTCCTCCCAGGAGGAGCGCGCCCTGATCTTCAACGACTTCATGTCGGTCAAGTTTCAGCTCCACAACTGGCAGGACCAGGCCACCGACACCGCCCGCAAAAGCATCAAGAACAGCTACCTGCGTTTCCTGCGCGGCTGGATGATGGATTCCAACTCCATAGAGGGGGCGGTGCTCAAACGCTGGGTAGAGAGCCGCATGGGCATCACCCCCACCTTCCACCGCGCCAGGATTTCCGACATCCACAGCGAGGCATATTTCGATTTTTCGGTGGATGTCATGAAGGGGAGCGCCCGCACCAACGCCATCCAGTCCCAACTGGACCTGCTCTACGAGTACTGCCAGTTCGAGCTGGTCCGCAAGTACCCCGCAACCCCCACCATCCCCCTCTACCGGGGCACCTACGATGCCAATGAACACAGCGTGCTGGAGCAGATCGGAAAACGCGAGCAGATCGTCCGCCTGAACAACCTGGTCTCATTCACCTCGGACGAGGAGCGGGCCTGGGAGTTCGGCTCCACGGTGTGGCGGGTCGAGGTGCCGCTCAGCAAGATCTTCTTTTACAACGACCTGCTGCCCGGCAGCATCATGAAGGGGGAGGGAGAGTATCTGATCATCGGCGGCGAATACCGGGTCCGCCAGGTGATGTGCACGCTGTAGGAGGTTGTTGAAAAACAGCCATCTCGTCGCCGTCCTCGAAGGCCCTTTCGTGCGGCGTAGCCCTGCTACGCCTCCTCAGGGCCTTCTGCGGGTGCGACGATCTAACTATTTTTGAACAACCTGGGTTTTTCAACAGCCTGCTAGTCCCGCGGCGGGCAACATCCCTTGGGAAACCGCGGCACCCCCATCTTCCCCAGGATCGTGAACAGGGGGCAGAACTGGGTAAAGCCGGACTGGAATAGGTTGAGGCCGACAAAGCCGGTGAACCAGAGCCAGTAGGGCGAATGGAAATGGGCCAGCAGCAACGAGACGATGATGAATGACCCGGCAATGATGCGGACCACCCGTTCGACGTAATATTCTTCTTTCATGTGCATTTCTCCTCTGTTTCTCTGCGACGGAACACTCACAAGCATTCCATCCTCCGGAAGCGCAAATTGCCCGCTTCTACCTTTTTGCCAACATCTCCGCTATCTTCCCCGCCACCTCCCCCGTCAATACCGGGCAGATACCCTTGTCGTTGGTGGCGCGGATGGTCTTGCAGCAGGTTACGCCATACTTTCCCTTGAACCAGGTATGCAGTTCGCGGGTAATATGGGTGATCTGCTTCTTATCTTCCTTCAACACCAGCCCCAGTCCCACGGTGGCGCCGGAGACGGCGCCGCAGATGCAGCCGGAGCCGGAGCCGCCGCCGAAACCGCTGGCCATCTGCACCACCTCCTCGGGCAGGTCGGGGCGGAAATGGTTCCTGACCACCGCCAGCACCGCCTCGGCGCAATGATATTTTCCCGAGCGGTACAGCGCCTCGGCCTCGCTCCGACATTGTTCGGACAGTTCCACCCCTCCCGGCGATGGTTGTGTGCTTTTCGACCAGAACATGAAATCCTCTCTCGTACGTTGGTATGGGGATGGACAGGATGCGGGCACCGTGGCCCCCCTGCTCTGTCACCCCTGTGTCGTCATGCCTCTTGCTTCTTACCGTTATGCCGTTCCTTCCAGCTCTGCACCAGATAGTACAGGACCGGTATGGTCACCCGGGACAGGGTCGTGGAGGCGATCTCGCCGCACATCATGGCGATGGCCAGTCCCTGGAAGATCGGATCGAAGACGATCACGAAGCTCCCCACCACCACGGCCGCGCCGGTCAGGAGCATGGGGCGGAAGCGTACCGCGCCGGCCTCGATGATGGCCTCGTCCAGGGGCATCCCCTCCCGGCGCTTCATCTCGGCGAAGTCGATGAGGATGATGGAGTTGCGTACGATGATGCCGGCCAGGGCGATGAAGCCGATCATGGAGGTGGCGGTGAAGAACGCCCCGAACAGGGCGTGCCCCGGCAGGATGCCGATCAGGGTCAAGGGGATGGGGGCCATGATCACCAGGGGGGTGGTAAAGTCCTTGAACCAGGCCACCACCAGGATGTAGATCAGCACCATCACCGCGCCGAAGGCCATGCCCAGATCGCGGAAGACCTCGTAGGTGATGTGCCACTCGCCGTCCCACTTCATGCCCACGTGTTCCTCGCTCCACGGCTGCCGCGAGGCCAGCACCTCGATCTTTGCCCCGTCCGGCGTCGGCAGGGCGGCAATCTCGTCGCGCACCTTGAGGATGGCGTAGACCGGGGCCTCGATCTCGCCGGCCACGTCACCGATCACGTAGACGACATTCTTCAGGTTTTTGCGATACAGTGTCTTTTCCTCGGCCCCCGTGGTGGCCCGCACCAGTTGGGAAAGCGGTACGTTACCCCTGGGTCCGGGGAGGGAGATCGACGCGAGGTCGGCCACGGAGCTTCTCTGGGTGACCGGCAGACGCAGGTTGATGGTGACCGGCTCCTTTTCCCGGGGCAGATGCAGCAACCCCACATCCTGCCCCCCCAGGGCGATCTTGAGCGTCCGCGCCACATCCTCCACCGGGATGCCGGCCAGGGCGGCCTTTTCCCGGTCAACGGCGAGGGTCACCTTCTGCTGGTCGTCCTCCCGATACCAGTCCACGTCAACCACCCCGGCGGTCCGGGCCAGGATCGCCTTGACCTTGGCGGCAACCCCCGCACGGCTGGCGTCGTCCGGCCCATAGACCTCGGCCACCAGGGTCGAGAGCACCGGTGGTCCGGGGGGAATCTCGGCCACCTTGACCCGCGCCCCGTACTTGTCGGCGACCGCCTTCAACAGGGGCCGAATGCGCTTGGCAATGGCATGGGACTGGTCTTTGCGCTCGTCCTTGCGCAGCAGGTTGACCTGGATATCGGCCAGGTTCGGCCCACGGCGCAGGTAGTAGTGGCGCACCAGACCGTTGAAGTTGAAGGGCGCGCTGGTGCCGATGTAGAGCTGGAAATCGCTGACCTCGGGCACGCCCCGCAGGGCATCCCCCATCTCGCGGGTAATGCGGGCGGTCTGCTCCAACGGCGTTCCGTCCGGCGCATCGATGATCACCTGCAACTCGTTCTTGTTGTCGAAGGGGAGCATCTTGACCGTAACGGCCTTGAACCAGATCAGCGAGCAGGAGAGCAGCAGGAGGACCACCACACCTGCCAGAAAGCTGTGGCGCAGAGTGACGTTATGGATCAGGGCTCCCATGCCCTTGCGGTAAAAGGCGGTCAGCTTCGAATCCTCGGGCGCCTCGTTGGAACCGTAATGGGATTCCCCCTTCATAAAGCGGTAGGCAAAGTAGGGGGTCACGATAAAAGCGATCAGCATGGAGAAAAGCATGGCCATGCTGGCCCCCACCGGGATGGGACGCATGTACGGTCCCATCAGCCCACCTACGAAGCCCATGGGCAGGATCGAAGCGATCACCGCGAAGGTGGCCAGCACCGTCGGGTTTCCGATCTCGTCCACCGCGCGGACGGCGGCCTCCAACGGCTTGAGCACCGTGGTGGTGAAGTAGCGATGGATGTTCTCCACCACCACGATGGCGTCGTCCACCAGGATACCGATGGAAAAGATCAGGGCGAACAGGGTGATACGATTGAGCGTGTAGCCGATCAGGTAGAAGATCAGCATGGTCAGGGCCAGGGTGACCGGGATGGCGATGGCGGCCACCGCTCCGGCCCGCCACCCCATGAACAGGGCGATCAGGATCGTGACCGAAAGCGCCGCCAGGAACATGTGGAACAGGAGTTCGTTATTCTTCTCCTTGGCGGTCTCGCCGTAATTGCGGGTTACGGTGACCTGCACATCCGATGGGATCACTTTCCCCTTGAGTGCCTCGACCTTTTTCAACAGGTCCTCGGCCACCCAGGTCGCGTTGGCCCCCTTGCGCTTGGCGATGGAAATGGTCACCGCGGCGTAATCCTGGTTCGGGTTGCCGGTCAGGCCTTTGGCACGGGCCCCCGGTCCCAATCCCATGAAGACATACGTATCCGGGACCTTCACTCCGTCAGAGACTTGGGCCACGTCGGCCAGATACACCGGTTTGCCATTGTACACCCCGACCACCAGACGCTTGACCGCATCGCTACTCTCCAGGAAATTGCCGGTTTCCACCAGCATCTCCCGGTTGCCGCTGGTGAAGGAGCCGGAGGCGAGCGCGGCGTTACCCTTTTGCAGGGCCGCCGCCACCTGGAGGGGCGAGAGGCCATAGCCGGCCAGTCGCGGGGCATCCAGGGTCACCCGCACCTGACGCGTCAATCCGCCCTTGATCTCCGTTTCGGCGGCATTGTCACCTTTCCTCAGGTCATCGCAGATCTCCCGGGCCAGGGTACGGAGGGTGGCGTGATCATAGCGCGGGGACCAGAGGGTCAGGGCCATGATGGGGACATCGTCGATGGATTTCGGCACCACCAGCGGCTCCCCCGCTCCCGGCGGGAGGATGCCGTGGTTGCTCATGACCTTGTTGTAGAGCTTGACCAGCGACTCCTCCATGGGTTGCCCCACCAGGAAGCGCACCGTAATGATCCCCATGCCGGGCCGGCTCATGGAGTAGAGGTATTCGACCCCCTTGATCTCCCAGAGCTTGCCTTCGAAAGGCTTCACCACCCGCTCCTGCACCTCCTGGGGTGAGGAGCCGGGGAGGGGGAGGTAGATGTCCACCATCGGCACGACGATCTGGGGTTCTTCCTCCCGTGGGGTCATCTTGACCGCAAAGACGCCCAGAAGGAGCGAGGCGGCAACGATCAGCGGCGTCAGCTTGGAGTCGATGAAGGCGTGGGCTATTTTTCCGGCAAAGCCGAGACGTTCCATGGTCTATTCCACCTTCGCGCCTTCGCTGACCTTCTCCGCGCCCGAAACCACCACCCGCTCGCCGTCGGAAAGACCGGAGAGGATCTCCACCTTGCCGCCAACGCTCTTGCCGCTCTTCACCAGCCGCATGCGGGCGATATTACTCTGATCCACCACCCAGACCGAGGTCAGCGCCCCGCGCTCCACGACAGCGTGCTCCGGCAGCAGGATGCCGCTGGCCGTACTTCCCAGACTGATGGAGGCGCGCCCGAACATACCCGACGTCACCCCTTTCCGGTCCAGGGGCACCTTGGCGATGAACGTGCGGCTCTGGGGATCGGCCGAAGGGACGATCTCGGCGATCCTGGCGCTGAGGGTTACCTTCAGGGCATCCAGCGTAACCTGAACCGGCGTCTGGACGTTGGCCCTGGTTGCCAACGATTCCGGCAAGGCCAGCTCAAGCTGGTAACTCCCTTCGCTGTCGATGGTCATCAGCGGCTGGGCCGGAAAAACCGTGGACCCCAGGTCAACCTGCTTGACGGTAACGACCCCGGAGATCGGGGCAACTATCGTTGCGTAATCGGCCATGCGAGAGGCGGCCCGCGCCCCTTCCCTGGCTTGCCGGTAACGGGCCTGGGCCCGGGCGACACCCTGGGCAGCCACCTCCTGTTCGGTCTGTTTGGTGTCGAACTCCTGGCGGGTAACGGCCTGCTCCTTATAGAGGCGCTGATAGCGGTCGAACGTCACATCGGCCAGCCGCTTGCGGGCCTGAGCTTCATCCAGCGCGCGCTGCGCCTCGTCACTGCCCGCCACGGCAGCGGCTCCGGTCGCCCCGGTTTCCTGGGCATCAAGGCGGGCCAGGAGCTGTCCCTTCCTGACCCGGTCCCCTTCCCGCACCTTCAGCACGGTGACGGTGCCGGGGATACGGGCCGAAACCACGGCGCTGGTACGCGCCTTTACGGTGCCGACCACCTCCATGAGATCCGGCACAGCAACGGCCTTCACCGTTTCCACCTGAATGCCCTTGACGACCGGTGCCGACGAACTTCCCCCGTGCCCGGCCTCCGGCCCTTTCCCGCCGCAACCGGCGAGGATTGCCGCCCACAGCGTTACGGCGAGCAGATTCGAAAACCTCGTCATTTCATAATCTCCTTCAGGAATGTCCCGGCCGCATAATAGACCCGCCCACCGGCCAGGGCATCGTTGGCCTCGCTTTCTGCCAGGTTCGAGCGGACCTGATTGAGGGCGTTCTGGGCATCCAGCAACTCAACCATGGTCGCCAGGGAATTTTCGAAACGCCGCGTCAGCAGACGCACCGTCTCTTCGGCATCCCGCAGGGCATTGCGGGCCACCTCAAGCCGCTTGCCCATCTCCTCCCTCCGCAGGCGGCTTTCCTGCACCTGGAGGGCGATATCCCTGTTTGCCTGTTCAAGTTGCTCGGCCGTTGCCGAACGTTCGGCACCGGCCCGGTCCCGGTCGCGATAGCGGCGAAACCCGTCGAAGAGTTGCCACTTGAGGCTCACCCCGGCCGCCCAGGCGTCGTTATCGGAGCCCAACGGGACATCCCTGGCGTTCATCTGGTACGAGGCGAAAGCGTCCACTTCGGGCAGGTAGGCGCTGCGGGCCAGCTTGAGGGCCGCCTCGGATTTCCCCAGTTCGGCACGGTACTGTTGCAACTCTTTCCTGTTCTCCCGTGCTACGGCCGCCAGGTCTTCGGAGGTAAGGATCGGGGCAAAGGCTGGCGCCGATTCCGCGATATCCAGTTCCTGTCCGCTTTTGAGGCCGACCACATCGGCCAGGTGCAGCTTTGCCAGCTCCAGGTCGTTGCGGGCGCTGATAAGTCGCTGCTCCACGGTGGAGAGGTGCGTCCTGGCGCGAAGTTCGTCGGAAAGCAGTCCAACCCCCGCATCACGGCGCACCCCTGCCAGCCTCAGGTTTTCACGGGCATCCCCGATCGCCTGGTCGGCGGCCTTGAGTTGGGCAACCGCTTTCTGCACCTCCAGATAGCGCCTGAAAACCTGGAAGGCGGTATCCTGCCGGGCAGCCTCCACTCCCAGGTCCTGTTTCTCGGACTCCCGGGCGGCCAGTTCCCTGGTCGGAGCGATGGAGGGCCGGTATAACGGCTGATTGACCGTCAGGGCAGTTCTGAAGTCATGGGAGGCGGAGGGGTGATTGAGATTATTGGTAAGAAAGTCGTTCTGGGTGAAGCGTGCCTCGTCAAGCTTCATCATGAAGGCTTGGGTAGGGGCATTGGAGGCGGTAAGGGCCTCCTCGAAGGTGAGGGAGGGATAGTAGTACGATTCCGCGATGGCAACCCCCTGGCGCGCCGCGTCGGCATGGTGGCCGGCGGCCCTGATGAGATGGTTATTCTCCAGGGCTGTGCCGATGGCCTCCTTCAGGGTCAGGCGCTGAACCGCGGGCGCAGCGTGTGTCTGCCCCGCCATCACCACAACCAGCATGAGAATAATGAATGCCTGTTTCACCGCGTAGCTCCCTGAAATAGATTAATATATGAAAAACAATATATATTATCTTTCGGAATGTCAAGGGAAACGTCTTCGAGAATTCCTATCTCGACGTGCGGGGCAGCCCGAAAATGAATACGCCGGGATGCGGTCAGCATTCCGGCGTATATCATCACGGCCGCCTATGTGTAGCAGACGTGCTTATTGCACGATAACGAATTCATCCCTTCTGTTCTTGGCCCAGGCGGCCTCATCGTGGCCGTCAACCGCCGGTTTTTCCTTGCCGTAGCTGATGATGGAAAGGCGGTCGGCGGCAACCCCCAGGGTGGTCAGGTAGTGCAGGGCCGATTTTGCACGGCGCTCACCCAGGGCCAGGTTGTATTCGGCCGAACCGCGTTCATCGCAATGGCCGGCGATCTGAACCTTGATGCCGGGCTTGTTTTTCAGCAGGATATCGGCGTTTTTGCTGAGCACGTCACGGGCATCCTGGCTCAGGTCTGATTTGTCGAAATCAAAATAGACGCTTTCAAAAGCGGTTTCCGCAGCCGGGGCGGCGGCAACAGGGGCCTCAGCCTGCTTGATCGGCTCGGCCGCCGGGGTAGCCTGCTCTGGCTGGGCCTGCTTGGTCGGAGCGGGTGCGACTTCCGGCTTGGCAACTTCCGGGGCCTTTGGCTGTTCGGCCCTGACAACCGGTTCCTCACTCTTGACGACTTCCTTGTTTGCGCAACCGCTGGCCAGCAAAGCCGCCAGACTAAGCGCTGCCAGCACTACCATGGTTCCTCGTTTCATAACAATTCTCCTTGGTCTTGGGTTTATTATGATCTGCTGCCTAACCATCAAAGTGTTAACGAATTATACAACAGACAAAAAGATTTGCAATTGCAAATAGGGAATAATTTCAGACCTGTTGGGGAAGCGAATCCCCGGTGTTTGGCCGGTTACGCCGTCGCAGAACGGCCCCGCACCGGTTCTTCAATAACCTGTCAGCGGGGCGACCAAGCCGGCTGGCTCCCATTTCCCTTGCCCTGGCTGACCCTGATCTGGCCACTGCCGTCGGCCCGCATCACATAGATCCCATCGGGGCCGCCCCTCTTCGAACTGAACGCAATGAAACGCCCGTCCGGCGACCATGCGGGATTTTCGTTGCTCCCCGTGGTGGTAAGCTGGGTGTCGCCGCTGCCGTCGGCATTGATGACATAGATATGGAATGCCCCGCTATGCATGCGGGCATAGGCGATCTTGTCCCCCTTGGGCGACCAGCGGGGGTTGACGTTATACCCCCCGGCGGTGGTCAGCCGGCGCACATTGCCGCCGTTGGCGTCCATCACGAAAATCTGCGGCTTGCCCAACCGGTCGGAGACAAAGGCGATGCGTTTGCCATCCGGCGACCAGACCGGCGAGACCTCGATAGCAGGGCTGACGGTCAGGCGCACCGGGTTGCTGCCGTCCCTGGCGATGGTGTAGATTTCCGCGTTGCCGTCCTTGCTGAGGGCTAGAGCGATCTTCGTGCCGTCCGGCGACCAGGCGCCGGTGATGTTGAGCCCTTTGCGTTTGGACAGGGGGACTTCGACCGTGCTCGACAGGGCGCGCTTATACAGGTCGGGGTTGCCCCGTTTGTATGAGGTGAAGACGATCTCCCGCCCGTCGGGCGAGAAGTCGGGGTTAAGGTTGATGGAGCCGTTTCTGGTCAGCGGCAGCAGGTTGTGCCCGTCCCAGTCCATGACGGCAACCTCCTTGTTGCCGTACTGGGTCGAGATAAAGGCGATATGGGTCGTAAAGGGGCCACGTTCGCCGGTCATCTGCAGCAGCACCTCGTCACAGAAGGAGTGGGCGAACCGGCGCAGATCCTTGCTCTTCCCCAGGTAACGCTTGGCGGTCATCATCTTGTTGTTGAGGGCATCGTACAGGCGGAACTCCACCGTAAGATTGTCGCCGCTGATGCTGTATTCGCCGCGCACCAGCATATCGAACCCCGCAGCCAGCCACGGGGCGAAATCGGTCGCCCCGAACATGAGGCCGCCGGCAAGCGGCAACGGCTCCCTGATCTCGGCATTTGCCAGACCCGACATGTTCATGTCGAAGGCGATCACGCCGGCCATCTCCTTGGCGGCGCTCGCACTCGACGCGGCGTTTTGCGCGTGGGGTATTTCGACCGCAAGTTTGAGCTGGCGATTGCCCGGCGCCGTTACCTCGACATATCCGGACTGGGCATGGAGGGCGGTCGGCAAGACAAATAGCAGCATCAGGGTTAAAAACAGTTTCATGGAGACCTCGTTACAGCTTGTTGCGGGAAATGCCTTTGGGTTTGAAGACAAACGTCCCCTCGAAGACCTTGTGGTTGGGAGGCGGAACGAGTTTATCTCCAGCCTTTTCCACCGCCCGCAGCACCGACAGTTCAAACGTCCGGTCGCCGCTGCTCTTTTCGATCTTCTGACGGGTCACCTTGCCGTCGGCGTCGATATATAAGTGGACAACGACCTCGGGATTTTTGCTGGTATAGGAGATGGTCTGATAGAAGGCGTCCTTCAGGCGCGACTGGACGTATGCAGTGTAATCGCTGCCGGCCTCGCTACCGCTGCCGGCCGGCATCCCGGCCCTGCCGCTCCCGGTCGTCCTGACTTTTTTGCGGAGCCGCTCCAGGGCGGCCTCCTGTTGCTGGGACTCGGCCTTGCTCTCAAGCTTCGCCATTTTTTCGGCAAAGGCCGTATCGCTGGAGGTATCCGTCTTTTCGGCTTTCTCGGCCTTTTGGACTTTTCCGGTCGGTGCGGTGCGCGCCTTAGTGCTCGGTTGCGGGGGGGACGGCATGCTCAACGGGGATTCGTGGGTCTGGGGCGGGGGCGGGGCTTCGGCATCGTTCCCCTTCTGGGTCGGACTACCGGCCCGGGGGTTGGCTACCGGCAGGTTGACCACATCGACATAATAGGTTTCCTGAACGGTTGCTGTGGTCGGGAAAAGCTGCCCCCACCACAGCAGCAACAAAAAAACCGCCAGATGAATGACGGCGGAGATACTGAAGCTAACGCCCATTCCGGCGTCATGTGTGTCCTGCGTTGTGATCATCTTATTTCGGAGACGGTTCCGTCACCATACCGAGCCGTTCTATGCCGGCCCCTTTGATATCGGCCATGATCCTGACAACCTCGCCATAGGGAACGCCGGCATCGGCCTTGAGAAAGACCTCTTTCTTGGTTCGCGATTCGAACATGCTGGTCAGCTTGGAGCGCAATTCCCCCGCAGGGGTTTCCTCTTTGTTGATGAAGACCTTGTTGTTCTTATCGACGGTGACCACCACCGTTTCCTCCGCCGGGTTCATGGCCTTGGTGTCGGCCTTGGGGAGGTTGACCTGCACCCCCTGCTGCATCATCGGCGCCGTCACCATGAAGATGACCAGGAGCACCAGCATAACATCAACCAGCGGGGTGACGTTTATCTCCGCCATCGTGCCCCTGTTGTCATTACGTCCGCCCATTGCCATCGCTTATTTTCCTGCCACGTTTCGTTGCACGATATTGAGGAACTCGGTGGAGAAACTGTCCATCTCGTTGATCAGCACCCGAATCTTGTGCTGGAAATGGTTGTAGGCCATGACGGCCGGAATGGCGGCCACCAGGCCGATGGCGGTGGCGATCAGCGCCTCGGCGATGCCGGGGGCGACTACGGCCAGCGAGGCGGAGCCGGTCTTGCCGATCCCCTCAAAGGCGGTCATGATGCCCCAGACCGTCCCGAACAGACCGATGAACGGCGATGTGGAGCCGGTGGTTGCCAGGAAGGTCGTATACTTTTCGAGACGGGTGATCTCCGAGTTGGTGGCGCGGCGCAGGGCGCGGGAGACGTTTTCGATCCCTCCCAGGTCGGTGCTGAGGACGCTGGGGTCGGCCTTGCCGCTCCCCGCGACGAATTTGCCCAACTCGCCGTACCCCTCGTTGAAGAGCACCGTCAGCGGCGAACCGGTGAAACGGTCCACCTGGGAGGCGATGGCGTCAAAACGTTTGGATTTCCAGAAAAAGTCCATAAAGCGTTCCGAATCGCTGTTGGCCTTGTAGATCTGGAAAAACTTGAACATGATGATGGTCCACGACAGGACCGAGAAGGCGATGAGAATAAACAGGACAATCCTGACAACAAGACCGGTACCGACTAAAATGCCCACGGGGAGCACCTCCGAGTAAATATGTTCGCTTAAAAACTAGCCCGTTCAATGGATCAAGTCAAGCCAAAATCATCAAAGCACTCAACAACCCATGGTAATGCGCTCAATGCTGAGCGCCTTGCCGTTTTCCGGGTCAACCCCGACCAGTACCCCATTCAGGCGGATATCCTTTTTGGGAATTTCAAACTTTACCGGCAGTTGGGTGAGAAACTTGCGGATGGCCTCTTCCTTGCCGATGCCGATCACGGAATCAAAGCTTCCGGTCATGCCGGCGTCGGTCAGGTAGGCCGTTCCCTGGGGGAGGATACGCTCATCGGCGGTCTGCACGTGGGTGTGGGTGCCGACAACGGCGCTGACCCGGCCGTCGAGATACCACCCCAGGGCCGACTTCTCCGAGGTTGCCTCGGCATGGAAATCAACGAAGATGAGCGGCGTTTCCTTCCTCAGCAGTTCGATCTCCCGATCCGCGACGCGGAAGGGGCATTCCAGGTTCTTCATGTAGACCCGCCCCTCCAGGTTGAGCACCCCGACCTTGACGCCACCCGGGGTGGTGACGACGACGCTGCCGGTACCCGGCACCTCCGTGCCATAGTTGGCTGGCCGGAGGATGCGGCGGTCGGCCAGCACGAGCGGAACCTGTTCCCTCTTGTCCCAGATATGGTTGCCGCTGGTCAGACAGTGTACACCCGTGTCGAACAGCTCCTTGGCCGTTTCGGTGGTCAGGCCGAAACCGCCAGCAGCGTTTTCGCCGTTGGCGATGATCAGGTCCACCGCGTGCCGGTCAACCAGACGGTGCAGTTCACGGGAAAGGGCCTGACGCCCCGGCTTGCCGATGATGTCGCCGATGAAGAGGATTTTGATGCTCATTGAGTGCTTTCTCTACGCCCCCCTCCCATGGGGAGGGGGGATACGGGGGATATGAGGGGGCTGGCGCCAGAGGATCAGCGGGCGAACTCGACGGCTCGCGTCTCGCGGATCACGTTGACCTTGATCTGCCCCGGGTAGGTCATCTCGGCCTCGATCTTCTTGGCAATGTCCCGGGCCATGATCAGCGATTGTTCGTCGCTGACCTGTTCGCTGGACACCATCACGCGAATCTCCCGGCCAGCCTGAATGGCGAAGGAGGAGCTTACGCCGCTGAAGGAGGTGGCAATGCGCTCCAGGTCTTCCAGACGCTTGACATAGGTTTCCATCATCTCGCGCCGAGCCCCGGGGCGTGCGCCGGAAAGGGCGTCGGCCGCCTGGACCAGCACCGCCAGCACGGTGGAGGGTTTTTCGTCCTCGTGGTGAGCCATGATGGCATGCACGATCTTCGGGGATTCACCGTACTTCCTGGCCAACTCGGCCCCGATCACGGCGTGGGACCCTTCCACCTCGTGGTCAACCGCCTTGCCCAGGTCGTGCAACAGGCCGGCACGCTTGGCCTGCTTGACGTTGATCCCCAGTTCGGCCGCCATGATACCGCACAGGAACGCCACCTCCAGCGAATGCTGGTAGACGTTTTGGGTGTAGGAGGTGCGGTATTTGAGACGCCCTATCAGCTTGAGCACCTCGGGATGGATGCCGTGGACCCCCAGGTCGAAGGCCGCCTGTTCGCCCGCTTCCTTGATGGAGAGGTCCACCTCTTCAGTGGACTTGGCCACCACCTCTTCGATACGGCCGGGATGGATGCGGCCGTCGCCGATCAGCTTCTCCAGGGAGAGACGGGCCACCTCGCGGCGAACCGGGTTGAAACCGGACAGGATGACCGCTTCGGGGGTGTCGTCGATAATCAGATCGATGCCGGTAGCCGCCTCCAGGGCACGGATGTTGCGCCCCTCGCGCCCGATGATACGGCCTTTCATCTCATCGGAGGGGAGCGGCACCACCGATACCGTCCGCTCCGCCACGTATTCGCCGGCATACCGCTGAATGGCCAGAGCCATGATCTCCTTGGCCTTCTTGTCGGCAGTCTCCCGGGCTTCCTCTTCGATAACCTTGATGAGCTTGGCCGCATCGTGTTTGGCCTCGCTCTCCATGGCGTTCATCAGTTCCTTTTTGGCCTCGCCGGCCGTCATGCCCGAAATCTGCTCGAGTTTGGCCATCTGGGCGCCGACCGCCTTTTTCAGTTCGTCTTCGCGCTCGGCAAGGGCCTGCTCCTTGGCGGAATGAACCTGCTCTTTTTTCAGGATATCCAGCTCTTTTTGGTCAAAAAGGGCAACCTTCTTGTCCAGATTTTCTTCCTTTTGCAGCAAACGCTTTTCGAGATTCTGGAGCTCGCGCTTCTTCTCCCGCATCTCGCGTTCGTACTCTTCCTTGGCCTCGATGGCCGCGTTCTTTGATTTGAGCTCGGCCTCTTTGGTGATGGTCTCGGCCTCGCGCCGGGCATCCTCGATGACCTTGTTCGCGAGGTCATCCGCCTGACGGACGATGGCGTCCGCATCCTTCTTGCTGAACCTGCTGCCGGCGAAATACGCCCCGGCGGCCACCGCCAGGATGGTGACAACCATCCAGATACTCACTTCCATATCAATAACCTCCTCTATCAGGCCGTTGAAGCGTTGCTGCGGGGTCGTGTCCCACTCTCCCCGCTCCGGTCGCACCAGCCTGTTTTTTAATCCGGATCACCGAGATGACTCCGGTTACTTCCGCAGCGGACAACCCGCCGATCGCTGACGATGATCTCCATTCGTATATCGTGCCCTTCTGCCGGGATCGCCCCCCCGACAATCTGAAAATCATGGCACAGTCCCACCAAGTGGGCCGTGCGTCCCGGATGTCGCAGAAAGCGGTCGTAAAACCCCTTGCCGTAGCCGATACGATGCCCGCTCAGGTCAAAGGCCACCCCCGGCACCACGATCAGGTCCGGCTCATCGGCGTGGTGATCGACACCGGTGGGACACGGTTCAAGAATGCCGAAACTCCCCTGTTCGAGACTAGCCAGCCCCTCCACCTGACGGAACACCATGTGTTCCCCGCAGACGGCCGGGTACAGCACCCGCTTCCCGGCCCTGAAGGCGGCTGCCACGATCTCGGTGGTATCGGCTTCGTTGCGCGCCGGGGCGTAGAGGGCAATACACTCTGCCCGGGAGTACTCTTCGAGGCTGAGCAGGTTTTGCTGGGCCAGCAGGCTGGAGGCATGCCACGCTTCCCGGCTGAGTGCCAGACGCTGGGCCAACATCTGCTGCCGTAATGACCGCTTGGGCATACTATCGATTCCACGCAAAATTCGTTTAAAACAGACAAGTAGAGAGTGCCCAGAGGAAGAGGGTCCTGGGAAGGTCGATCAGGGAGGGTGAAAGGGGAATGGCTCGTGAGTGCCGCAGAATTTGGTTGGGCGCTGTTTTTTCCTCGGGAGCGATTCCTTCCTTTCGTCGTTGAATATATTCTGCGGGTGTCAGGTTATCAGCAGGTGGGGACCAGCGTCGCCACACCTACCGGGACTGATTGTGATGCTGGTGCGAATATATGATCAAGTCTCCCTTACGAGACCTTGTACGTGCAGCCGGATGTTCCGAGCTCATCACGCTTTTTCCAACTTTTCCAGCAACCGGTGCAGCGATGCATCGATCGGGCCGCCTCGCTCTGCGGAACTGCGCAGTTCCAGCAACTCTTCACTGATGTTGAGCAGCGCCAGCATGAGCACCAACTGGGCATCGCCGTTCTTGAGGGCACTGCCGATTTCGTGCAGCCTGGCATTGACAAACGATTCCACCGCCTGGACCTTTTCGGCGGGAGCCGAACTCCTGACCGAAAGCTCCCGGCCAAGCACCGTCACCAGATGGGTCGTCTTCATAGGGGCTCACCGGCACCTGTCGCGTTTACCGGTATCCCGGCACACCTGCCGCACCTGTCGGCAGAGACGGTCCGGTATCGGCGCCTTCCCGGCAATTCAAATCCCTTCGAGCTTGCCGAGAATGGCATCGACACGCGACTTGAGGCCTTCGCGCTCCGACAGGAGGCGCCCGTTTTCCTCAGCCAGCCGGGCATTGTCGGCTTTCAGGCTTGAATACTTGTCAAGCAGGTCATCGACCTTCTTTTCCAGTGCTGTAAACAGTTCCTGATCCATGGTGCAAGTTCCCTTTCGTGACAGATCACTATACCCAGGGGGTGCAGTGAAGTCAAGCCCTAATTGCGTGAAATCTCGGGCTTCTCCGGCCCTTCGGCGTTGTTTGGCGGTGGGCTTGTCAGGCCTGAAAGAGGGCATCCGTGAACTCCTGCGGATTAAAGTCGCGCAGGTCGTCAATCGCCTCCCCAACACCGATATAGCGGACCGGCAGACCGAATTCATGGCTGACCGCCACCACGATCCCCCCCTTGGCGGTGCCGTCCAGTTTGGTCAGAGCGATGCCGGTGACCCCGGCCGCCTCCTTGAAAAGCCGTGCCTGGGAGACGGCGTTCTGGCCGGTGGCCGCGTCCAGCACCAGCAGCGTCTCATGGGGGGCGCCGGGGATCTCGCGGCCGATGACACGATGGATCTTCTTCATCTCCTCCATCAGGTTGACCTTGGTATGCAGCCGGCCGGCCGTATCGACGATCAGGATATCCACCTGCCGGGCCACGGCAGCCTTGCAGGCGTCGAAGACCACCGCAGACGGGTCGGCCCCCTCCTTGTGGCGGACGACATCCACGCCGGAGCGTTCCCCCCAGGCCTCGAGCTGCTCGGCAGCCGCGGCGCGGAAGGTATCGGCGGCAGCGAGGAGCACCCGTTTCCCCTTGCCGGTGAAACGGGAGGCCAGTTTGCCGATGGTGGTGGTCTTGCCGACCCCGTTCACGCCGATGACCAGCAGCACAAAGGGGTGTCGGGCATCGGTGTCGAGCACGCTATGGTGGGCGTTCAGGCGCGCCAGGATATCAGCCTTGAGGGCCGCCCGCAGCGCCTCGCCGTCCTTGAGTTCATTGCGTCCCAGGCGTTGTTCCAGGGAGCGGATCAACTCCACCGTGGTCTTGACGCCGATGTCCGAGGTGATCAGGATCTCTTCCAACTCCTCCAGGGTGTCGGCATCGATCTCCTTTTTTCCCAGCACCAGGGCGTCGATGCGTCCCACCAGCCCATCCTTGGTCTTTTTCAGGCCGTTTTTGAGGCGCGAGAAAAAACCGGGCCCACTATCCGGGCGTTCTTCCGCCCCGGCCGCCGGAGCACCTGTCGGCTCCACGGCCGTCGGTGGCGGTTCGATATCATTCGTCTGCGGTTGCCCGGTCCCGGCAATTTTATCCACCAATCCCCGGAAAAAACCCTTCTTTTCCTGCTGCTCCATCAGATCTCCTTCTTGAGCCGCGTCACGGCAGCACGAAAATGATGCAACGCCAAGGCCACCGGGCAGGCGCGGTCGACATCCATCACCAGGGAATAATCGTCGTCGATGCAGCCGATGATCAGGTGGCGCTCGCTGGCGGTCACCACCACATCCTCAATGGCCCCCACCTGCTCACTCCCCTGCATCTCCTTCAACCGGGCCAGGATAATCCCCTTGTGGGCGCCGATGAAGCGCATCTCATAGGGATCGCAGAGACACCACTCCTGTACCGCCTCACCCTCCCAATCCACCAGAATGGCTCCCACTGCACGGGGGGTTTCCTCGACCAGCGTTTTCAGAATACGTTGAAACGGCATTATCATATCCTCACGACAAAATACAAGCACCCGCACGGGGCATAAAAACAAATGTCATGCCGTCTTGCCGGACCGCGGGGCAGCGGCGAGCCCCAACTTCCTGTTTCCCGGCACCACCTTCAGTGCAGCCTGACCGACACGATCCGCGACGCCCCCGGCTCTTCCATGGTGATGCCGTAGAGGGTGTCGGCCACCTGCATGGTGGCCTTGTTGTGGGTGATGATGATGAACTGGGAAACGGCGCTCATCTCCCGTACCATGTCGTTGAAACGGCCGATATTGGCATCATCCAGAGGCGCGTCCACCTCATCCAACAGACAGAAGGGCGTCGGTTTGATCAGGAAGATGGAGAAGATCAGCGCCACCGCCGTCAACGCCTTCTCCCCCCCCGAGAGGAGGGTCACATTCTGGAGCTTCTTGCCCGGCGGCTGCACGATGATGTCGATGCCGGTCTCCAGAAGGTCTTCCTCGTTGGTCAGGCGCAACTCGGCCCGCCCCCCGCAGAAGAGGCGCGGAAAGACCTCCTGAAACGTGGCGTTGACCTGATTGTAGGTCTCCAGAAAGCGCTGCCGGGTGGTGCGGTTGATACGCTGGATGGCCTGCTGGAGGCTGCGCAGCGACTCTTCCAGATCGTTTTTCTGGGATGACAGGAAGTTGAAGCGTTCCTCCATGCCGGCGCACTCCTCGATGGCCAGGAGGTTTACCTCGCCCATGTCGTCCAGGAGGCGCTGCAACTCAACTTGGCGCGCCCGGCGGGCCGCCTCGTCGAATTCCACCCCTTCCAGCCGCGCCAGGACCTCGGCCATGCTGGTACGACTATTTTCCTGCACGGAACGTTCCAAATGTTCGGCCTGCATCGTCAATGTGGAAAAACGCAGATTCAGATCCGCCTGGAGTTGACGGACCGCGTCGCTCTCCTCACGGGCCTTCTTGGTCCGGGCTTCGGCCTCGGCCAGGGCCACGGCGGCCTCTTCGCTGGCGGAGCGCACGCCGGCCAGCAGGCTCTCCGCTTCGGCCTGACGGCGGACGAGCCCTTCCAGGCGCTCGGCTTCCGTGGCAATGGCACTCTCCAGGCGCACCCGCTCGCCGCCACCCGTTTCCAGTTCCAGCCGGTCGGCGGCCAGGCGCCGGGTGAGTTCCTCCACCTGGCGTTCCAGGTCGGCGATGTCGCGCAGGTGGGCCTCATGCTGTTCCTTGAGGGTGGCCGTCTGCACCCGGATGGCGGTGACCCGCTCCCGGGCAACGGCGAGATCCTTCCGGCGGGCCTCCAGCTCTTCCTTCAGGCGTCCCACCTCCTGCTCAAGCTCCCGGGAAACGTCGTCGGTCTCTCCCAAACGCGCCTGGGACTGTTTCAGTTCGGCCTCCAGCCCTTCCCGTTCCTCGTCCAGGGTTGCCGTCTCCAGGGCCTGCAGGGCCAGGCGTTCCTCGATCCGGGCGATCTCGTCGGCCGTCTGCTGGCGGTCCTTGGCCAGGCCGGTCCGCTTCAACTCGGCCTGGTGCAGCTGGCTCCCGGTGACCTTCAACTCCTCCGCCACCTCCAGGGAGCGGCGCCGCAGCTCGTCACGTTCCTTGGCCAGGGATTCGGTTTCCCGCTCCAACCCGGCCACAGCCTCCTCCAACTCCTTGATTTCGCGCTTTTTATGGATGATCCCCTTCTGTACCTGTTCGGCGGAGCCTCCGGTCAGGATCCCGCCCAATGCCGCCATATCACCATCAGGAGTGACAAAAATGAGCTCAGGGTGCTGCCGGGCCAGCCGAATGGCATCGGCAATCCCATCCACCAGCAGGACATTGGCCAGCATGAACCGGATCAGGCCGCCGAACGGTCCGCTGACCGCCACCCGGTCGGCCAGCGCCGTAGCGCCCGCCACAACAGGGACAGTTCCCGTCTTAGGCTCCAGGGGGAGAGCGATACCGGCCCGGCCGCCGTTATTCCCCTTGAGAAACCGCAGGGCCGCCAGGGCGTCGCCATCATCCGCACAGAGTATGCACTGGAGCCGGTCCGCCAGGACCGCCTCCACCGCCGCCTCAAGCTCGGGCGGGGCCTCGACGGCATCGGCCACGACCCCGCTGAAGCGGGAACGCAGCCCCTCGTCCTTCATGAGCTTGCGCACCCCCTGGCCGTAACCGGCAAACTGGTTTTCCAACTCCCGCAGGGAGTGGAGACGAGACGAACTGCGGTTCAGTTCGTCCCGCCGGGACTGCCATTTTTTTTCCACCTCGGGCAGGCGCTGCCGCAACTCGGCCTCCCGTCCGCGCAGGGCGTTCAACTCCACCTGGAGTTGTTCCTGCTCCAGCTGCGCCTCGGCCACCTGGGCATCCAGCGCACCGGCGCGCTGGCCGGCCAGTTCCAGGCGTTCCCTGAGTTGCAGCTCTTCACGGCGGTGCCGCTCGAACCGTTCCGCCAGGCCGGCCAAGCGCTTCTGGGCCGTTTCGTAACGGAATTTGTGTTGGGACGACTCGGCCAGGGCCGCGAACAGCTCCTTGCGCCGGGCCTCCTGCCTGCGGTTGAGCTCCTCCTCGGCCTGCTGGTGCCCGGTCAACGCCTCCTCGGCCCGTTGCAACTCAGCCTGCATGGCAGCGGTATCGGTCGTGGAGCTATCCCGGCGCAATTGCAGCAATCCCCGGCGCTCGGAACACTCGTCCAGACGCTTCTCCCGTTCCCCGGCCTCGCCTCCAAGCCGCTCCAGCCTTCCCTCCAGGGCGGCCAGCTCCTTGCGCTGGAACATCACGCCGTTCTCGGCGGCGCTGAACTCGCTCCTGACCCGGAAGATATCCTCCTGGGTCGCGGCCAGGCGCTTCTCCGCCTCCACCAGCCGGAGCCGGGCCTCTTCCACCTGGGATTCCCCCAGGGCAGCCCCGGCAAACGCCCCGCGAATACGCTCGTTGAGCGCCGCCAGTTCCCGCTCGGCCTCGCCGCGCCGGACCTGGGTGTCGCGGTACTCGCGCCCCACGAAGAGCAGTTCGATCTCCCGCAGTTCATCCCGGTACGCACGGAAATTCTCGGCTTTTTTCGCCTGGCGCTGCAACGAGGCCAACTGCCGTCGGATCTCCCCCAGCACGTCGTTCAGGCGGGAGAGGTTCTGGCGGGTCCCCTCGATCTTCTTCAAGGCCAGATTTTTGCGTGACTTGAACTTGGTGACCCCGGCGGCCTCCTCGATCAGGAAGCGCCGTTCCTCCGGGCGGGAATGGAGGATCATGCCGATCTTGCCCTGTTCGATGATCGAATAGGCGCGGGTGCCGACGCCGGTATCCATGAACAGTTCGGTGATATCCAGCAGGCGGCAGGGGGTCTTGTTGATCAGGTAATCGCTCTCGCCGTCCCGGTAGAGGCGGCGGGTAAGCTGAATCTCGGCATAATCCAGGTATTTGGCCGGCGCCCGGCCGTCCTCGGTGGAGAAGACCAGCGAAACCTCGGCCACCCCCAACTGCTTGCGGGTCTCGCTGCCGGCAAAGATCACGTCCTCCATGGCCTTGCCGCGCAGGTTCTTGGCCGACTGTTCACCCATGCACCAGCGGATGGCGTCCACGATATTGGACTTGCCGCAGCCGTTGGGGCCGACCACGCCGGTCACCGCCTGCTGGAAGTCCAGCACCACCTTGTCGGCGAAGGACTTAAAGCCTGATATTTCGAGCCGTTTGATTTTCATAGGGGTGGCTACTTTATCAGAGGGGATGAAACTCTGTCCAGAGGGATGTTCCAATGGCGCCCCAGGAGGGACGTTACAGCCGCTGTCTCTTACTGCGCATCCAGGCGCCCGAGAATGTTCGGAGACCATTCTCGGCCAGGTCCTGAATCTCGCTCCTGGGATGTTCGGTCGCCTACTGTAGGCAACTTTATCGGTTTGTCAACACGAGAAGCACGGGGCCCGGATGAGGGCAAAAGAAAAGGGGCCGCGCTTCGCGGCCCCTTCACCTGAGGTCCTGTTGCATGTTTACCTCCTTGATTTTGTGCTAGGCCTTGTGTTCCGCCGTTTTTGCTTCGCCCTTGGCCACGTCCTTCACGCCTTTCGCCATGCCGAACATGAGCAGGATGGCCGGCATGAGCTGTGCCGCGACGATCAGTGCACAGAAGCCGAGAAAGATCCAGACGAAGAGCCCGCTGTCATCGACGCGCGGAGTAGTGGCTGCAAATGCGGTTGCGGGTGCGATGGTTCCGATAATGGTAGCTAACGTTTTCATGGCGTCCTCCTTTTATTTTGTGATCCGTTACGCTCTTGACCTTTATCTAGCATCGTGCGTGCCAAAACACTCCCCAGGAGAAACCGGCTTCATAACATATTGACATAACTATATTTAATAATTTTACAGGGAGATTGCGGCCGAGATTGGGGGGTGGCAAGCGCCGGGAGGTGTATTGCAACGCCATACACCCGTAGAGAGGTAGAAAAACGACAACCCCGCTACGGATGGGGCTTTGACGACTTTAGGCCGAATCAAAGGAGGTGTATATAATTATACGCAAGATTGAGGGGATAGATCACGGGAACCATCCCGGCCCGTGACCGGCATTACGGATCCTCCCACGCCCCGTCAGGATGCAGCCCCATCCTCCATGACCACCGGCAGTTCATACCCGGTCAGACGATAGAGGTTGTGCCAGGCGGTGGCGCAGCGGCCGCAGGTGTGCCACTGTTCCAATTCCCCTTTCGCCGAGGTGATGTGGCCGGGGTTGATGTCCCGGGAGCCGCACTTGGGGCAGCGTTCACCATGCTGTTTGACGAACACCTCCTGGGGCACGAACTCCGGTTTGATGGTCCCCTGGATGGCCTTGTAGACCGTGGAGGTGGTGGCAACGCCGGAGATGCAGGCGTCGGCTTCCGATGCGCTGGCATCGGCGATCAGTATCTCGGGCGGCGTGCTGTCCCGGTACACCAGGCTGCAGGTGTACCCCCGGGAGGTGCGCTCGATCTTCAGGCCAAAGGCGGTATCCTTGAGCGGTCCCAGGTTCAGGTCGGTGCAGCGGGCCTTGAGTTGCTTTTCCGTGACTTTCATTGTTTCCTCGTACGCTTCGCGTGTGATAGGCGGCCTCCCGGCCGCCGGATTGCGTATCCTATTGCAGTGCCTCCAACTCTTCCCAGCGGCCATAGGCGGCGGCCAACTCCTGCTCCAACTCCCCAAGCCGGGTGTTGATCGCGGCCACCTCGGCGCCGGCCGACTTGTAGAAATCGGGGTCGGCCAGGGTGACGTGCAGCCGCCCCTGTTCCTCCTCAAGGGCGGCGATGCGGTCCGGCAGGGCGGCCAACTCCCGCTCCTCCTTGAAGGAGAGTTTGCGGGGGCGCTCCTTCTGGGGCCGCCCCTTCTCCTGTGCCGGTTTGGAGGTAACGGGAGCAGCGGGCGCCTCCGCGGCGGCCTGGCGGAGCCAGTCGTCGTATCCCCCCACGTATTCGCGGACCGCGCCATCGCCGGAAAGTACCAGCGTGCTCCCCACCACATTGTTGAGAAACTCCCGGTCATGGCTCACCAGAAGCAGGGTCCCGGAATACTCCAGGAGCAGATCCTCCAGCAGATCCAGGGTCTCGGCGTCCAGGTCGTTGGTCGGTTCGTCCATCACCAGCACGTTGGAGGGCTTGGTGAACAACTTGGCCAGGAGCAGCCGGTTGCGCTCGCCGCCGGAGAGGATCGAGACCGGGCTGCGGGCCCGTTCGGGTGAGAACAGGAAGTCCTGGAGATAGCCGATGATGTGGCGGCTCTTGCCGTTGATCACCAGGGTGTCGTTCCCCTCCCCCACGTTGTCCTGCACGCTCCGGTCCGGGTCGAGCTGTTCCCGCATCTGGTCGAAATAGACGATCTCCAGGCGGCTGCCCGCCTTGACCGCGCCCTGGTCCGGCGTCAACTCCCCCAGCAGCAGGCGCAGCAGGGTGGTTTTGCCCGAGCCGTTGGGGCCGATGATCCCCACCCTGTCCCCGCGCATGATGGTGGTGGTCAGGTCGGTGATGATCGGACGGCCGTCGTAGGCAAAGGAGACGTGTTCCACCTCCGCCACCAGGCGACCGGAACGCTCCCCCTCCTGGAGCTGGATCTTGGCCGTGCCCTGGCGCTCCCGGCGCTGGCGGTACTCCTCGCGCAGGCTCTTCAGGGCCCGCACCCGTCCTTCGTTTCTGGTCCGGCGGGCCTTGATCCCCTGCCTGACCCAGGCCTCTTCCTGGGCCAGCTTCTTGTCGAACAGCGCCTGGCGGGTGACCTCGGCCTCCAAGAGCGCCTCCCGGCGCTCCACGAACTCGTCGTAGCCGCAGTTGAAGGCATAGATCCGCCCCCGGTCCAGCTCCGCCACCCGGTTGGCCAACCGCCGGGCAAAGGCCCGGTCATGGGTCACAAAGACCAGGGTCTTGACCTGATGCAGCAGAAAATCCTCCAGCCAGAGGATGGTGTCGATGTCCAGATGGTTGGTCGGCTCGTCCAGGAGCAGGATGTCCGGCGCGGCGATCAGCGCCTTTGCCAGCAGCACCCGGCGCTTGGTGCCACCGGAGAGGGCAGAGAAAGCGACCTCGGCGTCCAGTTGCAGCCGCTTCAACACCCGCTCCACCTCATGGTGCAGGCTCCAGCCGCCGCTTTCCTCCAGCTTGTGCTGCAACTCCTCCAGTTCGGCCAGGAGCGCCTCGCTCCCCTCCAGGGAGAG
This sequence comes from Oryzomonas rubra, assembly GCF_008369015.1. Taxonomy (NCBI): domain Bacteria; kingdom Pseudomonadati; phylum Thermodesulfobacteriota; class Desulfuromonadia; order Geobacterales; family Geobacteraceae; genus Oryzomonas; species Oryzomonas rubra. The sequence continues at coordinate 331,968 of NZ_SRSD01000005.1, forward strand.
ACTGTGGGCGACCCGGTGGTATTCGGCCAACAGTTCGGCCGCGTTGCCCATGCCCGAGGCCACCACGTCGAAGACCGTGCCGTCGATCCCCATGGGCACATCCTGGGAGACCAGGGCAACCCGGAGCCCTTGCTGGCGCTGGATTTCGCCCCCCTCCAGGGGGAGTTCGCCGCCGATCAGCTTGAGAAGCGTCGATTTGCCGGTGCCGTTGCGCCCCAGCAGGCAGAGCCGGTCCCCCGGCTCGATCTGGAGGTTGATGCCGTCGAAGAGCGGCGGCCCGCCGAAGGCCAGGGTTATGTCGCGAAGGGTGATGAGTGCCACGGGTACCTCATGATGATGTGATTGGCTGTAACGATTGTGCGGATCACGTGGTGCGGATGTATCGCGGTAGCGTGCATTCGCTGGTTATGACAATTCGTCGTCGTTGCGTTATACCTCGGATGGTGAAAATTGGCACGTTCAACGTTCAGATTTCACCCAGCCACTGGAATCTCGGCACCTTGCGCCCGCCCACCGGAACCTCCTCCAGAAACATGCCGAGCGGCCGGACCCACAGGGAACGGTCGCCGTACAACTGGCGGTAGACCACCATCTCCTCCTCGGTCTCGCTGTGGCGGGCGATGGCGACCACCTCGTATTCGTTCCCCTTGTAGTGCCGGTAGCGGCCGGGACGCGGCCGAGTCGGGGCGGCAGTCATAGCCCCTCCTGCAATTGTGGCAACCGGGCGGCAAGGCGCCGTGCCAGGGAGTCGATATGGCGCTCGTCCGTGCCGCAGCACCCTCCCAGCACCTTCATGCCCAGATCACCGTGCAGGGCGGCCACTGCCGCGCCGAAGACCTCCGGCGCCTCTTCCACCAGTTCGGTGCTGTTGTCCAGCTCTTCCGGGCTCAGGGCGGCGGTGTTGGCCAGCAGGCCGATCACCCGCTCCCTGACCAGCGGTGACGAGTTACGCTCGTGGCAGAGGGCGCGGCGGAAGACCGAGGCGTGGGTGCAGTTGATCAGGTAGGCCAGGGGGGGCGGTGAGGCCTGGCTGTCGATGGCGGCGATGGCGTCCTTGAGCGGCGTGCCGTCCAGCAGGGTCCCTTCAGGGCGGGCCACGAAGCTGATCAGATAGGGAAGCCCGGTGGCCGCCAGGGCCTGGGCCAAGCCGATGGCCTCGCTCAGGGCCGGCAGGGTGGTGGCCAACAGCAGATCGACCCCGGCAACGGCCAGGGCCTCGGCCTGCCAGGCGTGGAAGGCGCGCGCCTCGGGGGCGCTCAGGGCTCCTTCCGGCTTATAGGCATCCCCCTTACAGCTCATCAGCCCGCCGATGACCACATTCTTGCCGTAATCCCCCTGCTCCCGGCGCAGACCGTCCAGGAAGCGGAAATTGTCGCCGTTCAGGTCGCGACCGGCCAGCCCGGCGGCGGCGATACGCTCGCGGCCGGCACGCCAGGTGGGGGTGGAGAGCAGGAGCGGCAGGCCGTAGTTGCGGCCGATCTCAAGGTACTGGCGGCAGATCCCCCCGAGGGCGCTCCGTCCGTGGTCGTCGTAGATCAGGGCCGAGTTGACCACCTGATCGTCCAGACGGATATCGGGCATGCGCCGCAGGCGTTCGATGACCGCCCCTTCGGCCAGGATGACGGGGAATGTTGCCAAAAGTCGCTGGAAAACGCTCGGATGATTCATACGCCCCCTCCCCGTGCACCCACGGCAACAGCAGCGCGGGGCTGCTCCAAAACGAAAGGCCCCGTGCGGGGCCTGGGCCTTCGTCCCTCAATGCCCCGGCATCCCCGGCGCCCCCCCTTGCTGGGCGGGCAGGTACTGTTCGAACTGTTTCTTGTCGATGGAGCAGCGGTAGGCCTCTTCCGGGTTGATTTGCTTGGTTTTGAGCAGGTCCAGCAGGTGCTGGTCCATGAGCTGCATGCCGTCCTTCTTGGCGGTCTGGATGATGGAAGGGATCTGAAAGGTCTTCGCCTCCCGGATCAGGTTGCCGATGGCCGGCGTGCCGATCATGATCTCCAGGGCCGCGGTGCGCCCCTTGCCGTCGGCGGTCTTGAGCAGTTGCTGGCAGACCACACCCTTGAGGGATTCGGACAGCATGGCGCGCACCTGTTCCTGCTGATCGGTGGGGAAGACGTCGATGATACGGTCGATGGTCTTGGCCGCGGTGTTAGTGTGCAGGGTGCCGAAGACCAGATGCCCGGTTTCGGCGGCGCTCATGGCCAGGGAGATGGTGGTCAGGTCGCGCATCTCCCCCACCAGGATGATGTCCGGGTCTTCGCGCAGGGCCGCGCGCAGGGCCGAGGCGAAGCTTTCCGTATGTTCGCCGATCTGGCGCTGGTTCAGGAGGGACAGCTTGTTCTCGTGGATGAACTCCAGCGGGTCCTCAAGGGTCAGGATGTGTTCCTTGCGGGTGGAATTGATCAGGTCGATCATGGCCGCCAGGGTGGTGGATTTTCCCGAACCGGTCGGCCCGGTCACCAGCACCAGCCCCTTCTTGAAGTTGGTCATGCGCCGCACCCCCTCCGGCAGATGGAGGTCGTCGGCCGAGAGGATCTTGGTGGGGATGATGCGAAACACGCCGGCGATGCCGCGGTGCTGCATGAAGACGTTACCGCGGAACCGGGCCAGGTCGGGCACGGCGTAGGCAAAGTCCAGGTCCTTGGTGGCCTCGAACTGGGCGCGCTGCTTTTCATCCAGGATCTCGAACAGAACCTCCCGGAGTTCTTCATGTGCCAGGCTTTTGAAGTTAAGCCGCACCATCTCGCCGTTCAGACGGAAAATAGGCGGATTCCCGGTGGAGAGATGCAGGTCCGACGCCCCCTGCTCCCTCATCATCCTGAAAAGCGCATCGATCTTTGCCATGTGTAGGACTCCTTCACTGTTCTCAAGGAAATGCTTGTCCGTAAATAACTGCCGCGAGGACCGCGCCCGGATTTGCGGCAGATTTGACCTGGCTGATTGAGCAAAACCGCAGGCGTAGCAGGGCTACGTCGAGGATTTTGCGATTGAGGCCGGGGCAAAGATGCCGTGAATACGGGCGCGGGTTACAGCACCACCGAGGCGATGTACTCCTCCGGCGATACCTGCCCCTCCATCAAAAGCCGCAGCCCTTCCTGGTCGCTACCGTGATACTCCACCTGGCGCAGGTAATTGTCCAGGGCCGTCACATCCGATGACTGCGTGAAGACCCGCAGGAATTCGTCGTCGAAGACCAGCGCGTCCATCAGGAAACGCCGCGTGCTGAATCCGCTGTGGCCGCACTCGTCGCAGCCGCTGGTGCGGTAGAAACCGGCCGGGGGCTGGTCCAGATGCATGACGGTCTGCTCCTCCTGCGGCGGGACGTAGGCGGTCCGGCACGCGGGGCAGAGGATCTGGATCCCCTTGAAGGAGACCAGGCCGTTGACGAACCCCGGCAGGAAGTAGTTTTTCTGCTGGTAGAGCAGGAGGTGCCGCAGGACATTACGGGTGCCGCGGATCTCCAGCCCGGCGAGCACCAGTTTGCCGCGCATGGCGGCGCGGCAGGCGGCGGTGAAGGGCATCCCCTCGGTGGCGTCCTCGATCACCAGCACATCCGGATCATGATCCAGGGCATCCATGATCAGCCGGGCCCGGTCCGCCTCGGAACGGGGCAGGGGGATGCGCGGAAACCGTTTGTTCATCCGACCCGGCCCCTCTCCCAGGATGATGACGTTCTTTCCGGCGGTATCGGCCTCCTCCAGCATGAGATCCATGAAACGGCACCGTTCCTGGCTGTTGCGCGAGGCGAAAAAGGTAATGCCCTGATGCGCCCGGGCCAGCAGGTTGAAGGCGGCCTCCTGGGCCACCGGCAGGTGCAGCTCGGCTACCCGGGGAGGAACGGTGGCGCTGACATGGGTCCGCAGGGTGACGTAGTCGCCCCCCTGGCCCTGCATGACCACGACCTGGAAGGTCACCGGGCGGGATTGGTAGGTAAAGGGGAGCAGGCCGATGGCGCTCCGTTCGGCCAGGGGACCGATCGCGGCGCTCTTGTGCAGCCGGAGGATGACGTCGGGGTAGTAATTGGGGGCCAGGGTGCCGATGGGACGGGTGATCCCCCCCCGCTTCCCGGTAATGGCCACCTCGTCGCCGAGGGGTTGCAGGGAGAGGGACGAGAGGCGATTCTGGATGATGAAAACCATCAGGTAGTTGAGCAGCGTGTCGCCGCCGATATCGTCGTTGATGGCCTCGAGGGCCTTGTCGGAAAAGGCGGTGGAACTGAAGCCCAGACGCTCCTGGCCGACCGGGCCGTACCACGCGTCGACCATCTGGCGGATCTCCCGGATCAGCGCCACGGACAGGTTGACCCGCAGACCGGTGTGGGCTTCGACCGCTTCGACCGCCGCCCGGTTGAGCGGATCGGCAACGGCAACGTTCAGTTCGCCGCCGGTGCAGATCAGGGGGATGAGGTTATAGGCCCGGGCCACGTCGGCCGGCACCAGGGCAATGGCTTCCGGGTCGATCATCTCCTTCTTCAGTCGGATGTAGGGAAGGTCCAACTGGTTGGAGAGCGCCCAGTCGATGTCCTCCTGGGTAACGACCCCCAGGTTGACCAGCGCCTCGCCGAAACGGATGCCGAAACGTTTCTGTTCTTCCAGGGCGTTGACGATATCCGACTCGGTGATGATCTGTGAAGACGAGAGGATATGGCCCAGGGACCCTTTTTTCACTAACTCTGCCATGCTGCCCTCCTGGAGTCGCAACGCACGTCTGCCGCCCCGTCGAGATGCCGGGAAACGGCATCACGCATCGGGCCGGTCGCTTTTGTTCTCAAAACGGGTATGCTCGCCGAGGAACACCAGTTCCACCGTACCGATGGCGCCGTTACGCTGCTTGCCGATGATGACCTCCGCATTCCTTTCATGGTTCTGGGTACAGGAGCCGTCCCGCTTGCGGCAGTGCTCGCAATAGACCGATTCGCGGTAGACGAACATGATGACGTCGGCATCCTGCTCGATGGCGCCCGATTCGCGCAGGTCGCTCATCATGGGGCGCTTGTCGCCGCGACTCTCCAGGCTGCGGTTGAGCTGGGAGAGGGCCACTACCGGCACGTTCAGCTCCTTGGCCAGGGCCTTGAGCGAGCGGGAGATGTCCGAAATCTCCTGCTGGCGCGATTCGGTATTGGCGCCGCCCCGCATGAGTTGCAGGTAGTCGACGATGATCAGGCCGATGTCGTGCTCGCGCTTCAGGCGCCGCGCCTTGGAGCGCAACTCCAGCACGCTGATGGCCGGAGTGTCGTCGATGAAGATCTTGGAGTCGTAGAGGATGCTGGCGGCCCGTTGCAGCCGGGGCCAATCCGAATCCTGGAAGTGGCCGGTACGCATCTTGCCGGAATCGACCCGGGCGATGGAGGCAAAGAAACGCATCACCAACTGCTCCTTGCCCATCTCCAGGGAGAAGATCACCGAAGCGACCTTTTTCTTGGCTTCGGCGCTGGCGTACTGGGCGATGTTGAGTGCCAGGGTGGTCTTACCCATGGAGGGGCGGGCGGCAACGATGATCAGGTCGCCCGGCTGGAAGCCGGCGGTCATGTTGTCCAGCTCCGTGTAGCCGGTGGGGACGCCGGTGACGTGTTCCTTGCGGTCGTGCAGTGTCTGGAGGATCTTGAAGGTATCCTTGATGATCTCCTGCACCGGCACGTACTGGGGCCGCAGCTTGTTCTCGGAGATCTCGTAGAGGTCCTTCTGCGCCAGGTCCAGAAGCTCGTTGACGTCCGTTTGCCCGTCGTAGCCGCGGGTGGCGATCTCGGTAGCCACGGAGATCAGCTTGCGGTTGATGGACTTTTCCTTCACCAGCTTACAGTAATAGCTGACATTGGCCGCCGTGGGGACATAGTCCACCAGGGTCGCCAGGTAGGCCGCCCCCCCCACCTCCTCCAGTTCGCCCTCTTTCCTGAGCATGTCGGTCATGGTGATCAGGTCGCACGGCTCGCGCTGATCGGAGAGGCGGATCATGGCCCGGAAGATCTTGCGATGGCTTTCGCGGTAGAAATCGTCCGGCCCGATGACCTCCAGCGCACGGTTGATGGCGTCGTTGTCGATCAGGACCCCCCCCAGGATGGACATCTCCGCTTCCAGGCTCTGGGGGGGGAGTTTACGTGAATCGTCTGTCATACTCATACCTTTATCTTCAAACGGATTATGGATTTATGGTTTCCGCAGCCCGCTGCGCAATGGCGGCCACGTCAAGCAGGACGCATTCGCCTTCCGGCAGATGGAGCAAGGCGGAAACGCAGGGATCGTCCGGGGCTTCCCCCAGGGTGGCCTGCTCCGGCGGTGCAATCCTGATGACCCGCTCAACCAGAAAGGCCAGTGCGGCGATGCGGGGATCGGCCACGACGACCTTTTCCAGGTCGTGGCAACTGGGCAGCCCCAGGAAGGCGGCCAGATCCATGACCGCAACAATGGTGTCGTGGAAGTTCATGGCACCGACATAACAAGGAGCCGCGCCAGGTAGGGGCCAGGTGAGCGGCGGTTCGTCAACCTCGGCCACCTGCAGCAGGTTGACGGCGAACCGCCGACCCTGCAGGGTAAAAAGGAGGTATCCGTGCTGGTGCCGGGTCATGCCTGATCCGGTTCGCCGCGGTCGACCTTGAAGCGTTCCACCACCACCAGCAGCCCTTCCGCCAGTTTTGCCAACTCATTGGTGGCCAGCGCCATATCCTGCATGGCGGCCAGCTGTTCTTCGGTGGCGGCCGAGACCTGCTCGGTGGCGGCGGCGTTATCGTCGGCCACCTTGGCGATCTCGTCCACCGACTTGACCATCTTGCCCGAGCCGTCCATCTGCATCTGGGAAAGGTCCGCGATGCTGTTGGCCCTCCGTTCGGTCTCCAGGACGGTCGTAAGGATTTCCTGAAAGGCCGTGGCGGTGACGTCGATGTTTTTCTTCCCTTCCCTGATGGTGCGGGAGCTTTCCTGGATGATCTCATGCACCCGATGGCTCTCTTCCCTCAGGCTTTCGATCATCTCGTTGATATCCGCCGCCGACTGGGCCGACCCATCGGCAAGCTTGCGCACCTCATCCGCCACCACGGCAAAGCCTTTGCCGTATTCCCCGGCCCGGGCCGCCTCGATGGAGGCGTTCAGGGCCAGCAGATTGGTCTGGCGGGCCACGTCGGCGATGAAATCGGCGATCCTGCCGACCTTCTGCAGCTTGGAGCTGAAGACGTCGAACTGTCGGCCGATCTGTTCCTGGCAGTCGAAAAAATCCTTCATCCGCTCCAGGGAATCGGTGGCCAGGGTGCCGCCGTGCTGGGCGGTGAGGCTCGTCTCCCGGGCCGCCTTGGCGGTTTCCTTGGCGCGGGAGGCGACCAGTTCGATGGAAATGGCCATCTCGCGAATGGTCTTGGAGGTCTTTTCCACCATCTCGGCCTGGGTTTCGGCGCCGCGGGAAATCTGTTCGATGGCCTGAGCGACCTCTTCGGTGGAGGCGCTAATCTCCAGGGCGTTGGAGTTGATCTCCCGGGCGGAATTGGTGAGTTTGCCCGAAGCCTTTTTGATGTGCCCCACCAGATCGCGCAGATTCTGGAGCATCAGGTTGATCAGGTCGGCCAGCTCATGGGTTTCGTCAGGTATCCGGGTGGGGGGCATGTCCACCGCCCGGGTCAGGTCGCCCCTGCTGATGGATTCGGCCGCTTCGGTCAGGCGGCTGATGTTGGCCGTAAACCCTCTGGAAAAGAGCCACCCCAGGATGAGCCCCAGGGTCAGCGCCATGGCATACCCCAGGATGCCGGATATCTCCGGAGAATAGCCGAATAAGGCGACCAGCCGGGGACTGAAAGCCACCGCCGCCACGACCACTATGAACCCGAGGATAAATTTATAGCCTATGGGAATCCTCATACCACCCCTCCGCCCATGATTCAATTCATGATATCCGCCGATAGATGCGTTCGGTGCGGCAAACCGGCGCGAAACGGCCGCGCGAGCTGCCGACCAGCACCTCGGATTTGCCCAGCACAAGTATACCATCCGGCCTGAGAATATCCGCGATCCTGTTGAGGATCCTCTCCTGTTCGGGCCGCGCGAAATAGATCAGGGTATTACGGCAACAAACCAGGTCGCTGGGCACGTACTCTTCCGGATTGCAGATGTCGCCCCGCTGAAAAGCCACCATATCCCGGATCTCCGGAACCAAGCGGAATAACCGCCCGTCCTGGCGAAAATAGCGTTCCCGCAGATCGACCGGCATCTCCTTGAACCGCCCCTCGTCATATTCGGCCGCCCGGGCGGCCTGGAGCGTTTTGTCGTCAATGTCGGTAGCCAGCAGGGACACCCGCTCATGACGGATATCCCTGCCGAAGAATTCCCGCAGCATGATCGCCAGGCTGTACGGTTCCTCACCGCCGGCGCAGCCGAGACACCAGAATCTGAGCGGCTCGTCCCGGTGATCCGTCCGTGCGGCGAAGAGCTCCGGGATGACCTCCTTGCGCAGTTTTTCAAACACGGAGTGGTTGCGAAAAAACTGGCTGACATGGATGGTAAGCGATTTCTGGAGCAGGTCAAGCTCCTGGTCGCTCCGGCTCAGCAGCTCGCAATAGGCGGCGGCATCGCTGCTGCGTGTCGAACGGATCCTGATGGCCACCCGCCGCTTCATGCAGGTGTCCTTATAGACGGCCAGGCTGAACCCGCGCCACCTCTGCAGGATCGCGCCGATCGTCGCGAGTTCCTCATCGCTTATCTCCGGGAGCGCCGGAAAGATACTTACGCCAAAGGGCACCTTTTCTGCCGCCTCTCTTGTCCGGGCCGGTCGCGCCGGAGTATGCAGGGACATTCCACCACGTGCAAACCGGATGCCTTTATGCTGCCCCGCACCGGAATATTTCCCCAGGCCCCATCTGTACCACGAAGCCGCTCCCGGCGCAACCGCATGTATGGACCTTCCGCCCGGGTTTGCCGATAAGCTGTTTCTCTGGCAGGCTGTTTGCAGTATCATTATCCGGCAGAGGAACGCATACGAGGCGCAAACCACCCGGAGAAAGCCGCTTCGGAACATCCCACAGGAGATTTACCCCCCCATGAACCAGTCTGCAAATTTTGCGGATAGTGATCAAAAACTGTCACACGACCTCCAACGGGTCCTTGCGGCCGACAAGGACGAGTTGTTCGAGATCATGCAGGAATCCGACGGCGAGGTTTTGCTGGCGGCCCTGCGCAACCGGGCCCTCGACGAGAACCATCTGCTGGCCCTGCTGAAGCGCCGCGGCCTGCCCGGAGAGCTCTTCACCACCCTGTATAACGGCAGGCGTTTCAGCGAAAGCTACCCGCTCAGGTTCGCCCTGGCCAGCCACCCCGACACCCCCGCACACATCGCCGGCAACCTGCTGCCCCAGCTCAATATCTTCGACCTCATCAAGCTCTGTTTCATCCCCGCCGTGCCGCCCGACCAGCGCCTGTGCGCCGAACGCATCATCATCCAGCGCCTGCCCGCCCAACCCCTGGGCAACAAGCTCACCCTGGCCCGGCGGGGAACCGCGACGATTGTGGAGGCGCTGCTGCGGGAAGGGCTGGCGCCGGTGGTGGAGGCCTGCCTGGACAACCCGCACCTGAAAGAGGGGGCGGTTCACCAGTTCATAACCTCTGCGGCGTCACATGCCGAAACCATCTCCATGATCGCCCGGAACGGCCGCTGGAAAAACAAACCCAATATCCGCCTGGCGCTCCTCAAGAACCCCCGGACACCGGTCATCTGGTTTACCCTGCTTCTGCCGGGGCTGCCCCCCGGTACGCTTCGGGAACTGCTCTCCGTGCCGCGCCTTACCGGAGCCCAGAAGGAACTGGTCCGGCAGGCCTTGAGCAGCAGGGGGGGCAGGGCATGATGCGGCCGCTTCCCGTCATCCTGATAATGCTTCTCGGCTGGAGCGGCACCAGCGGGGCCGCCCCCTACGGCGTGGCCCGGAGCGCGGCGCCGGTGCTGAACAGCCCGGCCTTCAGCCGCATCTTTGGAGGAGCGGACGGCAGGTCCCTGAAAACCGACCGCTGCGGCCAGGTGCGGGAGATGGAGTTCATCGCCCTGCCGGGAACCGTCTTCAGGGTGCGGGAAACGATCCCGGGGGCCGGGGCCACCGTCTACCGGGTGGAGACCGACGACTATCCCGCCCCGGCCGGCATCTCGCTGTATGTGGACAGCCGCTTCATCGAACTTCGCGACGAACAGCCCCCGGCACGCTCCCGAATCCTGCCGCCCCGGGAACGGATCATCGCCGCGCTCCGGGAGGCCGTCGGCAGCCCCTACGTGTGGGGCGGCAACCTCCGGGAGGGGGCACACGCCCTGTTCGGGACACTCTACCCTGCCGAGGCGTCATGGGACGACAGGGCCAAACGTCGCATCACCCTGGCCGGGCTGGACTGTTCAGGGCTGCTCTACCAAGCCACCAACGGATGGACGCCCCGCAACACATCCCAGTTGGTTGCCTACGGCACCGGGGTGGCCGTGGAGGGGAAAAGCGCCCGGGAGATCGCCGAGCGGTTGCAACCGCTCGATCTGCTCGTCTGGAACGGCCATGTGATCATCGTCCTGGACCGGGATACGACCATCGAAAGCCGCCTGGAGTGCGGCAGGCCCGGCAATGGGGGGGTGGTGAGGACACCGTTGCGCCAACGGCTGGCGGAGATCATGCGGACCCGCCGACCGCTGGATGCGTGGCCGGCACCGGGGAAGCGGCAGGGGGTCTTTGTGGTCAGAAGGTGGTACGGTCTCTAGCATATTGCACCGAAAGACGGGCGAGCCGTTGGCGTCGCCCCTACGGAAATTTATATTGACCTATATTTTCCAGATGTAAATCCAATAAACCGTAGGGGCGATCCCAATGGGTCGCCCTTGGTGCAATGGGCAATAAGTCTAACAACTACCTCTTTCGCGATTTCTCCGGCACCGGCAGTTTCAGGAGCCGCAGCACCTGGGTCATATCCTCCCAGACCTCCCAGAAGGGCCCCGAATCGCCCCGGTTGCGCAGCAGGTAGGAGGGATGATAGGTCGGCATGACCGGCACGCCGTGATAATCGCGGAACTTGCCGCGCAGCTTTGAGATCGCCTCCTTGGTGCCCAGCAGGGTCTGGGCGGCGAACCTGCCCAGCGCCACGACCACCTCGGGCTGGACCGATTGCAACTGCCGCAGGAGGAACGGGGCGCAGGCGGCAATCTCGTCCGCCTCCGGGTCACGGTTGTCGGGCGGACGGCACTTGACGACGTTGCAGATATACACGTCCTCCCGCTCGAGCCCCATGGCGGTGATGATGCGGTTCAGGACCTGCCCGGCCTCACCCACGAACGGCTCCCCCTGCCGGTCCTCGTCCCCCCCCGGCCCCTCTCCCACAAACACCAGCCGCGCCTGGGGGTTGCCCACGCCAAACACCAGATTCCGCCTCCCCTTCGCCAGCTTGCAGCGTTGACAGTCACCCAGGCTCTTCCGGATCTTTTCCAGGGATTCATGCTTCTGGTCGTGGGGCGGCTCTCCGGTCTCCACCGCTGCCGGCGGGACCGCTGCCGTTTGTTGCGTCGTTGCCGTTTGCGGCATCGTTGCAGGAGGTGCGGCGACAGGGAGACCGTCCAGGCCGCTTTCCTGAATGGTCAACAGGTATTCCCGCAGGGACGATGCCGCCACTGCCTTGAACGATTGAGCCATTACTATCCCTTGTGTTGTATCATTCCCCATTCCGGGGTAGCATTATCGTGGTATACTCTCTGAACTGTACCAGTTCCTTCAAAGCCATGTCAAAGCGAAAGAGACCATGTTTCCATTCGTGTTGTTGCTGACCATCTGCGGTGTGCTCGTCCCCGACGCGGCCCACGCCTGGGGCGGCGGAATCCATCTCCAGACGGGCCTGAGCGTGCTGTCCGCCCTCGACACCCTGCCCCCAGCAATTGGGGCGGTTCTGGGGGCATACCCCCGCGACTACCTTTACGGCTGCATCGCGGCCGACATCATCGTGGGGAAGAAATATACCCATTACCTGCTCAACTGCCACCGCTGGCGCATCGGGCAGAAGGTGCTGCAGGCGGCCCACAGCGACGGCGAAAAGGCCTGCGCCTACGGCTACCTCTCCCACCTGGCGGCGGACGGCATTGCCCACAATTATTTCGTACCCTACAAGATCATGCGTTCATTCGCCTCGGTGACCATGAAGCATACCTACTGGGAGATGCGGTTCGAGACCTTTGCGGACAAGGCGGTCTGGGAGCGGGCGCGGGAAATCTGCCGCTCCGATCAGCACGCCAACGACGCCATGCTGCGCAGCGTTCTGACCAACACCCTCTTCTCCTTCGGCACCAACAAGCGCATCTTCAACTCCATCATGCTCCTGTCGCGTCTGGAAAAATGGCAGAAGGTCATGCAGACCCTGTCGGACAACTCCCGCTACACCCTGGCGGAGAGCGATCGGGATGAATACATGACCCTGACCGAGGAGGCGGTCTTTGATTTTCTCCGCCATCCCGAAGAATCGGAATGCCTGATGACGGACCCGACGGGGGAAAAAGCGCTGGCTGCCGCGGACGCCCTGCGGAAGAACCTGCGGCTCCTCTATAAAAACGGGCGGATTTCCAAGGCCGATGGCCTGGAACAGGTGGATATGCTAAAGCACAAACTGCGGCAGGCGTTGCACAAACCGGAACTGCTGAAGGAATTGCACCGGGGGTGAGTGGCGCGGACCTACCGGGGCCGCTGGGCGGGGAGACGTGAGGCGATCTGGTCCAGGATGCGGTTTGCCAGTTCATCCTTGGACATCAGGGGGCACTCCTGGCGAGAGCCGTCCCTGAAGAGGAAGAGCGCCCGGTTGGTGTCCACATTGAAACCGGCATCCCCCAGGCTGACGTCGTTGGCCACGATCATATCCAGATTCTTTTCCGCAAGCTTTCGGGCGGCGTACTCCTCCAGGCGGGAGGTCTCCGCGGCAAAGCCCACCAGGAACGGACGTTTCTTCAGGCGTCCCAGTTCCGCCAGGATATCCGGGTTTTTGACCAGCGCCAGGGTCATCTCGGCCGCCTGTTTCTTGATCTTGTCCCCCTTGCGCTCGGCCGGCCGATAGTCGGCCACCGCCGCTGTCTTGACGACCACCGCGCATTCCTTGACATGCTCCATCACGGCTGCCTGCATATCGCGGGCGCTTTCCACGCAGATTCGCTCGACGCCCGCCGGGGCGGCAAGACCGGTAGGGCCGCTGACGAGAATCACCCGCGCGCCACGCTGCCGGGCGGCCCGTGCCACGGCATAGCCCATCCTGCCCGACGAGTGGTTGCTGATGAAACGGACCGGATCGATTTCCTCCCGTGTCGGACCGGCCGTGACCATGACGGTCTGCCCCTCCAGGTCGCCGGGTCTGAGCGCCGCCACAACCGCTTCGAAGATCGTCTCCGGCGCGGCCAGTTTCCCCTCCCCTTCCCAACCGCAGGCCAGGGTGCCAATTTCGGGGGCCACGAAAAGGTAGCCGAGCCGGCGCAGCTTGTCCTCGTTTTCACGGTAGATCGGATTGGTGTACATGTTGACGTTCATGGCCGGGGCGATCAGTACCTGCGCCTTGGTCGCCATGACGGTGGTGGTGAGCAGGTCGTCGGCGATGCCGCCCGCGATCTTGCCGATCACGTTGGCCGTGGCCGGGGCAATGACAAACAGGTCGGCCCGGTCGGCCAGGGAGATGTGCCCGATCTCCTGCTCGGCGATCAGGTTGAACAGTTCGCTGTGCACCGGGTTGGCCGAGAGGGTTTGGAAGGTCAGGGGGGTGACGAACTCCTGTGCCGAGCGGGTCATGACCACGTGCACCCGGGCGCCGGCCTTGGTCAGAAGACGCAGCAACTCCACCGCCTTGTACGCGGCAATGCCCCCCGTAACACCTAGTACAATCCGCGTATCCTTCAGCATATCGTCATGGTCCTCAGAAGTAGGGGTTATGGCGTTTTTCATGGCCAATGGAGGTCTCGGGGCCATGCCCCGGATAGGCAGCCACATCGTCCGGCAGGGTAAAGAGCTTGGCTTGGATGGAGGCCAGGAGTTGGTCGTGGGAACCGCCGGGGAGATCGCTCCGGCCGATGGAGTCGGCAAACAGGGTGTCGCCGGTGATGATTTTGTTCTCCTCGGCCAGATAGAGACAGCACCCGCCCTGGGTATGGCCCGGCGTATGCAGCACCTTCATGCGGTGGGTCCCGAACTCGATCTCCATCCCATCGGTGAGAAAACCGTCGGCCTCCGGGGAGTTCTCACCTTGGATACCGTACATGCGCCCCACCTCGGCAACGAGGCCGAGCAAGTGGGCATCCTCCCGGTGGATCAGCAGCGGGGCCTTGAACGTCGCCACCGCCTCGCGGTTGCCGCCGACATGGTCGAAATGTCCATGGGTGTTGATGATATACCGTACCGTCAGCCCATGGCGCCGAACCGTCTGGATAATACGCTCCACATCGCCGCCCGGATCGACCACCACCCCTTCGCGGGTCTCTTCGCACCCCAGGATGAAGCAGTTGACCGACAGGGGCCCGACTACCACCGCATCAAATATCATCGTTTTCTCCCGCTTGGTTGACATCCGTTTTGAAGCTGCTACAATACCTCCCCAGGATTCGGGAGGGGGTTACCAATGAAACGACCGGTTGTGGATCAGGAAAGTTGTATCAGTTGTGGTCTCTGTATTTCGACCTGCCCCGAGGTCTTTCGCTTCAACAGTTCCGGGAAGGCGGAATGCTTCGCCCCATCCGGCGCCCCTGAAAAGGATATTCAGCAGGCTATCGACGGCTGTCCCGTCCAGTGTATCAGCTGGGAATAATCTCTATCACAAAGGAGCATTGCTATGGAACGTTGGATCTGCACCATCTGCCAATATGTCTATGATCCCGCCACGGGAGATCCCGACCGGGGAGTTCCTCCCGGAACGCCCTTCGAGTCTCTGCCCGACGACTGGACATGCCCCCTGTGCGGCGCGGGCAAGGATGCCTTCGAAAAGGAATAGTACGTCGGGCTGAGGTCAGCCCCAGGCGGCACCGCACAAAGAAACGCTGCACCATCAAGCCCTCCGTCAGGAGGGCTTTTTTCATTTTTTCTTGTCGGGTGGCTTGATGATGTCGATCTTCATCTCGCCCGCCTCGGTCTTGACCCGCCAGACAAGCCCGCAGACGCCGCACTCCTTGAGCGGCGATTCGTCGGAAGAAAATCCACCGGAATGCATGTCAAGATTCAAGGATGTCCTGTTACCGCAATTTGGGCACTTCATGGCATGTTCCTCCTGTGTATCGGTGCGGGACCGGGTCGGTGCAACGGGCGAATTTCAGGCCAGGTCGGGCATAATGCTGATAATGGCGCTAAAGAGTTCCTCCAGGTCGTGGCGGGTCATGTCCCCCATATGGGCGATACGGAAGGTCTCACCCTTAATTTTGCCATAGCCGTCGTCAAAGGCAAAGCCTATTTCGGCCAGTCCCTTTTTCAAGCCGGCCAGATCGACGCCGCGACTGTTGCGGGCGCAGGTCAGGGTGAGCGAACAGTATTCCCGGTCGGGGAAAAGTCCGAAACCGCGGTCGGCCAACCATTGGCGAGTATACTCGGCCATGTCCCGGTGGCGCGCCCAGCGCGTCTCCAACCCTTCGGCAAAGATCCGCTCCAACTGGCGCTCCATGGCGAAGATCTGGGAAATACAGGGCGTGGAGGGGGTGTTGTGTTTGGCGTCGTTGGCGGCAAACTCCGTAAAATCGAAGTAGTAGCCGCGGCCCTCCATGGTCGATGCCCGTTGCAGCGCCTTGTCGCTGGCGGTGAAGATCGTCAGGCCCGGCGGCAGGGCAAAAGCCTTTTGCACCCCGAAGATACAGCTGTCGATGCCCAGTTCATCCACCGGGATCTTCAAGGCGCTCATGGAGGAAACCGTATCGACGATAAACATGACATCCGGGAATTTGCGCATCACCTCGGCGATTTCGGGCAAGGGAGACATCACCCCGGTCGAGGTTTCGTTATGGATCATGGTCATGCTGTCATACAGGCCGGTGGACAGGGCCTGTTCGACCGCCTCGGGCGTAACCGGCTTGCCCCAGTCGAACCGGATGGCATCGGCCTGTTTGCCGCAGCGGAGGGTGACATTGTGCCACTTGTCCGAGAAGGCGCCGTTGCAGAAGTTGGCGCACCGTTTTCCCACCAGATTGCGAATGGCCCCCTCCATGACCCCGAAGGCGCTGGAGGTGGCCAGGAAGACCTTCCCTTCCGTGGCCAGGATCTTTTGCAGACCCGAGGTCACCCGTTCATGCATTTCGGCATATTCCTTCGTGCGGTGACCGATCATGGGGGTCGCCATGGCGGCGAGGATGTCGGGGTGGACCGGCACGGGGCCGGGGATAAAAAGTTTTTTGTACATGATGGGGCACTCCGGGTTTGCCCTGAAGCTATGTTCAGCGGCAGAGTTTTTTCGACGAACCGAGATGTTACTTTGGCAAGCTAACAAAAGCCCTGGGCAAAGTCAAGGGCACAGCATTGCCAAGGGTCGTAAATTCGCGAGGTTAGGTATACATTGACGCCATCCGTCGGCCGGTGACCCGGCGCATGGGCAAGGGCACGACCGGGATGCCGCAACGGAAGTTGCCGTCATGAGCCGTGATTTACGTGGGCACCGTTAATGCAGATGTTGGGGACCTCATTTATCTTGTTGTAATTTCACCTTCTTTTTTCACTGCATCCATTCAGAAAGTGTGTATGCAGTATTCAATTTTCGTTGATTTAGAACTTTCTGTTGTGTAGTGTATATCAAATTTATACACCCATCTTCATTACACCCTATTGGTATGGAGGAGCACTGTCATGCAGTTTGTTTTCTGTCGTATGCTGCCGTTTCTGATGCTGCTAATGGTCTGGGTCGGTCCGTCGCTGGCCCAGCAGGGAATGGCGATCGACCCGGCCACCTGTCTGGGATGCCACGGCGACAAGATTTCCGTGCGGGCGTTTGCCGAGTCGGTCCATGGCAAAAATGGCTGTACCAGTTGCCATGTGGATATCACCGATCTCGCCAAACACATGAAAAAAGAGATCAAGGTCCAGAAGGTCCAGTGCGAGCGCTGCCATAAAAAGCAGAACGCCGAACATTATGCCAGCGTCCACATTGCCAAGGGTGTCATGTGTGCCGACTGCCATACCGATATCCATGTCCACAAGTACTGGAAGAACGACAAGCGCATCGTCGTCGCCAAATGTGTTCAGTGCCACGACAAGGAGTCGGTCTACCAGAAATCGGTCCACGGCAAGGCGGTTGCCGCCGGCAACGAGGACTCGGCCGCCTGTAATGATTGCCATGGCCTGCACGAGATCAAACCTCTGGGAGACCCCAAGAGCCGTTCCAACCGGGAATTCCACACCAAAGTCTGCCTGAAATGCCACAGCAACGAAGAGATGATGAAGCGCAACAACGTCTTCAACGTTGCCGTCAAGACCTACATGGAGAGCTACCACGGCAAGAACTACCGCCTCGGTTTCCCCGAAAAGGTCGCAGGCTGCGCCGACTGCCATACGGGACACTCGGTGCTCCCCAAGGATGACCCCAACTCAAGCGTCAATCCGGCGAACCTGGTAAACACCTGCGCCAAGTGCCACGCCAAGGCGACCACGCTCTTTACCAAGTTCTATGCCCATGGCGAGCATACCGACCGGGAGAAGTATCCGATCCTGTACTACACCTTCCTCGGCATGACCGGCCTGCTGCTGGGCACCTTTACCGTCTTCTGGATTCACACCCTGTTCTGGATGTTCCGCGGCTTCGTGGAAAACAGGGAAAAGGCGGCCAAACTGGCCAGCGGTGAATACCACCATGTCGTACCGGAAGCCCACAAGCAGTACCGTCGTTTCAACCGTATCCATATCTTCATGCACATCCTGGTGATCACCAGCTTCCTGGGGCTCTCCCTGACCGGCCTGCCGCTCAAGTTCAGCACCCAGCACTGGGCCATCTCCCTGATGAATCTCTACGGCGGCTCGGCCCATGCCGGCTTCATCCACCGGATCTGCGCCGGCATCACCTTCGTCTATTTCGGCATGGCGATCGTCATGAGCATCAACTTCCTCTTCTTCAAGAAGGGTATACAGGGGAACCCGATCCAGCGCCTGTTCGGCCCTGACTCGCTCTGTCCCAATCTGCGGGACATCAAGGACGTCGGCGCGATGTTGAAATGGTTCTTTTTCAAAGGGCCGAAGCCAACCTTCGAGCGCTGGACCTACTGGGAAAAATTTGACTTTCTCGCGGTCTTCTGGGGTATGTTCGCCATCGGCGGATCGGGCCTGATGCTCTGGTTCCCGGAATTCTTCGGCCTGTTCCTGCCCGGCTGGGTATTCAACGTAGCGACCATCGTCCACTCTGACGAGGCCCTTCTGGCAACCGGCTTCATCTTCACGGTCCACTTCTTCAACACCCACGGCCGTCCGGAGAAGTTCCCCATGGACTTCGTCATCTTCAATGGCCAGATCGGCAAGGAAGAGATGCTTGAGGAGCGCGGCGATCAGTGGAAGCGTTACGAGGAGCAGGGCATCACCGAACAGTACGCCTGCAAGAAGACCAGCGGCGTGGCCTATGACTTCCTGGTCAAAGGGTTCGGCTTTACCGCCCTCTTCATCGGCATCAGCCTGCTGCTGCTCATGATCCTCGCCTTTGGGAACGGCGCCCACTAAACCGGGGCCGCACCTGCCTGACTCACCAGGGGGGCGAACTTTCGCCCCCCTTTCTTTTTGGCACTCCCCTACCTCAGTGTGAATCCTCGATCCCGGAGACCCCACTGGCCGAGGTAACGCGGGACCTTATCACGTATGCCCCTGAACGGCCGCTGCACGTGCTGCAGCAACGCCATTATGGGCACCGAGAGCGATCGAAACCTTATACAGTGCGGGATGTTCCGCCAGCAAAACCCATAAGTGCGAAAGAAACCGCGGACTTATTTTGTTTGACAAATACACGACCATCGATGTAATAATAAAAATTTACTGTATACTCAATTTTTTTGGCATACAGACACGCAGGGAGGTGTACCTTGGAACTTAAAAACTCAAGTATTTACCGCTATTTGATGAACAGCACCAGCATCATCGGGGCACTCATGGCATTGATCGCAAGCGTCCTGATCATTGCGTTCCTGCTCCTTGAGGCCTTCACCGGGCTGGAAAACCCCTATTTGGGCATGTTTGTCTACTTCGCCTTCCCCGGCATGCTCATCTTTGGCCTGCTCCTCATCCCGGTCGGCGCGTGGAGGGTCCGCAGCCGGTTCCGCAAACACCCGGAACTGGGCATCCCCCGCTTGCCGCGCCTCGACCTGAACGACCCCCACACCCTGAAGCTTTCCATCTTCTTCATACTGGCGTCGGTGGTCTTTATCATCGTCGTCGGCACAGCGTCCATCAAGGGGTTCGAGTTTACCGAATCAACCACCTTCTGCGGCGAACTCTGCCACGTGGTGATGCAGCCGGAGCATACCGCGTGGTCGAACTCGCCCCATGCGAAGGTAAAATGCGTGGAATGCCACGTCGGCCCCGGCGCCGAATGGTACGTCAGGGCAAAACTCTCGGGCCTGCGCCAGGTCTGGGCCGTCCTGACCCACTCCTGGCCCACGCCGATCGAAACACCCATAGAAAACCTGCGCCCCGCGCGCAGCACCTGCGAACATTGCCACTGGCCCGAGAAATTCTACGCGGGCCGCCAGAAGATCTTTTACCACTACGCCCCGAACGAGGATAACACCCCTCGCGAGATCAACATGCTGATCAAGATCGGCGGCACCCCCAAAACCCCCAACGCCATGGGAATCCACTGGCATATCGGCCGCGAGGTAACCTTCATCCCCGGCGACAAGAAGCGTCTGACCATCCCCTACGTGGCGGTCAAGGGCAAGGACGGCACGGTCACCGAATACATGGACCCCTCCAAACCGCTTTCACGGGATGAAATCGCCAAGGCGACCAAGCGTATCATGGATTGCACCGACTGCCACAACAAGCCGACCCATATCTACTATTCCCCGGGCGAGGAGATGGACAGGAACTTCGCATCCAACACCATCGACCGCGGCCTGCCCTACATCAAGAAGGTGGCCGTGGACCTGCTCGAAAAGCCCTACGCAAGTACCGAAGAGGCAGTGAAAGCCCTTGACGCCGGCATCAAGGACTACTACACGAAAAATTATCCCGAGGTCGCGGCCAAGAAGGGCGCCGCCATCACCCAGGCCATCGGGCAGATCCAGAATATCTACAAGCGTAATTACTTCCCGAAGATGAAGGTGTCGTGGAAGACCTACCCAAATCATATCGGCCATTTCTACACCGCCGGCTGCTTCCGCTGCCATGACGGCAAGCACAGATCGCCCGAGGGGAAACTGATCTCCAAGGATTGCAAGCTCTGTCACGAAGTGCTTGGCCAGATTCAGGAGAATATCCCCACCGGGAAGAAGGTAACCGAATTCGTGCACCCGGTGGACATCGGCAACGAGATCTACAAGACCAATTGCAGCGAGTGCCATGCCGCCGGCGGATATGACGTCCCCGGAGGGGGGAAGCACTAACTCACCGCTAAACGCAAAAAGCCCCTGGAAGAAACCTTCCAGGGGCTTTTTGCGTTTCTGGGCGTTCATGCTCAGAGTTCCTCAAAATCCTCCCGCTCACCTCCGTCGTCCTCATCATCCTGTTCCTGACCGTTGTCGGCATCGTCCGCCAGGGCCTGGAGGAAACGGCGGTTATCATGGATAGTTTTGTGGATGTCGCCCAACAGGACATCCAGGTCGTCAGGGGTCGCCGACATGGCACGTTCCTTACTTGCGAAGTGTTTCCAGATACTTTTCGGCGTCCAGCGCAGCCATACAGCCGGTCCCGGCCGACGTGATCGCCTGGCGATAGATGTAGTCCTGCACATCGCCGGCGGCGAAGACCCCCTCGATGTTGGTGGCCGTGAGATTCCCCTCGAGACTGCACTTGGTCCGGATATAGCCATTTTCCATATCCAGCTGCCCCTCGAAGATGGTTGTGTTGGGCGTGTGGCCGATGGCGATGAACACGCCGTGGAGCGGCACCTCCTTGGTCGAGCCGCTACGATGGCGGATGCGGATGCCGGTCACGCCGCTGGCGTCCCCCAGGACCTCGTCCAGGACATGGTGCCACTCGATCGTGACGTTGCCGTTCTTCGTCTTTTCGATCAGCCGGTCAGTCATGATCTTTTCGGCGCGGAACTGCTCACGGCGATGCACCACCGTCACGTGGCGGGCGATATTGGAAAGGTAGAGCGCCTCCTCGACCGCGGTGCTGCCGCCGCCGATGACCGCCACATCCTGGCCGCGGTAGAAAAAACCGTCGCAGGTGGCGCAGGCGGAAACACCTTTTCCCTTGAAGGCCTGCTCGGATGGGAGCCCCAGGTACTTGGCCGAGGCGCCGGTGGCGATGATCAGGGCATCGCAGGTATAGGTGGCACTGTCCCCTTCAAGCACGAATGGCCTCTGGAGCAGGTCGGCGCGCTTGATGTTGTCGAGGACCATGCGCGTGTTGAACCGTTCCGCGTGCTGCCGCATGCGCTCCATCAGGTCAGGCCCCTGGACCCCACCATATTCTCCCGGCCAGTTATCGACCTCCGTCGTCGTGGTCAATTGCCCGCCCGGCTGCAATCCGGTTATGATAAGGGGGCTCAGGTTGGCCCGTGCGGCATAAATAGCAGCAGTGTAGCCGGCCGGCCCGGCGCCGAGAATGATCAATTGATGGTGCTCTGCCTCCATAATGCCTCCTCTAGGATGTTCTTCTGCTAATGTACCAGCAAAGCGAAAACTTGCCAAGGGCTCAAAACGGCGGCGACTTGACTCAAATTAAATGTAACCGAAGGAGTGGCAAAAAGGAAACGTTGCATCATATTACAGGTAACCGAAAGGAGGCCGTATATGGTGCTACGTTCCCGTCAGGAATACCTGGAAGCCATCCG
>NZ_SRSD01000006.1:0-262627 GCF_008369015.1 Oryzomonas rubra
CGAAGACATTCTCCTGGGTCGGCTTGGTCAAGGCGATGATGACGGTCAGGGTATAAATGGGGCTGGTACCGATGTCGCCGAACACCAGCCCCATTGATTTGATGATGCCGCCCCAGTAGGAGTCGGCTTCCACATGTTTTACCACGCAATGCCTCCGGGAAGATTTCCTATCAGAGAGGGCCTTCGTGTCAATCCGTCTCATAAGCAGGCCGGAGAGGCTACTTCGACAACTCTCCGTGGCATGCACCATCTGGAATGGCGGTGTTTGTAACCGGTGTGGCCAGGGCTGGGACAACTGAAAGCAGGCGTCGGTGTGGTTGGAATAATTGACGGCACCTCATGCCAGTACATACTCGTAAACATTTGAACCGAATGTTTTCAAAATACCCTGTGCTTGTTGCATAATTTATTCTAAACGGCGTCGTTACCTTTCTCGCCGGTCCTGATTCTCACAGCCTCTTCCAGCGGGATAACGAAAATCTTGCCATCGCCAATTCTACCTGTCTTTGCCTTCTCTACAATAGTTTCGATAACTTTAGCGACTCGTTCGTCATCAGTAACTATCTCTATTTTTATTTTAGGAATAAAATCAACCACGTATTCGGCACCCCGATAGAGTTCGGTGTGACCTTTTTGGCGACCATAGCCCTTAACTTCCGACACCGTGATCCCTTCAATGCCTATTTCATTGAGCCCATCCTTTACTTCGTCAAGCTTGAAGGGCTTTATTATTGCCTCAATTAGCTTCATTGCTTATCTCCCTTTTGTCTATGAGTAGTCTGGTGTGCCCTCCCAACGGAAGGACACACCAGATTATGAAACTCATAAAAGTACGTTTGAACAGATTTCCCGGCTTCTCAAATTGCTTCGTTTCCCTTTTCGCCTGTTCTGATTCTTATTGCCTCATCGAGGGGTATAATAAAAATTTTACCGTCACCTATCTTGCCTGTTTTAGCCGTATTTTGGATGGTCTCGACAACTTTGCCGAGCAACTCATCACTTACTGCGATTTCAATCTTTATTTTTGGCACGAAATCCACCGCATATTCAGCACCGCGGTACAGCTCAGCATGCCCCTTCTGGCGGCCGAATCCCTTTACTTCACTGACGGTGATACCCTCGATTCCGATTTCGTTCAGTGCATCTTTAACCTCGTCAAGCTTGAAGGGTTTTATAATAGCTTCTACTTTTTTCATAGCAGCTCCTATTCCTGTATCGGCTCGTCATTTAATTTTCGTCATAATCGCCTGTCGGTATTGCCGAATGCTTGAGAGCGTATTCAGGGTACGCCCCGATGCCGTGTTCGTAGTTGTCGATGCCTTCCAACTCGCCCTTTCTGGAGACACGAAGCACTCCCATGGCCTTGACTGCATACATGAGAACCAAACTAACGCCGAATGTTGCTGCTGTAATGATAAGGCTCCCAACAGCTTGGGCTGCAAGCACCGTCATCCCGCCGCCATAAAAGAGACCGGTGAGGGGGGCGCTGTTGTCAGCTGCAAAGGCACCGGTCGCTCCGTACTTTCCACAGGCAAAAAAACCCAACGAGAGAGTTCCCCAGATTCCATTCAGACCGTGGACCGGAACGGCGCCGATCGGGTCATCAATCCTCAAATATTCCAGGAGGTCGACACCCGCTACGACAATGATGCCTGCCACAGCACCAATAGCTATCGAGCCGGTTGGAGAGACCCAGTAGCAGGGGCAGGTGATTGCCACGAGACCGGCCAGAAAGCCGTTCACGGTGTAGCTCACGTCCCACTTCTTTGTCTTCGGATAGCCATACAACATTGCCGTCAACGCTGCTGCGCAGGCGGCCAAAGTCGTATTGGTGGCGACTCGGCCGCAACCTTCGAAATCCATAATTGAAAGGGTGCTGCCGGGGTTGAAACCATACCAGCCAAACCAGAGAACCAGCCCGCCGATAGTCGCCATTACAAGGTCATGTGGTTGCATAGGCGCACCACCGTCGCGCTTGAACTTGCGGCCAAGGCGCGGACCAAGGGCTATGGCGCCGGCAAGAGCAACAAAACCGCCGATCGTGTGGACAACAGTAGAACCAGCAAAATCGTGAAAGCTTGTGCCAAGTTCGGGCAGAAAGTTTCCTTTGCTTCCCATGGTAGCCAGGAAGCCGTCAGGGCCCCATGCCCAGTGTCCAATGATCGGGTAGATGAATCCTGAGACGAAAAAACTATAAATCAAGTCACCAACAAAGCCTGTCCGGCCGATCATGGCACCAGAAGTGATCGTAGAGCAGGTGTCTGCAAAGGCAAATTGGAAGAGCCAGAATGCAAGGAACGCAACACCAGAGGTTTCATAGGTTGCCGGTATGCCCTGCAGGAAGAAATACTTCGTACCGATCCATGGTGTTCCCGAACTGAACATGAAGGCGAAGCCCCATGCGTAAAAAAGCAGTCCACAAAGTGCTGTGTCAACAACACACTCCATTAAGACGTTTACCGTCTCGCGGCCACGGCAGAAGCCCGCTTCCAGCATGGTAAAGCCAACTTGCATTCCAAAGACAAGGAAGGCTGCAAGCAGGGTCCAGAGAGTGTTAATGGGGTTGATAATATCGTTAGCTTTAACCACCGGGTCGGCAGCCATGACATCTTTACCGATAATGCTGGATGCCAGTACCATGACGCCAAATACCAGCGCGATGCCAAGCACCTTGCCAACCGCCAGGAGGTAACCGTAACGCCGCCATTCCGGGTCATGCATCCGATCCCGAAGGCGGCTGAATTTATCAATCAAACGAAGCTTTGTTTCCATTGTTTTTCTCCCTTTAAATTAGATTCGAAAGGAGCTCCTTTGACCCTTCCCTGATTTCAAATGGATTATTTTATCCCCAAGGGGTATTCAGGGACTACGCCACCCGCGCAGAAAATATAGTCGCGAGAAAATCGTTGTTACCAACTTTTGTATGGGCTCACTCCTCTAAAAAGTCGGGGGCGCGGGCAGCCGCCCCCGGATTATAAGGAGGGACAGCTAGGGAAGGCTGATATCGATCTGGGTGGTAAAGGCCGGCCGGCCACCGGGGTTCATGCCGCCGTCAGCCGCAGAAGTCTGGTAGAATGGGTTGAACACGACAATACCGGCGATGACCGCAATCTGCTTGGTGAAGTTCCACTGGGCGCCGAAGCTGACCTCGCCGTTGGCGTTGTTGCCGCTCATATAGTCCGCGGCCAGCCAGAGCTTGTCGGAGATCTCGCTCATGCTCCGGTCCCAGGAAGCCATGACACCCGTGTTGTTGTTGGTATTACTCGGATTGCCCGGAGTGGCCAGAGCGCGCTTGGAGCCGTAGTAACCGCCGGCGGAGAGACGGCCGATCACAGGGAAGGTCCTGCCCACCAGACCGTAGACAAGGTTCTGGCGAGTGGAGACCAGCGGTTGTTTATCATAGGTGCCAAGATTGTAAGCGCCCACCGCAAAGGCCGGCAGCCCCTTGATGCCGAAGGCATCCTCAGGCGTCCCCAGCTTGGCATTGAAGTACAGCGGAGCTCTGTCAGCCGGGTAGGTTACATCGGAGTTGAACCCTGATTTCACAACATCGATGCCAACTTCCAGTTTGAGGTTTTCAAGGGGGAGCACACCGGCGCTCAAGCCGATATCATATAGATTGGGGTTAAGACTATTACCGGTTTTGCCGGAAAAGCGGGTGTAGTTATCGATGTCGATGTGAAATGCCTTGTAATCCTTGACATCGGGGGAAGGGATCCAAATTTGCGTCGAAGGGGTCGCCATTGCCGTGCCACAGGCAAGAGCCATTACTGCCATTGTTGCGGCCAATACTTTACCAAGATTCATCTTTCCTCTCCTTTTCATCGTTGATTTTGAACGGTGATAGGATGAAAGCGACGTTGGTTCCATCGTGCACGTTCTGTAGAGTAGATATGTCATGGGAAAAATTATTGTTGTCTCTTCACCTCGCTTGTCGGGGTATTTAGCATGGAATGTGCCATATTATTTTTTTACAGTATATCGAATAGTTGCAACCAATTAACGGCAAACGGGGCCTTTAGCGTCATGCACATCATCCCGACTTTGCCTATTAATTAATCAATTTTTGGCGGCCATGAATATTTTTTATGCTTACCCCTCAATGGTTTCACTCCTTATGCCGTGTATGCTATTTTAGCGGCACAATGTTTTCCGTTTATGCACGAGCTGAAACCATCTGACGTTCCTTGTTTTTTCAGTGGATTTAAGGTAGGTTAACCAAACACATCATTCACAGGAGGTGCTCCCATGACACCGGTGGCAAAGGTCGGCGAGGTTCCCAACTTCGGCAAGAAGGTTGTTTCCGTCTCAGACCGGGAAATTCTCCTGGTCAACGTCAAAGGGACCATCTTCGCCTGCGAGAACGAATGCCCCCACCAGGGGAGCCCCATGAACGCCGCCGTTGTCAAAGAGGGGTATATCGCCTGCCCGCGCCACGGCTACCGCTTCAACCTTGCCGATGGCGGATGCGCGGATCACCCCGACCTCACCCTGAAAACCTTTCCCGTCCAAATCAGTGGAGACGACATCCTCATCGATCCGGCATAGACCTCTCCATGGATCATGCCTTCATCATCCTGTTCGCCCTCTGCGCCTGCCTGGTTTCGCTGGTCACGGCGGGGCACGCCCTGCTCCATAAACGCGATTCCCGTTCCGCCCTGGGCTGGATGAGCATCAGCCTGACGTTGCCGCTGCTTGGCCCGTTTCTGTACTGGTGCCTGGGGGTCAACCGCATCTCCCGCCAAGCCCGGCGCTGGCAGGAGAGTGGCCGCAGACTCAGCGGGAGCGAGATACACCCTCTTGAGGACCCCGGCAGCGAGGCGGTGCGACTTCCTCTGGCCGCGGTACACCTGGATGACCTGCGCGTATTGGGGGATAGGGTGGTGCGCACCAGACTGCGGGAGGGAAACCGCATCATCCCGCTGGTGGATGGCGAGGAAGCCTATCCGGCCATGCTGGCGGCCATCAGGCGGGCAGAGGAAAGCATCAATCTGAGCAGTTATATCTTCGACGCCGACGGCATCGGCGCCGAATTCATCGATCAGCTCAAGGATGCGACCAAACGGGGCGTTGCGGTACGGATCATCATCGACGCCCTGGGGGAGAAGTACAGCCGCCACCTCCCCCGCACGGCCCTGGCAGGCACCCGGGTACGCCTGGTCCGCTATCTTCCCCTGAGCCGGGGCGCCTACATCAACCTGCGCAACCACCGTAAACTGCTGATCATCGACGGGCGCGAGGCCTTCACCGGCGGCATGAATATCCGCAGCCGCCACCAACCGGCCTCCACCGACAAGGACACCGCCATCCGGGACATGCACTTTTCCGTTCAAGGCCCGGTGGTGGCAGATCTGCAAAGGACCTTTCTGGAAGACTGGTATTTCGTTACCGGTGAGCGTTTGGACGCGCCCTCCTTCTTTCCCTCCCTCGCTCCCCAGGGCAGCTCCCTGGCCCGCGCCATCAGCGGCGGGCCGGATAATGAGTTCCGCAAACTCGAGCACATCATCATGGGGGTGCTCGCCTGCGCCAAGAAGTCCGTATGCATCATGACCCCCTACTTCATCCCCGACCGGCCGATGATCGCCGCCCTGATCACCACCGCCCTGCGCGGTGTGGCTGTGCGTGTCGTCCTGCCCGGCCTCAACAACCTGCCGTTTGTCCACTGGGCCACCCGCGGGCTCTTATGGGAGCTTCTGGCCAACGGCATCAGGGTATTCTACCAGCCCCCACCCTTTGTCCATACCAAACTGTTTCTGGTGGATGACGTCTGGTCGCTGGTCGGCTCCGCCAATCTCGACTCCCGCAGCCTGCGCCTCAATTTCGAACTCAACCTGAGCGTCTTCGACGAGTCCTTTGCCGCCAGCCTTAAACGGCACTTCGAACAAGCCTTCGCCGCCTCCCACGAGATCACCCAGGAGGAGATCGACGGCCGTTCTCTGCCCATCAGGCTCAGGGACAATTACGCGCGGCTTTTTTCACCCTATTTGTAGAGAGTTCAGGCGCCCACTCCGGGGCATCCGCACACAACCCAATAAATCCACGGTATTTTCTCATTTTATTTTTGCAATCATTACTGTCGGTGTGCTATATCTAATAGCTTAGATTAAGCGTATACACCTCCACAATATGCACGTGCGGACAGTGGGAGAACGAATGAAACGGGCACTCATTACCGGCATCACCGGCCAGGATGGTTCATACTTGGCAGAGTTGCTGCTGCAAAAAGGCTACGAGGTCCACGGCATGATCCGTCGTTCCTCGTCCTTCAATACCGGCCGCATCGATCATATCTACCGCGACCCCCACGAAAAGGATGTTCGCCTGTTCCTGCACTACGGCGACCTGAACGATGCCAGCTCCATCAATACCCTGCTGCGTACCATTCAACCGGACGAGATCTACAACTTGGGCGCCCAGAGCCACGTTAGGGTGTCGTTCGATGTCCCGGAATACACCGGCGAGGTGGATGCCCTGGGTGCGGTGCGCATCCTGGAAGGCATCCGCGAAACCGGCCTGAACACGAAATTTTACCAGGCATCGTCCTCGGAACTCTACGGCAAGGTGGTGGAAACCCCCCAGAGGGAAACCACGCCATTCTACCCGCGCTCCCCCTATGCCTGCGCCAAGGCCTATGCCTTCTACATCACGGTGAATTACCGCGAAAGCTACAACATGTACGCCTGCAACGGCATCCTCTTCAACCACGAATCACCGCGCCGGGGCGAGACCTTTGTCACCCGCAAGATCACCCGCGCCGCAGCACGCATCAAACTCGGCATGCTCAGTTGTCTCTACCTGGGCAACCTGGACGCCAAACGCGACTGGGGGTTTGCCGGCGACTATGTCGAGGCCATGTGGCTGATGATGCAGCAGGAC
Organism: Oryzomonas rubra; assembly: GCF_008369015.1. Taxonomy (NCBI): domain Bacteria; kingdom Pseudomonadati; phylum Thermodesulfobacteriota; class Desulfuromonadia; order Geobacterales; family Geobacteraceae; genus Oryzomonas; species Oryzomonas rubra. The sequence goes on from NZ_SRSD01000006.1 coordinate 6,877, forward strand.
AAGGCCGACGACTACGTCATCGCCACCGGCGAAACCTGGTCGGTGCGCACCTTCGCCGAAAAGGTCTTCGAGCGCCTCGGCATGCCGTTGGAGTGGCAGGGAAGCGGCGAGGAAGAGCAGGGTATCGACCGCACCACCGGCCGGGTTGTCATCCGGATCGATCCCAAATACTTCCGACCGGCCGAGGTTGACCTGCTGCTGGGCGACCCTTCCAAAGCGAAACGCCAGTTGGGTTGGGAACTGAAAACGAGCTTCGATCAGCTCGTGAACATGATGGTGGATGGCGATTTGAAACAGGCGGAGCGGGAAATGCGGGCCAACGGTTAAGCTGCCGCCGGCCGGTCGTACTTTGGCTGTAGATTGTCCTTTGGGCAGCGAGAGGTAAACCATGTCCAAGATTCTCGTAACCGGCGCTGCCGGGTTTATCGGCTCTCATCTTAGCAAGCGCCTGCTGGCGAGGGGTGACGAGGTCGTTGGCCTCGACAACCTCAACGATTATTACGATGTCCGGCTCAAGTATGCCCGTCTCAAGCAGCTGGAGACCCAGCCCGGCTTCCGGTTCGTCAAAGCCTCCCTTGAAGACCGGGAGGCTATTGCCCGCCTCTTTTCCAACGAACGGTTCGACAAGGTTGTAAACCTGGCCGCCCAGGCCGGAGTACGGTACTCCCTCCAAAATCCCCACGCCTATATCGACAGCAACATCGTCGGCTTCATGAACATCCTGGAAGGCTGCCGCCACAACGACGTCAAACACCTCGTCTACGCCTCGTCCAGCTCGGTCTACGGCGCCAACACCCTGATGCCCTTCTCCGTACACCACAACGTGGACCACCCGGTCTCCCTGTACGCCGCCACCAAAAAAGCCAATGAGCTGATGGCCCACACCTATTCCAGCCTGTACCACCTCCCCACCACCGGCCTGCGCTTCTTTACCGTCTATGGCCCCTGGGGGCGGCCGGATATGGCGTTGTTCCTCTTCACCAAGGCGATCCTGGAGGGCAAACCGATCGATGTCTTCAACCAGGGCAAGATGCAGCGGGACTTCACCTACATCGACGATATCGTGGAAGGCGTGATGCGAGCCACAGACACCACGCCGGTTCCAAGCCTATCATGGGATAGCGACCAGCCTGACCCCGGCACCAGTTATGCGCCGTACCGGCTTTACAACATCGGCAACAACAGCCCGGTGGAGCTCATGCGCTTTATCGAGGTGCTGGAAGATTGCCTCGGCAAAAAGGCGGAAAAGAACCTGATGCCGCTCCAGGCCGGGGACGTACCCGCGACCTATGCCGATGTGGATGATCTGATGAAGGATGTGGGGTTCAAACCGGCCACTTCGATTGAGGAGGGGATTGGTCGGTTTGTGGAGTGGTATCGGGGGTACTACCCGATTGCGACTTAAATTGCGCATATTGTTTCTCCTGAAATACCAATCAGCTATAATCGACATAGTCGCGAATATGAGAATTAATGTGGTTGTAAATACAATGTGTTTCATAAACTTGCTAGCTATCGAATGCTAATTTACTTCTTTTAAAAATACCCCTATAGACTTTTGTAGAATTTAAAATTCAAAATGAAGACCATTTATATAGTCTCGCTGGTTCTAATAGCCCTTACGTCGTTTGAACTGATTTCAAAAAATCATCGCGCGGCGGTGAGTCAACGCTATGCCTGGAACGTAATTTGGTTGGCCTTTTCATTGACAGTGTTTGCGTTGGCCTCATTTCGCGTAGGTGGCAGTGACTGGGAGAACTATGAGATTGTTTTCAATCTCGCTGCATCATCTGACTCTTTGCCCATGGCGTTCGCCAAAAACCCGTTGTTGGAGCCCGGCTACGTTGCTCTTAACTATCTGGTGGCAAAGCTTGGAGGCGATCGTAGAGACTTGATCTACATCGAGTCCGGTATCACATCTCTGGGTACTTTCCTTGTCCTAACCAGAGTTCCTGGCGGGGCAATAATAGTAACTTGGTTGATTACTCTAACATTTATTGGACTCATGCCAGTTCGGCAAACCGTTGCAATCTCGTTAGTGATGATTGCATTCGCGGCAGCATCTAGAAAACTTCGGCTTATCTCCATACTGATAGCGCCAAGTATTCACATTTCTTCGATTCCGTTGTTGGTAGCGAAGCAGTTCGGGAAAAAACACTTAAGCAGATCTGCACTCACTGGTCTTGCATTAATGAGCGCTGTAGCCACTTATTTTACGACGACACTTTTGAGCGATAAGTTGGATCTGTATCGCGATGAGGCCAGCGGGTTGACCGATCTTGCCCCAGGGACTGTCATCGGCGGCAAGATTGTCACGCTCTCGTTTATTGTCCTAGTTGGGTACTTTGCATCTAAAAAAAAGCAAACTGTACCTTGCACAAGTTTTTTTGATTACAAGATTCTGCATCTTATAACGATCGTCTCACTCGCAATGGCAACTATCAATCCAGGATTTGTCAGATTGACTTCTGTATTTGAGATACTCTACATTTGGATAACGGCGGAAAACATTTATTATTTGCAGAACAGAAAAATTAGATTTTTTTTATACTCAATGATCGCTTTTGTAGTAATTTGCAAACTCACTAAAATATCGTTGCAGTTTGAAGATATCTACAGCGTTCGCTTTTTTAGCGCTTAATTATTATGAAATTAGCATGCATCTCATATTTTTTACCTGGCAAAGAAAACAATCATGGCCCCAATAGTTTGATCTATCAGATTATTGCGCATAGGTGCAGGAATATTTCGATAGACTTATATTTGCCGCAGGAAATACTTGATAAGGCAGACGGCGAGAGGATTGCTACTATCGAGCAAGATCTCGCTGTAAAGATTCACCCACTATGTGGCGAGCAGCCGAGCTTATTCCAACGACTGCTGTCGTCGTGGTGGCCAAGCGGAGCAAGGTTACATTACAGGATTGATGATCTTCTGAACCACGACTACGACCTAGTCTGGGGTTACCCATTTTGGACAGCCCCTTATGTCAATCGGGTCCCGGCAAGAAAGGTCATTTCTGGAATGGACTGCGCGACGTTACTCTACATTAGGAAGGTCAAGGCCTGCGTAACAGACCGTCCTTTGCAGATTTTCAGATACTCTCTAGCGCTAGTTATGGCTTTCCTGTTTGAGAGTATATTCTTAAGGCACATAAAGGTACATGTAGTTGGCCGTAGCGATCAGATCACCTTGAAAATGTTGGGCGTCGATTCATTCTATGTACCCCATCCCACAAATCCGATCGCAATGAGTGACCATGAGACTGTACGAATTCGTTCAGCGCGAACAGTTCGCATACTGGTTGCAAATTCACTGGACGTGTTCTACGGCAGCGATACCGTTCTCAAATGGTTAAAGGCTCTGTTTGCCATAGCCCCCAGATTTCCAGGTACTGAATTTGAAATCGTCTTTCACAAAGGAAATGCTGAACTAATCAAAAAATACCTGGCGAGAGAGAAGATCCCGAATCAGTTCAAGATGACGTTCGTTGGCTGGATCGATAACTATGAAGAATTTCTCTTGGCTATCGACATTCAAATTTTTCCGCTAGATATCGGTGTAGGCACGAAAACCTCAGTACTCACAGCGCTATATATGAATGTGATATGCATCGGAACGAGTGTTGCGTGTGAGAATATTGAGACTCAGTCCGCTCCGCAACACTTGCTAAGAGCCGACTCTCCCGATGAATTCGTGCGTCAGTTCATGGAAGCTATGACTTGCCTCCAGGACCACACCTGTTATCCCCTCGGCTATGCTCTGTCTCCAATGCACAGCCCAACATCTAGTGCCGCCAACTTTTGGGAAAGGTCACTCAGCTAATTTTTGTATCAATTCAGGTCGCCCTTGGCCTGTTGTAGTGTGCAAGAAATACGTCCAATCTCATCTTTTAATAACGGAGTTCTCATGTTTTTCCCAAAACGTATCAAGAAAATCAGACCGCGGGATAGAGTCTTGGAGATAGGGCCGGGGTCAATGCCATTTCCACGTGCAAACGAGTTTCTTGAATATGACTTCCATGCTGGCGACATCATCCGTCAGCGTGGTGATGTTCATGAGGAGCCTGATTACGGGGGAAGAAAGGTGACTCGATACAAGGGGAATCGCCTGCCCTTTCGAGATGGCGAATTTGATTACGTGATTGCATCCCATGTGATTGAACATGTGGAAGATCCGGCTCGTTTTCTGGATGAAATTTGCCGAGTGGGGGGGGGAGGATACCTGGAGTTCCCCTTGCCGACATATGAATATCTCTATGATTTTGACGTGCATAAACATTTCATATGGTTCGATTCCGATGCAGATACTATCAAATTTCTTCCGAAAAGCGAAACAGGACTGGATTCTTTTAGCGTTGTTACAGACAGTTTGAAGCAAGGACTTACCGCAGGCTGGGATGACTTGGTTGCTTCGAATCTGGATAACTTTTTCGCCGGGATTGAGTTTTCCGAAGGACTCAAAGCTGTCAAAGCGCAAGGATTGGATGAGTTCGATCCGCTCGCGTTCAAGTCGCTAGGAGTTTTGAGCAAGGGTATCAAGAAAGTCTTGAGATTTTTATGAATCTAGAGATCAGAGAAATGAAAGAATATTTGTTTGATCATCACGTATTTCTCAGAGGCGGAATTGGAAATCAGTTTTTCCAGTGGGCATACGCTAAAAAGTTGCAAAGTGAGGGCCTGTCCGTCAAGTTGAACACGGCCTTTTTAAAAACTAAGAAGCGAAATCAAGCGTCTGGAACACTAGAGTTGCTTAATTTGTTTTCATCGATAGACATTCCCGTATGCGCTTGGAAGCACCTAAGGCCACTTGAGTTTGTTGTCAAACGACTTGGAAAGTTAGTCGGGGTGCTCGAAGACGACCATCTGACTGACAAACCGCGACCTTCCAGGTGTCTGCATTACGGGCATTACCAGATGGGCGAAGTTTTGAATACGTTAGTTCTTGCCAAGGCGAAAGAGCTTATACATCCCAACTTGATGCAGAGTGAGATCCCTGGCAACTATTGTGTACTGCACGTTAGGGCTGGTGATTACTTGTCTAACGCATACAACTTTGCGCATATGGGGCTGTTGTCCATCGAATATCAAGTCCGTGCTGCGAACCTGTTGCTAGACAGGTATCCGCGCAATGATTTGATTATAGTTTCCGACAATGAGCAATTTTCTAGTTTAGTACTAAACGCGTTGAAAACAACAAATAGGAACCGTGTAAGTCTTCTGTCTAAGGTACTGCGTAGAAACGAATCGCAAAGCGATGCCATAACGGCTATGCTCTCCGCCGAAGCCATTTCTTTGTCAAATAGCTCTTTCAGTGCAATGTGTGCGCTACTTGGAAAGTCCGGCGAAGTCCTCTATCCGAGGCCGTGGTTCATATCACCTGACCTTCACTATATTTCACCCGTCTTAAACCATTGGACTGCGCTACCATCTGACTTTGCGGGACAAGGTTGGGCAGATAGTAAACATTTATATGCTGGTCTATAGCCGCAGTTTAATCATTAAAGTTAAACTTGATTAGCACCAATCTTCTGCCGATTGGCAAAAAGACACATTCGGTTTCGTGTATGTGTTAGATTCCATGGCTACTTTTTGGAGGTGTTGTCATAAAAATGAATCAGATACAGTTTCGACTGGGCTCGAGCCTGATCAATTGCCTTAGCGATACAGTTCCAGAAACAATGCGAATCGGTCAGACCGCTGGCTCATGGCTTTACCTGTCACAAGTGCGGCAGTGCTCGTTACTCCACATGCCAGCATGGTATGCTGGCAAAGATTGTAAAAACACCAACATGGAATGCTTTAGTTGGATCAACATTACAATAAACATGCCTTCTGCTTTCAGAAACAGGCTTAGTAGATACCTTGACTAATTTCAATATCAATTCAGCCGTTGCCCTTACCTTAAAAGCTTGCTACGTTAGTTTGTAGTGGCAACGGTCAAAACAATCAAGCGACCATAAGCTAAATTACGATTAGCGGAAGATTAGCGTTTCCGATTAGGAAGTAAAATTATGACCGATACCTTTGAAGACTATCATTTGATTAAAGGTTGGAATAAGGATGAGTTTGCGTCATCCAGCAATTCATCACTACTCGAGGCGTATGCGAGTTTGCTCAAGGTGTACATCCCCGGTTCGATACCAGCCGCACTTGACTTCGGATTCGGCAATGGAGAAATGCTTCAGACCTTAAAAAAATTGCAGGTTGAGGAGATTTACGGCATCGAGGCGAACACGGTTTTGATTGAACTAGCAAGGCAATCAGGAATCAAGGCCTATAATTCTGTTTCAGAAATTGCTGTTAGTCTTGAGGGAAAACTCGATGTCATAACAGCCATGCACGTAATGGAACATATAGAATTCGGGGCATTGGAAAATCTATTTGATCAGTTTAGCAAGCTTATCAGGCCTGGTGGCTACTTAATTGCCGCATTCCCGAACGGTGAATCACCGTTCTCCAGCTATTCTTTTCACAGCGATCCCACGCATACGACTTTTCTAACTCGAGAAAAATGCCGAATTCTTGCGTTAAATAAACCACTCGCATTAGTGGCCTACAAAGCATTTCCCTCGATTAGCCGACATTCAAAAAAAATTCGTACACAACTTTTGTCTGCTTTCAGAGAGATTGGAGAAAGTTTTATCTATTTTGTACTGTCTAAATTTATCTTTGGAAATGATAATATTGTAATGAATCCGGTCGCCGTCGCGGTCTGGAAAAACACGACCACTGCATGCGCAAGCATAAATCATAATTAATACTGCCGTGAAAGGTGGGGGCAGGCGCTCGGCAATGATCAATTTATTAAAAAACAATTCATATGTGCTTACGGGTCCTTTATCCGGCTTCCTTATAATACTTGTAATTGCACGGCTATCACATTTGGAGGCTGACAAGGCTTACTTCCTTGTTCTTGCTCTCTTGGCGTACTCGTCTCTGGCTGACGGTGGACTACCCTATAAGTTGAAATTGGAAAGTAGCAATAAAGAAGTAGTTGAAACTATAAAAAAAATTATCGGGAACTTACTCGTATTAAGCCCGTTGCTGCCTATTTGCCTTGCTTTTATGATTTTCAACTCCGCAGGGCCGCATGAGTCGCTCGGTGAACTCATAGCTTTGCTGGCAGTCTCCGGTATGGCGGCGTTCTTTAAAACGATTGCGGACTCTCTGAGAGTTGTTGGGATGAAGAGTCAGCATAGGAACACCATTGACAGGGCAAGTTCTGTGCTAGCGTTGATGAAGGTACTTTTTGCTTATCTCTTAGTAAACCGCCTACCATTCTTACACACCTATACGATTATGCTGATGCTAGAGTTTTTTGCATTGGCCTATTTGCTCCGCAACAAATTTTTGCTTATATTTCGAGATAGCCTGATGATCCAGTTTAAACCGAAGCTGTATTTTAACCCTGCATATATACTGGCAAACATTGGATATATAACTGGATTCAACATCGACCGCATTGTATCGTTTCATATACTTAATAGCTCAAGCTACAAACAGCTTATAATTACACTATCTCTTTTAAGCATGTCGGTACTACCTAACAAGCTCGTGGAAAACACTCGAACATTTCCATCCAGCACTTCAAGCGAGACCGTATTGCATAAAAATCTTGCACTTATCTTCCCTGCGCTCGGTATCATCGCTTTTATCATCGGTCTCTGGCTCTTCAATGCACAGCTTGATGCTAACACAAAAATATATCTCTCCGCATTTTCAATTGCCTGGGTTCCCCTTACCATCTATTATAATAATATCTGGGCCACGTATCTTAAGGAGGGAGGAAGCATGGGTATTGCCAAAATGACACTCTGGTCCGGCCTAATTTCCGGTATTCTTTCAATTTCCCTTTCTCATTTTTATGTTTGGATTACACCGATCGGTCTGTTTTCCTATTCATTGTTTAATGCGGCATTTGCTTATCAGTTGCACAAAAAATAGTACCACATCGTATTGTCATGTATAATATGCCAAGATTCAGAGATGATGTTTCGGTGATTGTTCCTGCATACAATGCAGGATTAGCTTTGATTGATGCTTTGGATTCAATCCTAAAACAGACGCTTCAGCCTGCTGTTGTACATATAGTCGACGATCAGTCACCATCAGATGATGCTGGCCTTGCCCGCACTTATATCGCCGAGCACCAAATTAAAGGGTGGTATGTACATCAGCTACATGAGAATTTGGGTGCAGGCGGTGCGCGTGACTTTGGGATTCGGAACAGCACGACCGAGTACATTGCACTTTTAGATGCCGACGACTTATGGCTGCCTGATCATCTCGCTAGCGCGTTCGGCGTTATTGATAAGTTCGATCTAACATTGTTCGGTGGTCGGACGCACAAAATGAGTCGCGGCGAACATGTTCCTTCCAAAACGGAGGAAGAGCACATCACTCAAATCTGTCTCGATATCCTTCTTCTGAAGTGCTACTTCCTTACATCAACGGTAGTTCTGAAGCGAGCAAGCTATCTGGATTGTGGTGGCTTCTTGCCAGGCCTCAAGCTTTCGGAGGATTACTCGCTTTGGCTTCGATTTGCGGCAAACTTAAATAATCGCTGTGCTGTTAGTAATTTGGTGCATGCACTATACAGAGATAGCGATACTACCACCACCAGACGTTTGTCGAAGAATCACTGGGCACACGAACGCGCCGAACTCGCGAATTTCAGATATTTGCACAATCAGGACAGCATCAGTTCTGCTCAACTGATGCTGTCCTCGGGGTTTTCGTTTTTGAAGTACATTAAGCGACTGCTCACGCATCATTAGGATATGCAGTTTTATCTTTACGACGAGTCCAGGGGTTGCAAGACCAAGGAACTCTACGCCATGCTCGGGATGGTTCTCCTCTAGACTTGGCCAGGAACTACACCGCAATGCTTACTCTGGTCTCAACCATCATACGGTCAGTATTGAGAATACACCCTAATGAAAATCCTTCACCTAACGCCTGACCTCAACTTTGCGATTAAGTTCGTGCTTCCGATTGCGGAGATTCAATCCGCAGACGGCAACCAAGTGACTATTTGCACGCACAGTAACGAATATCAGACATCCGCGCAGGCTTTCGAATCTATTCGGTTAGAGTATCACCAGATTCGGTTCATTAAACTGAACCTTAAGTTCCAGTTAAACGCCTTCGTTTATTTTCGGTTAGTAATCAGCCTAGTTCGGGAACTAAGACTAATCGAGCCGGATGTGATTATTTCGCATACATCTTTGGACTCGTTCATTCCACTGATCGTTTCTCGCTTTGCCACAAACGCAAAGTTGGTGTATTTTAATCATGGGGTACCATTTCTCGGATACGACTTTCCATTGCGCGTGGTTTTCAAATTTATTGAGTTCATCAATTTGCGGATAGCCCATCTCACGCTTACGATTGGTGAATCAATGAGGGCATGCTTAGCGCCTCTGGCGTCAAATCACAAAAGAGTTGTTTTTGTCCCCCCGGGATCTGCATGCGGTATTCGATTAATTACTTCTGACTATGAACAGATCGTCAAGATGCGCAAAGAAACTCGTCACGCACGTGGAATATCGAACGATGAGAGAGTTGTTGTTTACGTAGGACGACCGGTAAAAAGAAAAGGTTACTTCGACCTACTCGAAGCATGGGATGCATTTAAGGATAAAAATAATTATCGACTAATACTAGTAGGTCCAGCTGAAGCTGACATGATTAGATTGGATAAACGTCTATCTTCAAATGTTCATTTTCTAGGATACCAATCTGACCCAACGCCATTCTATTTGATAGCTGATGTGCTATGTATTCCGTCCCATCATGAGGGATTGGGATATTGTTACATTGAGGCTTCGGCCGCGGGTTGCGTTCCGATTTGTTCCAAAATACCAGGGCCCACTGACTTCGTTAAACATGGCGAAACCGGAATGACTTGTAGAACAGGTGACCTACGGTCAATTGCAGACTCGATATCTGTAGTGCTCGCTGACAAGCAACTTCGGGAGCGTCTGGCCCGAAATGCCTTTTTGCATGCCCTCAGCTACGAGAGAACCTCACTTGCACCGAAAATTAGTTCAGCTATTCAACAATAGCCGAGAAATGCTGATAGAAATGAATGGATGATCCTTCAGAACGAATGCTTTCGGAGAGATATAGACAACATTAAAATTGTATTGTTTCTCCCTAAATACCAGTTAGCTCGTTGTCCACGAAAAAGTCTGAATTCTATTTTCAACTGGTCGAAATTGGCTTTCCAATAACCAAGGTCAATGAGGTCATACATCAGTAGATGCAGTGTTGTGCAGAAGCGGGCACCCTGGTGTAAGTCGCGATAACGTATTAAACCAGCTTATAGAGTGTATGGGAATCGAAGGGACATTACTGATGGCCAACATCACCCTGTTTTATATATTCTTTTCCGCCCTTATGACCTCGGTCCTTCTGACCCCTTCCCTCTCTCATTTAGCGATTCATGTCGGCGGTATCGACACACCGGACGAACGAAAAGTTCATTGTAACGAAATCCCTCGCTTGGGCGGCATCGCAGTATTCTGTGCATTTCTTTTCTCTGTTCTATTTTTTACTGATATCGACCGCCAAATTAAGGCGTTTCTGGTAGGCGCCGTAGTGATTTTTCTGACCGGTCTTGCCGATGACATTACCGGCTTAAGACCGCGCAACAAGCTGATCGGCGAGATACTTGCCGCCACCATGGCAATCGTTTCAGGTGGTATAAGCTTATCGACACTTGGCAACCCTCTTGGCATTGGCGAAATTCTGTTGGGCCCTTTTGCTATCCCATTCACGATTTTTGCCGTTGTTGGAGTTATGAACGCCATCAACCTTATCGATGGCCTAGATGGTCTGGCAGGGGGGACTTCCGCCGTCGCCTGCCTTGCGTTTGGCATGCTGGCCTGGAAGACGGGGAACTACAGCCTTTCGCTATTACTGGTTGCCCTGCTAGGAGCTATTATTGGCTTTCTGCGCTACAATACCTATCCTGCCAGCATTTTCATGGGTGATGCAGGGAGCCTTTTTTTAGGCTATTGCATGGGGTTTTTCCCCGTTATGCTATTGAATGCGTCAAGAGGCGCTGTTTCTCCTGTCGCCCCGCTCATGATCCTGGGCGTCCCCATTCTGGATACCTTGGTTGTCATGTATGGCCGTAAACTGCACGGAAAGAGTATTTCCAGCCCAGACAAGACCCATATCCATCACCGTTTACTGAAGCTTGGGCTTGGTCATCGTTTCTCAGTGCTGTTTATTTATGGGTTATCCTACCTGCTGGCAACCTGCGCCCTCTTGCTGCACGGTGTTCGAGATTCGATCCAGCTTTCTGTTCTGGTTGTTTTTTGTATCGTTTTGTACGCTGCACTGAGGGGTTTAGCCAAACTGGAGTCGACACACCTGTTTTTAAGCCTAAAGAAAGACAAATCACTACGGAATACGGAAGCATGCCGTACCATCGTGAGTTACAGCCATGCCCTTTTGGTTGTTGTGAAATATCTCTTACTTTTGATACTTTCACTGGTCATTTTTGTTAAACCAGACTATCCGCAAAATATCGCATGGGGGGCAGGCCTACTCGTACTATGCATGTCACTAGTTTGGATGTCCGACAGTGGCTGGGGCAATTCTTTACTGAAGTCGGTCATCTATTGCAGTGGGCTGATAAGTATATTTATTATCGAAAATTACGGCCGCCAGAGCACTCTTGCCGGGCTTGACCTGCTCTGGATTTCTCATGGCCTATTTGCCCTTTTGCTTGTCACTGTGGGAATAAATATTGTTTTACGCAACCTGGCAGGAGAATTGATAACAAGCCCCTTTGAATACCTCGTTTTATTTGTTGTGGTAGCCGTACCATTGTTGCCTTCTGATTTTACCGCCAGATATCATTTGATGAGTGTTGCCGCCAAGTCGGTGATCATGTTTGTCGCCTATATGCTGATTCTCATGCGGCAGGCTCGACATAACCGCAAAATTCTAGTGGCAACCTTTATAAGCTTGCTAATTTTGGTGATGCGGCAGGCTATTGGGTTATAACCTGCTGGTGCCGACTCGGTTGCGTTATATGCAGGCGTAATGTAAGGTTGACAGCTACATTCATAAGCTTGCGCCTGCTCCTCCTTTAACCGTGAGACACCTTCCCGCTCAACGGCTACGTCCGGATGTGCCGGAAGGGAAGTGGAAAGGTGAAAAATTGCGGCGGTACAATATTCAACATTTCCATGAGGTCCTGATGCTCAAGCGCTGTTCGGCCCTGTTCTTATACATGTTTATATTCTGCTATACCCAGGCATCGGCCGCTTCACTCTCCTCCGCCAACATCCCCCTGGATAGCCCGATCTACCTCTACCTGGAAAAATTGGCCGGGTTCGGCCTGATCACCAGCGACGTGAAGGGGCTGAAACCCTTCAGCAAGGCCGAGGCTGCCCGACAGGTGCTGGAGGCGGAGACAAACCTGGAATCCGGCGGGGCCGGGGTGCCGGTCTTTGCCCGCGAACTGATCGACCGCACCCGCGAACTGCTCCCGCGCGAGGTTTCCCTGCAAAAGGCCCCCGAACGCAAACCGCAATTTTTGGACTTCAATCCGATCGCATCACTCCGGATGCGCTACGTGTACCTGAACGGGGCGCCACGCAACTATGTCCGACCGGTACACGATCCGGGCGATGACGGCGTGTTCGGGATCGGATCGGGCCTGCGCCCGGCGACACCTGGGTTGAACATGCAGCAGGTTGGGAGCGAAGGGACGCCGCTATCCGAGAACAATGACGGTGCGGTCTACCATCAGGGAAGCAACGCTGAACTGCGCTGGGCGGCCGAGGGGTATGTGAGCGACAAGATGACCGGGCTGCTGGAACCGATGGTGCTTACCTCGGAAGCGGGCACCGCCATACGGCTCAACCGGGGCTATCTCAAGGTCGGCGGGGGCGCTTTGGAGTTGGAACTCGGCAAGGATGAGAACTGGCTGGGATTGGGCTATCGCGGTAACATCACCCTGACCAACAATGCGGAAAACCTCACCATTGCCAAGCTCTCCAGTCCGGAACCGTTTCGAGTCGGCTGGCTTTCGTGGCTCGGTGACCTGAAATATGCCTTGATCCTTTCTCGATTGGACAAGACCGTTACCAATGGACAGGAGCGCCAGCCCTGGTTCTATGCCATAAAGCTCAGTTCCAAACCGACCGATAACCTCGAAATCGGCTTAAATCTGGGCCGCATGCAGGGCGGCCCGGGGGTCAATAACAGCATCCGTGACTGGGTGAATGGCCTTGTCGGTGGCACGAACGCGGACAATTCCAAGGCCAACGCGGGGTTCGAGGCGCGCTACCGCATCCCCTGGCTGCGCAACACCGAACTGTATGGTGAATTCTCCGGCTGCGACGCCGCCTCCTTCTGGCCCATCGTGGAGAGCTACATTGCCGGCTTCTTTATCCCGCGCCTGACAGCCGAAGGGAGGGACGATTTCCGCTTCGAATTTTTCCAGGGCAACCAGATACTCTACACGAGCGGCACCTTCCCGGAAGGTTTTCTCTACAAAGGACTGCCGCTGGGCGACTCACAGGGGGGCGCCACCCAGGATTTCTTCTCCCGCTACAGTCACTGGTTCAGCACGCGCAACAATCTCGCCCTCGAATACATCTACACCAACCGCGGCATGATCGGACGCGTACAGGGCCAAGCCATCGAGCGCAAGCACGCCGGGCGCGCCTTCTGGACTCTGCCGGTCTATGGCGACGTGGACGCCCAGGTGGAGTACGGTGTCGAGAAGATCAGCAACCTGAATCTGGTTGACGGGGCGCAGCGGACGAACCAGCTGTTCAAAATGGAACTGCGCTATCGCTATTGATTCCGCCCATCACTCCGCCGCACGGAAAGCTCCCCACCGTCCCCCGCATCATGAACTAGAGACAAATCGCGAATAATGTGATAGGATTCCGCTCCGGTCGAAAAAGCGTTCCCACGGCAGAAAGCGCTGAACCGTCGGGTAAATAGAAGCCACTGAAAGAGGAATCAATGATCAACGATCCCACCACGCCGCAAAACAAGATATCCGTCAACATCGAAGACGAAATGAAACGCTCCTACATGGATTACGCCATGTCGGTCATCATCGGCCGCGCGCTGCCTGACGTGCGCGACGGACTCAAGCCGGTCCACCGGCGCTGTCTGTACGCCATGTACGACATGGGCAACGAATACAACAAGCCTTACAAAAAATCGGCCCGCGTGGTCGGCGACGTTATCGGCAAGTATCACCCCCACGGCGACACGGCCGCCTATGACACCATCGTCCGCATGGCCCAGGATTTCTCGCTGCGCTACATGCTGGTCGAGGGCCAGGGCAACTTCGGTTCGGTGGACGGCGATTCCCCGGCGGCCATGCGCTACACCGAGATCCGTCTGCGCCAGCTTACCCACGAGCTCCTGGCCGACCTGGACAAAGAGACCGTCAACATGGCGCCCAACTACAACGACGAGTTGATGGAGCCGACGGTCCTGCCCTCCAAGTTCCCCAACCTGCTGGTCAACGGTTCCGCCGGCATCGCCGTCGGCATGGCCACCAACATACCGCCACACAACCTGATGGAGATCATCGACGGCATCATCGCCGTGATCCACAACCCGGAGACGAGCTTCGAGGAGCTGCTGGAGATGGTGCCCGGGCCCGATTTCCCCACCGGCGCGACCATCTACGGCCGCCAAGGGATCAGGGACGCCTACGCCACCGGCCGCGGCATCATCCAGATCCGCGCCAAGGCCCATGTGGAGGTCCAGAAAAAATCGGAACGCCAGTCGATCATCATCACCGAGATCCCCTACCAGGTCAACAAGTCCAAGCTGGTCTCCAGCATCGCCGACATGGTCAAGGAGAAGAGGATCGAGGGGATCACCGATCTCCGCGACGAGTCGGACCGCGAGGGGATGCGGATCGTCATCGAGGTCAAACGGGACGAAAACGCCGAGGTGCTGCTGAACCAGCTCTACAAACACACCCAGTTGCAGACCTCCTTCGGCATCATCATGATCGCCATCGTCCACAACCGCCCGAGGGTGCTGACCCTGCGGGAGATGATGGACTGTTTCGTCGATCACCGCCGCGAGGTGGTCACCCGCCGCACCAACTTCGAGTTGAAGAAGGCCCTGGCCCGAGCCCATATCCTGGAAGGCCTCAAGATCGCCCTGGACTGGCTGGACGCGGTCATTGAACTGATCCGCGAGTCCAAGACCCCGCCCGAGGCCAAGCAGGGGCTGATGGAGGGCCGGTTCGCCGACCCGGAATACCTGAAACGCCTCGACCTGCCCCGGCCGGCCGGCTATGAGAATGCGGTGCAGCTGAGCGATATCCAGGCCCAGGCCATCCTGGAGATGCGCCTGCAACGCCTGACCGGCTTGGAACGGGACAAGATCGTTTCCGAATACGAGGACGTGCTGGCCTTCATCACCCGCCTGCGGGAGATATTGGCTTCCGACGCCGAGATCCTCAAGATCATCGTGGCCGAGCTGACCGAGATCCGCGACAAGTTCGGCGACAAGCGCCGCTCCGAGATCGTGGACAAGACCGCCGACATCTCCCTCGAAGACACCATCGAGGATGAGGAGATGGTGGTGACCATCTCCCATACCGGCTACATCAAGCGCAGCGCCGTGGACCTGTACCGCTCGCAACGGCGCGGCGGCAAGGGCAAGACCGGCATGAAGACCAAGGAAGAGGATTTCGTCGAACAACTCTTCATCGCCTCCACCAAGGACTACCTGCTCTGCTTTACCGATGCCGGCCGCATGTACTGGCTCAAGGTCTATGAGATCCCCGAGGGAAGCCGCACCACCAAGGGCAAGGCGGTGGTCAACCTGGTGAATGTGGCCATGGACGAAAAGATCACCACCATCCTGCCGGTCAAGGAGTTCAGCGAAGACACCTTCCTGTTCATGGCCACCCGTAACGGCGTGGTCAAGAAGACGCCGCTGATCGAATACTCCAACGTGCGCAGTGGCGGCATCATCGCCGTCAAGCTGGACGACGGCGACCGCCTGATCTCCGTGGCCCTGACCGACGGCAGCAAGGATGTCTTCCTGGCATCCAAGAACGGCAAGGCCATCCGCTTCAACGAAGGTGATGCCCGCTCCATGGGGCGCGTCACCCGGGGCGTGCGCGGCATGAACCTGTCCGACGACGACCGGGTGATCGGCATGGAGATCGTGGACAACACCGCCGTCGGCTCGACCATCTTCACGGTCTGCGAAAATGGCTACGGCAAGCGCACCGACCTGGACGAGTACCGCGACCAGAGCAGGGGCGGCAAGGGGATCATCACCATCAAGACCACCGAGCGCAACGGCAGCGTGGTCAACGTCATGCAGGTAGCCGACGACAACGACCTGATGGTCATCACCGACAACGGCAAGATCCTGCGGGTTCCGGTCTCCGGCTTCTCGGTGATCGGCCGCAACACCCAGGGGGTGCGCCTGATCACCACCGAGGAGAAGGAAAAGGTCGTGGCCGTGGCCAAACTGGCCGAGAAGGAAGAGGACGATCTCGAGGACGGGACGGACGAAAGCAACGAAGAAACCGAGTAACGGCTGAACAGCATTCACCACTGAGGACACAGAGGGACACGGAGAAAAGGAAAAGGGAACGAACAAAGCGAGAACAATTCTTGTAGTAGGGAATTCCTCAGATGTTCCTCTGTTGCCTCTCTGCCCTCCGTGGTAAGATAAAAATATTATGACCAGAGCTTTGAAAATTGACAAATCCCTGCGGGAACGGCGGCGCATCATACGCCTTCTGGATTTTCTCAAACGGGACGACCTGACCGGCGACCAGATGGAGCGCATCGGCCGACGCCTGCAGAAATCGGGCAAACGCGCGCTCAACCCGCTGGTCCGCAAACTGTGGCAGGAACACAACGGCACCGCCATCTACCGCTACACCTGCATGCTGGACTTTTTTGACGCATCGGCCTGGATGGATCAGTTGATCCAGATCACCATCCAGCGCAAGGACCTGGAAGAGGACGGCAAGCTGGCCCTTCTGGACCTGCTGCACGACAGCGGCATCGACGTCACCGCCCCCCCCTTCGCATCCTTGACCGGATACGGCGCCGCATCACTGGACGGGTTCATCGACGATTGCCTCAAGGACGGCGAGCGGGGACTGGTGCGCTTCATCGACAACTTCCTGGATGTCACCGATGATTTCCGCGAACGGATGATCCACCGGTTGGCCGAACTCGACTCCCCCGACGCCGTGACCCTGCTCGAGATCCTGCTCTCCTTCGAACGGCCCGAGATCGTACGGGAGGCCATCCTGGCGCTGGGACGGATCAAGAGCGGTTGTGCGCTGGACGTGCTGACCAGGGCCGAGCGGCGCCACGAAGGCGACGTGGCCGAACTGATCCGGCGCAGCATCCGGCGGCTCTCCTTCCTGGGCATCAAGGAGCCGACGGAACTGCCGCAACCGTTCCCCATGCCGCTCCCGTTCCACGATGTCCAGGCCGGTCCCATCGACTTCTATGGCGCGCGGTCGCTCTGGTTCGCCTGGAAGCTGGACGATTCCGCCTTCGCCGCCCTGCTCATCCTGACGGGCGAGTCCGACGGGCTCCTGAACGCGGTCAGCTATCGCATGCGGGACGAGAAGGAATACAACCTCGTACTCAAGGACCTGATCAACGGCGAGATGCTGCTCCCGGTCGATCCCGGCTACGCCCTGGCCTCCCTGCGGGAAGCCCTCCACCGCAGCCGCGAACAGGGTTTCTACCTGCCGCCCGATTTTTACGTGGACATGCGCCTGTTCCGGCCCGATTCCCTCAAACCCGAGGCCTACATCCCCCGTTTCAGCCTGAACCACCTGGACGGCATCGTCGAGAAGATCCCCGGCTACGTCATGACCAGTAACGAGTTGCTGGACGACCCGAGCCTGGAAGGGTGGATCCTGTCCGAACCGGCCGTCTACGACGCCGCCGAGCGTTTCATGGCCCTGGAGGAGAAGGACGGCGTGGAGGGTGTGACGGCGGAGGCCCTGGAGGCCGAGATCAACCTGTTCTGCGACGAGATGGTCATTCCGCGTCGCGCCGAGATCATCAAGCGGTTGCTTTTGACCGCCGACTACATGCAACAGACCGGCAGCGAGGACGACGCGGTCCAGCGCACCCTGGCCACGGCCTTAAGCCTGGTGGGAGGCTTCCTGCCCGAGAGCCGCCATCCCTTTATCCGGCGCCTGGTGCTGGATAGCGTGGATACGGCCCGCCAGGCCCTGGCCGAAGGGTACGACTTGCGACTGGAGGAAGGCTATACCAACGATGAAGAGTAAAAGCGAGCAGATAGCCGTCATCGGCGGCGGGAGTTGGGGAACGGCGCTGGCCAACCGCCTGGCGGCCAACGACCACGATGTCCTCCTGTGGGCCTACGAGAAGGAGTTGGTCCGGGAGATCAACACCGCCCACACCAACTCCCTGTACCTTTCCGGCATCCCGTTGCAGCCGAAGCTGGTTGCAACCGGGGATCTCCGCGGGGCCATCGACGGCCGCGGCATCATCCTGCTGGTGACCCCCGTGCAGGTCATGCGGGGGGTACTGAAACAGATTGCCCCCGCCATCGGCGGCGGGACCGTTATCGCCAACGCCTCCAAGGGGATCGAGCTGGAGACGCTCCAGACCGTCTCCCAGATCTGCGGCCAACTGCTGCCGCCGGAAGCGGCCGAGGGTTATGTGGCCCTGTCGGGGCCGACCTTTGCCCGGGAGGTGGCCCAGGAACTCCCGTCGCTGATCGTAGCCGCATCCCGCGTCGAGGCCAACGCCCGGCGCATGCAGGCGGCCTTCAGCAGCCCCCAGTTCCGGGTCTATACCAACAACGACGTGACCGGCGTGGAGCTGGGGGGGGCGGTCAAGAACGTGATCGCCATTGCCGCCGGCATCTGCGACGGCCTCGGCTTCGGCCACAATGCCCGCGCCGCCCTGATCACCCGCGGCCTGGCGGAGATGAACCGGCTGGGGCGCGCCATGGGAGCGCAGCCGGCAACCTTCGCCGGCCTGGCCGGCATGGGCGACCTGGTCCTGACCTGCACCGGCGACCTCTCCCGCAACCGCACCGTCGGCTTCAAGCTCGGCCAGGGGATGCGGCTGGCCGACATCCTGGGGGAGATGCGCATGGTGGCTGAAGGGGTCAAGACGGCGGAATCGGTCCACCAACTCGCCCTGCGCCTGGGGGTGGAGATGCCGATCGTCGAGAAGACCTACCAGATCCTCCACGAGGACAAACCGGCCCGCGAGGCGGTCACAGAACTGATGGCGCGGGATCTGAAAGCGGAATAAACGACAGAGAGGTTTGGCTGTATGCGCATAGGGCACGGTTATGACGTCCACCGCCTGGTGGAGGGAAGAAAACTGATCATGGGGGGGGTGGAGATCCCCTGGGAGAAGGGGCTTCTGGGGCATTCCGATGCCGACGTCCTGCTGCACGCCATCGCCGACGCCATTCTGGGCGCCATCGGCGAGGGTGATATCGGCAAGCACTTCCCGGATACCGACCCGGCCTTCGAGGGGGCGGACAGCCTCAAACTGCTGGCGCACGTCATGACGGTCGCCGACCGCAGCGGCTACCGGCTCGGCAACCTGGACGCCACCATCATCGCCCAGCGGCCCAAGATGGCGCCCCACATCGCCGGGATGCGGGAGAACATCGCCCGCGTGCTCCACGCCGACCTGGGACGGATCAATGTCAAGGCCACCACCGAGGAGGGCCTCGGCTTCACCGGAACCGGCGAGGGGATCTCCGCCCACGCCGTGGCGCTGCTGGAGCGTAAAGTGTAATCCTGAATCCGTGGCGCTGACAGCCTTCGTGGCCGGAAGAGCCGGAGCCCGCACGCCGCCCGTGTCGCAGCAAGCCACTCACCACGCCGGTCCTCCATCGGACGGTCGGTTGTCTGCCTTTATGCAGAGGCAGAGGCCTCTCGGACAAACGGAGGCATGGAAGCGTCATGGATTCAGGGTAATGTCACCCCATCCGTTATCACTAGAAAAGGTTTCCCCATGAGCAGCTTTGAGAGCATAGCCGCAAAAGTCCGCGCCGACCAGCGCATCAGCGCCGATGAGGCGCTGTTCCTCTTCAACTCCAACGACCTCTTGGCCATCGGAGAACTGGCGGCCCTGGCCAACGAACGCAAGAACGGCAAAAACGTCTTCTTCAACGTCAACCGCCACATCAACCCGACCAACATCTGCGTCAACCGTTGCGCTTTCTGCGCCTTCTCCCGTACGCCGGGGGACGAGGGGGCCTATACCCTGGCCCTGGAGGACATGTGCCGCAAGGCCAAGCAGGCCGAAGAAGAAGGCGCCACCGAGGTGCATATCGTCGGCGGGCTCCACCCCGATCTCCCCTTCGAACACTACGAGCGCGTGCTGAACGCCATCCGCCAGGTCGCGCCAACCCTGCACATCAAGGCCTTTACCGCCGTGGAGATCGACTATTTCGGACGCATCTCCGGGCTGACCATCGAGCAGGTCTTCGAGCGGCTCAAGGCCGCCGGGCTCGGCTCCATGCCGGGGGGCGGCGCCGAGATCCTGGTGGAGGAGGTCCGCCAGAAGATCTGCCCGGAAAAGATCTCCGGGGCCCGCTGGCTGGAGATCATCCGCCTGGCCCACCAGGCCGGACTGAAGACCAACGCCACCATGCTCTACGGCCATGTGGAAGGGCCGGCCGACCGGGTCCGGCACATGGAACTCCTGCGGGAGTTGCAGGACCGGACCGGCGGCTTCCAGGCCTTCATCCCCCTGGCCTTCCAGCCGGAGAATTCGGACCTGAAACTGAACATCAAGGGGACCTCGGGACTGGATGACCTGAAGACCCTGGCCGTTGCCCGCATCTTCCTGGACAACTTCAAGCACATCAAGGCCTACTGGGTCATGCTGGGGGAAAAGATCGCCCAGGTCGCACTGGCCTTCGGGGTCAACGACCTGGACGGCACCGTGGTGGAGGAGAAGATCGGCCACGACGCCGGGGCCCGGAGCCCCCAGTCCCTGACCAAGGAGGGCATCATCCGCATGATCGGCAAGGCCGGCCGGACCCCCGTGGAACGGGACACCCTGTACCGACCGCTCAACAGCTATCCTAAAGACGGTCATTATTAACCACAAAGGCACAAAGAGCACAAAGGATTCACAGGGTTGGCGACGAGAAGGTATTCACCCAAAAAGTAAGTCCAGCCAATTACGAAATTATCATATAACCAACTGAAGCCATTCTTTGTGTTCTTTGTGTCTTTGTGGTGGACTGTTTTTATAGGATTATTGATGCTCCATTTTACCCCGTCCCTTGACCCCGGGGTTGCCGATTGCCGTCTCGAAAGGCTCATCCCGTCCCAGCTCGACCCCGTCCCTATCCAGCCCGACCTGGAGCGGCTCCGGCGTATGTCCGCTGCCTGTGCCGCATTCTGTCCGCCCCCCTGGCCTGCCCCCGGCCTCTGCCCGACCCCCGAAATCCACTACCAGAGCGAACTCTGGTTCCCCCTGGCCTTTGTGCGGCCGATCTTTAACCGCTTCCAGCGGGCCGCCCTCAGCTGCCCGACGCCGCCTGCCGCCGGGGTTTTCCGCGACGCGCTCAGTTGGGCCGGCGTGGCGTCTCTCCTGCCGCCGCTCCTCTCCGCCTGCACGACCCCGGCCCGTCTGCTGCAACGGCTGGTGGCAGATAGTGAGGCGCGCAGGAACTACCTTTTCTGGTCCGGCATGCCGAAACGGTTCTACGGGGGGGCCATGGAGCGCTACCCGGAGCAGACCGCCGTCATCCGGCGCTGGCTGGAACGGCGCCCGGCAGGGGAACAACCGGTGCGCTGCCTGGATGCCGCCTGCGGCGACGGCGCCGCTACCTATGGCCTGGCGCGGCTGTTACTTGAGCACGGCGTGACGCCGGGGGGCTTTCGGGTTGAGGGGTGGACCGTCGATCCGTTGGAGGTGTGGGCCGCGGCCCATGCCGCCTGTCCCCACGACCCGATGCGGCAGGGCGCCTTCCGGGAGTGGGCGGCACCGGTATTCGCCGGCGGCGCGGAGCGGCACCTCTCCTTCCGGCAGGCCGACCTCCTGGCCCTGCCCCCGGAGCGGCAGCGCTTCGAACTCATCCTCTGCAACGGGCTCCTGGGGGGGCCGATCATCAACCAACCGGGGGAGATCAGGGAGGTCGTGGAGAACCTGGCGCACCTGCTCGCGCCGGGCGGGGTTCTGCTGGCGGCGGACAGTTTCCACGGGGGGTGGAAACAGAAATGCCCGCACCATGAAGTGCAGGCATTGTTTACCTCGGCAGGGCTTGCCCCGTTTGCAGCCGGCGGGGGGGTCGGCGGCTTGAAACGGTAGTGTTCAATTGCGGTTCCGTTCGCCCTTCTGGTTCTTGCGCGCCTCCCAATCGGCGACGAGCTTTAGGAACTTTTCCCGCTGGTCCGGCCGCAACACCGCCTCTATGCGCCCTTGCCCCCTCGTGAGCAGGGCCTCGATTTGGGGACGAATCTGTTTTTTCAGCGCGCCGATCCCCTCATGGGTTTCATGGGTGATGGCCTTGACCTGCTCCTGCTGGCTGCTGTCCAGGCCAAGCATCTTGGTGAGCCGCTCTACGACGACCTCTTCCCGTATCTTGTGAGTGCCGATGACGGATTGTTCAAAATGGGCTTTCTGAACCAGATAGGTGACCACAGCCCCACCCGCGGCACCGAGGAGGAACACCACCAGGATTCCCGCTATCGCCTTGAAATTCTTCATATCATTCCCCCGTCAGGATGTTCTGCGCCAGATACTCTTCCTGACTGGAACTGATGGCCGCAAACAGGTCGCCGGAGGGCGACGGCCCGAAGTTGGTGCCGTACACCGCGATGACGGCCACCAGAACGGCGAACAGCGGCACCATGCGCCACATCACCGCATACCACGGGATGACCTCCCTGCGCCGCTCCCCTAACCTGGCCATCAGCCTGGTTTCGAAATGATCTTCCAGGGCGGAGGTGTCCACCGGTACGGTACGCGCCGCCGCAAAAAGCCGGTCCAATCTTTCATCCGCGTTATGGTTCATTGCTTTCCTCCAGTACCCGCTTCAACACCTGACGCGCCCGATGGGCACGAACCTTCACGTTTGTTTCGCTCCATCCCGTCAATACCGAAATTTCCCGTACCGAATGCCCCTCCAACTCCAGCAGGGTGATGACGATCCGCTCTTCCGCCTTGAGGCGTGTGAACGCCCACTTCAGAAGATCACGGGCCTCGCGCGCCTCGTGACGCGCCTCGGCGGCAGCGTCCCGCACCTCGAACACATAGTCGTCGAAACCGCTTTGCCCCTTTTCGCGCCGCCGGCGGCGGAGCGCATCGTGGCTGGCCCGCACGGCAATGCGCGTCAACCAGTGCTCAAAGGGGGCGTCGTGCCGGAACGACGCCAGGTTTTCAAAGGCCTTGATGAATACCTCCTGGCAAATGTCTTCCAACTCGTCGTTGTCACGGGCAAAACGCGCGGCCAGTCCGAAGATGCGCCGCTTGTAGCGGGTGACCAACAGTGCATAGGCCCCATCGTCGCCCGCAAGGGTGGCGCTGATCAGGCTCTCGTCGGAATGCTGCTCTGGCACATTGGTCACAATTGTCGAAATATTCCTGGTCATTGCACGCGGTACGATACGAAGTTGTATGGGAAATCCCTTTTCGCACCATCCCGGCTCGGCTGTGCCCGTTTTCTGCACATTAGACGGCCGGGACAGCTAAAAGGTTACACCATGGGGCCAAATAAGCAAAGCCACCAGAACGCGGTGGCTTTGCTCGATGGGGGTGACGTCAGACGCTCTGCGCGGTCGACATCAGAACCTGATCAGCAGGCCGCCCCAGGAGAGGCCGCCGCCAAAGCCCATGGTCAGGACCAGATTGCCCGGCTTGATGGTGCCGTTGCGCAGGTTTTCGTCGAGCACCAGGGCCACCGAGGCGGCCGAGGTATTGCCGCACCGGTCCAGATTCAGGAGAAAACGTTCCTTGGGATAGCCGCATTTCTTGGCGATGAAATCGATCATGCGCACGTTGGCCTGGTGCGGGATGATATAGTCGATATCCGAGACCTGGATGCCGCCCCTCTTGCAGATCTCCACGATAATCTCGGGGATCACCTCGGTGGCGAAGATATAGACCTGTTTGCCGGCCATCTTGAAGGTATTCTCGTGGGCGGCGATGGTCTCGGCGGTGACCGGTTTGCGCGAACCGGAGGAGGGAACCTGGATCAGTGGCCAGCCGCTGCCGTCGCTGCGCATGTAGGTGCAGAGCACCCCCTTGTCCTCTTCGGTGGCCCTCAGGATCGCCGCCCCGGCGCCATCGCCGAACAACGGGCAGGAGGACTTGTCCTCGAAATCGAGGATCTTGGAGTAGGTGTCCGCGCCGATGGCCATCACCGTCTTGTACTTGCCGCACTTGATGAAATTATCGGCCACTTCCAGGGCATAGACAAAACTGCTGCACACCGAATTGACATCAAAGGCGAAGGCATTGGTGGCGCCGATGTTGTGCTGGACGATACAGGCCGTTGCGGGCAGGATCATGTCCGGCGTCGAGGTGCCCACTACAAGACAGTCTATCTCGGAGGCGTCGATACCGGCCGCCTCCAGGGCCTGCCGTGCGGCAATGGTCGCCAGGTCGGAGGTCGCCTGATCCTCTCGGGCGAACCGGCGCTCACGGATGCCGGTGCGGGAAAACACCCATTCGTCGGCGTTCGGCACCAGATCCTCGAAAAACTCGTTTTTAACCACCCGTTCCGGTGAATACGCCCCGCTGCCGATGACCTGCGCATGAATCATGTTATCCCCGATGTCGCACGTGCCGTGCATTTGCTCTCGTAATAAGTAAATATTCTTGAATTTCTCACAAAATAACGTTGTTTGTCAATCGGAATGTTGTATAAACGACACACTCAGGAAACAGGGGCATCACGCAATCATTCCCCGACGCGGCAGCGCAGGACATCGGCAATGGAAAAGGCCCACACCAAGGCAAACGCGACCAATAATCCCTTTCCGAAACCGGAGACCCCCTTCAAGGCCGTCATGGCCTCGCGGGGCGAGACCGTAACCGCACCGGCGGTCACCTTGGCGGCGATCACCGGCCCGAGCCCCTTCAACACCACGAACAACGCCAAGAGCAGGAGCAGGTTGAGCACCATGATGATGGCGATGCCCGCCACTTTGCGGCCGAGGTAGAGTTGCCCCAAGCCGGGCAGGACAAGGGCGGAGAGCAGCAGTGCGGTCCGTTTGCGCGTCATGGGGCGGTCCCCGCAGCCGACGCGGCGAGCAGGGCCGTCATGTCGTCGTGGATCAAACCGTTGCTGGCCAGGATGCGGTCATTGAAGACGTCATAGGCCGAGCCGTCGAAGGTGGTCACCATCCCCCCGGCTTCGCGGACCAGCAGGACCCCGGCGGCCACGTCCCACGGTTTGAGCTTCAGTTCCCAGAAACCGTCCAGACGGCCGGCGGCGACAAAGGCCAGGTCCAGAGCGGCGGCGCCGGCCCGGCGGATGCCGCGGGCCGCCTTCTGGAAGGCGACGAAGCTGGCGAAGTTGTTGGCCGGATCGGTGGCGCAGTCATAGGGAAAACCGGTGCCCAGCAGGGTGTTCTTGAGGGGAGCGTTGGCGGAAACCCGTAAACGGCGGCCGTTCATGTAGGCACCGCCCCCCTTTGCGGCCGTGAAGAGTTCGTTGGACAGGGGGTTATAGATCACGCCCGCCGCCAGCTCCCCCTCCACCTCCACTGCGATGGAAACGCAGAACCAGGGGAAGCCGTGGGCGTAGTTGGTCGTACCGTCCAGGGGATCGATGATCCAGCGGAACCGGGAGTCCCCCGGCGGATACTCCCCCTCTTCCGCAATAATGGTGTGGCCCGGAAAACGGACCAGGAGGTGTTCCACGATCAGCCGTTCAGACTCCCGATCCACCTCGGTCACCAGGTTCTTGTCACCCTTCAGGTCGATCTCCAGACGGGACGCGAAACGGTGGCGCTGGAAACTTCCCGCCGCCAGGGCCGCCGTCACGGCGCTCTCAAGGTATTCCCGGTACTCATTCATCGTCACACCTCGCCATAAAAAGAAGGCGGCCTGGATGCGCCGCCTTTACCGGAGCTGTTTATACCAGACTCACAGCCCCCTGACAAGCATCTGTCTTTCTGCTTTGACATTACACGTACTTTAAGGCATATTCTAGCCCGTTTATCTTCTAAAATAATGCCGACCGGGCACCATACGGAGCGATCAGACGTGGTACTCTTTGCAAACATACTCCTGGCCCTGGCCAAGATCGTGGAACTGGGCAACGGCCTTTTGACCATCTACAAGTACATCCTGCTGGCCAGTGTGATCATCTCGTGGGTGAATGCCGATCCCTACAACCCGATCGTCAACTTCATCTACCGCGTCACCGACCCGCTCCTGCGCCGGATCAGACGCCACATGCCCGACACCGGCATGCTCGATCTGTCACCCTTGGTGGCCTTTGCCCTGATCTACGTACTGCAGATCGTGGTATTGGATACCGCCTACCAGTACCTCATGACGGCCAGCATGTCACTCAAATTGAGAGGTTAACCAGCGATGAAGATCACCCCGCTCGATATCCAGCAGCAGCAGTTCAAAGGCAAGATGCTGGGAGGCCTGGACCCGGAAGATGTGGACGCCTTCCTGCAATCCGTCGCCTCGGAAATGGAAAACCTGCTCCGCGAAAATAACGAACTGAAAGAGCAGCAGGCCCGTCATAACCGGGAGATGGCCGAGATGGGCGAGAAGGAGAAGGACCTCCGCGAAACCATGCTGGCCGCCCAGCGGATCACCGAGGAGATGAAGGCCAATGCCCAGAAAGAGGCGTCGCTGCTCATTTCCGAAGCCGAACTCAGGGCCGAACGGATCGTGATGGATGCCGAACGGCAGTTGGGCGATCTCAAGGCCCGCATCGAAGAGGTCCGCCGCCAGAAAGTCCAGTTCGAGATCAGCCTCAAAGCCCTTCTGGACAGCTACGCCCGTCAACTCTCCGGCGATGAGCAAAGCTGACCCGCCCCTCTGTGCTGATACGGACGGAGGCATCATCCTTACCCTTCACATCCAGCCACGGGCATCCAAGAACGAGGTGTGCGGCATCCAGGACAATGCCCTGAAGATCCGCCTGACCTCGCCGCCGGTGGATGGCGCAGCCAACAAGCTGTGCCGGGAATTTCTGGCCGAACGTTTTGATGTCGCCAGATCGGCGGTGGAGATCGTCTCGGGAGAAACCTCGCGGCACAAGCGCGTCAAAATCTGCGGCAAGGATCCCGCATTACTGAGAAGAACGCTGGAAGCGTTGATCACCCCGTAACGCTGACCAAACAATACGTATCGGCCCTTACGGATTATGCCTGTTCCCCACCTATCTGTCAGATGGCTGAATTAAACAACGAAAGGAAAGACACACATGGCACAGGCAAAAAACGGCGACAAGGTTCGCGTGCACTATACCGGCACGCTTGAGGATGGCTCCATATTCGACAGTTCGGAAAAGGGTGCCGACGAATGCAGCGACGATTCGTGCGGATGCGGCGGCCAGGCCGGCGCACCGATGGAATTCGTCATCGGCGAGGGGCACCTGATCCCAAAATTCGAAGCAGCCGTAATCGGCCTTGAACCGGGCCAGAGGGTTCAGGTTTCCATAGCCTCCGAG
Organism: Oryzomonas rubra; assembly: GCF_008369015.1. Lineage (NCBI taxonomy): Bacteria > Pseudomonadati > Thermodesulfobacteriota > Desulfuromonadia > Geobacterales > Geobacteraceae > Oryzomonas > Oryzomonas rubra. The sequence goes on from NZ_SRSD01000006.1 coordinate 34,533, forward strand.
GAGGCCTATGGCCCCCGCGCCGAAGAGATGGTAGCCGTGATCGAACGGAGCGAGATTCCGGGCGACATCAACCCGGAACCGGGCCAGCAGATGGAGGTCATCCTCCAGGACGGTTCGGCAATGCCGGTCATGGTAACCGAGGTGACCGACACCACCGTCACCCTCGATGCCAATCATCCGCTGGCCGGGCAGGATCTGACCTTCGACATCAAACTGGTGGAGATACTCTAACGGTTCCGGGGCAAGCACCTCGCCGAAAAACAGAAGGGCCGCGGAATTGCTCCACGGCCCTTTTTCTTTCATCCCGCCACGCGGTGAGCGCTAGGGCTGTTTTCCCGTAGCCACCGTGGAACCGGCCGTCTGCACACCGTAGTCCCTCGCATCCGCTGGCGGCTTGGCGATCACGATCACAAAGGGGATCGTTTTCCCCGGCTGCACCTCCAGATTGTCCAGTGAATCGCCGAACTGGTTGGCCATGGCGGCCTCTATCTTGTCCAGCGGCATACCGGCCAACTGTTCCCTGGTCAAGGGATTTCCGCAGAAGGCGCTCTTGCTTGCCAGCACCTGTCCATTCGGACCGTAGATCATCCCCTTGACCTGGATGGCGGCCCGCGGCCCACCGAATTCGTTGACCGCCTCACCGCTGATCACGACGAGCTCACCGGCGGCGCTGTTCTTGACAAAAGCGGCGTTTATTCCGCGTACCGAAATCCGCCCGCTCTCCTTTGCCACCTTCTCCACGCCGAACATCGAGTACCCGGCATAGCCCAACAGCGCCACAACAGCCACGACGAGCGCGGCGGCCACCCCCATAAAGACGGGGCTCTGCTTGCGGCGCGAGGAGATGGAAAGCGGCGGCAGCTCTTCCTGCTGTGTGGTAAAGAAGGCCGCGGCGTCAGGCCCCTCCCCGACGTCGGAGCCCTTTTTTTCCTGCGCTTCCGCCAGGGGGGCAAAGAGCAATTCCTGGGCGGGCTTGAGTTCCTCGGGGTTGACGTGCTGCACGGCTACGGAGGTCAACTCGTCGCCGAAGTCGATTTCCCCCAGGCTGAAGGGCTCGTCGGCCTGGGCCGCAGCGATACCGCTCACCGCCCTTTCCCCTCCCGGCGCCTCTTCAGACGCCCCCAGGGAATCGGCAAACGCATCGGCCGAAAAATCGAAGGAGATCGGTTCGGCAGGCTCTTCGGGCACAGGGGCTGCGACCGCATCGCCGAACAGATTTTCATCGCCGAAGTCGAAACCGGCAGCATCCGGGGCGGGGGCCGCGGGATGACGGCCTTCTCCGCTGAAATCCGGGGCCGGCGATGCACTCACCGGCTCCTTGGCTGCTGCAACATCGCCGAAATCGAAATCGGAGAAATCTGCCTCGTTGGCGGGAGCCGGGGCTTCCTCATGGCCTGTAGAAGCACCCGGCGTCTCATCGGAAAAGGAAAAGCCGAAATCAGCCTCCCCCGTCGGAGCCGGGGGCGGCTCTATCGCCGGCGAAGCGAATGAAACGTCATCACCCAGACTCCCTGCGGCAAACGAATGGCTCGACAGCGCCTCACACTGGGCAACGGCGTCATGAGCCGGAGCGTCATCCGGGCCAGGCGCAGACGGCAGCCCAAAGCCGGCCGGGGTTTCGCCCGGGGACTCCAGATCCTGCTGCTTCGTGACGGTGAATACGTGCCGGCACTTGGCACAGCGGACCTTGACGCCCTTGTCCTTGATCTTGGCATCATCGAGCCTGAATTTTGTGGAGCACTGTTCACACTGGATAATCATCTGCGACTCCCCGCTGAATAAGTGGTGGCACAGTACTTAAACACTTGAACCTTCTATGGTCTATATCAAAAAGGGGTAGCGGTGTCAAATTCTTAAAGAGCAGTTCATGCGTCGTTTGAACCATGCAGGTAATCAGCGGGGATCTGCTCCACCCGTTTTTTCAATTGACAACCGGCCCGCGTGAAATGGTGGTTTTGGTTGAAAGTAGGTGGCTATACGTAGTATATGGTAACAGTTTAAATCTCTGATGTGGACGGAGAAATCGTTGCGCAGGTTCATCGTATCCATACTCCTCGGCACCGTGATCATGTCCGCACACAGGGATTGCCTGGCTGCCGTGGATTTCCGCGCTCCACGCCAAGCCGCCGCCGTCACGCCTTCGGTCTCCCTCACCCCGGTTGCCGGCATGCTCGTGTTCGACGGCCACAGCAACCTGGAGGCGAGTCCCAGCTACGGCCTCCGCCTGGGATACGACATCATCGGCCGCAACGCCATCGACAGCCTGGGGGTCGAAGCCGGGCTCGACGTGGCCATGACCCGCCTGAAATCGAATAAAAGCGCCGTCAATGCCTATCTCCTGCGCACCGAGGCGCTCTATTCCCTGCTGCCCCGGGAGCGGTTCGTCCCCTCTTTTGCCATCGGCGTCGGCGGCATGTACGTGGATGGCGGCGGCAGCCCCTCGTCTGCAAACGCATTTTTCGACTACGGCGCCAGCGTCAAATACTTCCTCAAGGATTATCTGGCGCTGCGGATGGACCTGCGCCACCTCTTCGTGTACCGGGACATGGCCGCCCGCAGCAACTTTGAGGCGTCCCTCGGCCTGTCATTCCTCCTGGGCTATGACAAGTCGCTGAAACGGGTGCCGCCGGTCGATTCCGACAAAGACGGGGTACCGGACTACCTGGACAAATGCCCGGATACCCCCAAGGGGGTCAAGGTGGACCGGGACGGCTGCCCGGTGGACAGCGACGGCGACGGCGTGCCCGACTATCTCGACAAATGCCCCGGAACGCCGCCAGGGGTCAAGGTCGACAAGGACGGCTGCCCGCTTGACAGTGATGGCGACGGGGTGCCCGACTATCTGGACAAATGTCCCGGAACAGCGGCAGACGTCAAGGTCGACAAGGATGGTTGCCCGGCCAAAACGACGGAACAGGCTGAAAGCGCCGCCCCCGCACCGGCCGTGCAAGCTCCGGCAGAGGCGATAACCGGAGAGAAAACAACGACCAACCTCGCGGCACCTGCCGTCGCAACACCTGCCGTCGCGCCGCCGGCCGCCGCCGTTCCCCGGAAGGGACCGCAGCCCGCCCCTGGGGCCGCCATGACGGATTGCATCGCCAAGCTCAATGGCGTAACCCTGCTGGATTCCGATTGCGACGGGGTCCCCAACTATCTCGACAAATGCCCCGGAACCCCCTGGGGGGTCCCGGTAGACAAGGATGGCTGCCCGCTGGGGAGCACCACTGCGGCGCCCACGGCTCCGGCAGTTGCCGCTCCGCCCCCCCCTTCCCCGACGGTTGCTTCCCCGACGGTTGCTGCTCCCGTGGTTGTTCCTCCGACGGTTACTGCTCCCGTGGTTACTGCTCCCATGGTTGCTGCTCCGGTGGTTGCCGCTCCGACGATTGCCGCTCCAGAGGTTGCTGCTCCGGTTCCTCCCGCTGAGCTTCCTCCTGCTGCGGTAGTTGCCGCTCCGACGGCTCCGGCGCCGCGACCGGCCATGGCGCCCGTACGGTCGACACCCCCCGTGGCTGCCGCCCCCATAGCGTCGGCACCTCAAAAACCGGGACCGGGGCCCGAGCCCCCTGAGGCGACGCCCATACTGATCGAGGTGCCCATCAAACCGTTCCTGCCGCGAAAAGGCATGTCCAGCGCAGGCTATTTTACCGCAGCTACCGACAGCTGCCCCGCGACCCCCGACAGCAGGATCGTTTACGACGAAAAACCGCTGATGAAACTTGTCATCACCTTCAGGGTGGACAAGGCCGACATCAACCCCAAATATTACTCGAAGTTCAAGGCGATTTACGAATTCATGAAGAAGAATCCCCAGGTATCCGCCCATGTGGAAGGGCATGCCGATTACACGGGACCGTTCGATTACAATATGACCCTTTCCCGCGTCAGAGCCGTCAACATCAAGAACCAGATACTGCACAACGGCGACATCGATCCGGAAAGGATCAGCATCAACGCCTATGGCTGTTCCATCCCCGTCGCCAGCAACAGGACGGCCGAGGGACGCCGCAAGAACCGGCGGGGCGTGACCGTGATAACTCTCACGGCACAGGGCCCCACCGTGGTGAAGTAACCTTTTTCCGCGGCATCGGCCCGGGAGTCCCGGTCGGATGCGACAGGGGGCGATACCGCGCCGCCTCGTCAGGCCGATAGATAACAAGCACCGCAGAAGCACAACAAATCTTTTTATGGGAGCCGCACCATGGCACTGCGCGTCTACAACACCCTTTCCGGTGAAAAGGAAGTTTTCATACCGCTCATACCCGGCAGGGCCGGGATGTACGTCTGCGGAGTAACGGTCTACGACTACTGCCACATCGGCCACGCGCGGGCCAACGTGGTCTTTGACGTGATCTACCGCTACCTGGGGTACGCAGGTTACGATGTCACCTATGTGCGCAACTACACCGACATCGACGACAAGATCATCAACCGGGCCAACCGGGAAGGGGTGGACTACCGCACCATCAGCGACCGCTACATCCAGGCATTCGACGAAGACATGGAGCGTCTGGGGCTGGCCAAGCCGACGGTGGAGCCCAAGGCCACCGACCACATCGGCGGCATCATTGCCATCATCGAGGCCCTGATCGCCAAGGGACACGCCTATGAGTCTGAGGGGGACGTGTATTATGCCGTGGAGACCTTCCCCGACTACCTCAAGCTTTCCAAGCGCAACCTGGACGAGATGAAGGCCGGGGCGCGGGTGGAGGTGGGGGATAAAAAACGCCACCCCATGGATTTCGCCCTCTGGAAGGATTCCAAGCCCGGGGAACCGTGGTGGCAGTCGCCGTGGGGCAAGGGGCGCCCCGGCTGGCATATCGAGTGCTCGGCCATGAGCATGGAGTTCCTGGGCATGACCTTCGATTTTCACGGCGGCGGCAAAGACCTGATCTTCCCCCATCACGAAAACGAGATTGCCCAATCCGAGGCGGCCAATGGCTGCCAGTTCGTCCGCTATTGGCTGCACAACGGCTTTGTCAACATCAACTCGGAGAAGATGAGCAAGTCCCTGGGCAACTTTTTCACCATCCGCCAGGTGCTGGAGAAGTTCGACCCGGAGACCCTGCGCTTCTTCATCCTCTCGGCCCATTACCGCTCGCCGATCGACTTCTCCGATCAGAATCTGGACGAGGCCCAGGCGGGCCTGGAACGGATCTATTCCTTTCTGGCGGCCCTGGACGACATCCTGCTTGAGAACCCCGCCCCTCCCGAACTGTCGGCGGGAGAGTCGCCGGCCGGTGCCGGGCAGGAGTTGCAGGACAAACTGGAAAACCTTATCCCCCGTTTCTGCGAAGCCATGGATGACGACTTCAACACCGCCCAGGCTCTGGGCGTGCTGTTCGATGTCGTGCGCGCCGGCAACCGGTTCCTGGCGGAGATGGGTGACCCCGACCCGGCCGGCCTGTCGCTCATTGCCCGGACGCGCGATCGTTTTGCCGAAGTGGGGCAGGTATTGGGCCTGTTCGGTAGCCGTCCGGCGGCGTGGCTGGAAGGGATCAAGAGTTCCAAGGCAGACCAGATCAACATCTCCCCGGCGGAGATCGAGGGGCTGATCGTAGAGCGGGCCGAGGCCCGCAAAGCCAAAAATTTCAAACGAAGCGACGAGATTCGCGACCTGCTGCTGGAAAAAGGGGTGCAATTGCTCGATTCCGCCCAGGGGACCACATGGAAAATACGGTAGGCAACGCCACGAATTTATCCGTCATGACTTGAAGCCCGTTCATCTCCTGGTATAATTAACTACGCTTTATCTTGAACGCCTTGGCATAAACGAGGAACCGCGTGGATTGGGAGTGCTGCTGGGACAGAGATGTGGTTGCATTGGGTGATTGCCCGAACATCCACGAAGGCGATGAAGACCTGCTGGAATCCCCGCGGCGGCGTATCCTGGAGAAATGCTGCGACTGCCCCAACTTCAGGCGCGACCTGGAACGTTTTCAGAGCAGCGGTCACCCCTTGGGGCCGGTTTTTTCCCTGATCCACGACGAATACCGCCGCCAGAAGATCCATATCCAGTCCCTGCTCAGCTTCCTGGACAGCAAGAGCCTCGAAATCCGCTTCTTCCACGAACTGGGTTCCGTCCTGCAGAGTTCCGTAGACCTGGAGGAGGTGCTGTCGGTGGCCCTGACAGCCATCACCGCCGGAAGGGGTTTCGGCATGAACCGGGCTTTCCTGCTGATGACCGACCACAAGCGGGACCATCTCCAGGGATACCTGGCCATCGGACCGCGCAACTTCGAAGAGGCCCACCAGGTCTGGGACGAGATAAGCCACAACGACATGGACCTGCAGACATTGGCCCAGAGCTTCCGCAAAAACAAGCTCTCCGCCGAGCGGGCCAAATTCCACGACATCCTGGAACAGATCTCGGTTCCGCTCTCCAACACCACCCATATCCTCATCAAGGCCCTGGACGGGAAACAGCCGATCCTGATCGAGGATGCCTACCACCACCCCGACGTGGACCCGGATTTCGCCCGTTTGCTGGGGGTGGATACCTTTTTGCTCATGCCGCTCGTCTCCCGCAATCGCCGGGTGGGCATGATCATCGCCGACAACTGCATCACCCATCGCCGCATCACCGCGGAAGACATGCATTCCCTTGAGACCTTCACCTTTCCCGTGGCCTTCGCCATCGAGCGGGCCTCCCTCTACGAACGGCTCCAGGAGGAACTCAACCGGGTCACGGAGGCCCATACCAAGCTGCAGGAGCAGCAGGAGTTGATCGTCAGGATGGAAAAGATGGCCCTCGTCGGCCGGATCACCTCCAGCATCGCCCATTCCATCCGCAACCCCCTGATGGTCATCGGCGGGTTTGCCCGTTCCATATTGAAAAACACACCTGACGGCGATCCCAAGCGCAACTTCATCGAATCCATCGTCGGCGAGGCCCGCCAACTGGAGGGGGTCCTGGATGAAATCCTCAACTACTCCGACTCCCTCTACCCGACCAGGGACTTCTGGGACGTGAACCAACTGGTGGAGACCGCGCTCCGCGAATCGGCCGCTGCGTTGCGTACCCGGGACTACGAGAGCACGTTCTCGGCAGGAAGCGAACTGCCGCTGGCCTATATCGATTTCAAGCAGGTGTCCTACTGCCTGCGCACCATTCTCCAATGTGACCTGAACGGCACCGGGCGCCCGCGGGCCATGGACATCGATACCCATCGGGAAGCAGATGCCGTCATCATCCGTATCCGGGACCACGGCCGGTATCTCACCCAGGAGGAGTTGGATACCATCATGATGCCGTTTTCATCCACCCAGGAGATGGGGGCCAACCTGGGGCTGGCCCTGTGCAAGACCATACTGGAGAAGCAGGGAATCCCTCTGAATGCCCAATCAGTGTCCGAAGACGGCATTTTTTTCACGATTGCACTTCCCATCCGGAAGGAGGATCAGTAAATGAGCAGGTTACTTGTGGTGGATGACGAGGCCAACATCCGGCTTTTGTACGCCGAAGAGCTGGCGGACGAGGGGTATGAGGTGGTGACGGCGGCCGGGACCGCCGAGGCGGTCGAAAAGCTCCAGGAGGGTGCCTTCGACCTGGCGGTGCTGGACATAAAGCTCAAGAACGAGAGCGGCATCGACCTGCTGCAGAAGCTGGTCAAGGAGCGCCACGACATGCCGGTCATCCTCTGTTCGGCCTTCTCCTGCTACAAGGACGACTTCTCCGCGTGGCTGGCGGACGGCTACGTGGTAAAATCCGGAGACCTGAGCGAGTTGAAGCAGGAGATCGCCCGGGTCCTGGCCAAGAAGGCCCAACGGCAGAAGGCCGGCCTGTAATACCGATTTCTGATCAAGGATGAAATCGGGACGGCGCGGTCGTGCCGTCAGCACGTTGAGGAGCCGAAGACGAGCCACCGGAGATAGCGCCTTGATGTGGAATCGGTATACAATCCCCTCCTGTGCAGCGGGGAGGGGCAGGCAGGTTCGTTCATGAATGCCCGCACCGGCCATCTCGGCACAAAGGGGTACGAGATCATTATTTCACGCAAGGAGCCCACCGTATGAAAGCCGTCATCATGGCCGGCGGATTCGGAACCCGTATCCAGCCGCTCACCAGCAGCATTCCGAAGCCGATGATCCCCCTCTTCAACCGCCCGATCATGCTGCATATCGTGGAATTGCTCAAAAAACACGATATCACCGACTTGGTGATGCTGCTCTACCATCAACCGTTCGTCATCAAAAACTTCTTCCGCGACGGTGCCGATTTCGGGGTCAAGATCACCTATGTGACCCCCCTGCAGGATATGGGCACGGCCGGGGCGGTCAAGGCGGCCGAGAAGTACCTGGACGAGCGTTTCCTGGTCATCAGCGGCGACCTGCTGACGGACTTCAACCTCACGAAGGTCATCGATTTCCACGTCGACAGCAGGGCAAAGGCCACCATCACCCTCACCTCGGTCAAAGATCCGCTCCAGTTCGGGGTGGTCATCACCGACAAGGAAAAGCGCATCACCCAGTTTCTGGAAAAGCCGGGGTGGGGCGAGGTCATCTCCGATACCATCAACACCGGCATCTACGTGTTGGAGCCGGAGATCCTGGCAAGCATCCCCGACGGGGAAAACTTCGACTTTTCCCAGGACCTCTTCCCGGCCATGCTGAAGAACAGGGAGGCCCTGTTCGGCTATCCGGCCAAAGGGTACTGGCGCGACATCGGCAACACCGACTCCTACCGCGAGGCCTATCACGACATCTTCAAGGGCAGGATCAACCTGAAAATCGACGAGCCCAAGCAGGATTTCCTGGGCAAGGACCTGCGCATCGGCGCCGACGTGACCCTGGAGTACCCCACCGGCCTCGAAGGGACGGTGGTCATCGGCGACAACACCCAGATCCTGGGCGATGTGCGGATCAAGGATTCGGTCATCGGCCGCAACTGCACCATCGAGGCCGGGGTCAAGCTCAACCGCTGCGTGCTCTGGGACAACTCCTACGTCAAGAAGGGGGCCAGGATCACCGACAGTGTGGTCTGCTCCAATGTTCGCGTCGGTCAGGGGGCCGTACTGGAGGAGGGGGTCATCGTTGCCGATGAAACCTCCATCGGCGACGAGGCGGTCATCAAGAGCGACGTCAAGATCTGGCCGCGCAAGATGATCGAGGCCGGCGCCACCGTCACCGCCAACCTGATCTGGGGCGAGAAGTGGAAGAAGACACTCTTCGAAGGGGCCATGATCAAAGGCCTCTCCAACGTGGAACTGACACCCGAATTCGTGGCAAAACTGGGCTGTGCCTACGGCACGACCCTGCCCAAGGGGAGCTACGTCCTGGGGGGGCGCGATTGCAACCTCTCCTCGCGCATGCTCAAGCGCTGCTTCGTGGGGGGCATCCTCTCGGCGGGGGTCAATGTGCGCGACATGAAGATGACCCCCCTGCCGATCCTGCGCTACAAGCTGAAGACCTTCGGCGAGGTAGGGGGATTCTACCTGCGCCAGGCGCTGGATGACCCGGCCGCCCTGGAGATCGTCTTCCTGGACGGGGACGGCCTGGATTTTTCCAGCGGCATGGCCAAGAACGTGGAACGCATCTACTACAAGGAGAACTTCCGCCGCGCCCACCACAGCGAGCCGGGCGCCATCATCGAAATCAACAACGTGGTCGAGTTCTACCGCGAGGGTTTCCTGCGGGCCATCGACAAGGAGGCGCTCAAAAAGGCGGCCTGGACCGTGGTGGTGGATTTCAACTTCGCGCCTGCCAGCCAGATTCTGCCCCTGATCCTCAACGAACTGGGGTGCAACGTGATCGCCCTGAACGCCTATGTGGACGAGGGACGCGGCAGTAAAAAGGCCCTGGATAAACATGCAGGCTTGAAACAACTCTCCAAGATCGTCGCCTCGCTGGGGGCCCAGGCCGGATTCTGGCTCGACCCCACCGCCGAGGCTCTCGTCCTTTTGGACGAGAGCGGCCGCATCTTCGACGGTGTGGAGTTGCTCTCCCTGGTGACCGCGCTCTTTCTAAAGACCGGCCAGAAAGGGGTCATCGCCGTACCGGTACACGCCCCCTCCACCATTGAACAGATGGCCAACCAGAAGCGCTGCCAGGTCACCCGCACCAAAAGCAGCGACCGGGCCATGCTGGAGGTGGCCAGTTCCTCCGAAGTCATCCTGGCCGGCACCACTGACGGCCGTTTTGCCTTTCCCCGTTTCCAGGCATCCTTCGACGGCATGTTCGCCATCGCCAAACTGGTGGAACTGGGCGCCGCCAGCGCCATCCCCTTCTCCAGCGCCCTTGCGGAAGTGCCGGCGAGCGTTTTCCTTCAGACCAGCGTGCCCTGCGCCTGGGAGATGAAGGGGGGCATCATGCGCAAGATGAGCGAAGACAGCCTGGACAAGGAAGCGACCTTCATCGACGGCATAAAGGTGCACTTCGGCGACGAGTGGGTGCTGGTGCTGCCGGACCAGCACACCCCCTACGCCCACATCGTGGCCGAAGCCAAGGACCAGAAAGCCGCCCAGAGGCTGTTGTCGGAATATCAGAAGAAGGTGGAGGGGTGGAAGAGGGAGTTGGAATGACACCCTTCCAGGCTGTTGAAAAAAAACCAGGTTGTTTAAAAATAGTCAGATCGTCGCACCCGCGAGACAAGCTCTGAGGAGGCGTGAGCTTTGCTACGCCGCACGAAAGGGCTTTCGAGGGCGAAGGCCTGATGGCTGTTTTTCAACAACCTCCCAAGAGACAAGGAGCCGCCTGAGATGCCGATTCCACTCGACGTGGTCATCATATGGCATATGCACCAGCCATACTATAAGGACCCGCTCAAGAACGAGTACGCGCTCCCCTGGACCTATCTGCACGGCATCAAGGATTATTTCGACATGCCGGCCATTGTGGAGGATACCCCGGGGGCAAAGGCGGTCTTCAACCTGGTTCCGTCCCTGATCGAGCAGATTCTGGATTATGCCGCCGGCACCGCCGTGGACCCATTCCTGGAAAGGGGCAAGGCGGCCCCGGCCGACCTGGGGGAGGATGACCGCATCTTCCTGCTGGAGAATTTCTTTTCCGCCAACCGGCAGCGCATGATCGAACCGTCCCGCCGCTACCTGGAACTGCTCTATATGGCGGGCGAGGGAAAACCGGGCAGCGCCCGGGACCGGGTCCGACACTTCAGCGACCAGGACCTGCTGGACCTCCAGGTCCTCTTTTTCCTGGCGTGGACCGGCGAGGCCTCCCGCCGGCGCTATCCGGCCTTTGCCGAACTGGCGGCCAAGGGGGAGGAGTTCACCGCTGCCGACAAGGAGTTGCTCTTTGCCACCCAGCGGGAACTGCTGCAGGCCATCATCCCGTGCTACCAGCGTCTGCACCGGGAAGGGCGGGTCGAGTTGGCCGTTTCCCCCTACTACCATCCCATCCTGCCGCTGTTGTGCGATGTCCGCAGCGCCCAGACCGCCATGCCGCGCGTCACGCTGCCCACAGCCGCCTTTCGTCACCCCGAAGACGCCCGCGCCCAGATCATGCGCGGCATCGACTACTTCAAGCAGGTCTTCGGCTTTACCCCCACCGGCATGTGGCCGTCGGAGGGATCGGTCAGCAACGAGGCGCTGGAGATCATCGCCGAAAACGGCATCGGGTGGATCGCCACGGATGAAGACATCCTGGTCAAAAGCCTCGAAGGGGGCCTGGGGGAGCACAAGGAACGCCTCTACCGCCCCTGGCGTTTTGCCTGCCGGCACGGCGAGATCGGCGCATTCTTTCGCGACCACCAACTCTCCGATCTGGTCGGTTTCACCTACTCCCAGTGGGATGCGGGCCGGGCCGTGGCGGATTTTTGCGGGCGGCTGCACGCCATCAAGGGGCGTGCCAGCGGCGAAGGGAGGGTGATCCCGATCTGCCTGGACGGCGAGAACGCCTGGGAGTATTATCCCAACAACGCCTATGACTTTCTGCAGGGTCTGTACCGAGGCATTGCCGAGTCGCCGGCCCTCAACCTGACCGTCTGTTCCGACGTCCTGGCCCGCAACAGCTTCGACGGCCGGCTGCACGGCATCCATCCCGGCTCGTGGATCAACGCCAACTACGGCATCTGGATCGGCCACCCGGAGGAGAACCTGGCCTGGGACCTGCTGGCCACGACGCGGAACGCCGCCGTCTCCCGCAACCCGGCCGTGGCCGAAGCCCTGGCGAGCGGGAAACCGGCTACGGATGCCGCAGTGGAGATGATCTGCCGCTCACTGTACGCCGCCGAGGGGAGCGACTGGTTCTGGTGGTACGGAGACGATCATTTTTCACCCCACAGCGACCGGTTCGACCGGCTCTTCCGCCAGCATCTGATGAACGTTTACCGGCTGCTGGGGATCGACACGCCGCGCGAGCTCCTGGAAGCGATCAAGAAAAAGAGCCCGGCCGGGCTGATCCGGGAACCGGCCGGTTTCATCGACCCCGAGATCAACGGCAAGATCAGCGACTACTTCGAATGGCTGGCAGCCGGCCTCTACGACCTGACCCGCCAGGGTTCGGCCATGCATTCCTCGGACCGCATGCTGCAGAGTTTCTACTACGGCTACAACAAGGACCATCTGTTCTTCCGCATCGACGGCATCCAGGAACTCTCCCGGATGCTGCGGGAGATCGACGTACTCAACCTGCACCTGATCTATGACCGGGAATACCGGCTGCCCCTGCAGATGCGCGCCGACGAGGGTCTCCTGCAGGTCAGGGACAACAACGGCTGGGTGCCGACCAGCGGCCATTGCCGCTGGAAAATCGCCAAGACCTGCGAGGTCGCTATCCCGCTGGAGGCCATCAATCCGGCCCCCAAGAGCAAGCTGTTCGTTTCGGTGACCTTGGTGCGCGACAACGAGGAGATCGGCCGCTGGCCCACGGATGCGCCGTTGATGATCTATTATGCGGGGCCGGAAATAGAATTGGACAACTGGCTCATATAGGACAACGCCATATTTGAGCGCTGAGGGCGTTGGCTCGTCGGAAGCTTGTCGGCATAGCGCTGCTATGCCTCTGTCGCTTCCTCCTCGCCGCCACCCCCATCATCTCAAATCTGACGTTGCTGAAGTAGGTAGATGGTTCTGGATGATGGAATTTACTACGATACACGGGTGAGGAGCTTACCATGTCAGAACTTCGCTGGGATCCCATAAAGCTGCACTGGGTCATCATCGCCACCGAGCGCGGCAGGCGGCCGCGGGATTTCCATGTCGAGCCGGAGGGGGACGGCATGACCGCCTGCCCCTTCTGCTACGGCAACGAGGACAAGACGCCGCCCGAGATCTTCGCCATCCGCCCCAGCGGCATGCCCAACGCGGCCAACTGGCGGGTGCGGGTGATCCCCAACAAATACCCGGCGCTGCGGGTGGAGGGGGAACTGAACAACCGCGGCTATGGATTATACGATGTGATGAACGGCATCGGCGCCCACGAAGTGGTCATTGAAACCCCCGACCACAGCCGCAGCATGGCCGACCTCACCCCCCACGAGATCACCGACGTCCTGACCGCCTACCGGGCGCGCTATCAGGACCTGCGCAAGGATTTCCGCTTCCGCTACATGGTGCTCTTCAAGAATCACGGGCTCCGGGCCGGGGCGACCCTGAACCACTCCCACAGCCAGTTGATCGCCGTGCCGCTCCTCCCCCCGGTTGCCGCCACCCAACTCAAGGTGGCGCGCAACTACTTCAACACCAAGGAACGCTGCATCTTCTGCGACCTGATCGCGTTCGAACTGGACTGCGGCGAGCGGGTGGTGCGGGAGTTTTCCAACTTCGTCACCCTGACCCCCTATGCCTCCAGCTCCCCCTTTGAACTGCGGCTGTATCCCAAACGCCACAGCCACGACTTTGCCCTGATGAACGACGCCCAACTGGCCGAACTGGCCGTGGCCATGAAGGACATGCTGCTCAGGGTCAAAAACGTGCTGCGGGATGCGCCCTACAATTTCATCCTCCACACCGCCCCCCCCATGCACCGGCGGCCCGGGAAACCGACCCACTGGAACTCCCTGGAACAGGACTATCACTGGCATATCGAACTGGTACCGCGTTTGACCCAGGTTGCCGGCTTCGAATGGGGCACCGGGTTCTACATCAACCCCACGTCGCCCGAGGATGCGGCCAGCTTCCTGCGGGAAGCGGACGTATGATGCGATCCCCCGTAAATAACGTTGACAGCATGGCACAATCGGCATATTGAAATGAGAATCGCACGAAACTGCCCGTCGCGATTCCACTCACAGGAGGACTTGTTATGAATGCACTCACCCTGGTCTTCGTCGCCCTCTGCGTCTTTGCCATTGCCTACCGCTTCTATGGCTTGTTCATCGCCAGCAGGGTGCTCGAACTCAAGGATGACCGGGAGACTCCCGCCGTGACCATGGCCGACGGCCACGACTACGTCAAAACCAACAAATACATCCTCTTCGGCCACCATTTCGCGGCCATAGCTGCAGCCGGGCCTCTTCTGGGACCGGTGCTGGCGGCGCAGTTCGGCTTCCTCCCCGGCGCGCTCTGGATCATCGTCGGCTGCGTCCTGGCCGGAGCGGTCCACGACACCATCGTGCTGTTCGCCTCGGTCCGCCACAAGGGCAAGAGCCTGGCCCGCATCGCCGAGTACGAGATCGGCAAGACCACCGGCACCGTGGCCTCCTTTGCCGTACTCTTCATCCTGATCCTGACCCTGGCCGGCCTCTCCATCGCGGTGGTCAACGCCATGTTTTCCAGCCCCTGGGGGACCTACACCGTCTTCTGCACCATCCCCATCGCCATCCTGATGGGCATCTACCTCCAGAAGATCCGGCCCGGCGACGTGAAGGGGGCCAGCGTAATCGGCGTTGTGCTGCTCTTCTTCGCCATCGTCACCGGCCCGTTCATTGCCGCCGACCCGGTCCTGGCGGGGCTGTTCACCTTCAGCAAGAAACAGATCGCCCTGTTCATCCCGGTGTACGGCTTCTTCGCCTCGGTCCTGCCGGTCTGGCTGCTCCTCACCCCTCGGGACTACCTCTCCACCTACCTGAAGATCGGCACCATCGTCATGCTGACCCTGGGGATCGTAGTCGTCCACCCGAACCTCTCCATGGAGCCGGTAACCAAATATATCTCCGGCGGCGGCCCGATCATACCGGGCGCGGTCTTCCCCTTCATCTTCATCACCATCGCCTGCGGCGCTCTGTCCGGGTTCCATGCCATCATCGGCACCGGCACCACCCCCAAGATGATCGGCAACGAGAAGGAGATCCTCTTCATCGGCTACGGCGCCATGCTGACCGAAGGCTTCGTGGCGATCATGGCCCTGATCGCCGCCTGCGTGCTGGTCCCGGCCGATTACTTCGCCATCAATGCCGCTCCCAAGGCCTTCCAGGCCCTTGGCATGGTGCCGGTGCACCTGCCCGAACTGGCGGCCGAGGTTGGTGAGCAGGTGCAGGGGCGGCCGGGCGGCGCCGTCTCCTTGGCGGTCGGCATGGCCTATATCTTCTCCGCCGTACCCTTCATGAAGAGCATGATGGCCTATTGGTACCACTTCGCCATCATGTTCGAGGCGGTCTTCATCCTGACCGCCGTGGATGCCGGCACCCGCGTGGGCCGCTATTTGCTCCAGGAGATGCTGAGCAAGGTCGTGCCTAAATTCGGCGACTTCACCTGGAAGCCGGGCATCGCCATTGCCAGCTTTCTCTTCACCGCTTCCTGGGGGTATCTGGTCTATACCGGCGACATCACCACCATCTGGCCCCTGTTCGGCATGAGCAACCAACTCCTGGCCACCAGTGGCCTGATCATCGGCACAACCATGCTGATCCGGCTCGGCAAGGCCCGATATGCCTGGGTAACCGCCATCCCCGGCATCTTCATGATCCCGGTCACCATGTCCGCCGGCTATCTCAACATCACCAAAAACTACCTGCCCAAGGGGCTGACCCTGCTGGCGATCCTCTCGGTGGTGCTGATGGTCCTCATGGCGATCGTCTTCATCTCCGCCTTTGTCAAATGGTATCAACTGATGCGGGTCAAGGAGCCGGTTTCCGACCAGTACGGCGACATGGTGCTTGAGGAGGTGGAGGAGTAAGCCCCCTTCACAGCCCCATGCGCAACGTCATTTCCGGCCCGTTTCCCTCCAAAGGGAGCGGGCCGGGGAATTCTTGCTGTTCCCCATCCCGAGTCCACCTGAGTACCCGATGCCACGTACCCTTGACCTGAAAACCTGCCTCGACGACCTGTACGCCGCCCGGTCTGCCGCCCACCTGGCCAACGACCCGCTCTCCTTCTGCCACCGCTACGGGGAGCCGGCCGACCGGGAGGTGGCCGCCGTCATCGCTTCATCCTTCGCCTACGGCGGGATCAAGATCATCCTGCGCACCCTGGAGAGGGTCTTCGCCGAACTGGGGCCATCGCCGCGCCGTTTTGTCGAGCGTTTCGACCCCAAGCCGGGATTGAGGACGTTCGACGGCTTCAAACACCGCTTCAACGACGGCCGGGACCTGTGCGCCCTCTTGTGGGCCTGCCGGCTGATGATCGAGGAGAGCGGCAGCATCAACGCCTTCTTTACCCGCTTTCACGATAGCGGGGCCGAGGATGCGACAGCCGCCCTCGACGGCTATGCGTCGGCCGTGCGGGGCCTGGATTACCGGCCCATATTTCGGAAGAGCACCATCCCCGCCGACTCCTACTTCCCCTTTTTCTTCCCCGCACCCGCATCGGGCAGTGCCTGCAAGCGCCTCTGCATGTTCCTGCGCTGGGTGGTGCGCCCGGCCGACGGCATCGACCTGGGGCTCTGGCAGGGAATCTCGCCCGCCCAACTGGTCATCCCGGTGGACACCCATATCAGCCGCATCTGCTCCTACCTGGGCTTTACCCAGAGAAAGAACGCCGACTGGCGCATGGCCCAAGAAATCACGGCCAGCCTGCGGCTCCTCGATCCCACAGACCCGGTCAAATACGACTTCTCCCTGGCCCACCTGGGCATCAGCGAGGGGTGCACCGGCACCGATCCCCTCCGCTGCCTGAACTGCGCCATCGCCGGGGTTTGCCCGCAGGCGGCCTGAATTCACCGCAGTAAACCGATAAACCATTTAAAACGCCAATAAATCAAGGTGGATTCAATCCGAATAATCGATTTGTCTTGTTCGTTTTTCAGGTTGGACCCGTAGCTGAGCGGGATGAAAATTTTAGGGCGGCCAACAAAAAAACACCCCGGCAACTAGGAGGGAAAGTCACCAGGGCAAATGAGGGTTCTTAGGGAACCCTCGCAATGTTTTCTGTAACTATATTTTACCAGAAGGCCCCTACCCTGGCAAGCGACAAAAATACTATAACGGTACAGTATCACGGACAAATGCCGGATAAGCCTACCAAATTAGTCAGGGTCAGACACGGCAGCCGGAAAGGGAGGTGGGGCACTGCGGCGCCAACGGGCAGCCGGCGCACAACGGGCGGGTGCGGCAGAAGGCCTTGCACTCCTCCACGATCAGGGCGTGGTACTCGTTGAACAGCGCGGCATCGCCGGGAAGATGCTCCATGAACAGCCGGCGGGTCTCGTCGTAGCCGGCATCAACCGGCAGCAGTCCCAGGCGGTGGAACAGGCGCCGGGTGTAGGCATCCACCACAAAGGTCGGCTTGTTCCCGGCGTAGAGCAGGATCGCATCGCAGGTCTCCGGGCCGATACCGCGCACCTTCAGCAACTCCTGGCGCAGGTCGCGCCACTCGCCGTTGAACAGCACGTCCAGGGAGCCGTTGTGGCACTCCCGGAGCCACCCCACAAACCCCTTGATCCTGGCGCTCTTGACGTTGTAGTAGCCGGCCGGCCGGATCAGTTCCGCCAGGCGACCCGTTTCAATCGCCTCTATCCCCTCCATGGTCAGTACCCGGGCCCCCTTCAGGGCGCTAATGGCTTTCTCCACGTTGGTCCAGGCGGTGTTCTGGGTCAGGATCGCCCCGATGCAGACCTCGAAGGGGGTCTCGGCCGGCCACCAGAACCGGGGGCCGAAGTGCTCCAGCAACGGGAGGAAGATCGCCTTGAGCCGTTCCCCGGTGGGGGAGAGGTGTGCCGTTGCCAGGAGGTTCATGCCGCCTCGACCGAGGCGACAAGCCCCTGATCCATGGTGGGATACCGCAACCTGACCCCCAACTTCTTCAACAGGAGGGAATTGTCCACCACCCGCGACTCGCTCACGTAGGAGAACATCAGGGGGGACATGACCTGGCGCGCCTCATCCAGCGTCACCTGGGGCTGGCGGGGCATACCCAGGGCGTCCGCGGCGGCGTTGAAGTAGCTGGTCATACTGGTTGGATGGCCGTCGCTGACGTTGAAGATTGCGCCATTCTCACCCTTCTCGACGGCCGCCAGGCAGACCTGCGCCAGGTCGT
Organism: Oryzomonas rubra; assembly: GCF_008369015.1. Lineage (NCBI taxonomy): Bacteria > Pseudomonadati > Thermodesulfobacteriota > Desulfuromonadia > Geobacterales > Geobacteraceae > Oryzomonas > Oryzomonas rubra. The sequence continues at coordinate 52,838 of NZ_SRSD01000006.1, forward strand.
CGGCATGGATGCGGTTGCTGGGGCCGGACTCCTCTTCCTTGAGAAGCGGCTGCCCCTGGCTGATCTGCATCAACGGCAGGCGGCCGGGGCCGTAGATGCCGCTGATGCGCAGGATGACCACCGCCGTGCCGTGGGCCGCCCCGAAGGCCCGGAAGGTCGCTTCGGCATCGAGCCGTCGCTTGCCCATGGCCGATGCCGGGGCGGTGGGCGAACTCTCCGTCACCACGCCGCCGTTAGTTTCGCTGTAGACCGAGGTGGCACCCAGGTAGACGATCTTTGCAGGCGGCGACGCGGCCAGGGTGGCGCAGAAATTCCTGGCCCGGGTGTCGAAGAGCCCGCCGCCCGGCGGTGGTACGCAGTACAGCACCACCCCTCCGGCCGTCGCATCCGGCAACCGTATCCCGGCCGGGTCGTCCAGTGTGGCGACCATCGTCCCGAAGCCCGACTGTTCCAGGGCCTCGCCATGCTCCGCCGACCTGACCAGACATGTCGTTCCGTATCCCGCGTCCCGCGCCAGGCGGGCGACGCGCCGGCCGATGTAGCCGCAACCGATTATGAACAGTTTTTTCATGGTCCCTCACCGAATAACAGAATATAGCTGCCCTCACGGCCGCACGAGAGCGACTCGCCAGCGGCGGCAGAAGGAAAAAGGCCCCGTGCATGCCACGGGGCCTTATTGTGATGCGATTTGCTTATGACAACCCTACTTCGGTTCGTCGTAGGTCAGCGCCGCCAGCTTCTGGAAATAGGCGAAACGGCTGGCGGTGAAGGCAGTGGCCTTCTTCATCAGTTTGGCCGCGGCGTCGGGATTGCTCTTCTGGAGCACCTTCCAGCGGTTCTCCCCGTAGGCGTACTCTTCCAGAGTGATGGTCGGCGCCTTGCTGTCCAGTTGCAGGGGGTTCTTGCTCTCGGCGGCCAGAGCCGGGTTGTAGCGGTAGAGCGGCCAGTAGCCGGACTGCACCGCCTTTTTCTGCTCGTCCACGGCGGTGGTCATGTTGATGCCGTGGGCAATGCAGTGGGCATAGGCGATGATCAGGGACGGGCCGTCGTAGGCCTCGGCCTCCAGCATGGCCTTGACGCACTGTGCAGGGTTGGAGAGGGAGACCGTGGCCACGTAGACCGAGCCGTAGGCCATGGCCATCATGCCCAGATCCTTCTTGGCCACCGACTTGCCGCCGGCGGCGAACTGGGCCACGGCGCCCATGGGGGTGGACTTGGAGGCCTGGCCGCCGGTGTTGGAGTAGACCTCCGTATCGAGCACGATCAGGTTGATGTTCTTGCCCGAGGCGATGACGTGGTCCAAGCCGCCGTAGCCGATGTCGTAGGCCCAGCCGTCGCCGCCGATGCACCATACCGACTTCTTCACCAGGTAGTCGGCGATGGGCACGAGGAGCTGTGCGGTCTGATCCTTGCTCCCCTTCAGGGCCGCCTTCAGCTTGTCAACGCGGCCGCGCTGCTGCTCGATACCGGCCTGGGTGGACTGGTCCGCCCCGATGATCTCCTTGATCAGCTTGGCGCTGGCGGCGAAGGCCTTGCTGCCGGCAAGCTCGTTCAGGTACTCCAGGGCCGACGTGTTGAACTGGTCCACGGTCAGGCGCATGCCGAAACCGAATTCGGCGTTGTCCTCGAACAGCGAGTTGGACCAGGCCGGCCCACGCCCATCGGCCCGCTGGGCCCAGGGGGTGGTGGGGAGGTTGCCGCCGTAGATGGAGGTACAGCCGGTGGCGTTGGCGATCAGCATCCGGTCGCCGAACAGCTGGGAGAGCAGCTTCAGGTAGGGGGTCTCGCCGCAGCCGGCGCAGGCGCCGGAGAATTCGAACAGCGGGCGCACCAACTGGTTGCTGCGCAGGGTTTCCAGCTTCACCTGGGTCGGGTCCACGTCGGGCAGATTGAGGAAGAACTCGAAATTTTCGGCCTCCTGGGCGCGCAGGGGGGGCTGAAAGTGCATGTCCAGGGCCTTGTGATCCGGGTTCTGCTTGTCCTTGGCCGGGCAGTTGTGGGAGCAGGCACCGCAGCCGGTGCAATCCTCCGGGGCCACCTGGACGGTGAACTTCTTGCCGGCCATCTCGGGGATCTTGCAATCCGCGGACTTGAAGCTGGCCGGAGCGCCCTTGAGCAGCTTGGCGTCATAGGCCTTCATGCGCACCACGGCGTGGGGGCAGACGAACGAGCAGATGCCGCACTGGATACAGAGCTTGTCGTCCCACACCGGGATGTCGATAGCGATGTTGCGCTTCTCGTACTGGGAGGTGGCGGTGGGGAAGGTACCGTCGGCCGGCATCTTGGAGACCGGCAGGTCGTCGCCCAGGCCGGCCACGATCACCCCGGTTACCTCCTTGACGAACTTGGGTGCCTTGGCGGAAACGGCAGCGGCCATCCGCAGCTTGCTGGTGGCCTTGGAGGGCACCTTGACCTCGTACAGGTTGTTCAGGCCGGCTTCCACCGCCTTGTAGTTCATCTCCAGCACCTTCTCGCCGGCCTTGCCGTAGGACTTCTTGATGGCGTTCTTGATGGAGGCCACGGCGGTCTTGAGCGGAATGATGCTGGAAATCTTGAAGAATGAGGTCTGCATGATCACGTTGATGCGGGGTCCCAGGCCGATCTCGTTGCCCAGCTTGACGCCGTCGATCACGTAGAACTTGAGCTTCTTGTCGATGATCTGCTGCTGCACCTCTTTCGGTATGCGGTCCCACGCCTCGTCGTGGTCGAAGGGGGCGTTGAGCAGGAAGGTGGCCCCTTTCTTGGCCTTGGAGAGCATGTCGTACTTTTCCAGGAAGGAGAAGTTGTGGCACGCCACGAAATCGGCCTCCTGAACCAGATAGGGAGCGCGGATCGGCTTCTTGCCGAAGCGCAGGTGCGACGTGGTCATGGAGCCGGCCTTCTTGGAGTCGTAGACGAAGTAGGCCTGGGCGTTGTTCTTGGTCTCCTCGCCGATGATCTTGATGGAGTTTTTGTTGGCGCCCACGGTGCCGTCCGAACCCAGGCCGTAGAACATGGCCTGGTAGACACCGTCCATGGGGTTCTTGTACTCCCGGTCCACCTTCAGGCTACAGTTGGTGACATCCTCCTCGATACCGACCACGTAGTGGTTCTTGGGGGTCTTGGCCTTGAGGTTGTCGAGCACGGCCTTGGCCATGGCGGGGTTGAACTCCTTGGAGCCCAAGCCGTAACGGCCGCCGACGATGACCGGGTAGCCCTTGAAGGAGAACTTCTTCTCGGCCATGGCCTCGCCGATGGCGGTGCGCACATCCAGGTAGAGCGGCTCTCCCAGGGCGCCAGGCTCTTTGGTGCGGTCGAGCACGGCGATCTTCTTGACGCTCTTGGGCAGGGCCTTGATGAAGGCGTCCAGCGGGAAGGGGCGGTAAAGATGGATCTTCACCACGCCGACCTTTTCCCCCTTTTTGACCAGGTTTTCCACGGTTTCCTGGACCACATCGGCGCCCGAGCCCATCACGATCACCACGCGGTCCGCGTCCTTGGCCCCCACGTAATCCACCAGCTTGTACTTGCGTCCGGTCAGCTTAGCGAATTTGGCCATTTCCTCCACGACGATGTCGATGCATTTGGGATAGTAGGGGTTGACCGTTTCACGCCCCTGGAAGTAGACATCCGGGTTCTGGGCCGTGCCGCGCATCATCGGGCGGTCGGGGCAGAGCCCGCGCCCCTTGTGCTCGGCGATCAGCTTGTCGTCCAGCATGGCGCGCATGTCGTCGAAGGTGAGCTCCTCAACCTTGAGGACCTCGTGGGAGGTGCGGAAGCCGTCGAAGAAGTGCAGGAACGGCACCCGGGCGCGCAGGGTGGCGGACTGGGCAATCATGGCGAAGTCCATCGACTCCTGGACGTTGTTGGAACAGAGCATGGCCCAACCGGTGGAACGGCAGGACATGACGTCCGAGTGGTCGCCGAAGATCGACAGGGCCTGGGCCGCGATGGCCCGGGCCGAGACGTGGAACACGGTGGAGGTCAGCTCCCCGGCGATCTTGAACATATTGGGGATCATGAGCAGGAGCCCCTGGCTGGCGGTGAAGGTGGTGGTCAATGCCCCGGCCTGCAACGCGCCGTGGACCGCCCCGGCGGCGCCCCCCTCGGACTGCATCTCCACGACGCTGGGGATGTTGCCCCAGATATTTCTCTCGCCTGCGGCGCTCTTGGCGTCGGATATCTCACCCATCACCGATGACGGAGTGATCGGATAGATGGCAATGACCTCGTTGGTGGCGTGTGCCACGTGGGCAGCAGCGGTATTGCCGTCGATGGTTACCATTTTTCTGCTCATGGGTTCCTCCTGTTTGTGATTATCCTGGCTATCGATCTTGATCCGAATCGTAATTTATAATTTTACCATGCCATGGAAATGACGCCACCTAGCTGTTGAAACTCAGGTTGTTCAAAAACAGTCAGATCGTTGCACCCGCACGAAGGGGCTTTCGAGGATGAAGGCCTGATGGCTGTTTTTCAACAACCTGTTACAGCTCGTTTCGCCCCTGGAGCGCCCACTGGACCGTGGCCGCATCGACAAATTCAATATCGCTTCCCAGCGGGATACCGTGGGCCAGGCGAGTGACCTTCACCCCGTACGGCTTGAGCGCCTTGGTCAGATAAAGGGCCGTCGCCTCCCCCTCCACCGTAAAGTTGGTGGCAATGACCACCTCATTGACCCCGCCGCGTCCGACCCGCTCCAGCAGTTCGGGGATGCGCAGGTCGGAAGGGCCGATGCCTCCCAGGGGCGAGATCGCCCCCTCAAGGACATGGTACATCCCCTGGTAGGCGTTGCTCCGTTCCAGGGCCATCAGATCCTGGGAGTTCTCCACCACGCAGATCGTGCCGCCATCCCGATTGCCGGTACAGATGGCGCAGGGGTCATCCTCGGTGACGGCAAAACAGTTGGAGCAGGCGTGAACCCTGGTGCGGACCTCCTGAAGGGATTCCGCCAGCGCCGTCATGTTGTGAGGAGATTTGAGAAGATGGAACGCCAGCCGCAGGGCCGTACGTTCGCCGATACCGGGCAACTTCTTCAGTTCTCCAACCAGACGCATCAATGAGGAAGATTTTGTTAGCATATTTCCCGACACAAATAAAACATTTTTTTAAAATTATAGCATGGATAAAAAATATGCTCCCCCGACACGGAACGGGCCGGCAGACGACCGAATACCCTGGAGGAGCACATATGAATGACTTTCATGCCCGCAGTAGTACGGTAACGGCCTTTGCCGTATACGCTACTGACTATTAGCCGAACTAAAACTTTTAGTCAAATTAAAAAAGTTAGCTGCCAATATGCTTGCAGAAACGGCGTCGGACGCCCGTGGGAACTAGAAGAGCCCCGGGATGTTCATACCGCCGGTGATCTTGGACATTTCCTCGGAGATTTCACTGTGGACGCTTTTCATTGCTTCATTTACCGCAGCGATGATAAGGTCTTGCAGCATTTCCACATCATTCGGATCAACGGCTTCCTTTTTTATCGAAAGTGAAACTATTTCGTTCTTGCCGTTGACCTGAACGTTCACCGCACCGCCGCCCGAGGACGCTTCGGCTGTCCGCTGGCTCGCCTCTTCCTGGAGCCTCGCCATTTTCTGCTGAATCATCTGGGCCTGTTTCATGATGCTTGCCAAACCTTTTGACATCTGTGCCTCCCTGGGTGTGAAATGCTCTAAAACCTGGTTATATGATTGTTTTCCCGTCGGAACGCTACGCCTTGCGGATATCCGTAACAATGCCGCCGAAGATCCGTGCCGCCTCATTGATCACCGGGTGTCCTGCGACTTCCCGCTTCAGATCCTCCATCAGGTGTTCGTTATCGCTCTTTTTTTTTTCGGCCAGCGACTGGGGGGTCTCACCGGTTTCGGGCCTGATCGCCTTGATCCTGATCACCGTCTCATGCCCCGTAAACTCCTGCGCCAGCGTCCTGATCTCGGCGATGAAATCCGCATCCTGGGCCATGTCGAGATAATAGCCGGCCGGGAAGCCGATCTCCATCTGCCCCGGTTCCAGCTTGAGCGGGCTCCCGTGCTCCAGCACCGACCCGTTGGCCGGGCGTTTCTCGATGCAGAACGCCACAAAACGCTCCCAGTCGGCGTACCCTCCCCGCGCCTGCGGTCGCACCGGCGGCTGTTGGGCAGCCGCGGCGGCCGGTTGCGGAGCTGGCTCGTCACGGGGCGGCGCCGGGCGTTGCGCCGGTGCAGCGGCGGCGGTAGCCGCTGGAGCGGCCGGCCGGCCGGCGTCCCAGGGGAGCACAGGGGTATGGACCGCCCCGGTTTCAAGCCCCTTGATCTTCTCCAACAATTCCTGGATCGGGATGACCGGCACGAGGGTGGCCGCTTTGAGCAGCGCAATCTCCAGGATCAGGCGGGGAAAGGTGGCGTACGCCATCTCCGTTTCCGCCTTCAGGAGCAGGGTCAGGCGACGCTGGATCTCCTGGGCGGAAAAGCCCCCCGCCTGACGGCGCAGCTCTTCCAGCTCCGCCTCGGCAAGGTCGAGGATCTCCTCGGGGCTCTTCACCGAGCGGATCACCAGGAGATTGCGGAAGTGGTCGATCAACTCCTGGCAGAACTGGCGCATATTGTAACCGACCCCATCCACCCGTTTCACGCCGGCCAGCACCCCCTGGGTGTCGCCGGCAAAGACCGCAGCGGAAATCTCGGCCAGCAGGCGGCGATCCACGGCCCCGATCATGGTGGCCACGTCCTCGTCGCTCACGCTATTGCCACAGAAGGCCAGCACCTGATCGAAAACCGACAGGGAGTCGCGCATGCTGCCGTCGCCTTTGCGGGCGATCATGGCCAGGGCGGCATCGCTGATGGAGATGCCCTCCTCGCCGGCGATGAAGCGCAGACGCTCGATCAGCTTCGGCAGAAGGATGCGTTTGAAATCGAAACGCTGGCAGCGGGAGAGGATGGTGACCGGAACCTTATGGGGCTCGGTGGTGGCAAAGATGAACTTTACATGGGCCGGCGGCTCCTCCAGGGTCTTCAGCAGGGCGTTGAAGGCGCTGGTGGAGAGCATGTGGACTTCGTCGATGATGAATATCTTGTACCGGCTATGGGAGGGGAGATACTTGATGTTGTCGCGCAGGTCGCGCACATCGTCCACGCCCGTATTGGAGGCGCCGTCGATCTCGAAGACGTCGGTGGAGGTGCCGTCGGTGATCTCCTTGCAGATCGGGCAGGCGTTGCACGGCTCGGTGGTCAGCCCCTGCTCGCAGTTGAGCGCCTTGGCCAGGATGCGGGCCGAGCTGGTCTTGCCGACGCCCCGGGCGCCGGTGAACAGGAAGGCATGGGCCACCCGACCGGTGTCGATGGCGTTTTGCAGCGTACGGCTGACATGCTCCTGGCCGGTCAGCTCTGAGAAGGTCTGGGGGCGATATTTACGGGCGAGAACAACGTAGGACAAAGGGGCGTTACCTCACAAGGGCTGCGTTCGGAGGTCATGAAACCGCGTGCAGTGCCGGCGGGACAGCTCTCACTGCAAGCCGGTCAAGGGATGCAACGCCTTCACAACCTGCTTGCAGGCGGATATGATAGCCGGGCTTACCCACGGCACACGGGGAAGCCGCTGCCGTTGCTTCCTTCCGGACCTGGCGGAGTTCACGGCGTACCGTTGCGTGGGGCCCGGCTATCATATCCGCCTGCAAACGAGGAACTGCAGAACGCGGCGTTTTCCAGCTATAAAAGGAGTATCAGCGTACCATGTCGCCACGGCTTTGTCAAAACGATTTCATCGACCCGGCAGCCTGCGGAAGAGTGCAACAATGGTGGAAATGGGGATGTTGGCGTTAGGTGGGCTTTTCCAGTTTTTCCTGCAACAGGGGGATGATCACGACCTTGATCCTGCCCTTGCCCCACAAACCGATCTTCTTGGCCGCCGCGCGGGACAGGTCGATGAAGTGGAAGGCCTTTCTGGCGCAACGGTCGGTGATCGTAACATGCACCTCCTGGTGGGTGGCCGGGTTGACGACCCGCACCACGGTGCCAAGGGGCAGGCTTTCATGGGCAGCGGTCAGTTTGTCGGGGTGATAGCGGTGCCCCGACGTGGTCCTGCGCCCCTCGAAGCGTTTGGCGTAGTAGGAGGCAAACCCTTCCATCGGCTCCAGCGGGCTGCTCTTCAGGATGAGCCCCTCGAGCACCTCCTCCAGTTTGGCCGGCTCCGCCCCGGCGGCGACGGCAGGCGTGGTGACGGCACACGTCAGCAGCAGCCCGATCCCGGCGGCAAGCATATATATGGTTGAGCGTCCTGTCATAGTGAATTCTCCGTACGTTGTTTTATACAATAAAACAATCGTCGTGTCAAGCCCAGGGCAAAACCGCTGTTTACCGCACTTCCGAGGAGGACTATTGGGTGAGATATTCGCCGATCCCCTCCTTGAACCCCTTGGGCTCGAAGCCAAAGGTCTGCTTCCAGCGGCCGTCGCAGATATTCTCCTCCACCAGCATCTGCAACTGGTCCATGGTGATTGGGAATCGGGGGATGCCCTGCAGGGCCGGAATGGCCAGTTTCATCAACCCCAGGGGGAGGCGGGGCTTGAACGGTGCCGGTTTGCCCAGGGCGGCGGCAACCGCATCCAGCAGATCCACATACCTCAGGCGGTCGTTGCCGCACAGCTCATAGCACTGGCCGATGGTCGCGGGCATCTCCAGGGCCAGGGCGAAGCAGCGGGCCACGTCGTCGGCATGGATCGGCTGGAGACGGTACGCCCCGCTGCCGATGACCGGCGCCACCGGCGCCAGGCGCATCTGGCGGGCAAGCATGCCGACGAAGGCGTCCTTCGGCCCGAAGATCAGGGAGGGGCGCAGGATGGTCCAGTCGAGGCCGCTGTTACGCACCAGCTCCTCGGCCCGGAACTTGGTCCTGTGGTACGATGAGACGGCATCCGGCCTCGTCCCCAGGGCCGACATCTGCACATAGCGCCGAATGCCGGCCTGTTTGGCGGCCGCCAGCATGTTGGCCGTGGCCTGCACGTGCAGCCGTTCGAAGGTCACCCCTCTGCCGGGGAACTCACGGATGATGCCCACCAGGTTCATCACGGCGTCGCATCCGGCAACGGCTCGTCCAAAGTCCTCCGGGCGGGTGACGTCCCCCTCCACCTGTTCTACACTCTCAGGGGGCGCGCCGCGCCGATGTACCAGCAGGCGCAGTTGGTGCCCCTGCCGGAGCAGCTCATGGGACACATGTTCACCGACAAAACCGGTTCCACCTGCGATGAATACCCTCATGGCGCCCTCCCGAGCCCCGCGCCGGTCCGTCCAACCAGTGGGCGGCCGACGCGGAATGATACCAAGCGGCCTACATAGCGGCACGGCCGCGCCGCCCGATAGCCACACAAACCGTTACTGGGGCCGGCTTTCGCCCCACAACCGTTCCCGAAGTCCCGAACTCCTGACGGTACACCGCTCCACCGTGCGGAGAAAGACCTCTTCGGTCCCCCAGATCTCCACATGGGACCTGGCCCGCGTAACCGCGGTATAGAGCAGCTCGCGGCTCAGTGCTTCCGAAACACGCTCCGGCAGGATCAGGAGCACCCTGTCGAACTCCGAGCCCTGGCTCTTGTGGACGGTCAGGGCGAACGCGCTTTCATGGGGCGGCAGGCGCAGGGGAGAAAGACGGCGGAGCGTCCCGTCCGGGTCATTGAACCAGACAGCCAGGCCGCCGGAAGCCGGGTCGTCCATCATGACGCCGGTGTCGCCGTTGAACAGCCCCAACTCATAATTGTTGCCCGTTACCATGACCGGCATCAGGCGGTCATCCCGGCCATGCAGTCCCAATGCATCCCTACAGAGCCGGTTCAGGCTTTCCACCCCCCAGGCCCCTTCACGGTGGGGGGCGAGGACCCGGAAGCGGTCCAGTTCGTCCAGGGCCGCCCCAGGGGTCGCGGCACGGCTGTAGGCGGCGTAACCGAGCTGTACGCGTTCTCTGAAGAGCTGGCCGAAGGCGGGGCCGGCGGGCAGGGGACGCCAGACCACATCGCTGTACCTCCCGGACACGAGCAGGTCCAGGGCCGCCGCGCCGTCACCGGCATTGACCAGGCGGCTCAGGTTGCCGATACCGCTGTCGAGGCCGAAACGGTAACTTCTGGACAACTGGACCACCGCGGGACGGCCCGGCTCCCCGACGTCAGAAGCGGCCGGCCCCGAACAGATGTCGGCCAGCACGGCGCCGGCTTCCACCGAGGCGAGCTGATCCCGGTCGCCCAACAGGACCAGCCGGGCGCTGTCGGGCAACGCCTCCAGCAACCGGGCCATGAGCGGCAGATCGACCATGGAGGCTTCGTCCACCACCAACACGGAGCACTCCAGGCGGTTTTCGCGGTTGTGGCGATAGGAGGCCTTTCCCGGCACGGCGCCCAGCAGGCGATGGATGGTGACCACCTCCGTCGGCAGCATCTGCCGAAGGTTCTCGGGGAGCGGCAGTTGCTCCGTTGCCTGCATGATGGAGCGCTTCAGGCGCATGGCGGCCTTGCCGGTGGGGGTCGCCAGGACGATGCGCAGCGGTTCGTGGGCCAGTTCGGCGACCAGGGCCAGAATCCGGGCCACGGTGGCGGTCTTGCCGGTTCCGGGGCCGCCTGATACCACGGCGACCCCCCGGGTCAGGGCCAACCGGGCGGCTTCCCGCTGCTGATCGGGTTCACCGTCGCGTGCGGAGGGAAAATAGCGTTCCAGGGCGGCAGACAGGAACCTGTCGTCCACCGTTCGCGCCACGCTGCGCAGCAGGATGCCATCGGCCACCTGCCGTTCGTAATCCCAACTGCGGTGCAGGTAGAGGCGGCCGCCATCCAGCACCAAAGGTGCATAGTCGCCCGGCCGGCCGACCGTCACGCACGGTTCGAGCGCCCCCAGCCAGTGGGAGGGGTCGGATATCCGCCATTGGCGGTCCGAAGCGTGCTGCGACACGATCTCGGTTCCGCATAGCGCAGTCGGGTCGAGGCAGATGTTCCCCCGGCAGGTTGCGTTGCTCACCAGGGCCGCCGCCAGCCAGAGCCCTTCGCAGGGGTGGGGGTCGATGCGGTGGATAAAATCTGCAAAATGCCGGTCCAGGCTGCTCAGTTGAAGGGTTTCGGTCATGGGGGCGCTTGTCCCTTGTCGTGTTTCCCGAAGGAATTTTCATACATCGTGCCGTTGAAAACGGTCAGACGGTTCTTGCGGGTGCGCGTGCCGATATACATGGCTTCGTCGGCATTGGCCATGACCGTGCGCACGTCCCCGCCATAAACGGGCGCAGATATCGGAACCGCGGACCGAGGAGGCAATCATGGCCGCCACGATGCCCCCCGGAAAGGCCATGAGGTCCCCAGGAGTTCCCGTCAGCCAGCTATCCGCAAGGTTATCCAGGCGGTCACCGCGTAGCGCAGCAATTTCCCCGACGCCACCAGGACCGAAAAGAGCCCGAAGTTGATGCGCATCATCCCCCCCACCATGCAGAGCGGATCACCGATCACCGGCAACCAGGAGAAGAACAGGGAAAAGGCACCATACCGGCGGTAGCGGCTGCGGGCACGTTCCTCCTGCTCCTGCGAGATGCGCAGGACCGTTTCGATCAGCCAGCGTCCGCCGTACATGCCGATCAGCCAGGTCGTCACCGCCCCCAGGTAGTTGCCGGCAGTGGCCGTTGCCACCGCCGTCAGCGGCTCGTACCCCTTGACGAGCATCAGCACCAGCAGCCACTCCGAACCCAACGGCAACAGGGTCGAGGCCAGGAAGCTCAGGGCGAACAGGGCCGTGTACCCCGGCTGATTGAGCCAATCGCGCACCATGACAGTATATGTCAGAAATGTATTGTCAAAATGGCTCAATCGTTTACAATATCCTCCCGTTCCTGATCCCGTATCCGTGATCACATTGTAGCGATAATTCACAATTCGGCAAGGGGGAAGCATGCAGAAAGGAAAACCGGCCAAAAAGTATTCCCAGGCGGGCCGACTGCACAGCATTATCCGGCTGTTCGAGGCCCGGCGAGGCATGACCCTGGACGACCTGGCGGAGGAGTGCGGCGTTGACCGGCGCACCATCCATCGCGATCTGAACGCCGTGGAGGAGGCCGGCTACACCCTCACCTCCGAGTGGCAGGAAGGGAAAAAGGTCTACAGCTTTCTGACCAAATCCCGCAACATCCCCCCCATCACCTTCACCCTCCCCCAGTTGATGTCCCTCTACCTGCTGCGCTCCCTGGGCGTCTACCTGGTAGGCACCCCCTTCCAGGCGGAGATCGAGGAGTTGTTCCGCGCCATCACCTCGGTCCTGCCCGACCGCTACGCGGCACACCTGGACCGGATCGCGCGGGTCTCCCTGCCGATCCTCCACGGAGCCCGGGACTACTCCGCCGCGGCCGGCTATTTCGAGGGGCTGCAACGCGCCCTGCTGCATCAGTACCGGGTCCGCCTGAGCTATGCCAAAAAGGGGCGGGACGAACATGATGAGTACGAAACCGACCCCTACACCCTGGTCTTCCACAAGGGGGGCATCTACCTGCTGGGGTATGCCCACAACCGCAAGGCCATGCGCCTGTTCGCCCTGGAGCGGATTCGCGGGATCGAGGTAACCCGGCAACGGTTCGAGATCCCCGAGGGGTATCAGCCGGAAGCCCATTTCAAAAGTGCCTTCGGCCTGGTCAGCGATACCCCCATGAAAGTCAGGGTCCGCTTCTCGCCGGATGTCGCCCATGCCGTGAAGGAGCGCATCTGGATGCCGGACCAAAAGATGAGGACCGACAAGGAGGGCCGACTGACGCTCGAGTTCGAGGCCGCCGGGGAGATGGAACTGGTATCCTGGATACTCTCCTACGGCATGCACGCCGAGGTGCTCGACCCGCCCGAGTTGCGGCGGGAGGTGAAGCGCCAGGTGCGCGAGATGCGCCAGTACTACCGCAGCAAGGAGAAAAAACCCGAGAAGGCCGACAAACGGCCTGTTTGACTTTGCCTGTAGCGTGAATTATAACCGAAATACGTGAAGTCGTGATGCCCGAGCGGCGGAGCGACAGGGGCCGTCCAGGCATCACGACTTCAGAAGATACCTTTTATCCAAGGGCACGGGCCGGAACCGATGACAGACGACACCCAGCTTCACGACATACTTATCAAACGTATCGCAGCGGCGGGAAGGATCACCTTTGCCTCCTTCATGGAGGCCTGCCTGTACGAACCGGGGCTGGGGTATTACACCTCGCCGGGACGCAAGGTGGGCGCGGAGGGTGACTTCTACACCAGTATCTCGGTGCATGCCGCCTTCGGCCGGGTCATCGCCCGGGAGACCGCCCAGATGTGGCGCTGCCTCGGCTCGCCCGCCACGTTCACCCTGGTGGAGTGCGGTGCCGGCAACGGTCGCCTGGCGTGCGACATCATGGACTATCTGGCCGAGCGGGAACCGGAGATGTACGCCGGCCTGGACCTGGTGCTGGTGGAGCGGGAGCCCTCCCTGCAGGCCGCCCAGGCCGAGCTTCTGGCCCGCCACCGGGAGCGGCTCCGTTGGCTCCCGCCAGAGATCTTCGGGACGGACGGTTTCAGCTTCAGCGGTTGCCTCTACTCCAACGAACTGATCGACGCCCTGCCGGTGCACCGGGTGGTGATGACACCGGAGGGGTTGCGGGAGATCTATGTTACCCTCAGGGACGGTGGATTCGCCGAAGAGATGGGGGCACTGTCCACGCCCGCCATCGCCGCCTATCTGGAGCGCATCAAGGTAACGCTCCTGCCCGGCCAGCAGGCCGAGGTCAACCTGGCCGCCCCGGAGTGGCTGGCTGCGGCCGCCCGATCATTGCAGCGCGGTTTCGTCCTGACCATCGACTACGGCTACCCGGCGGAGGAACTCTATGCGCCCCAGCGCAAGCAGGGGACACTCCTCTGCTATTATCGCCACCAGGTGGAGGATGATCCCTATGTCCGCCTGGGACGCCAGGACATCACCTCCCACGTGGACTTCACCAGCCTGATGCGCCGGGGAGAGGAACTGGGGCTGGAACCGGTCTGGTTCGGCGAACAGTGCCGCTTCCTGCTCTCGGCCGGCATCGTGGAGGAGATCGAGGAGTCCGAACGCTCGACGGCATCCGAAAAGGAGAAGCTCAAGGTGCGATTGGCCTTGAAGAAGCTGATCATGCCCGAGGGGGGCATGGGCGATACCTTCCGGGTCCTGATCCAGGCCAGAGGGGTCGAGAGCCCCCGCCTGCTCTGCCAGCGCCGGATAGGGGGCTGAATGCCGGAATGCTCTCTTTCCGCCATCCGCGGCATCATCTTCGATCTGGACGGCACCCTGTATGTGTCGGACCCGTTTGCGGCGACCATCCAGGATACGGCTGTCGGCTATATCGCGTCCCTCAAGGGGGTTAGCGACGACGAGGCCCGTTCGCTCATGACCGCCACCCGCTCATGGCTTTCCGAGGTACATGACATTACCCCGACCCTCTCGGCGGTCTGCACCGAATTGGGCGGCAGCATCAGGGACCTGCACGCGCTTTTCGAGGCCCGGCTGCGGCCCGAGGCCTATCTGGTGCGTGATGAACGGGTCACCGCCCTGCTGGAACGCCTGTCCCGGCGTTTTGAACTCGCACTCTTTACCAACAACAACCGCGCCCTGACGGCTCGCATCACCGGATACCTGGGGCTGGACGGCTTTTTCCGGCAGGTCTTCGCCATTGACGACCAATGGCTCGCCAAACCGCACGAAATGATACTGGACCACGTGCTGAACCGGCTCGGCCTGGCTCCCGCCGAGGCGCTTTTCGTCGGGGACCGCTACGATGTGGACCTGCGGCTGCCCGAGCAGCGGGGCTGCCCGGTCTATCTCAGCCAGAGCATCGAACAACTACTGCGGCTGGAGGAGTTGCTGTACCGACCCTCCCCTTGAGGGGATGTCCGCGAACACACGACGACAAAGGAGGCAAACTCATGACCCAAAGCAAGGAGATGCTCGACGCCATCATGCGCGCCATCGAGCTTGAAAAAGAGACCTTCGACCTGTACGTGAAGGCCGAACACAAGACCTTCAACCCTGCCGGAAAACGTATCTTCAAGTGGTTGGCCAAAACCGAGGAAGAGCACTACATGAAGCTGACCGAGCTGTACCACTCCCTGCACGAGGGCGGTCGCTGGGTATTTTACGGCGGCTCCAGCTTCGAGCTCGAGCCGAGCGGCAGCGATGAGCAGCAGGTCAGTTTCGACACCGACGACACCGAGGCCCTGAAGATCGCCCAGAAAATCGAGAAGCGCGGCATGGTCTATTATGAGGAACTGATCGCCAAGACCGGCGACCCGGACGGCAGGGCGATGCTGGAGACCCTCAGAAACGAGGAGGTCGAGCACTTGCGGGTAATCACCGAAAAGCTGGAGGGATTGAAAGGATGACCGACAAAAAGGCCCGCTTTTGGCGGGCCTTTTTGCTACACGCACCTATGCAAGGCGGAATCTTCTTACCTCTTCCTGCAGTGTTGCAGCTAGGCGGGCGAGATCGGAGGCTGCCTGGGCCGACTCCTGGGCGCCATGGGCGGTGTCATCCACCACCTGGCTCATTTGCTGGATATTACTGGTGATCTCGTGGGTGGTGGCCGTCTGCTGCTCCGCCGCCGTGGCAATCTGATTGACCTCCATGGCAACCTCGTTGACCTTGTCGAGGATCACATGCAGGGCTTGCCCGGAACTGGTCGCTCCCTCGCTTCCCCGCTCGACCTCATGCACTCCCTCTTCCATTATGGCCACGGCACCCCGGGTTTCCGCCTGGATGGCCTTGATCATCTCCCCGATCTCACGGGTGGCCTTGGTGGTGCGTTCGGCAAGCGCCCGCACCTCGTCGGCCACAACCGCAAAACCGCGCCCCTGCTCCCCGGCGCGAGCGGCCTCAATGGCGGCATTCAGCGCCAGCAGATTGGTCTGATCGGCGATATCCTCGATGGTACTGACGATTGCACCTATTTGATCGGAACGTTTCCCCAGCGCCTCCACCGTGCGTGCCGACTCGGAGACCTTGTCGCTGATACGACTCATGCCGGTGATGGTCGACTCGACGACCTCGGCGCCATCCCGCGCAGAGTCGCTCGCCTGGCGGGCGCCATCCGCCACGCGCCCACAGTTTTGGGCAATCTCACCGCTGGTGGCGGCCATCTCCTCGCTGGCGGTCGCCACGGCATTGGCCTGTGCTGCGACCTCTTCGGCGCCCGTGGCGATTCGCACCGAACTTGCCGAGAGCTGTGATGAAGCAGCGGAAACCTGCAGGGCGCTCTCGTTCATAGACTGGATGATCCTGCGCAGACTGTCGAGCATGGCGTTCAACCGGATACCCATCTGGCCAAACTCGTCTCGATTTTTCACATTCACCTGTACCGTAAGGTCGTTATCGGCAACACGGTCTATGGCTGCCGAAAAATCGGCTATGCTCTTCCTGATCCCCCGGCCCAGCAACGTGCTGAATACCAGCAGGACGACGGCAGCGCCAAATGCACACGCCATCTGCACATAAACCCGCTGTTGCGCCCGCGCTCGAACCGTCTCACGCGTCGTCTCCATGGCCTTTTTATTGGTTTCCGCCAAAGTGACCAGCGCCTTTCGCACCTCCATGTCGAAGCCATGTCCCAACTGGGTGTCAACCTCGGTGGCATTCGTGTTGACCTCCCGGAGTCCGACCAGTTTATCCATGCTGGCCCGGTAGCCGGCAAGAAGCTGGAGCGCCTGCTCCGCCGCCTTCCGGTCATCTGCATCCGAAAGCGTGATAAACTCCTTGAGATTGCCCTCGATGGCCGCGGTTTCCTTCCGAAACTCCTCCACGTGCTTGGCGTTGCCGCGGATCAGATAGTTTTTGTACGCCCGCATCGCCATACCCATGCGGTCCAACGAATCCGTGGAGAGCTGGACTTGGCGATAATCGCTGCGAAACATCTCATCGTAGCTTCCCACTATGAAACCGGCCGTTGACCAGGAAAGCGCCGCGACAAAAACCAGTACCGCCAGACTGCCAACCATGAGAAACAAAAGTTTTTTTGCTACCGTCATGAAATCCTCCCGATATTGTGCCGCGTATGCGTGGCACAATTTAATCCGGCCCGGGCGTTCCCATAATAAAAATATGCCGAATGGCCGAATACGGCACCCGAACAGTCTATTTTCAGGCATGAATGGTTGTCGCTGCTTTTCAGGGAAAGGGGCATCCCGGGGCGGAAAGGCCCTGGAACAACGGTGGGGGATACAAGGACACAGCCGTGCGTCACAGAAAACGGCGTCACGCGGAACCGGCAGAATGGGGATGCGGGCCTGCCTCCCGCAAGGGAGCTGACTTTAGGCGATACTCTTCCGGAGATAGTCGATCACGGTCGCCATGTCCTCCGGCGGTTCGGTGGTAAACTCCAGAAACTCACCCGTGGTGGGATGGATGAACCCCAACGTGTGGGCGTGCAGCGCCTGCCGTCCCAAGGCCGTGATCAATTTGCGGAGTTGCGTATCGGCGAGGTTGTTGAAGCGTCCGCCGTCGGGGTACAGCGGGTCCCCCAAGAGGGGAAAGCCGGCCTCGGAGAGGTGCACCCTGATCTGGTGGGTGCGTCCGGTCTCCAGGCGCAACTCCACCAGGGACACGCGGGCGTAACGCTCCTTCACGCGCCAGCGCGTTACCGCATGTCTGCCGCTCTTGGCCTTGCCCGACAGACGTATCCGCTCGGTGGGATGGCGGCCGATAATCCCTTCGATCTTGCCCGTATCTTCCTTCGGGCTCCCGTAGATCAGGGCCTGGTAGATGCGTTTGACGGAATGCACGCTGAACTGGTTCGACAGCGACTGGTGGGCGCGGTCGTTCTTGGCCGCCACCAGCACCCCCGAGGTATCCTTGTCCAGACGATGGACGATGCCGGGGCGCAGTTCGCCGCCGATGCCCGACAGGTCGCGGCAGTGGGCCAGCAGGGCGTTCACCAGGGTTCCGGAGCTGTTGCCCGCCCCCGGATGCACCACCATCCCTGCCGCCTTATTGATGACGATCAGGTCGGCATCCTCATAGAGCACCTCCAGCGGGATCGCCTCGGGCTGCGGCTCGGCGGGCTGGGGCGGCGGTATCTCCACCAGGATACGCTCCCCCCCTTTGATCTTCAGGGACGCCCGGGCCGTCTTGCCGTCAACCAGCACATTGCCCGCCTCGATCAGGCGCTGGACCGTGGCGCGCGTCTCCCCTCCCAACTCCCGGCAGATGTAGAGGTCGAGCCGCTGGGGCTCCGTGTCCGGCGGACAGATGAGAATCGTCTGGTTCATAAGCGTTTAAACTCCATGGGTATCAAAAAAGCAGAGGCGCATCCCCTGTGCAGGGGAGCGCCTCCGGAAAAGAACCGCTGCCGTGGCCGCGAGCCTACCAGATGTTCGACTCGATCTTACCGGCCCGCTTGATGAGTACGTCCACCACGGCAATGTCGAAGATACCCTCGGGGCCGACTTCGGGGGACACCCGGGAAAAGAAATGTTGACGCCCCTCTTCCAACTCTTCCCGGAGGACATCGAAGATATTGTCGTTCTTGATGCCGCTCTCCACCTTTTCGGTGTTGTACATGGCCACATCGGAGATGATGGCCCGCGCCAGCCGTTTGGCCTGGTCGGGATTCTCAATCATGTTCATGAGCGCTCTTTCCCCGTCTGTCGAAATTTATATGCCCATACTCGCACAAATTTGAACAAAACTCCAGAAACAAGGCAGCAACATCCCGATGACTATACCAGCAGCACTACCTGGGACGCAAGGCAAAGTAGATGTTGGCGTCGCCGCGCCGCACCAGGAGGGTCAGGGTGCTCCCCGGACGCACCTGCCGAATGGCGCGTTGGTAGTCGGCGCTGCCGGTAACCCTCATGCGGTTGACGGAGACGATCACGTCGCCGCGCCGCATGCCAGCCTCGGCGGCCGTGCCGCCCCGTGCCACGTCAACAACCACCGCGCCGTCACCTTCCTCGGAGTCGTCCACCGTAAGGCCGAGCTGGTCGCCCCGCCCCTGGGGCTCACTGCCCGCTCCGCGGCGCTGTTTCGACGCCATGTCGGAACTGGTCAGGGTCATGGTCAGTTCCAGCGACTTGCCGTCCCGGAAGACCGTTACCTTGACCGGCTTGCCGATCCCGGCCTCGCCCACCAGACGCTGCAGGTGCGACGGGTCCTTCACGCCGGTGCCGTTAAAGGCGATGATCACGTCTCCCTGGCGAATGCCGGCCTTCTCCGCCGGGCTGCCCTTCATGATATCGTTGATCAGGGCCCCCTTGGTCTGCTTCAGGCCGAAGGACTTGGCCAACTCTTCAGTGACCGGCTGGATCGTCACGCCCATCCAGCCGCGGCTCACATTCCCCTTCTGGATGAGCTGGCTGAAGATCGGTTTGGCCATGTTCGCGGGGATGGCAAAACCGATGCCCTGTCCGGCGGCTACGATGGCGGTGTTGATACCGATGACCTCGCCGTAGATGTTGAGCAGGGGGCCGCCTGAATTGCCCGGGTTGATGGATGCGTCGGTCTGAATGAAGTTCTCGTAGGTTTCGATGCCCACGTTGGAGCGGCCGGTAGCCGAGATGACGCCGACCGTCATGGTCCGGTCCAGGCCGAAGGGGTTGCCGATGGCGATGGCCCACTGGCCGACCTCAAGCTTGTCCGAATCGCCCAGCACCGCGGTCGGCAGGTCGGTGGCGTTGATCTTGATCACGGCTATATCGGTCTTCTGGTCACCACCTACGACCTTCGCATCGTAGACTTTGTCGTTGGAGAGCTTGACCTGGACCGTCTCGGCATCACGCACCACATGGTCATTGGTCACGATGTAGCCGTCCTTGCTGATGATGAACCCCGATCCGAGGCTCTTGTCGCGGCGGTACTGGGGTTGCCCGTCCCCTCCGAAAAAGTCCTCGAAAAAGGGCGACATTTCAAAGAACGGCTGCACCATCTTCTTCTTGCTGATGGTGGATATGTTGACGACACAGGGGGTGACCTTCTTGGCCACCGTGCTGAAGGCCTTCTGGGTGGAGAGGATGTCGGAGGGGACATCCTTGACCGGCGCCTCCGCCTCGCCCGCCTTGCGTTTCGATTCGAGAAACAGGGGTGAATCGCTCTTGCCGCTGCAGGCCGCCAGGCCGCCGAGCAGCAGTGCGCAGATGACGGCGAACAGCAGTACCTGGGAATAGGTTTTGAATTTCATAGGGTTCTCGTATGCACTCCCCTCATTGGATTCGGCGAAACTATTGACTAAGTATAAGTCGGATGTCAACGGAATTCAAGGGCGGCAGACTGGAACCGCCGCACGTTCTACCTGATATAATAATGTTATTGTAAACAATATCCATTTTGTGTAAAAATAATTTCATACACCCGAAACATTCGGAGGGGCATATGACCGACATCAAGGCGCAGATCAAAGAATTCCGCATCGGCCAGAAGATCAGGGGGCTCCGCCAGCAAAAGCGATTGACCCTCCAGGAACTGTCCGACCTGACAACCCTTTCCAAGCCGCTCCTGTCCCAGATTGAGAACGAGCAGGTCGTTCCCCCTCTGGCAACGCTGCTCAAGATCGCCAAGGGGTTGAAGGTCGGTATCCATTTTTTCTTCGAGGACGAGAGCAACCGACAGGGATACGTCATGACCAAACGGGAGGCGCTCCCGGAGTTCGAAACGGTTCAGCGGCCGATCATCAACGATGTTTCACGCCCCTATGTCTACCATTCCCTGGCCCAGGGGATGCGGCACAAGCACATGGAACCGTTTTTGGTGGAGTTCGATACCTGTTCCTGGGATGAGCGGCTTTTCTTCAAGCACGAGGGGGATGAGGAATTTCTCTACATCGTCGCCGGGGAACTGGATCTCCACTACAACAACGAGGTCATCCGCCTGCGCGCCGGCGACAGCATCTATTACGACTCCAGCCAGCCCCATGGCTGGGTTGCCGTGGGCGAAGAAAAGGCCAAGGCGGTGGCGGTGCTGTACACAAAGGATTGATGCGGGAGCGGGGGGGGACGCCTCAACGAGCGTCTCCCGCCACTCCCTCGCCGTCAGCCGACCGCCGCTTCACGAAAGCGCTCTGCGTACCCGACGGCAACGGACCCCCTGCCGCGCTCCGGTTGCAGATCAGCATCTTTTTGCCTTTGGTGCCCAGGACGGAGGGTGCGGGGACGAGCCGGGGGGCAATCCGTTCGTAGTCGGCCCGCTTGATCAACGCGGCAACCGGCTGTTCCCCCTGCCACAGCCGCAGGAAATCAGTTTCCTCGACAAACCAGGCCGTCTGGTCCCCCTGTCTGCTCCCGAACTCCAACTCTCCCCTGCCTCCCACGACCACCACCCGCTTCCCGGCATAAAACGGCAACGACTGTTCGTAACCGAATGAGACCAGGCAGCCGCCATGGGAGGTGGCCTGCCGCCCCAGCAGGGCGAGCTCTTTCGAAGACTTTTTGAACTCGATCCCCTCAAGGAACAGTTGCAGCCCCATGGTCTCCAAAAAGTACGAACCGAGGCAGAGCCCGGCGAACAGGATCAGCAGGCTCCTTTTCCGGCCGGCCAGCCAGACCGCAGCCCCCATGGACAATGTCAGGCAGGCGACGACAACGCCCCCCAGGGGCGACAGGAGGGGCGGTTTCGTCACCAGCGACCCGCCGGGCCGCACCAGGCCGGAACCGGTCAGAACCGGGGCAAGCTCCCGCACGTGCGGGTAGATAATGGCCAGCACGGCCATTACTGCCAAAAGCGCCCCCAGAAGGGCCTTTTCCGGCCCAAACGCCTGCTGCTGTTCCTCCCCGTCCATCAGGTCGGAGAACATCTTTCCGGTCAGGAGGGCCAGGGGCGGAAACACGGGAAGGATATACGGGATCAGCTTGGAGTGGGACGCGGAAAAGAAGAGGAAGATGAAGGCGGCCCAGACGAGCAGGAACAGCAGACGCTCTCCGTTCCGGCTGCGCCGTTCGCCCCAGGCCCGCGCAATGGCCCGCACGCCGTATAACGACCAGGGAAACATGGTCAGGAGCAGAATGGGGATAAAGAACCAGAACGGCTGATAACGGTCGTGGACCGTGGTGAGGAAACGTTCCAGGTGTTCGTGGATAAAGAAAAAACGGGCGAATGCCGGGTTGCGCGCCGAGACCAGTACGAACCAGGGGGCCACCACTGCCAGGAAGAGCGCGCTGCCGCCGGGGAGGCGCATTTCCTTCAGCAAATGCCAGCGCCGGGTCGTTGCGAGGTAGATGACGATGATGCCTGCGGGGAAGAGCAGCCCGACCAGCCCCTTGGCGAGCACGGCCAGGGCCGAGAAGAGGTACAGTGCATAGTAGTAGCGCCCTTTATGCCGTTCCTGGTCATCGGCGGCGATGATGAAGCAGCAGAGGGCCGCCGACAGGCACAGGGTCAAGGTCATGTCGGTCAGATTGATGCGGGACTGGGCGATGAACCCGGTAGAGGTGCCCAGGATGAAGGCGGAGAACAGCCCCTCGCGCCTGCCGAACAGTTTGCGGCCGGTATGATAGACCAGCAGCACGGTCAAAAGACCCGCCAGCGCACCGGCAAACCGGGCGGCAAATTCGTTCAGCCCGAAGAGTTTGAACGAAAGGGCGTTCAGCCAGTAGTGCAGGGGAGGCTTTTCGAAATAAGCGACATAGTTGAGCATCGGGGTGACGAAATCCCCCCGCTCCAGCATCTCCCGGGGGATTTCCGCATAACGCCCCTCGTCCGGCTCGATCAACCCGGCATTGCCGAGGAAGAGAAAGAAGGCCCCGCCGAACAGGATCACCAGTATCAGTATGTCGCGCAGCGCCGGATAGTGGCGGGGGAAGAAATAGGCCTTGAGATCTTTCATGGCAACCATCCCTGGTACGGCAACAGTGCCCGGCAATGACAAATTGCTTCACTGCAATCGCCTGCCGGACACTGTCGTTTTTTTCACATTACTCTTTGTACCACACTTTTGTTAAACTGCATGTTCGTCCGCTCCTCACCCGCACCGCACTTACGGCCGCAGTTCGACCGGCTATGGGCGGTAGAGAGCGGCAACGGTCTATATGCCCCCGCCGCCAAGCACCTTGTAGAGCGTCACCAGGTTTGTCAGCCGCGAAAGGCTGACGCTGATCAGATTCTGCCGGGCCGCGTACTGGGAACGCTGGGAGTCC
Source organism: Oryzomonas rubra (assembly GCF_008369015.1). Taxonomy (NCBI): domain Bacteria; kingdom Pseudomonadati; phylum Thermodesulfobacteriota; class Desulfuromonadia; order Geobacterales; family Geobacteraceae; genus Oryzomonas; species Oryzomonas rubra. The sequence continues at coordinate 75,897 of NZ_SRSD01000006.1, forward strand.
AGCACAACCAGGTAACTATCGACCCCGTTGCGGTAACGCGCCTCGGACAGATTGTAACTCACGGTAGTAGCCTCGACCAGCGACTGTTGGGCCGTCAACTGGTCACCCAGGGTTCCGCGCTCCGCAAGGGCGTTGGCGACCTCTTGGAAAGCGGTCTGGATCGCCTTTTCATACTGGGCCACGTAGATCTGCCGGTCCACCTTGGCCACGTTAAGATTGGCTCGGTTTGCCCCGCCATCGAAGATCGGCAGGGAGATCTGGGGAGCAAAAGCCCAGGCCGCCGAACCGGGCGCGAAGAGGTTGGCAAGCTGATCGCTGGTGGTGCCGGCGGAGGCGGTCAGGGAGATACGCGGAAAAAAGGCGGCGCGGGCAGCCCCGATATTGGCGTTGGCCCCCTTGAGCAGACTTTCGGCCTGGAGGATGTCGGGGCGGCGTTGCAGCACCTCCGACGGGAGCCCCGGACCGATCTCCTTCACCATGGCCGTCGTGCCGAGCTTGGACGGGAGCAACTCCGCCGGGACCGGGGAACCGACCAGCAGTGTCAGGCCGTTCTCATCCTGGGCCACCTGGGAGGTGTATTTTGCCATGTCCGCCCGTGCCGTGTCGACACTGGTCTGGGCCTGGCGCAGGTCGAGTTCCGATGATGCCCCCAGCTCGTAACGGCGCTTGGTCAAGTCGTAGGAGGCCTGCTGGCTGGCAAGCGTATCCGTAACGAGTTGCAGGCGTTCCCGGTCCGCGGCAAGGGTCAGGTAACTGCTGGCGACCTGGGCCACCAGGGAGATCTGGCTGCTGATCCGTGCCTGTTCCGTGGCCAGGTATTGCTCCAGCGCTTGGTCCTTGAGACTCCGCACCCGCCCGAAGAAGTCCAGCTCATAGGAGCTGAAGCCCAGATTGGCGCTGTATGAGCGGGCAATAGAGGCATTTCCGCTGCTCGAGACGCTTGCCGGGTAGCGCTGGACCGTGCCGCTGCCGGTGGCGTTGACCGTCGGGAAGAGTTCGGCCCGCTGGATCTGGTACATGGCCTGGTATTTCTCGATGGTGAGCGTGGCCACCCGCAGATCGCGGTTATTAGCCAGCGCCAGATCGATGACCTTCCTCAGGTTCTCGTCCTGGAAGAAATCCTTCCAGGGGGTATCGGCAGCCGCCCGCTCGCCCGGTTTGGCCGCGCTGTTCTTGTAGGCCGGACCGCTCGGCCATGCGGTCGGGGCGGGAGATTCGGGGCGCGTATAGGTGGGCGCCATGGTCGAGCAGCCGGTCAGGCAGATGAGCACGCCCAACGGGAGGCACAGGGATGTGGTTATGCGTTTGATATCTCTCATATCAGTTCACCTCCGAAGGTTTGACGGCAACGTCCGGTTCTGCGGGGGGGAGCTGGTGGTACTGCTTCTTCCCGAACAGGCGGGAAACCAGGACAAAGAAAAACGGAATAAAGATCAGGTCGATGAAGGTTGCCGAAAGAAGACCGCCGGTAACGGCGGTGCCGATGGCGTTCTGGGCCCCGGCCCCCGCTCCTTTGGTAAGGGCCAGCGGCAAGGTACCGAAGAAGAACGCCAGTGACGTCATGAGGACCGGCCTGAGCCGGATCTTCACCGCCGCCAGGGTGGCCTCGACCAATCCCAGCCCCTGATGCATCTCGCTCTTGATGAACTGGATGATCAGGATGGCGTTCTTCGTTGAAAGCCCCACGGTGGTGAGCAGGCCGATCTGGAGGTAGATATCGTTGGGGAGCACCCGCAGGGTAACCGCCGTAACCGCGCCCACCAGGCCGAGCGGCAGCATCAACAGGTTGACGAACGGGATGGTCCAGCTTTCATACAGTGCCGCCACGCTGAGAAACACCACGATCAGCGAGATGGCGTAGAGCGCAGGTGCCTGGGCACCCGCCTGCTTCTCCTCGTAGGAGAGTCCGGTCCACTCATACCCGATCCCCGGGGGCAATTGGGCGGCCATCTTCTCCATCTCGGCCATGGCCTCACCCGTACTTACCCCGGTTGCAGCCTGCCCCTGAATCTCCACGGAGGAAATGCCGTTATACCGTTCCAGGCGTGGCGAGCCGTACTGCCAGCGGGCGGTGGCAAAGGACGAGAACGGCACCATGTCACCGTTCTTATTAGTAACATACCAGGTGTTGATATCCTCCGGCACCATGCGGTACTTGGCATCGGACTGGAGATAGACCTTCTTGACCCGTCCGTTTTCAAGGAAGTCGTTCACGTAGGAACTACCCCAGGCAGTGGCCAGAACGCTGTTGACATCCGCCAGGGCAACCCCTTGGGCCCCGGCCCTCACATCGTCGATGTCCAGCTTGAACTGGGGGGAGTCATCCTGGCCGTTGGGGCGCACCGCTACCAGTTTCGGATTCTTCGCGGCCATGCCCAAAAGCTGGTTACGGGCTTCCATCAGCTTTTCGTGGCCAACTCCGCTACGGTCCTGAAGCATGAAGTCAAAGCCGTTGGCCTGCCCCAGTTCAATCACCGCGGGGGGGGAAATGGCAAAAACCAGACCATCCTTGATCTTGGAGAAAGCTCCCATGGCCCGTCCTGCAATCGCCGGCGCCTTCAGGTCAGGGGACTGGCGAAGCTTCCAGTCCTTAAGCTTCACAAAGGCAAGCCCCATATTCTGACCGCGACCGGCAAAGCTGATACCCGCCACCGTAACTACCGATTCCACGGTCTTTTGTTCCTGTTCATTAAAGTGTTTTTCTAGCTGGTGTATGACCTGGATGGTCCGTTCCTCCGTAGCCCCTGCCGGCAACTGGATCTGGCAAATGAGGAATCCTTGGTCCTCATCCGGCAGGAACGCGGTTGGCAGACGGAGGAAGAGGACGGCCATGCACGCGACGATGGCACCGTACACCACCAGATAGCGCAGCGGCTTGCCGAAGGATCGGCCGACAAGCCCCTCGTACTGCTCCCTGCGGCGGTCAAACCAGTTGTTGAACAGATGGAAGGGCGTTTTGAACCAGCCCGATTCACCAGGGACATGCCCCTTCGCCACCGGCTTGAGCAGGGTGGCGCAGAGGGCCGGGGTGAGGGTCATGGCCAGCACGACCGAGAGGATCATGGCGGAGACGATGGTAATGGAGAACTGGCGGTAGATGACGCCGGTGGAACCGCCGAAAAAGGCCATGGGTGTAAAGACCGCCGTCAACACGGTGACGATCCCCCAGAGGGCGCCGGTAATCTGCCCCATGGACTTGATGGTCGCCTCCTTAGGAGGTAACCCCTCTTCGCTCATGATGCGTTCCACGTTTTCAACCACGACGATGGCGTCGTCAACCAGGAGGCCGATGACAATGACCAAGGCGAACATGGTGAGGGTGTTGATGGAGAACCCGCAGGCCGACAAGACCCCGAAGGTGCCCAAGAGCACCACCGGCACCGCGATGGTGGGGATCAGCGTCGCCCGGATGTTCTGCAGGAACACGAACATGATGATAAAGACCAGGAAGACCGCCTCAAACAAGGTTTTGACCACCTCTTCGATGGAGATCTTGACAAAGGGGGTGGTGTCGTAGGGGTACGCCACCTTGACGCCGGCAGGGAAGAACTTGGACAACTCCGTCATCTTCGCCTTGATCCTGGTGGCGGTATCCAGCGCGTTGGCGCCGGCAGCCAGCCTGATGGCCATCATCCCCACCGGTTTCCCTTTGTAGAAACCGTTGATATCATAGCTTTCCGTGCCGATCTTGCACTCGGCCACATCCTTCAGCTTGACCGTGGAGCCGTCGCTGTTGGTACGCAGGATGATCTCCCCGAACTGCTCCGGCGTCTGGAGCAGGGTCCGGGCTGTGATGGTGGCGTTTAATTGCTGTCCCTGCATAGCGGGGGTGCCGCCGAACTGACCGGCCGAGACCTGGGCGTTCTGGGCCGTGACCGCGTTGCTCACATCAGTGGAAGTCAGCTTGTAGTTGTTCAGTTTGGTCGGATTCAGCCAGATGCGCATGGCGTTCTGGGAACCGAACACCTGCAGCTCGCCCACCCCTTCGAGCCGGCTGACGATATCCTGCACGTTGGACACCAGGTAATCGGTCAGACCGAAGCGGTCCATGGAACCGTCTTCCGAGACGAGACCAACCAGTATCAGGTAGTTCCTTGTGGACTTGACCACCGAAATCCCCTGTTTCTGCACGACCTGGGGCAGAAGTGGGGTGGCCAGTTGCAGCTTGTTCTGTACCTGGACCTGGGCGATGTTCGGGTCGGTGCCGGCCTTGAAGGTCAGGTTGATGGCCACAGCCCCGGCGGAATCGCTGGTGGACGCCATATAAATCAGGTTGTCGATACCATTAAGTTTCTGTTCGACGACCTGGGTAACCGTATCCTGCACCGTCTGGGCCGAGGCCCCCGGATAAGTGGCGTTGATGGTGATCTGCGGCGGCGCAATCGGCGGATACTGGGAGACCGGCAATGTCTTGATCGCCAGAAGACCCGCCAGCATGATCATGATGGCGATCACCCAGGCAAAGATTGGGCGATTGATGAAAAAACGAGGCATGGAGGATCTCCTTTATTTTTTTGCTGCGGCGGGCTGGGTTGCTCCAGCGGGAGTCGCGGCAGGCGTGCTGCCGAAGGGAATGGCCTTGACCGGCGTTCCCGGGCGCGCCTTCTGCAGCCCTTCCAGAATCACGCGGTCACCCGCCTTGAGGCCGTCGCTGACCAGCCAGTTCTCGCCGACGGTCCGGGCGACCTTGATGACCCGCGGTTCCACCTTCTCCTCTGCCCCAACCACCATGACCGTGGCTTCGCCCTTCTGGTTGCGGCTCACGCCGCGTTGCGGGACCAGGATGGCGTTCTCGTTTATCCCCTCCTCAAGAATGGCACGGACGAACATGCCGGGCAACAGGGCCTGTTTCGGGTTCGGGAAAATCGCCCGCAGGGTAACGGAGCCGGTGCTCTGATCCACGGTAACCTCCGAAAATTTAAGGGAGCCCGGCAACGGATAGGCGCTACCGTCCTCCATCATCAGCTTGACCCGGGCCTGGGTTGCCGCGTTGCTTTTCAGCAGGCCGCTGGCCAGGCTCTGTTTCAGGCGCAGCAGTTCGGCGCTGGACTGGGTGACATCCACATACATGGAGCTCAACTGCTGGATGGTGGCCAGCGCCGTAGCCTGGTTTGCGGTCACCAACGCCCCGTCGGTCACGGCCGAGCGGCCGATCCGTCCGGAGATGGGGGCCGTTACCTTGGTATAGGCCAGATTGATGCGAGCGGTTTCCAGCGCGGCTTTGGAGGAGGCCACATCGGCCTCGCCCTGTTTGAGCGCGGCGTAGGCGTCATCGTAATCCTGCTGGCTGACCGCCTTGATCTTTACCAACTCCTTATAACGCCCCGCCTTCAGCCGGACGCTTGCCAGACTGGCTTCAGACTTGGCAAGGGCCGCCTTGGCGCTGGCGTAGGTCGCCTGATAGGTTGCCGGGTCAATCTGGTAGAGCACCTGCCCAGCCTTGACATCGCTTCCTTCGGTGAAAACCCGCTTCTGGATGATCCCGTTGACCTGGGGACGGACTTCGGCAATCAGGTGGGGCGAGGTACGCCCCGGCAATTCCGTCGTCAGGGCAACGCGCTGCGGCTGAATAACCACCACCCCCACTTCGGGGGGGCCGGCCTTCGGTGCTGCTACCTGCTTTTTCCCGCAGCCCGTCAGCAGCAGCCCGCCAACAAAAACCCCCATGAGGGTAATCAGCATGATTCTTACATTGTTTTGCATGGAACACCTCTAAATTGAATAATTTCCGGCTCAACCACAGCGTTGAGGCGAATCGTGTTGTTATGTACTGAGAACGAAAGACGACTGCGGCATCTGAATGGTTACGCCATGAGTGGCAACCCTATTGGAATCACCTTAGAAATCGCTTAGAATGAACACTCATTCAAAAAATGGTTTTAAAAAAAGCCGTATCAGAAACCGCTCCGTCGTTATGCGGTTATCGCCGTACGGAATCCCAACTTGCGGCAACGACCTCCTCTATGAGAGGTTTATCCAGGGTGATGAACCCGAGGATATGATCCCGCATCACCGCGAGCAACGGGCCAAACGCCAGGGAATCTATGACAAAAAACGGCAGATCCTTCAAGACCTGCTGGGCAACGCCCTGTTCGAACAGGTCGTTATACACCGTGCGCTTGCCCGGCTCACCCATGATTCTGTCCCTCCGAAAGGCCGTGCCGTACGGGGAGTTGTAAAATTGCTCCCCATAGCGGAAATCGAGGGGGTTGGCGATGAAGTAGGTGATGAGACGCGTTCCGAGATGGATAAAGCGCTCCCTGATCGGTCCTGTTTCCGGATAGCTCTTGAGGATGAAGGCCGATACCCGCTTCTCGATATCCCGGTAAAGCTCGTTGATGAGGATATCCTTGCTCTTGAAGTAGAGATAGATCGTACCGGCGCCGACCCCGGCCCGGTCGGCGATCAGGGAAACCGAGGCCCCATGGAAGCCGCACTCGGCGATAAGTTTACGTGCTGCATTAAAAATGTCGTCGCGCTTGCAGGACATTTTTTCTCCTATTCTGAATGATCACTCATTCAGAATAGGAGCCCGCGTCTTCTCTGTCAAGATTTTTTTGCACACAACAAAAACAGTGGCACCAACCGCAGCGACAAAGCCCAGGGTGTCAGGGGGACCGGTCCCCGTTGCCGGTGTCAGAGATTGCAGCATTCAGCAGCGCCCGGACCCTCTCCACGGCTGGCGGATGGGAATAATAGAAAGCGGCATACCAGGGATGGGGGAACAGATTGGAGAGGTTCTCGACCGACAGTTTAACCAGGGCCGAGGCCAGATCCTGGGGACGGCCGGTCAGGTCGGTGGCGAAGCGGTCCGCTTCCCGTTCGTGGCAACGGGAGCGCCATGCCGAAAACGGTGTCACGGGGAACAACACCAACGAGCCGATAAAGCCTAAGATGACCATCCGGGACGGAAGGGAGAGGTCACCCTCAACCCCCAGGAGGCCGGGCAGGGCGGGCCAGGTGAGCAGTTTGAAACTGATCCAGGCCCCGCCAAGGGCCAGCAGTTCGGCGGTCACCAGCCGTTTCCAGATATGCCCTTTCTTCCAGTGGCCGATTTCGTGGGCCAGCACCGCCACGATCTCGCCGTGGGTCATCTGCTCGATGAGGGTATCGAACAGCACGATGCGCTTGACCTTGCCGATGCCGGTAAAGTAGGCATTGGAATGCTTGCTGCGCCGGGAGGCGTCCATCTGCATCACCCGCCCCACCGTAAGGCCCGCCTTCCCCATCATGACGCGAATCTCCGCCTCCAGCCCCTCCTCCGTAACCGGCTCGAACGTGTTGAAAAGCGGCTCAATCACATAGGGGGAGAGAAACATCATGAACAGGCTGAATAACGCCATAAAGGCCCACACCCAGATCCACCAGTGGGCGGGGCTCCATTGGATCAGCCAGAAGGCCACGGCGACCAGGAAGGCCAGCAAGAGGGCTCCGATGGTCTGGGATTTGAAAAGGTCCATGAGCCACAGCTTCGGCGTGGTCGTGTTGAAGCCGTACCGGGCCTCGATGCGGAAGGTGCCGTACAGATCGAAGGGGATGCCCAGTAGGGTCTGTATCCAGGTAAGGAGAAGAAAATAGAGGATGGCCGAGGTGATGACGCCCCCGCAGAGCCCCATGACAAACCGGTCATACACCACAATGAGCCCGCCGAACAGGAACAGGAGCAAAAGCCCATTGTCGAACAGCGACTCCCACAGTCCGAGCCGGCTGCTGTCCAGGGTATAGGCGGTGCTTGCGCGCAGTTTGCCCTCGTCGATGCTCCCCGCGAACTCCTCGGGCACGGCCGAACCGTATTGCTTCAGGTGGCGCAGATTGATGTGGCGCAGCCAGTAGGTGAAAGCGGTGACCAGGGCAAACAGGATGAACAGGGCCAATTTCATCGTTCCGTTTCCTTCTTTCGTTTCTGGACCGCAAAGAAGGCACGAAGACTGCCCCGCGCCTTCTTTGCGTATGGTCGAACAGAGAGTCGACAGGTTCTTTCAAAGGGGGAGGACCATATCATATCGTCATAGCAATGCAATCACTTCCTTCACGCATTTGTCGATCCCCTCGTACGTCTCCGAGATACGGTGCGCCAGCATGTAGGCCGGGGTGGACACGATCTTGTTCGCGCGGTCCACGACGAATTCGGTGACCGGACACTCCTGATGCCGGGCGCCGGTCTTTTCGATCTCAGCCGCCGTGCCCGCATCATTGCCGATGGTCAGGGTCGGCGCCTTGTCCTTGCCCAGCACCATCGCCACAACGGCCGGGGCGATGCAGATGGCACCGATCGGTTTGCCGGCCGCCGCCATCTCCCGGAGCAGGCGGGCCACCTCGGGATGAACCGTGGCGCCGGCCCCCTTGACGGCAAAATCGCATAGGTTTTTCACCGCCCCGAATCCGCCGGGGAGGACTACGGCGTCCAGGTCAGCCGCTTGTACCGCACTGATATCACGGATATTGCCACGGGCAATGCGGGCGGCCTCAACCAGCGCGTTGCGCTTGTTCCCGGTTTCCTGCATGGTCAGATGATTGGTCTCGGGGAAATCGGCATTGGGCGCCATGCAGACCGCCTCGGCTCCGTTCCGGTCGATCGCCAGGAGGGCAAAGACCGCCTCATGAATCTCGCTGCCGTCGCGCACACCGCAACCCGAAAGTACCACACCGATCTTTTTCATAACACTTCCTCCTTCGTGATTATGGTTTCAATGGCTTGAGTGCCGGTAATCGTCATCGGGTGCCGCTGCCTTCGGCCAGCGCCCGGCGCACCGCCTCGTCATAGGGGGTAAGCGACAGCGGAATCAGTTCGCGGATGGCGTTTTCACGACAGACCACCTCGTTGCTCAGCCCTTCGATGAGCGGCATGGAGATCGAGGGGCGCACCGGCGTAATCAACCCGACCCAGTAGGACGAAAGTTTGGGGGTGAGCACCGGCACCGGCAGGATATGGATGGTTCGCCCCTTGATGCGGGCAAAGCGCTCCATCATCTCCCGGTAGGTCAGCACCTCGGGGCCGCCGATGTCGAAGGTTCGCCCGGTGGTGCGTTCATCCTCCAGACAGCCACCCAGATAGGCAATCACGTCATCCACGGCAATCGGCTGGCAGCGGGTCGAAACCCAGCGTGGGGTAACCATCACCGGCAGGCGTTCCACCAGGGCCCGAACCATTTCGAACGAGGCCCCGCCTGCCCCGATGATCACGGCGGCCCGCAGAAAGGTCGTGGCAAAATGCCCGGACGTGAGAATCCCGGCCACTTCCCGGCGGCTCTTGAGATGCTCCGAGAGGGTATCGCCGGTTTCCCCCAACCCGCCCAGATAGATCACCCGGCGCACCCCGGCCCTGTCGGCAGCCCGCACAAAATTGCCGGCCGCCTCCCGGTCCCGGCGCTCGAAACCGGCTCGCCCCCCGGCCATGGAGTGCACCAGGTAATAGGCGCTGTCGATCCCCTCCAGGGCTCGCGCCAGTGACGACGGCGCCAACATGTCGGCCCGCACGACCTCGGCGGCGTCGGGGACGCCCGCGACGGATTCCCGCACCATGCAGCGCACGTTGCAGCCCCGGTCCAGCAGGCTTTGGGAAAGCCGCCGGCCGATGAATCCGGCCGCTCCGGTTATGAGGACGACAGTGTGCGTGATCGCCATGAGAAGGCTATTGTGACACAACTTCACCGGATGGCAAGGGACCGGATTTCCGCCCCCATTCCAGCACCAAGAAGGCCAAAGCCATCACCCCGTAACCGGCGGCCAGATGCCAGACGATCGGGGCAGGGGGCGACAGGGGTGAAAACAGCGCCCCCGAAGCGAGCGGCGAATGGATCACCCCGCACAGTGAGCAGAGGGCACAGGCGACGAGGTAGAGGGCCGCCCGGCCCGGCCGATGGTCGAGGACATGGGAGAAGGTGGCGCCCCAGAGTAGTGACGTGACGATAAAACCGTTCCCCAAAAGGGTCGTGGCGGTATAGGTCGCCAGCAGCTCTCCCGAGAGGTCGGCGGCGCTCTTGCCCAGTCCGCCCAGCATCTGGCCGAATTGGATCGACACGAGGCAGGCGATTGCCGGAATGAATGAGATGGCAATGGCCCGGTAATGGTTGTGGGGGGTTGCCTCAAAAGCCTGGGCGGTGATCTCGATCCCGATGAAGATCAGGATCGGTGCCACCGCCGCCTCGGGCAGGAGGTTGACGAAGAACGAGAGGTAGCCCAGTATCCCCCCCAGGCCGATGAACAGGGCCGTGGCGATGGTGTACCCGGAGCGCCCCCCCATCTCCTTGTAGGCCGGGTGGCCGATATAGGGGCAGGACTGGATCACGCCGCCGCAGACGCCGGCCACCAGGGTGGCAACCCCTTCCACCAGGAGGACGTCGCGGGTGTTGTAGTCATCACCGGCCACGGCCGCGCTCTCGGTGACATCGACACCGCCAACCACCGTAGCAAGGGCAAACGGGATCGCCAGCGGCAGATAAGCCAGGGCTTTCGTCAGGCCGGGCACAAATTCCAGGGTCGGCAACGGCAGATGAACGGAGAGCTCAAAAGGCCGGAAGGCGACGTGGCCCGCACCGGGCAGCAGGTCAAAGGCGGACAACAGATAATAGGCCGCCGTGCCGAGCAGGATGCCCGCCAGTGCGCCCGGCATGCGCAGGGGGAGCCGGAAACGTGCCAGAAGCGAAATAAAGACGACCCCAAGGGAGAGGAAACCGACCACCGGCGAGGCGAACAGCTTGAGAAACGGCAGATAGGCGATCAGAAGCAGCGCCACGGCAGCGATGCTCCCCAACAGGCCGGCCCGGGGGATGGCACGGCGCAGGGCCGGTCCGCAAAAGGAGACGGCGATCTTGAAGATCCCCATCAGCACGATGACCCCCATGGCCACCTGCCAGGTGAAATGGGCATCCCTGCTTGCCAGGTAACAGGGGCCGATCACGCCGAAGGCCAGGCCGAAGGTGGAGGGGGTGTCCAGCCCCAGGGGCATGGCGGTCACATCAGCCCGCCCGGTGCGCCTGGCCAGGCGCCAGGCCATCCAGGAGTACAGCAGGTCGCCCACCAAGACCCCCATGGCGCTGCCTGGCAGCATGCGGTAGAGCACGATTTCCCGTGGCATGCCGAAGGCGCCGGTCAGGATGGCGGCCATGATGACCAGGCCGGACATGTTGTCCAGCATCAGACCGAAAAAGGCATTGATATCGCCAATGGCGAACAGGCGTTTTTTGTGCAACACCCCAGACACCTCGCACGATAAAGTTTAGCGCATCATTGCGGTTGCGGCCCACTGGTGACCTGAACAAACTCCGCAGGCCTGATCCATCGTGAAAAAGCGGACCTTACCTGGGTAGCGGTTATCTTCTGATATTTGTCGGCCGCACGGGTGGGCTCGTCCAACGGCAAATCCATTTGTGACAGACGAAGAAACCCCATGGCGATACCTGAGGTGCTGGTGTTGGACAATACTACCTCGTGGACAAGAAGATTCTTTGCCCGAGACAGCTCTTCGGGGGTGACGAGCCTCGTCTGCATGTCCGTCAGATCCCGCTCTATAATTGCGCGGGCTTTTGAGACATTGGGTGGATTGCAGCCGTAATCCACCCCAAAGATGGAGCGTGTTTTACCGATGTCCAGATAGGCTTCCACCGTATAGACCAAACCACTGCTCTCGCGGAGATCGCGGTAGAATCTTGTTGCGTAAAATGCTCCGGTAAGGATGTGAAGACCGACTTGCAGGGGGTAGTAATCCGGGTGTGAACGAGTCATGCCGAGTGACTCCTCGAGGGTTACCTCATCCTGCACCCTGCTATTATTGGGGACCACTACTGCTGCAGATCTGTTGCCGGCTATGGGCTGATACTCGGTTTCAGGCGTGGGGCCTTCCGCTTTCCAGTCGCCGAAGTATTTTTCGATAGTAACCTTTGCCTCTTCAGGGGTGACGTTCCCAACGACCACGATGGTCGTCATGTCGGGCCGAAAAACAGCATGGTAATAGTTTTGGACGTCCGTAAGGGTGAGCCTGTCGACCGTTTCCGGCTTGGCATACCGGAGTGCCGGGTCGTCTTTCGGGTAGAGGGCTGTTTTAAGAGCCCGACCGACCAACCATTTCGGACTCGTTTCCTGGCCGGCAAGAAGCGAGGAGGTTTCCTTCTGCACAACCTTGAAAGCCTCCTCCGGAAGCGCGGGATTGACCAGATTATCCGCTATGAGTTCTACTCCCCGGTCAAAATGCCCCTTTACAACCTGAAGGGAGAACAAAGTCCCCACCTCGACGTCAGCGGCGATTTCATCCAGGGAGGCCTGAAAAGCCAGGCGATCCAGGCGCCTGCTGCCATAAGAGAAAAGGCCTCCCAGAATCTCATCCACACCCTCCTTGCTGGGGGGCGCTTCAAGGCCGGGGTTGTTCTTTACGCGGCCATAGAGCGTTACGGTATCGCTCGTCCTGGTCGTTTTGACGATGAGCCGCATGCCGTTCTTTAGTTTCAGATCGACGGGCCCTTCCTTCGTTACTCCAACCTTGAGGGGCTTGGTGACGTGAGCAGCCCATGAAGGAAGTTTCACCCGCTTCACCTGCTTGGGAGCGAATGACTCATTGGTGCGGCCGGAATTTTTGGACTCCACGGGGTTACCGGACGGCCTGGGCGTCATGATTGCGGTGATGGCCGTATCATTGATCAGAAAATTCCGTGCAACACGGTTGACATCATCGACGGTAACCTTACTGATGGCCTTAATATCATCGTCAGGGGAGGAGCGACCTTCCAGGGCAAGGGCCTGAGACCATGCAGAGGCCAAGCCCTCAACCGAGTTTTTTTGAAACTCCGCCTGGGCAATCTCATGACGCTTGGCGGCTTCGATCAACTCTGAGGGGACACCGTTTGTTACATACCCCTGGATAATCTTCTTGATGGTTTCCACCATGGGACGCCCATCTTCCCCCCGGGGGAATGCCGCTAGAGCAAAACTGTAGCCCATCTTGGGCAAGGCATAACTGTCAAAACTCGCCGAGAGCGCCTTGCCTTCCGGGACAAGGGCATAGAGATGAGCGCGCTGGCTGGACAGGACATCCGACAAAACCATCCCGGCGGCATAATCGGGGCTCTCCAATCCAGGGAATCGGTATGCAACGAGAGCCAGCCCGTAGGATAGATCGGAGTCAAGCTCCATCTCGGCAGGCTTGAGGGGGGACAGGTTAATGGGGGGACGCGCAGGCAGCTTTTTCCTGGGGATCGATCCGAACAGGCGCTTGACCACCGCCATGGTTCGTTGCGGGTCAACATTACCCGCTATGACCAGGATTGCGTTGTTCGGCGCATACCAGTCATTGTAAAATTTTTTGAGCATGGCGCCGGTCGTTTTGTCGAAGGACTCCACCGTACCCAGGGCGTCATGCGCGTAAGGAGACCCCTCGAACAGCTTGCCCATCAAGCGGGTACTCAGGATATATTGGGGGTCGGACAGGTCCTGGACCACCTCCTGCTCTATGGCCCCGCGCTCTTCTCCCCACGCCTTGTCGGAATCGAGGATACCGCGCATGCGCACCGCCTCAACATGAAGTGCGGTTTCCATGTCTTCAACCGGGACGGTAAAAAAGTATTGTGTCAGGGATTGCTGAGTCTGGGCGTTGAAACTCCCCCCCATGGCAGCGATTATGGATGACAACTGATCAGAAGAAAGCCCCGGATTGCCACGAAACATCATGTGTTCCTGGGCATGTGCCATCCCCGGGAAACCTGGAGGAGCCTCATTGGAGCCGACGAGGTAGTTGACCTGGGTCGTGACGACCGGAGCCAGGGAATTCTGCACGATGACCACCCGCAGGCCATTTTTCAGGGTAGCCTTGGTAACCTCGCTGGATAAGGCAGGGTGAGCGCCGACGAATGAGCAGATTATCAGGGCAAAAACAACACCGGTATATCGATTAATCCTGTTCATGGCGTATCCTCCACACAAATAGAAATAATTTCTATTCATGTGCCAATAGACTAATAGGGGTGGGTATTTTCGCCGGAATTTTTCATACGCCGATTCCATGGAAAATAAACACAACGAGCGAGGCGCACAGGCAATAGTAGCCGAAGAAGCGCCAACGCCCTTTCTCCAACCAGTTTGAGAGCCAGCGCAGGGCCAGAAGTCCCGCGAGGAAACTCGACACCATCCCCACGACACCGGGGAGGAAGAGACCCATCAGATCTGCTCCCGATGTGGCGAGCTCATGCGCTTTGAGCAACCGCAGGATCTCACGGGCGATGACGGGCGGGGTCAACACCACGGCCAGGGCAAAACTGAATTCCTCGGCCTTTACCCTGGCGACCCCCAGCAAGAGAGCGACGGATATGGTCGCCCCGGAGCGGGAAAAGCCCCGGAACGGGAGGCAGAGCCCCTGCACCATACCAATCAGGATTGACTCTCCAGTCCCAATCTCGCGGGACTCCACCGGGGGGGTTCCTCTCAGGCCGGCGATGATGATCAAAAGCCCTGCCGCGGCCAGGGCCGCCGAGATAAGGCCCAGATTACCGAACAACAGTTCGATCTCGGCATGTGGGACGTTGCCCAAGACAAACCGTTCGATCAACGCCTTCAGCGCCAGCCCCACAGCTCCAGTCAAGATCGTGGCGAGTATGATCAGCTTGAGGGATGCCGTAAATTGCCGGCGCGAGGCAAAGAACCCACTTTTCCAGGATTTCCAGAAATAGCAGATCACCGCAAACATGGTGCCGGTGTGGAGCATGACTAAAAGCAGCGTCATCTCCGGGGTGGTCGGGTCGAGTCCCATCAGTTTGGCAATCACAATGACATGGGCGGAGCTGGACACGGGCAATAGCTCGGCGGCCCCTTGGACTGCCGCAAGAATAAGGATATGGACTATGGTCATGGAGGGTGTCACCTATCGATCGGTCGGGATATTGAGAAAACGGCGTCCGGAGTCTCCGGATGAGGCGAGACTAGCATAAAAAACACGACACTGCCAGATGACAACACCATGGTTAGTTCAAAACTTGAGGGAATGGCGGCAACGGCTATTCATAGCAGTTTGATAGGTCTCTTACCTGAAAATGATTGCAATATCTCAAACCAGTGGCAGAATGGGCCGTACTTGACGGCACCTCTACCTTAAGGTCCGGGAATCTGATCCTTCTTTCTGCGGTTAACCGCGGTTCCCATGACCAGCAATCTCAGCAATAATGAGGTAACCACTATTCATGCACACCCATACCGCCGCTTATTGGACCGAACGGCTGCAGCTCGCCCGCCATCCCGAAGGGGGGTGGTTCCGCGAGACCTCTCGCGCCGCCGAAAAGGTGGCCGGCTCCGGCGATTTTGCCCTGGTGGGGTGCACCGTGGCGCCCGGCTTCGATTTCAACGACTTTGAATTGGGGAACCAGAACGACCTGGCCGAACTCTTCCCACAACACGAAGCGCTCATCGGGCGCTTGACCCGGGGCTAGGTCATGTCTCTGCCCCGCGATCAGGAAATCGCCTGCCAGCAGGTCCTGGTGGACGACTCGTCGGTCTTCTCCATCCAGTGGAGCGTCTTCCCGGCCACCTTGGCGGCGCCGCTCACGCCGGAGACACTCCTGAACCGCTATCTGGCCTACATCCGCCGGTGCACCGCCACCATCATCCGCCCCCACTGCTCGGCCTCGGGCATTCAGTTCCGCCTGTTCACCAGCCGCTGGAGCCTGATCAGCTTTCTCCCGCCGGTGGAAGAGCAACAGGCCGTCGTGCTGCGCATCTGCGGCGGCATGCTGGTACAGCCGGGCCAGTGCGAGCGGGGCGAACTGCGCTTCGGCGTCAAAGAGCTACCGGACGGCATCCGCGTTTCCCTGGAACTCTCCGAATATTGCCCCCTGCTCCTCGGCAGCCCCTCGCCCTCACCATTCCGCCGCCTGCTCTACCGCCTCTCCCAGGCGGCCATTCACCGGCTGGTGACGGTTCGCTTCCTGGCGCTGCTCTATCGGGAACTGGCGGGACCGGGCGCCCGCGTTCGCGTGGTGGGTGTCAAGGTGCGGGACGGACAGCCGGTGTAGGTTCGCTGCCGTATCGGCCGCGCGCCCATGGACCCGACCGAAAGCATACCCACAACCGGCCTACCCCACGTGGTCAGAACCATGTGAATTTTATATAATTACCAGACCATGGCCGGCGAAGATCGTCGTTTGGGGGTTTAGATTTTTGAATAAGCCCCGAAAGTATGTTAAAAGAATAAGACATCACTTATCACCCCTTCAGACAAGGAACAGGTTTCCATGCCCCATACAAACATCGAAATACCGGAAAGGCTGCCGCTCTACCCCCAGAAGGAGATGGTACCCTTTCCCTACATGATCTTCCCGCTCTACGTGGACGAGCGCGAATTGCGCGTCTTCTCCGAAGCGGACAATTATGAGAAATACGTGGCCATCGTGCTGCTCCGCCCGGATGCCGCCACTGCCAGTACCCTGGCGGATATGAGCGAGATCGGGACCCTCTGCCGGGTCAACCAGATCAAAAAGCTGGGTGACGGCAGGTTCAAGGTGACCCTGGAAGGGATGGCCCGGCTGCGCATCCTGGGCATCGAGCAGACCGCCCCGGTCATGTTGGCCACTTGCGAACTGGTGCGGGAATTCGTGGAGAAGAGCCTGGTTTCCGAGGCGCTGGTGCAGAGCCTGAACGCCCTGCTGAAGATCTCCCTTTCCCACGGCAAGCCGCTGCCGGATGACGTCATGAAGATGATCGACTACATCGACAACCCGGCACGCCTGTCCGACCTGGTGGCGCTGTACGTCAACCTGCCGGCCTCCGACCTGCAGGAATTGCTGGAAACCGTCGACCCCCTGGACCGCCTCAAAAAGGTCTATGTGCACCTGACCAACGAGGTCCAGCGCATGCAGATCAAGAACGAGGTCTCCAGCGAGGTGACCCGCCGGGTCGGCAAAAACCAGAAGGAATACATCCTGCGCGAGCAGATGAAGCACATCCAGGAAGAGCTGGGCGAGGAAGACCCCCGCGCCTCGGACATGAACGAGTTGCGGCGGCTGATCGAGGAGGCCGGCCTGCCGGAAGAGGTCCAGAAGATCGCCGACAAGGAACTCAAGCGGTTGGAGCGGATCAACCCGGCCTCCCCCGAGTACACCGTATCCCGCACCTACCTGGACTATCTGGCCGGCATGCCCTGGAACAAGAGTACGGAAGACAGCCTGGACATGGTCCGGGCCGAGGAGATCCTCAACGAGGACCATTACGACCTGAAAAAGGTCAAGGAACGCATCATGGAGTTCCTGGCGGTGCGCTCCCTCAAGGAGAACATGAAGGGGCCGGTGCTCTGTTTCGTCGGCCCTCCCGGCGTGGGCAAGACCAGCCTGGGCAAATCCATCGCCCGCTCCCTGGGGCGCAAGTTCGTGCGCATCTCCCTGGGGGGGGTGCGGGACGAGGCCGAAATCCGCGGCCACCGCCGCACCTACATCGGCGCCCTGCCCGGCCGGATCATCAAGGAACTCTTCCGCTGCGGCAGCAACAACCCGGTTTTCATGCTGGACGAGATCGACAAACTGGGGCTGGACTTCCGCGGCGACCCGGCCTCGGCACTGCTGGAGGTGCTGGACCCGGAGCAGAACTTCTCGTTCAACGACCATTATCTGGACGTCCCTTTCGACCTGTCCAAGGTCATGTTCATCACCACCGCCAACCAGCTCGACCCGATCCCCGGCCCGCTCAAGGACCGCATGGAGGTCATCCGTCTGGCCGGCTACAGCACCGAGGAGAAGCTGCACATCGCCCGTAACTTCATCATCCGCCGCGAGATCGAGGAAAACGGCCTCACCGGCACGCCTCCCGAGTTCCATGACGCGGCGGTGCTGAAGGTTATCAGCGACTACACCCGCGAGGCGGGTGTGCGCAACCTGCAACGCACCATCGGCTCGGTCTGCCGCAAGGTGGCCAAGGAGATCACCCAGAAAAAGGAGCCCCGCAAGGAGATCACCACCGAGGTGGTGACGGAACTGCTCGGGCCGCGCAAGTTCCACAACGAGGTGGCGGCCGAGGACGACCGGATCGGCGTGGTGACCGGCATGGCCTGGACCGAGACCGGCGGCGATATCCTCTTCGTGGAGGCCACCAGCATGCCGGGCAAGCCGGAACTGATCCTGACCGGCTCCCTGGGGGATGTGATGAAGGAATCGGCCCGGGCCGCGCTCTCCTACGTGGAGGCCCATTACGACGATTTCGGCATTGCCCCGGACGCCTTCGAAAACAGGGTCATCCATATCCACGTGCCGTCAGGGGCCATCCCCAAAGACGGCCCGTCCGCCGGTGTGACCATGGTCACGGCCCTTGTGTCGCTCCTGACGAACAGGCCCGCCAAGCGCGGCGTGTCCATGACCGGCGAGATCACCCTGACCGGCAGGGTACTGGCCATCGGCGGCCTCAAGGAAAAGGTGCTGGCCGCCCACCGGGCCGGGGTCAGAAAGATCATCGCCCCGGACCGCAACCGCGACGACCTCGAGGATATCCCCGAGAACGTGCGCAAGGAGTTGGAATTCACCTTTATTCACGAGGCTGCCGAGGCGGTGGCCGTGGCGCTGTAGGAGGTTGTTGAAAAACAGCCAGATCGCCGCCGTCCTCGAAAGCCCTTTTGTGCGGCGTAGCGCTGCTACGCCTCCGCAGGGCTTTCTGCGGGTGCGACGATCTGGCTATTTTTGAACAACCTGGGTTTTTAACAACCTGTTAAAAGGTACTGAATGAACATCGCCGTCATCGACAAGATCTTGTTGCGCTTCTTCGCCGAGCTCCAGGGGTGGTTCGCCCTGGCGGCCACGACCTTCGCACGCATGTTCCGCCGTCCCTATTATTACCGTGAATTCGCCGTGCAGTTCGATAAACTCGGGTTTTCCTCCCTGTTCATCTGCATGCTGACCGGCCTGTTCACCGGCATGGTCATGGCCCTGCAGGCCCTGGTGCAGCTCAAGCCCTTTGCCGCCACCAGCTACGTGGGGGGCATGGTGGCGGTGACCATGATCAAGGAGTTGGGGCCGGTGCTGGCCTCCCTCATGGTGGCCGGCCGGGTCGGCTCCGCCATTACCGCGGAGTTGGGCACCATGGTGGTCACCGAGCAGGTTGACGCCATGCGGGTGGAGGGGACCGACATCGTCAAGCGGCTCGTGGCGCCGCGGCTGAAGGCCATGCTCCTGGCGCTGCCGCTCCTGACCGCGGTGGCCGACGCCGTCTCGCTCCTGGGTGGGTATATCATGGCCTCGGGCTACGGCATCAATCCCACCATGTACCTCAAAGGCATCCCCCAGTTCATGGTCTTCCAGGATCTGATCGAAGGATTGGTCAAACCGACCTTCTTCGGCTTCCTGATCGCCATGACCGGTTGCTATGTAGGACTCAACACCCGCGGCGGCGCCGAAGGGGTGGGCAACTCGGCCAAACAGGCGGTGGTGGTCTCGTCGGTGCTGATCCTGATGTTCGATTTCTTCCTGACCAAGATCTTCGTGGTCTTCAGGGGATAGGATAACCATGGCCTACTGGCTCTTCAAAACCGAACCGGGCTGCTTTTCCTTCGATGACCTGAAGGCCCGCCCGAACATGACCGAACCGTGGGACGGGGTGCGCAACTACCAGGCGCGCAATTTCCTGCGGGACCGGATCAAGCCGGGCGACCGGGTGCTGTTCTACCACAGCAATATCCCCGAACCTGCCGTTGTCGGCATTGCCGAGGTCGTACGGGAGGGATACCCCGATTCCACGGCCCTCAACCCGGCGGGTGAGCATTTCGACCCCAAGGCGTCGCCGGACAACCCGATCTGGTACATGGTGGACGTGCGCTATGGCGAGCCGCTGCCCCGGCCGGTCTCCCTCGAACAGATCAAGGGCAATCCCCTCCTGGCCGAAATGCCGCTGGTCAAGCGCAGCCGCCTCTCGGTCCTGCCGGTAACGGCCGATGAGTGGCGGATCATCCTGATCATGGGCGGAGCGGAACCCAAATGAGCGGCAGCGATTCCATCCGCATGGAGAAACTCTCCTACTCGGTGGGGGGGCGGAAGATCCTGGAGGATTTCGACTTCTGCCTGGATCGGGGCGTCAACCGCACCATCCTGGGGGTGAGCGGCGCCGGCAAGACCACGATCCTCAAGCTGCTCCTGGGGCTGCTGCCCCCCCAATCGGGGCGGGTCTGCATCGGCGACGTCTGCATCACCGGCCAACCGGAGTCAATCTTCAGCGAGCAACGCAAGCGCATCGCCATCGTCTTCCAGGGAGGGGCGCTGTTCGACTCCATGACCGTGGGGGAGAACGTGGGCTACCGCCTGTTCGAGGAGGGGCGTCTCTCCGAGGGGGAGATCGAGCGGATCGTGCGGGAAAAGCTCTCCTTCGTGGGTGTGGAAGAGGCCCTGAACCTCTATCCCGCCGAGCTGTCGGGCGGCATGAAGAAACGGGTCGCCATCTCTCGCGCCCTGGCGGCCAACCCGGATTTCATCTTCTTCGACGAGCCGACCACCGGCCTCGACCCCATCGGTGTCTATAACATCTGCAACCTGATGCAGCGCTTGCAGGCCGAGGGGAAGACCACCCTCATGGTGACCCATGACCTGGCGACAGCCTTCGCCACCTCGGAACGCTTCACCTTCCTGCACCAGGCGCGGATGATCTTCGAGGGGACCGAAGCGGAGATGCGGGCCAGCACGATCCCGGAGGTGCAGGAGTTCTTGCAGCCGACGAAAGAGTCGCTGTTTGTGTAATTACGCATTATTGAGCACAGAGACGCGGAGGGATCACGGAGTTTTTTGAGCAGATGAGTACCGTAACGACGGCACCCTTTTCCAGCTCATCTCAAGATTCAACACCCTGCGTTTTCTCAAAGATGTTCTCTGTGTCTCTGTGGCAGATTGTGATTTTAAACCGGAACAGGTGAAATTAATGGAACGGAGCAACAAGATAGGCTGGGCCCAGGTACGCGCCGGCGTGTTCATCTTCGTAGCGATGATATGCGTTGCCGGTGGAGTGCTGCTCATGGGGCAGAAGACCAAGATGTTCGTCCCCAAGGGGAAATTGCAGGTGGTGATGGACGATGTGGCCGGCCTCAAGGAGGGCGCCCCGGTCTGGCTGGCCGGGGTGGACGTGGGGGTCGTGACCGATATCCGTTTTGCCGATCCCAAAAAGAACAACGAGGTGGATATCCGCCTGGAGATCGATGACGAGGCCCTGAAAAAGATCGGCACCGATTCGAAGATCACCATCAAGACCCGCGGCCTGATGGGGGAAAAATATGTGGACATCACCCCGTCGCAGTACTATTTCGAAAAACCGGTCGCCGTTCTGCGCGGCACACCGGTCGTGAAGCTTGACGACGTGGTGCAGAAGGCCGGCACCACCTTCGACCGCCTGAACACGATCGTGGACAATATCACCCAGGGCAAGGGGACCTTGGGCAAGCTGACCACCGACGCCAGCCTCTACACCAACATCGTCAGCCTGACCGGCGAACTCCACGCGCTGGCGGTCACCATCAACCGCGGCGAGGGGACCCTGGGCAAGCTGAACCGCAACCCCGAGCCCTACAACAGACTGGTCAGCATCCTCAACCGGGCCGACCAGACGCTCCGGGACATCCAGGAGTCCAACGGCACCCTGAACAAGCTGATTTACGACAAGGCGCTCTACGACAAGCTGGTCACCCTGGCGCAAAAGAGCAATGATGCCGCCGACTATGTGCGGGAACTGAACAAAAAGATCACCTCCAGGGACAGCACCCTCGGCCTGCTGATCAATGACCGGGAGTTCTACGACAAGGGGCTGTCGCTCCTGACCCGGGCCGACAATTCGGTCAAGTCCATCGAGGAGGTCACCGCCAGGATCAAGAGCGGCGAGGGGACGGCCGGCAAGCTGGTGACCGACAAGGAACTGTACGAACGCATGAACCACATGGTGGACAACCTGGACGCCCTGGTGAAGGATTTCAAGGAGCATCCCCGCAAATACATCAAATTCTCATTGTTTTAAATCGCCCATCATCTTACCATGATAGACACGGTGCCCGGCCTCCGATCAGGGGGCCGGCACCGTGCCGAACGAAAAGAAAAAACAGAGGTGAAAACCTATGAAACGGATGTGGTTGTTTCTCATAGCGCTCTGCCTGTGCTCTACCAGCCTCTTTGCCGCCGGGTTGGAAGACAAGGTCGTCGAGCATACCATGAAGAACGGCATGAAGCTTCTGCTGGTGGAGCGCCATACCTCCCCGACCGTGGCGGCCTGGATCCGGTTCCGGGTGGGGAGCGTGGACGAGCGGAGCGACGAGCAGGGCATCGCCCACATGCTGGAACATATGCTCTTCAAGGGCACCACCACCCTGGGGACAAAAAACTATGCCGCGGAAAAGCCGCTCCTGGACAAGATCGAACAGACCGCCCAGGCCATGATCGCGGAGAAGGCCAGGGGGGACAGGGGAGACAAGGCCAAGGTAGCCGATCTGGAGAAGCAGCTGGCGGCGCTGGAGGCGGAGGCGTCCCGGTATGTCATCAAGGATGAGTTCTTCGAACTCTACGCCAAAAACGGCGGCGTGGGGTACAACGCCTTCACCAGCCGCGACGGTACCACCTACCTGATCAACCTGCCGGCCAACAAACTGGAGTTGTGGGCGGCCATCGAGTCCGACCGCATGCAGAACGCCGTGCTGCGCGAGTTTTATTCGGAGCGGGCCGTGGTGATGGAAGAGCGCCGCCGTTCCACCGACGCCGACCCGGAGAACAAGCTGTGGGAGACCTTCGTCGCCTCCGGCTTCCTGGTCCATCCCTACGCCCATCCCACCATCGGCTGGATGTCGGATATCGAGAACCTGACCCGCACCAAGGCCGAGCGTTTCTTCCACTCCTACTACGGCCCCCAGAGCGCCATCGTGGCCATCGTGGGGGACATTGACACCGAGGCGACCATCAAACTGGTGGAGCGCTATTTCGGCGCCATCAAGCCCGGAAAGCTCCCGGCGCCGGTCACGGCCGAAGAACCGAAGCAGGAGGGGGAACGGCGCATCGAACTGATGGCCGAGGCCGAGCCGACCATGATGGTCGGTTTCCACAAGCCCGCCATCAATGCGGCCGACGATTACGTCTTCGACGTGATCAGCATGATCCTTGGCAACGGCCGGACCTCGCGCCTGTATAAAAAGCTAGTCATCGAAAAGCAGATCGCCACGGAGGTGGGAGTCTTCGACGCCCCGGGCAGCCGCTACCCCAACCTCTTCCTCGTCAACGCCAATCCCCGCGCCCCCCATACCACCAGGGAGGTTGAGGAGGCCATCCTCCATGAACTGGAACTGCTCAAGACCGAACCGGTCGCCGCGCGGGACCTGCAGCGGGTCCTCAACAAGATCGAGTATGAAGAGGCCCGCAGGATGGGCACCAACGGCGGCCTGGCCCGCAACCTGACCGAGTACGAGGCGGTCGCCGGCACCTGGCGCTACATGACCGAGTACCGCCGCAAGGTGGCATCGGTCACCGCCGCCGATATCCAGCGGGTGGCCAGACAGTATTTCACCGAGGAGAACCGTATGGTTGGATTCCTTAGCAAAAAGGGGGGTGACGGCAAATGAAACGACTGATCCTCTCCCTCGTGCTCCTTGTTACGGCATGGGCGGCTGTTGCCGCCGCCGATGGCGGAAAGGCCGACCCCCGCACCATGAGCTTCCCCGAGCTGCGCTTCGAGATCCCCACCGCCGAACGGGCGGTGCTGGAATGCGGCATGCCGGTCTACCTGCTGCGGGACACGGAACTGCCCATCATCAACATCACGGCCCTGGTCCGCACCGGATCGGTCTATGAGCCGGCTACCAAAGCCGGCCTGGCCGCCCTGACCGGCAGCGTCATGCGCAGCGGCGGCGCCGGCGGACTCTCGCCGGAACAGATGGACGACGAACTGGAGTTCATGGCCTCGGCGGTGGAGAGCGGCATCGGCCCCGACATGGGCACGGTCTCCCTGACGTCGCTCACCAAGAACTTCAGCCGGACCCTGCGCATCTTCGGCGATGTGCTGCTGCACCCCGATTTCAGCCAGAAGCGGGTCGATATCGCCCACAAGCACCTGATCGAGGGATTACGGCGGCAGAACGACGACCCCAAGGAGATCGCCGGGCGGGAACTCAATCGGGCCATCTACGCCGGCCACCCCCTGGGCGCGGTCCCTACCTTTGCCTCGGCCAACGCCATTACGCGCCAGGACATGGTTGATTTCCATCGCCGCTTCTTCCGGCCGGACGCGATGATCCTGGCGATATCGGGGGATTTCGACCGTGGAGCCCTGCTCAGGGAGTTGAACGCCGTTTTCGGCAAACCGGCCATTGCCCCTCCGGCGGCACTGCCGGATATCCCCCAGCCGAAGGCGGAATTCCGCCCCGAGGTGATCTACGGCAAAAAAGAGGTCAACCAGACCGTGATCCGCATGGGGCACCTGGGGGTCACCAAAGACTCCCCCGACATCTACGCCCTGCGTATCATGGACTATATCCTGGGGGGGAGCTTCACCTCGCGCCTGACCATGGAGATCCGCACCAATCAGGGACTGGCCTACAACGTTGACAGCCGCTTCGACGTGGGGCGGCGCTTCACCGGCACCTTCATCGCCGAGACCGAGACCAAGGCCGGGTCCACCGGCAAGGCCGTCTCCCTGATGGAGGAGATCATCGCCGGCATGACCAGGGAACCGGTGAGCGACCAGGAGTTGAAGGCGGCCAAGGAATATATCATCAACTCCTTCATGTTCGGCTTCACCAGCCCTGCTTCCATCGTGACCCAACGGGCGCGACTGGAGTTCTACGGCTATGCTCCCGGCTACCTGGAAGGCTATCGGGACAACATCGCCCGGGTGACGAAGGAGGATGTGCTGGCTGCCGCCCGAAGACATCTGAGGCCCGAGGCGTTTAAACTGGTGGTGGTGGGCGATGCCGCCAAATTCGACAAACCGCTGACCGCCTTAGGCGCTGTCCGCGAACTGGATCTCAGGCAACAACCAGAAAAGTAAGGGGGGAATTATGGCACTTCCTGAGTGGGATGAAAGCATGGCGCTACATCTTCCCGCCGTCGACAGCCAGCACAAGCAGTTGCTCGGCTGGATCAAGGCGCTGGGCGACGCGGTGCAGAAGGGCGAGGGCGCCCGGATCATCGACGAGGTCCTCCACAACCTGATCAACTACGTTCACGAGCACTTCTCCGCCGAGGAGCGCCTGATGCTTACCCATAACTTTCCCGGCTTTACGGGCCACCGCCAGGAACACGATTTTTTCGTTGCCAAGCTCAAGGATATGCATACCGGCGTCACGAGCGGGGAGGAGTTGAGCGGCAAGACCCTGGACTTTCTGATCGATTGGACGATCTCCCATATCAAGGGAACCGACCAGAAATACGGGCATTTTATCCGGGAAGCCGCGGCAGGTTCCAAATTGGATTAAAGCTTTACCCCTACTCTGCCGATGTAGTTTAAAAGAGCAGAAGAGTACGTTTGCAGAGGAGGCCGCCATGAAGATCGAAACCGGTGTTCAAGCCCTGGCCAAGCCGCAGAGAAAAGAGATAAAAGGTTCATCCGCGCAGAGGAGCGCCGATGCCACGTCGGCACAGGATGAGGGAGACGCATTCAGCGTCGAGCTTTCATCGACCACCGAGAAGCTGCTGTCTGCCGCCCCTACTGAAGAGACCATCCGCTGGGAGAAGGTCGCCTCCATCAGGGACCAGCTGGCGGCGGGCACCTACAATATCAGCGGCAAGGATGTCGCGGCCAAGATGCTGAATGCCTTTACGGGCTGACGAAAAAACCCCACCGGTATCGGCGGGGTTTTTTCGTTGAATGGTTCTCCTCCACGCGGTTTCCCCCTCATTCCCCCTCATTCCCCCTCATTCCCCCGCCATCCCCATGGCCATCCTGATGGCCGCCAACAGGCTCTTCTCCGAGGCCGTGCCGGTCCCTGCCAGATCATAGGCCGTGCCGTGGTCCACCGACGTGCGGATAATCGGCAATCCCAGCGTGACGTTGACCCCGTCGTCGAAATGGAGCATTTTGAGCGGTATCAGCCCCTGGTCATGGTACATGGCCACCACGCCGTCGTACAAACCCTGTTGGGCGAAATGAAAAAGGGTATCCGCCGAAAGCGGCCCCTGGGCGTCGATCCCCTCGTGCTGCGCCGCTTCGATGGCCGGTGCGATTGCCAGTTCCTCCTCGTTGCCGAACATCCCACCCTCGCCGCAGTGTGGGTTGAGCGCCAGCACCGCCAGGCGCGGGGTGGATTTGCCGGTCAGGCGCCGCACCCCGTCCGCCGTGACCCGGATCGTATTCAGCACCCGGTCCCTGGTGATCAGGCCGGGAACGGCACGAAGCGCCTCATGGATCGTCACCAGGCTGACCCGGAGCACATCGCCCGCCAGCATCATCACATAATCGTCCACCCCGCACAGTTCGGCCAAAAGTTCGGTGTGCCCGTGGTACACATGGCCGGCGCGGTTCATGGCTTCCTTGTTGATGGGCGCCGTGACCATGGCCGCCACCCGGCCCGCCAGACAGAGGCGGGCAGCCGTGCAGATACAGCTATGGACGGCATCGCCGGCAGCCAATGTGGGCCTGCCGTACTGCATATCCCCTTCGGCCAGGCAGGAAACCGGCACTAACGCCACAGCGCCCTCCGGGACGTGGTGCGCCTCCTCGGGCTCAATGATTTCGACTAGTTTCAGCCGCGAGTCGCAGACGTGCACCGCCCGGTCAAGGGCACCCCTGTCGCCGACGACCAGGGGCGTGCACCCCGTGGTAACCAGGGGATTGCCCAACGCCTTGACGATGATCTCCGGCCCGATACCGCAGGGATCACCCATGGTGATCGCTATCAGGGGTTTTTCAGACATGGGGCTCCTCTTCCTCGATCTCGGCCACCGCCAGGGTGACGTTCTCCGACTTGACCTTCTTCAGCAGCAATCTTCCGCCCCCCGAACCGAGCAGGGCCGCCGGTTCCGCCACCCCCGAGGCGCCGATAGCCGCCAGGGCATGGGACGACGGCGGCGACGGGGCGGCGACGGCATTCAATTCGTCGCTCCCGAAGAACGCCAGGGGAACGCCCAACCGCTCAGCAAAGGCGATCAGCCCCTCCTCGTCGCGCTTGACCGTTACCGTGGCCACCAGGCGCACGCTCTTGCGGGAGAGGAAGATACGCTTGAGTTGAGCCGTAACGAAATCATCGATGTCGTCCACCGTCGTGCCGCGGTTGCAACCGATGCCCAACACCAGGTTGCTGGGGCGCAGGATCAGCAGGTTGTCGGGCTGGGTCTGGGGCGGAAGGTGGCGGTTGGTTACGAACAGGAATCCCCGGGCCGTACTCTCCATGGCCTCGGCAAAGGTGTCGTGAAAGGAGGTCTTGCCCCGACCGCACAGCCAGCAGCGCGTCTTCCCCGTGGGATCGACGACGGCGATCTCCTCGCCGTCCAGGAGCAGCCGGTTGAGCACCTTGACCCGGCCGATGTCGTCGATCACCCACCCCTGCTCCTTGGCCAGGAGGTCAAAGGAGGGGAGACCATTGGCATCGGTGGCGGTGGTGATGACCGGCCGGGCTCCGGTGATGAAGGCGCAGCGTTCGGCCAGTTCGTTGGCGCCGCCCAGATGGCCCGCAATGAGCGAGATGGCGAATTTGCCCGCATCGTCCATCACCACCACGGCCGGGTCGGTCTCCTTGGACTCCAGAAGCGGGGCGATCATGCGCACCACGATGCCGGCGGCCATGATGAAGACGAAACCGTCGTACCCCTTCCAGAGTGAGGCGGCCAGCGTCTTCAGGTCGGCAGGGTCGAAGAGGCGCCTGGCCGTTCCGGCTTGGCCGGCATAGCGGCTGGAAACATGCAGCTCCGCTTCGGGCAGCCCTCCCCGCAACCGTTGTCCCAACTGCGCCCCGTTACGGGTTATGGCGATCACGGCGACGTGCATGTCATCCTATGGCGCTGCCGCGAAAACCGTGGGAGAAAGCGTCATCGTAGAGCAGCGACCGGGCCTTGAGTCCTTCGCGGCGCGCCGCCAGCACATCCCCCACGATGATCAGGGCCTGGCGGTCGATGCCCGCCTCCCGGACCTTGGCGGCGATATCGGCCAGGGTCCCCTCGATGATCAATTCGTCCTCCCAGGAGGCGCGGCAGACCACGGCTGCGGCGGTCTCCGGGGTGTAGGCGCCGGCCAGAAGCTCTTCCACCACCCGGTCGATCATGCCCACCGAGAGATAGATTACCAGGGTGGCGCCGATGCCGGCAATTCGGCTGAGGCGTTCCCGTTCCGGCACCGGTGTGCGTCCCTCCATGCGGGTGAAGATCACCGACTGGGACACTTCCGGCAGGGTCAGTTCCTGTTTGAGGGCGGCAGCGGCGGCAAAGGCGCTGGTCACGCCGGGCACCACCCGGTACGCCACCCCCAGGCGGTCCAGAGCCTCCATCTGTTCCTGGATGGCGCCGTAGATCGATGGGTCGCCGGTATGAAGCCGCACCACGTTCTTGCCGGCCGTGACGGCTTCCATGACCACGGAGAGAACCTCGTCGAGGGTCATGCCGGCCGAATCGTACACATCCGCCGTGGCGGCATAACGACGGACCAGTTCCCGGTCCACCAGGCTGCCGGCATAGACGACCACATCGGCATGGCGCAAGAGCCGCGCGCCGCGGATAGTGATGAGGTCGGCGGCCCCCGGTCCTGCGCCGACGAATGAAACCTGTGGTGACATGGTTGACCTGTTCCTTGTTTTCTTTGGCAAAACCGCATTGGTGGCGCTGCCTGCTGCACTTGTAGTCCGAAACCTGCCCCATGTCAAGCTGGAGCGCTGCCCCGGCCCCGGCTGCCGCTGTTTTTTCAATTGACAATTTTTACGGATGTATTAGGATAATAAGCATCCTGTTAGGTTTTTTATAAGTATACCACGAAAGGAGAACCCGACTATGTGGACTGCAAGATTCAGAATTCGTCCGGTATCCCACTGCAAAGAGGGTTGCCCTAGCCAGCCCGCGGCGTGATCCGCCGCGGGCGTTTCGAAAAAGCCCCCTGCCCCCTGGACAGGGGGCTTTTTTTTTGGAGGTAATCTGTTATGATGCCGGTTCGAGCAACAATGGCATTCCACCCCAGTTGGCTGTCTGCAAAGCGAAAGAGACCGGCATGAAAAAATATCTCCTCATCCTGGCTGCCATCCTGCTCGCGGCCGGCACCGCAGCCCTCTTCTTTCTCAAACGCACGCCCGAGATCAACTACAAAACCGCCAGGGTCGAGCGGGGGGCCATTATTGCCGCCGTGTCGGCCACCGGCAACCTGAGTGCCGTCATCACCGTCCAGGTCGGCACCCAGGTCTCGGGCACCATTCAGAAACTCTACGTCGATTACAACTCGCGGGTCAAAAAGGGGCAGCCGATTGCCGAGATCGACCCGTCGCTCTTCAGGGCCGCGGTGGAGCAGGCCGACGGAAATTACCGCAACGCCGAGGCCAACCTGATGAAGGCCCGGGTCACGCTGGCCGACGCGGAGCGGACCATGAAGCGCAACAACAAGCTGCTGGCCGACGGCATCATCTCCCAAAGCGACTACGATGTGGCCGAAACCGCATGGCAATCGGCCAAGACCGGCATCAAGGCGGCCGCGGGGAGCGTGGTCCAGACCCGGGGGGCGCTCATGCAGGCCCGCACCAACCTGAATTACTCGGTCATCCGTTCGCCGGTGGACGGCACCGTCATCTCCCGCGCGGTGGATGTGGGGCAGACCGTGGCGGCCTCCTTCCAGACCCCGACCCTCTTCACCATCGCCCAGGACCTGACCAAGATGCAGATCGAGGTCAGCGTGGACGAGGCCGATATCAGCCGCATTACCCTCGGCCAGCCCACCTCCTTCAATGTGGATTCCTACCCGGAGCAGAGCTTCAAGGGCAAGGTGGTCCAGATCCGCAGCGCCCCGATCATCACCCAGAACGTAGTCACCTACATCGTGGTGGTCAATGTGGACAACAGCGACCTGAAGCTCAAACCGGGCATGACCGCCAACGTCTCCATCGAGGTGGCCCGCAGGGACAACGTGCTCAAGCTCCCGCCGGCCGCCCTGCGCTTCAAGCCGAAGACGCGGGAGAGCGCGGCCAAGGGCGCGCGCCCCGCACAGCCGGAAGCGGGTAAGGGCCAACGCCGGGACAAGGGGCAACGGGTCTACATCCTCAAGGAGAACAAACCGGTCCCTGTCATGGTAAAGACCGGCATCTCCGACGCAGGCTCCATCGAGCTGACGGGAGGGGGGCTGAAGGAGGGGGATGAGGTCATCGTCGAACAGGTGGGCGGCGACGCCAAGAAGAAGAGCGGCGGCTCTCCCATGGGACCGCGCTTTTAGACCATGGGCGAGGTTATCTCCCTCAAGGATATCCGCCGCGTGTTCACCATGGGCGACCAGCAATTCGAGGCGTTGCGGAGCATTTCCTTCAGCGTCGCCGAAGGTGAATTCGTGGCCATCATGGGCGCATCAGGCAGCGGCAAGTCCACCTGCATGAACATCCTGGGCTGCCTGGATCACCCCAGTTCGGGCACCTACCTGCTGGACGGCCTCGATGTGGCGGGCATGGACCTCAACCGGCTGGCCGGCATCCGCAACAGGAAGCTGGGTTTCGTCTTCCAGGGGTTCAACCTGCTGGCCCGTACCCCGGCGGTGGAGAACGTGGAACTCCCCCTGGTCTATGCCGGGTTGTCCGCGAAGGAGCGTCGCCACAAGGCGCTGGCGGCCCTGGAGCAGGTCGGGCTGGGGGGCAAAGAGAGCAATCATCCCAGCCAGCTTTCCGGGGGGCAGCAACAGCGGGTGGCCATCGCCCGGGCCCTGGTCAACAACCCTGCGGTGATCCTGGCCGACGAACCGACCGGCAACCTGGACAGTTCTACCAGCGAGGAAATTATGGACCTGTTCACCGACCTGAACAGGCGCGGCATCACCATCATCATGGTCACCCACGAGGCGGATGTGGCCGCCTATGCCGGACGCAGGATAACCTTCCGCGACGGGCAGATCATCGGGGATACCGGGGCGAATCCGTAAGAAGTCCATCTGCTGCGTTACGCTCGTCACGTTCCCCACGAGCATAGCTTGCGGGAGTTTTTTACGGATTCCTGAGGGGCACGTTTTTTTGAGATTGAGGGCTTACAACGTGGACTTTCTCCAAACCCTGAAAATAGCCCTGCGGGCCCTGCGCACCAACAAGATGCGCTCGTTTTTGACCATGCTGGGGATCATCATCGGCATCGCAGCCGTGATCGCCATGATGGCCGTGGGGGCCGGGGCGCGCCACGTCATCTCCCAGCAGATCGCCAGCATCGGCAGCAACATCATCCTGGTCATCCCCGGCTCCACCACCAGCGGCGGCATCCGCATCGGCAGCGGCGCCAGCCAGACCCTGACCAGCGACGACGCCAAGGCCATCATGGCCGAGTGCCCCTCGGTGGAGGCCGCCGCCCCCACGGTGCGCAGCACGGGCCAGGTGGTCTACGGCAATATGAACTGGTCCACCGCCATCATAGGGACCACGCCGGAGATGTTCGATATCCGCGAATGGCCGGTGACGAGCGGCCGCAGCCTCGGCCAGCAGGACGTGGACAGCGCCGCCAAGGTCTGCCTGCTGGGCCAGACCGTGGCGGAGAACCTGTTCGGCTCCACCGATCCGGTGGGCAAGATGGTGCGCATCAAGAAGATCCCCTTCACCGTTGTCGGCCTCCTGGAGCGCAAGGGCCAATCCCCCCAGGGGACCGACCAGGACGATGTGATCTACGTGCCGCTGCGCACGGCCCAGCGCAAGCTGGTCGGTTCCCAGTTCCCCAACACCGTGGGGGCGGTCATGATAAAGGCCAGAAGCGAAGCCCTTTTGAGCAGGGCCGAAGACGAGGCCAATGACCTGCTCAAACAGCGCCACCGCATCACCGGCAGCAAGGAACCGGATTTTTCCACCCGCAACCTCTCCGAGATCCTGGCCGTGGCCGAGCAGTCCTCCCAGGCCATGTCCCTGCTGTTGGGTGCAGTCGCCTCCATCTCCCTGCTCGTCGGCGGCATCGGCATCATGAATATCATGCTGGTGTCCGTTACCGAGCGAACCAGGGAGATCGGCATCCGCATGGCCATCGGCGCGCGAAAGAACGACATCCTCCTCCAGTTCATGACCGAGGCGGTGCTCCTGACCATGATCGGCGGCCTGATCGGTATCTGCCTGGGGGGTGCGGGGGCCATGGTCGTCTCCCGGATCCTGTCGTGGCCGACGCTTATCTCGGTCGAATCCGTCAGCATCGCCTTCATCTTCTCCGGTGCGGTGGGCATCTTCTTCGGTTTCTACCCGGCCCGCAAGGCGGCCGGGCTCAATCCCATCGACGCACTGCGCTACGAATGAGGGCGTGAATGGCAAAGGCTTTTTCACGATTCACCATTCACGATTCACGAAAAAAGGGCACACATGGAACCAAACATTTTCACGAAGGATTTTCCGGTTCGCTACCATGACCTGGACAGTTGCGGCAATCTGCGGGTGGCGACCCTGCTCAATTACCTGCAGGACACGGCAGGGATGCATGCGGCACTGCTGGGCGTCTCCCTGGCAGACCTGCAAAAGCTGGGGCTGACCTGGGTGCTGTCGCGCATCCATCTGCTGGTGGAACGCTATCCCCGCGCCGGGGAAACCGTGACGCTCCGTACCTGGCCCGCGACCCGCCAGGGGCTCTTCACCTGCCGCGAGTTCGAGCTGTGCGATAACCATGGCGCCCGTGTGGCCCGGGCGACCACCTCGTGGGCGGTAATGAAGGTCGCCACCCGCCGCCCGGTCCGGCTGGACGGGAACCTCGCCCCCTATCCGCTGGTGTCCGGGCGGGCGATCGATGACGACTTCGCGCAGTTGCCCCCCTTTCCCGTGGCCGCCACAACAGAGATGGGGTTCCGGGTACTGCGCAGCGACCTGGACATGAACCACCACGTCAACAACACCATCTATGCGGGATGGGCGCTGGAGGCGGTGCCCGATGCCGTGGCGGCGGGCAGCCTGAACGAACTGGAGATCGCTTTCCGGGCCGAGGTCCGGCACGGCGACAGCATTATGTCCCGATGCGCCGTTACGGACACGGAGCCGACAACCTGCTGCCTGCACCAGATCGTAAGCCAGCGGGACGGCAAAGAACTGGCGCGCCTGCGCACCCGCTGGAAAAAATGAAAATATACCGGAGCTATTCATGACCCTATCACCATGCCCCATGTGCAGCCGTTGGGAGAGCGACGCCGACCTGCGCATCGCCGAACTCGAACACTCCTATGTCATCCTCAACCGCGACCAGTTCTTCCCCGGTTACACGCTGCTGTTCAGCAAAACCCACGTGACCGAGCTGTTCCACCTTGACCGCCGGGTGCGGGGCGAACTGATGGAAGAGATCAGCCGGGTGGCCGAGGCGCTGTTCGCCACCTTCCGGCCCGACAAGATCAACTACGAACTCCTGGGCAACATGGTCCCCCATATGCACTGGCATCTGGTACCCCGCTTCGCCTCGGAGCCGCTCTGGCCGCGCCCCATCTGGGCCGAGCCCCATGACGACGTGCTCCTGGCGCCGGAAGGGTACCACCGGACCATCGAGCGGATCCGTGAGGCGCTGGCATGATCCGGCCGTTTCTTCACACCCAGAGCAACGGCCTGCGGGTTGTGTGCGTCGAGATGCCCCATCTGCACGCGGCCGAACTGGCGATCTACGTCAAGGTCGGGGGGCGCAACGACCCGCCCGGCAGGGAGGGACTGTCCCACTTTCTGGAACACATCCTCTTCCGCGGCACGGCAGACTATGCCTCGTCCCTTGCGATCGAGACCGCCTTCGAGGCGGTCGGCGGCGCTCCCAATGCCGCCACCGACGCCGAATCCACCTGCTACTATTCCCGCGTCCACCCGGACCATGTGCGGCACGGCCTGGAGATATTCGCCTCCATGCTGCTGCGGCCGCTTCTGGAAGGAATCGAGGTCGAACAGCGCATCATTGCGGAGGAGGCGCGGGAAGACCTGAACGAGCAGGGGGACGAGGTCAACCCCGATACCATAACCAGCCGCCTCCTCTGGCCGCGCCACCCTCTGGGCATGCCGACCATCGGCACCCTGGAGAGCATTGCCGCCATCGACCGGGCAGACCTGGAGGCGCACCTGCAACGCTACTACGTCCCCAGTTCCACGGTGGTCGTGGTTGCCGGGCCGGTGCGCAGCCGCGAAGTCTTCGCCGCCGCCAGCGAGGTCTTCGACGACTGGTGCGGGGCGACAGCGCCGCCGACCCCCATGGTCACCAAACGCAACACCACCCCCCAGATCCGCTTCGTGCGCGACTCCGACAGCCAGGTGAACCTGCAACTTTCCTTCCTGGGCTTTCCCCGTAACGACCGCCACTTCATGGCCGTTCGCCTCTTGCGCCGAATCCTGGCCGGCGGCGGCAGCTCGCGCCTGCACCTGCGGCTGCGGGAGGAGCTGGGCATCGTCTATTCCGTGGAGGGGGCCGTTGGGGCCTACGACGAGACCGGCTGCCTGACCTTCGACCTCTCCACCGCCCCCGCGAACCTGCCCCAGGCGATCGAGGTCACCCTGGACGAACTCCGGCGCATGGCGGACGAACCGATCACGGCGGCAGAACTGGACAGGTTCCGCCAGTCCTACATCTTTGACCTGGAATACAGCCGCGACTCGGCGTACGAGATGGGGGTGCGCTACGGTTGGGGAGAACTGGTGGGGGTCAAACGGAACATCGAGGAGGACCAGGAAGAGGCGCGCCGCATCACGGCGGAGATGCTGCAGGAGACGGCCCGCGCCCTCTTCGCGCCGCAAAACCTGAACCTGGTGGTCGTTGGGCCCTACAAGACCGGCATGAAGAAAACGGCCCGTGGGTTGATCGAGCGCTACGCGGAACGTTTTTGATGCAGGGCCGGGGGCAGCCGGCCCGAACCGACAGCCGGATCACGGCCTCGTTGCTTTCCTGTCCAGCTTGATGACCGATTCGCACGGCGACAGGTAGCCGATGCGGATGCCTCCCCAATGCCTGCCGCCGATCAGGAGCGGCCGCGACATGTCGTTGAGGATCTCGCCCGTATCGCGGCGGTAGGTTTGGAGCAGGAAACCATCGGTGTTCTGGGCGCAGCGGATGCCGGTACGGTCGTTGAAGATCCGCTTGGTGCGGTTATTGCTTTTATCCGTCTCCGGGTCTCCGGTCAAAGGCTTCGTGTAACGCAGGTTGTGGCACGGGCAATACCCGTTATTGTCCACGCAGATGGCGTAAAAGAGCTTGCTGTCCTTGCCGACCGCTTTCTCCTGGAAGGAGGATATCACGCGGTCGAAAAAGGCATCGAATTTGGTCGTGTATTTTTGGGGGTTGGTATTGGGGACCGGGACATAGTTTCTGTCGAACAGCGCCTCCAGCGTGATCGTCCGGTCGCGCAACGCCGTCTCGATTGCAGCCAGCACCTGCCCTTCCATCTCGCGGACATGGGATTTGACGGTATCGTGATAGTTGCCGACCGAGAATTTGCCCACCGTCCCGTAGATCTGCTCTACCAGATCCGAGAAGGTCCCAAAGGCCTCGTTGGTCGCCTGGGTCAATTCAAACGTTTCGTTCGCCGTGGCGGAAACGCTCTGGATATTTTCCGAGATCTCCTGGGTGGTGGCGCTCTGCTGCTCGGAAGCGGTGGCGATCTGTTCGATCATGGTGCGCGATTCGACGGCATGGCTCTTGATGTTCTCAAGACGCTGCCGCGCCTCTTCAGCCCTGGTGAGACCGGTCTGGACGAGGCCTGTTTCAGTAACGATCATGGCGGCGGCCTTCCGGCTGGCTTGCTGGATATTGGCCACAATCCGTTCGATCTCCCGGGTGGACCGGGTAGTCTTCTCGGCCAGCCCCTTGACCTCGCTGGCCACCACGGCAAACCCCTTCCCGGCATCGCCGGCGCGGGCGGCCTCGATGGAGGCGTTCAACGCCAGCAGGTTGGTCTGGTCGGCGATATCCTCGATCAGCACCACCATCTCCCCGATACTTGCCGATGATGCCTCCAACTGGCGGATGGTCTCCAACGTGCTGTTCACGCTCTCGCTGATCTGGCGCATGCAATTCCAGGTTTCCTCCACTACCACCATGCCGTCGCTCGCGGCCACATCGACATCCGACGAGAGCGTTGCCGCCCGGTGGGTGTTGCCGGCCACGTCGTTGATGGTCATGGTCATCTCTTCCGATGCCACCGCCACCGCCGAAGCCTGCTCTTTCTGATCCTGGCTCATCCTCAGGGTGCGGTCCGTGCCGAAGGAGAGCTCGCAGACGCCGCTGCCGATCATGCAGGCCTGCTGGTACAGGAGCGAGATGGTTTCGCGAATCTTCGTCGTCAGCCGGTTGACCTCCGTACCCAGGTTCCCCAGTTCATCGTCGGAACGGACGCGCAGGACCTGGGTCAGATCTCCCTCGCCACTGGCCATTTCGGCCAGCTGCTCGTGCAACTCCCTGACCTGGAGCACCAGCGTCCGGCTAAAAAAGAGGTACAGGGCCGCGAGGATCGCAAAGAAGAAGCAGAAACCGACCACCGACAGCACGATTGTCAGCCGGAAGGCGCTTGCATACCCCTCTTCCAGGGAGGTGGTCAGCATCAATCCCCCCCGATACCGGGCGGTGGCATCGTGGCAGCTATGGCAGCGCTGCTCGTTCTCCAGGGGCAGCGCCAGGGTCAAAAGATGCCGGCCATCTTTCGTATCCAGACGTTCAACGTTCTTGCCCGCTTTTAAGGCCGCGCGAACCTCCTCGCTTGGCGCACCGTTGCCGCCCCACTCCTTGCCATCGCCGTTGAACAGCCGAATCTCCTGAATTCCACCCTTGGCTTTGATGTCCTTGACGTACGTATCGAAATTCTTCATATCGCCGATGGTCATCAGGTTGAGCAGGTCATGGCTCACCGTTGCCGCAATCTGGCGGGCATTATGTTTTTCCAGGTCCATGGTGGCACTGTATTCAAGGTAGATCGAAAGAACGCCCAGGCCGGCAAAACCGATACAGAGTATGCCGCCGATCATGGTCAGGATCTTGCGCGTCAATTTTGATGTGAACATGGGAGCCTCTGGAATCAGGAAGGTATTTTATAACATTTAGAGCGGATGATTAATAGCTAACTAGCTTGTTATACTAAATTTTTGCAGTATACAGCAAAATAACAGCGAGTGCAAACAATATATTTAAACGTTGTTCTGTTATTTACTTTGGCCACAAAAAAACCCGGAAGGCTTATCTTCCGGGTTTTGGGGACCGATTTAACGTCGATTAGTTGGGATATACAGAAACCTTTTTCCGGTCTTTACCCATACGCTCGAAGGTCACGATGCCGTCGATCAGAGCGAACAGCGTATAATCCTTACCGCAGCCGACATTGTTGCCGGGGTGGATCTGGGTGCCGTGCTGACGATAGATGATATTACCGGCTGTAACGGATTCGCCGCCGAACTTTTTGCAACCAAGCCTCTGGCCGTCCGAATCCCTGCCGTTGCGTGAACTGCCTACACCTTTCTTATGTGCCATTTCCGTGTCTCCTGGGAAAAATATCGAAAAATATCGTGTATTATGCGCTGATTTTTTCTATCTTGAGGACCGTACGCTCCTGGCGGTGGCCGCGAAGCTTCCGGGAATCCTTACGGCGTTTGGACTTGAACACGAGAATCTTCTTGTCCTTGCCCTGAGCCGCTATCTTGGCGGTTACCGTGGCGCCGGCAACCAGCGGAGCACCAATGGCAACCTTTTCGCCGCCGACCATGAGAACCTCAGCAAATTCAATGCTATCGCCGATGTTGCCATCAAGTTTTTCAACCTTGAGGAACTCACCTTCACTTACCTTATACTGCTTGCCGCCTGTCTTGATAACTGCGTACATATGTGGTCTCCATCTAATTCAATTTTGCAGAGTTTTGGACTATAGGAAAACTTGCTCTACAAGTCAAGTGTTTTTTATATTTTTTCGTTCCCTCCGTTGCCCGCTACCAGCCACCGACTGTGGTGCCGCAAATCGAGGCCGCCCCAAGGGACAATTTCAGCAAAATACCCGCTACTATGGAAACTTACAGCTTTTCAAACCAGG
This sequence comes from Oryzomonas rubra, assembly GCF_008369015.1. Taxonomy (NCBI): domain Bacteria; kingdom Pseudomonadati; phylum Thermodesulfobacteriota; class Desulfuromonadia; order Geobacterales; family Geobacteraceae; genus Oryzomonas; species Oryzomonas rubra. The sequence continues at coordinate 113,937 of NZ_SRSD01000006.1, forward strand.
CAAAATAGTGTAACAATATGGACAGATCGCTTGGGGCAAAGGGACAAACCCCCAGCAGAATCCATTAATTAAACAGGAGTGCAAAAAATGAATGTTTGCAGAAACTCGCTTGCCATCGGATGCTCCCTCGCACTTGCCATGCTCCTTCAGGCCGGTTGCGCTACCCAGCAGAAAGCGGCAGTACCGACGGCACAACCGACCGGCTCCGCCGAGCAGGCCGCGCCTCAAATACTTACCGGGAAGGTATTCGAAACCATGAACAGCGGTGGCTATACCTACATCGGACTGGACAGCGACGGCAAAAAGACCTGGGTGGCGGTCCCCCCCATGAAAGTTGAAGTCGGGCAGGAAGTAAAGCTCAGACCCGGCATGCAGATGGGCAAATTCACCAGCAACACCCTCAAGCGGACCTTTGACAACATCATCTTCTCTTCCGGGCCGGTCATGGATGCAGCACAACCAATGGAAGGCCTTCCCAAGGTTGACCCGAACGCCAAACTGCCCGAAGGGCATCCTCAAATAGGGCAAAACGCACAACTACCCCATGACCACCCCTCGACGAGCCAGAAATACCTGCTGGAAAAAGGCTCTGCGCCCAACACGGGAGAAAAAACCGCAATGACCCCGGAGCAGCAGGCCAAGGTTGATGCCATAGCCCAATCCATGCCGGCGGGTCACAAGTCGATGGCAGGGGGTACGGAGATGAGCGGCACGATCTCCGGCACGGTTGTCGAAACCATGGACGGCGGCGGATATACCTATGTCAACATCGAAAATGCCGGCAAAAAGACCTGGGTTGCATTTCCGGTCACGACCGTTACTGTGGGCCAAAACATGGAACTGGCCTCCGGCATGGAGATGAAGAACTTCACCAGCAAGAGCCTCAACCGGACCTTTGACAGCGTTATCTTCTCAGCAGGCCCTGTAGCCAAGTAAACCATTTCAGGCGATGGGCGCTCCATGTTGAACAGGGTGTCGCCCATCGCCTGAAAGCCGTAAAAGAGGACAATACTCAATATGCGTTGTATGCACCTCATTGCTGTCAGCCTATTCTTGCTTTTGGTCGCCGGTTGCGGGAATCTGACCAAGCCGATGGATTTTTACTTTACGACGCAGACAAATGTCGCCCAAAGTGCAACCATCACTTCAAACACCATTACCATCCTCGGCAATCAGTTTGAAGCCGACATCTCCATCGTCAATGGCCAATACTCAATCGACGGGGGGGCTTATACCAGCGTCCCCGGCAAAATCAAGCTGAACCAGACACTGACCATCCAGCATACCTCCGCATCCGACATAAGCACCGCCACCACCACGACCGTTACCGTGGGCGGCTACACGACCACATTCACCTCCATCACTTCGTCGGCACTCGTGTTCGCGACCCAGAGTTCCGTTTTTCTCAAGACGCTGATCGAGTCTAACTCCCTCAAGCTTCCCGCATCTCTTTCCGCCTCTTCCGCCATCAGCATCAGCAACGGAGAATATGCGATCTCTACCGACGGGGGGACCACGTGGTCCTCATACACCAGCGCCGCCGGCACCGTTGAACCCGGGCAAAGATTGAAGGTGCGGCAGACATCATCCGCAGCCACAAATACCGACGTTGTTACGACAGTAACCGTAAGCGGCCTTTCCCCCATTACCTTTACCACCCACACAGGCACGACATTCAGCTTTACGACGCAGAATGATGTGGACCTCAGCACCCAACTGGTATCGGACAGCTTCACGCTTCCCAGTTATCTTGCCGCCTCTACGGCCATCAGCATCGTCAACGGCGAATATGCGACCTCTCCCGATGGCGGCACCACCTGGACCGAGTACGCAAGCGCCGCCAGCACCGTCGATCCCGGCCAGTTATTACGGGTCCGGCAGACGTCCTCCGCAGCGGAGGCGACCTCTACCCTTACAACGGTAACAGTGGGCAGCACGCCCATCACCTTTACCACCGTGACCAAGAGTATCCCGAAAGATTCCAGCGGCAAGATTTTGGTACTCACTTTCCAGCCGAGTCCATCCTTGAATCCGCCCAATACCTACTTTGGCATTTCCGCCACCATCAAGAACACCGATACGGTCAGTGCGACCGTAACCGTGAACTGGAAGGCGACCACCAGCACCGGCGCGGTTGTAGCCAGCGACTCCTTTACCACCGGCGTTATCCTTGCCGGCCAAACCGTCACCAACACATATGTCACCTCCCAAAGCCCATTGCTGACAACCACCTATGACAGTATTGCAACGTGGAGTGTTGTTTCAGTCGTGAGGAATTAACAGGGGAGCAGAGGACATCTTGAAGAGCAGGTGAAGAACGCACAAAGACAGGAGAATGACTCTTCTGTCTTTGTTTTTTCAACCCAGAGAAGGGACAACGGGAAACCGAGCATGCTGAACGGCAACAGAATAGCGGTGGTCCTCCCCGCCTACAACGCCACCAAAACCCTGGAGAGGACCTATCGGGAGATTCCGCTCGACATTGTCGACGAGGTAATCCTTGTCGACGACGCCAGCCGGGACGAGACCCCCGAGGTGGCGCGCCGGCTCGGCATCAGGACCATCGTGCACGAACGCAACACCGGCTACGGCGGCAACCAGAAAACCTGCTATCGTACGGCGCTGGAGCGGGGAGCCGATATTATCGTCATGCTGCACCCCGACTATCAGTACACGCCCCGGCTGATACCCGCCATGGCGTCCATGATCGCCTACGGAGAATTCGACGTCGTGCTTGCGTCGCGCATCCTCGGCACCGGCGCCCTCAAAGGGGGCATGCCCCTCTACAAGTATGTCTCGAACCGCTTCCTGACCCTTGTGGAAAACATCCTGCTCGGCCAGAAGCTTTCCGAATATCATACCGGCTACCGGGCCTTTTCCCGTAGTGTTCTCGAAAATCTTCCCCTGGAGAGCAATTCCGACGACTTTGTCTTCGACAACCAGATGCTGGCCCAGGTTGTCCGTTTCGGCTACCGGATCGGTGAAGTGAGCTGTCCCACCAAATATTTCACCGATGCGTCATCCATCAATTTTCGCCGGAGCGTCGTGTACGGCTGCGGTGTCCTGAAGACCGCACTCCTGTTCCGTCTGCAAGCCTGGGGCATATTTCGTTCATGCCTGTTTCGGCACAGGTGGTAACGCAGGCGACACACCGCCTACCTGCCGCCCCGTATCCGCTGATAGTTCTGCCGCATTTCCTGGTTATCGGGATTCAGATCAAGAGCTTTTCGAAGAAGATATTCCGCTGACTTCACATCGCCGCGTCGATACGCCATAAAGGCCAATTCATTCAATGCCGTCAGGTTTGCCGGGTATTCCCGGTTTAAACGCATGAACGTCCGCTCCGCCTCCCTCCAAAGCCGCATCCTGATCTGAAGCATTCCGATTCGTTCCAGAGCCTGGTCCTGTTTCCAACCGAAAGAAAGCATCCGCTGCAAGTTTTCGAGCCGGGGGGGAGCCGCGCCGACCCTCTCCAGGAAGGCATCCAGAATCAGACAATCATCCACCCGGCCGGGGAATTGCGGAAGCGCACGGCTGGTGAGATCGACCGGCGGGGGGAGGTTTGGAACATCCGTACGCATCCAGAACGAGGCGGCATAGTCGTAATACACCAGCCGCCAGCGGGGGTCCATGGGAAGTACCGGCAGAAGCGCCTGGGCTTCCGAGGAAGTATGTTGCAGCAGGATGCCGGTGATACCGTAGCCCAGCACCATCTGCTGCCACAACAGGGGGTCCGCCGGGGCGCGCTGGATCCCGTCCAGAATGGTGCGCTCGTATATCTCCCAGCGGCCATCGGTCAAGGGCACCTGCTGCGGGTAGAAATGGTACAGGTAAAAACCGCCCAGGTTATTGGAGTTGAAGACCTGCCCGCGAAAGCCTGACTTACGTATGAATTGGGGCAGATCATGGGGGAAAAACGATGGCGTCGCCCCCAGGCCGAAACGGGAGGGGATCTCCATCCTGAGGTAATACTGTCCCGAGAGCGAAAACCAGACCATTGCCGCCATGGCAAGCAGCGCCGCCGACCGTATGATGACCGCAAGCCCCTCCCGAGGCCTGGCCGGTAGGACAAAACGCAGATGTTCGGCCACAAACGGAGCGGCAACCAGGGCGAAAAGCGCCATATTTCGCCGTCCGCTCAACGCCGCAACGCCCATGGCGGCCACGATGAGCACTCGTTGCGGGGCGCACCCCCGGCGCACCGCAGCGGCGATTGCCACACCACAGGCCGCAACGAGCAGAAACGCAAAGAACCAGAACGCCGGGGCCGACATGGCCGCCCGGCCCAAGGTCGGGGAGAGTTCGCCCACATTCTTGAGGGCGACGGCAGAGGACGTATCCGCCTCCCGGAACAGCAGCACGGCGTATTCCCAGCCGCGCACCCCGAAGGGGGTGGCCAGGGTAGCCGCCAGCAACAGTGCCGTCAGGCGCGTAAGCGGAGCCACATCGTTTTTTGCCCCCCGCAGCCTGTTCCAGACCGCAACAATCCAGTAACATCCCGCCATGAACGGCCCCAGCACGAACAGACCGTGGCAATTGGCCCAGATCACCTGGGCTACCCCCAACAACGCCACGTCGCCCGTTGTCCTGAAGCGTTCTTCCTGCAAGCGGAGATAGAACAGGCAGATCATCAGCAAGGTCACGATCTCCGGCCGCGGGAGGAACCGTTCGATGCAGGCCATTGCGGCGAAAAAGAGCAGGATCGAACCTGTGCCGGACGAGGTCCAGCGCAGGATGGCCCGGCGGCAGACGAATAAAGCCCCGCCCCAGACCGCCACCATGAGCAGTTGTACGCCGGCCATGCCGCCAAGGCGATGGGCGCCAGCCAGCACGGCCTGGAACAGCCAATGGCTGTCGTGGTACGGCCTGCCGAGCGCAGCCAGGGCAAAGCGGTCGCGATCCGGGACCGCCAGCCGGGCGAGGATGTCCTTGCCGATCACCAGGTGCCACCACACATCCAGGTCGTAGATCTGGTTTATCAAAAACGCAGCGACCGCCGCAACCGCCATACCGAGCAGCACGGCATCGAACAACCGGTTTTCAGTCAATTTTCCTGGCCCGGTGCTTGTCTTTTCCGTGGCAACATTCATTCAGGTAATCCTCGCTGAGAAATTCGGCACTTCATTTTATTCACTCTCCACGGAACTAGGCTGACCGGAAGTCCGGGGAGTCCTTCGCCTTTCCTGCACCTTTTCCTGCACCTTTTCCTGCCGCTTCTCCAATTTCTCCTGCCTCCGGGTTCCCGTGCGGAGTTCCTCGGTCTGCTCCGTGCTGCCGGGCGGCGTCTTTTTCTCCTGGTCCCCGGCTTTGTCATTGGCATCCCCGCTATACTCGATGACGATTTCCGTGTCCGTTTCATGGATGGTGCCATGTCCAGCCCAGACCGGTTGGGCACAACCAAGCATCAGGGACCAGATCGCAACTATCCTCTTCATGAGCGCACCTCTTTTCCTGCGTCGGCATCGCATGCCCAATCATTGCCCTTGCATGGACGCACCCGCAAAACCAGTTCAATAGCCTGAGCCATCACCTTTTCAGGATATGCCACAGGCTGGCAAAATCGTCTGTCCAGACAAGCGGGGCAGGATCGGTGCCGGAGCCGAAATCAGCGCGCGAACTCACTTCCGGGGTGTTGATAAAACGGATATCCGGGATAAGGACCACCCATAATGCCGCCTCTATCCCTGCCATATCGTTCTCGGGCGACCGGAAAACAACGGGCCAATAGCCGATCGACCTCCCCTGGGTGCGTACGGCCGGCAGCAAATCAAGAAACTTGTTCGAGATATGAACCGCCAGAAGGCCGTCCGGCTTCAGGTGACGACGATAGATGGCAAAGCACTCCTGCGTCAGCAAATGAATCGGAATCGCATCGCCGCTGAAGGCATCCACGACAAGCACGTCAAAACCCTGGGGATTGTTGTGCTGTAATTCCGCTTCAAGCGTGATGCGCGCATCGCCCGGAACGAACTCAACTCGCGCCGCGCTGTCTCGGCAATAGCTGAAAAACCGGTCTGCCAGGGTGATGACCGCCGGGTTGATTTCATAGAAGCGAAACAGGTCCCCCGACTGACCGTAGGCGGCCAACGTCCCTGCTCCAAGCCCGATAACCCCCACGCGGAGACTCCGTTGCCGAATATCGGGAGAAAAGCGACGGGGATGAAAACGGAGCGCCAGCCCAACGCCGCTCTCCGGGCCATAATAGGCGGTGGGGAGTCTCCTGAGCGCACCGATGCTGTATTGCCATCCGTGTTTGACACGGCCATGCAGGAGGAGCAGCCTTTTCCCGACCGTATCCGTGTCGGCATACACCTTAAGCGCCCCATAGAAGTTGCGGACACTGGTAACGGAACCATTTTGGGTCATAACCACATGATAGGCGAGAAAAACACAGAGCGCCAGCTGGGCCGTCACCAGCCCCCCCGGCACCCACCGAGATGTGCGGGTAAACACACCGTCCCGACGCCAGGCGACGATGAGCACGAAAAACGTGCCCGCCAGGGAAAGCGGATATTCCCAGAAATCGTTGAACGCCAGCGGGGCGACAAGGGCGACGAAACAGCCCCCCAACGCCCCCCCCAATGAAATGACCAGATAATAGGCCGTGAGATGCCGGGGGGCGGGCCGGGAGCGGGCCAATTCGCCGTGGCAGGACATGCAGCAGGTGAAAAGCGCCGCCAGATAGACGACGATCATTGTGGTGAGACTGTTGTTGTGCTGCGGAACGAGCTGATAGCACGCGGCGATGATGGCAGCCACCGTGAGCGTCCCCCAGACGAGCCGATTCGCGGCCTTTTCGCTGTTGAAGCAGAGAATGAAGGTTACCAGATAGAGCGCCAAAGGGATCACCCACAGGAACGGAACCACGGCAATGTCCTGGCACAGCATGTTGGTCGTGGCGAGGAGCATGGCCGAACCACAGGCCGACAGCGACAGCCAGAGCAGAAATGAGGCCATCGACGGGCGGACGGCCGACGGGGCGTCATGCGCCGCCGCACCTGCACCACTGTTTGAAACAGCTTCCGCGCCGCCTGCCGCTTGGACCTGCCCGATCTGCAGGGCGCACGAGGAGCAAAACAGGACAAAAACGCCGAAACCCCATCCCCATACGGATACCTGATGCGCGAGGGTCAGGTTCGGCTCTACCAGAAAGGGATAGCTGAGCAGCGCCAGCAGGGAGCCGAGATTGGACAGGGCGTAGAGGCGATACGGCGAACGTCCGGGGAACGAGCGTATGAACCAATGCTGCACCAGCGGAGCGGTCGCAGAAAGTAGCAGATATGGCGCCCCCACATTAGCCAGCAGGAGGAGCAGGATCTTCAGAGCCGGATTGTCGTCCGGCCGGAGCTTCCAATAATCGGGCGACGGCGCAATGGGAAGAAACATGAGGGCGCAGAGCAGCAGGGCCAGGTGGAGCCACCCCTGTTTCCAGCGGTCCAGCAGGGTAGCAACATGAGCATAGCCGTAGCCGGCCAGCAGCACGACCTGGAAAAACAGCATACAGGTGGTCCAGACCGCCGGGCCGCCGCCGTACCAAGGGAGGATATATCTGCCGATCAGCGGTTGCACCTGAAAGAGCAGAAACGAGCTGAGGAAAATGGTCAGGGCGTAAACGGGCATTATGCCACCTTATCTTTGGCCTAAAATTCGGATTTGCACAACAAGGGGTTCTTCCAAAGCACAACAAGGTTATATGATTGTATTTACATATACCAACAAAACCCGCCGGCAATCAATCCGCTTTGCGAAGGTACTAAAAAAAACCCCGCCTCTTGCGAGGCGGGGCACATAGTACGGCATTACATCGAAAAACTACATTTGTTCAACCTACGGACGTTCGGAGGCGTATACGCCACCTGTCCCTGTACTGCTGTTCCATTCGCCGCTCGTCCGGCTCCAACCGATCAGGTAGACCATGCTTTCGGTTGTGCCGGTGGCGAGTGTTGAAAGGCTGCTGTGTTTGAGGCCGTTTTTACCCGAAGGCTGGTCGGCAACATAGGCAGCAGTGCCCTTGCCATATACGCCATACAATGCACTTGCAGGCTTGGCGCTTTCTGCAAGAGCGGTTGCGCCGACCGACTGATTGCCCACGATACCATCATCAAGGAAGTCGATGGCGTCGTAGATCAGGCGGCGTGCGTAGCTGCGGGCATGGACATAGGCGCCCGGGTCACGCATGAGGACGTTCAGGTTGAAGGCAGCGCCCATCAGTCTGGCAGCCTGGACCTGGCTCAGAGCAGCACCACGGGTCCAGTCAATGACTTTAGCAGAGTTACCAGCAGCAGGCCCACCCAGGGTGTTGTCGTAGAAGTAGGGATAGGCTGAGCTGTAGCTGATGTGGTAGTTGGTGCTCAGGTTGATGAATGCCAGTTTCAGGCCATTCTGGAATACCTCGCTCTGCGGCTCGAGGAAGCTGGTTTTGTAAGCGCCGGGCAGCGTCAGATCGCTGGTCCCCTCGCTGGTGTGGCAGTTTACGCAGACCTGATTATAGGCAGCCTGGCTGATTTCCAGACTGTGGCCGGCAGCCGTGTCCCTGGTGTTCTTGGAACCGGCCTGACGGCCCTGCATGTGACAGGTCACGCACGGACCTTCCTGGTCGAGGTTACCCGCGACGAAGAAGGAGGGATTGTGGCCGTCGCCAAGCATGGCGCTGGTGCCCAGGTTGCGGTGCGTACTGGTAAGACCACCGGCAATGGCGCCGGAACCGGCAGGAAGCGGGTTCTTGCCGTCGCTGTTCGGCAGCAGCGATTTGGCCCAGGTGGTCGTGCTCCATTTTGCCGAACTGACGTTGTAGAAGGTGTTGTAGCTGGCGGTGCTCGGGGTGCTCAGACCGGTGAAGTTAATGAAACCGACCTGGGCGTACATGAGACCGGCTGCCGCCATGTAGTGGGAGTTCTGGAAGCCCATGTTGGCGAAGTTGGCGCCAGCCTGGCCGACAAGGGCTGCGATGTTACGGCCGGTTACGCGACCGCTGTGGCAGGAGCTGCAGAGGTTGGAATCGCCGGCATCGGGTGTTTTGAAGGCGATGCGGCTCTTCATCCCTGCGGAGCTGACGTTGTAGAACGTGGATACGCCGCTTACGCCGGTGTAACGGGCGAAGGTTGCGGACCCTTTAACGTCAGGCTGGTGGCAGGCGTTGCAGGCCAGCGGCGAGTTGAATTTCTGGGCGCCGTCACCCGCTCCTACGTTGTTCACGTTCACGAACTTGCTGGTGAAGAACTGCTCGAAGCCGTCCGCGGTGTGGCAACGGACGCAGTCGTTCTTCGGAATGTTGGCGGAGAAGTCCACAGATGAACCTGAGTTTCTCCAGTCGTGCCCGCCCGCGCCGAAGGTCGGAACCCAAGCCGCGCCGGATCTGCTGCCGTGGCCGGAATCAGCCCAGGCACCCAGCACAGTAGCATAGTCGTAGCTGTTGCCGGTATCGCCCTTGGTGTAAGCGGTGAAGGTCTGGGTCGTGGTTGCGCCGATGCCGTGGGGATCGAATTCGAAGTGGCAGTTGGCGCAGACGACAAGCCCTTTACCTTTGTAGCCTACGTAGCCGGCAGAGATGTTTTTGAAGGTTGCCGTTGTGGCATTGGCGAAGTGAACTACGCCGTCAAACTGTTTCGAGTAGTTGCCGTTGTGGCACCCGATGCATTGCAGGCCGGCATCGGTGTACATCTTCTGCATGGTGTTGTCGGCAGTGGTGCCGTCGGGATGAGCTGCCGCGCCGGTCGACAAGTGGCAGCCGGTGCAGGACGGGCCATGGCCATTGCTGGCGTGGCCGCTGGCCTGGTATTCCGGCAGGATGGTCTTGCCGGACAGCGGGTCGATCGTCTTGCTGTGGCATACGTTACAACCGCCGTCAACGCGGAAGTAGTTGTCCTGGGCAACCTGGGTAGCCGTCAACGGAGCTGCATAACGGCTGCTGGTCATGTTGTTGAACAGGGCGTTGGTGGCGGAACCATTGACGGTGCCGTCATCCAGGTAGTCGATGGTGTCGATGATAACTTTCCGGATGTAGGCCGGGTTGTGGACATAGGCAGCTTGGTCGTACACGGTGGCGAGCTGCCAGTTGTACCATGCGCCGTAGTTTTTCTGAGCGCGTGCTACGGTGCTGTCGATTGCGGTGCGGCCCAGTTTGCTCGGGATGAAGCCCATGTTAACATCAGCCCTTTCACCCCAAGCCATGTTGTTGATGGTGATCAGGTTGGTCAGGGTCTGCACCAGGGCGGCGTAATCGTCCTTGGCAGCCTTGACGTCGCCGAAGGAGGTGTTGGTGTGGCAGGTTACGCAGACCGTGGAGACGATCTTGCCGTTGGTGAAGTCAACCGCTTCCAGAGTATGGGAATTGGGTGACGTGTAGTGGCAGCCTACGCAGGGCCCCTGGGTGCCATCGCCAACAATGTTCCAGTGGCTTCTGGTCAGGCCGAGGGCGCTGTAGTTGCTGAATTCATAGGCGCCGCGCCCTTTGACCGTCTGGGCCGGGTTGGCTGCGTGTTGGTAGAGGTTAGTCTGAACAGTGGAATATCCATTCCATGCGTTGGTCCCGCCCACGCCGGCAAACACATTCGCAATGAGTGCGGCGTTGGCACGGCCACTGTGGCAGGTGATACACAGGTTGGAGTTCTGTTTGTCGCCGAAGTTTTCGTAGGTGGTTGCAACGGCGGTTGCCATATCCTGGTTGTAACCCTGGCCTTTGGAAGTGCCGGAGGTTACAGGACGCGGAACGTACTGGGCGACATAGCCTGTTGCATAGGTAGCGGAATCGCTACGCAGAGCGCCTTCAGTATTTTTGTGGCAGGCGATGCAAGCCAGAACGCCGTTGGGCTGTTTGCCGGGGCCGTCATTGAAGGCCAGGCGGGTCAAGCCAGTGGTTGCGTTGGCAAACTTCAAGAAGCCGTACGTGCTGTGGCAACGCTGGCAGTTGGCGCCGTTCTGCGGAGGAGTGGCTGTTTTACCGCTCCAGACGTAGTGCGACCAGGCATGCTGGCTGCCGTCTGCTTCATCAGTGTTCTTGCCGTGGCCGCTCGCGGCGTAGTCGGCGTTGATGGCGTTGTTGTGGCCGTGGCAATCGGAGCAGATCAGCCCCTGGGTGATGTACTGGGTTTTACCGGGTGCACCGCCGGCAGTGGGCGTGGCAACGCCGCCGCCGTGGGGAGCGCTCAGCACCGTGTAGGAAGTCGAGGTGTAGATACTGAAGTTGGCCCACGAACCGAGTACGGCGCGCAGGTCTTTGTGGCAGTTAAAGCAGGTGTCGCTCTTGCCGTCCGTCTCGGTGGCCACAAAGGCGTGGTCCTTGTGACAGGTGGCGCAACCGTTCAGGAATTCGGTTTTGCCGAGGGCGAAGTGGTTGGACGCCTTGTAGTTGCCGGAGTGGTCGCCCTGAGCGTAAGGAGAGCCGGCCGGATTGTGGCAGCTATCGCACAGGTTGGTGACAACACCGTTGATCGTCTGATCAAAGGTGGCACTGATGGCTGCACCGGGGTGCGAGCCGGTGTCGGCGCCTTTGTGGCAGGTGGCGCACAGGCCGGTTTTAAAGTCGTTGAAGGGGTTGGTTGCGTGCTTGGAAGCGCTCCAGGAGGTGTAAATTGCCTGGCTCTGGGCTGGGAAGAGCGCATTGTGGCAGTTTACGCACTGGTTCTGCACGGCAGCGGTTTTGGTCGTGGCGACCGTCACCGTGGTGTAGGCCAGGGCGGTGTCCGTACCGTTGCTGGCAGAGAGCTGGAACTTGTAGGTTCCGGCCGAGTAACCGGTGAATGTGGGTTTAGCAACCGGGGCCAGCGTTATTGCTTGTTTGCCTGGCTTGGCAATTACGCTCCAGGTGTATGCCAGGCTGCCAGTGGTGGCCGCGCTGGCGGAGCCGTCGAGGGTAATCGTCTGGTTAAGGCCAATGATGGTTTGGGCTATGCCGGCGTTGGCGGTTACCGACGTGAAAGTGCCGGTAACGGTCAGATCGGCGTTAACCGGGCTGATACTGACGGTAACGGCGTTCTTCGCGTCGGCGGCCGACACGACGACGTTAGTCGGCTGCGAGCCGGTCGAATACGACAGGGTCACGTTGCCGTAGGTGCCGTCGGCTTTTTTGTTGGGTGCGAATTTCAGAATCTTGGTGCCGCCATAGGGAACCTTGGTGTAAGGTCCGATGGTTGCACTGGAGGCGTCCACGGCGCTGACGACGCCGGCGGTCCCGCCGGCTCCACCGGCGGCAACAACGGCGTAGGCCTTGGTGCCGAGGGTGACCTGCAGGCTCTGGTTATTGTTCCCCGGATAGGAGTACGAACCAACCGTGAAGGTACTTCCGGCTGCGCTGGGAACTTTAACATACGCACCGTTCAAGTATACACGTTTGATTTCGAATCCAGCGGCAGGCGTTACCGTAACGGCAACGTCCTTGGCGTCTGCATAGGTGCTGAGGTAGGCGGTATTGATTTTCGCAAGCGCCGTCCCGTCAACGACCATGGCCCCAGCCGCCGAGTCGGTAGCAATGAGCTTTGTGGTCAGCCACCAGGCCGTCGAGGCATTTGCCATCGCCGGCACCATGGCCACCAACAAAGTCAAGATGATTATGCATCTTTTAAGCATCTAGCTTCTCCTTTCGCAGCGGTCGTTATTTAATGTGGCAGGACAGGCAGAGAGCAGAATCCTTCTGCGGGGCATAGACAAAGTAGTTGTACTGTTTGCCGTCATGCGCCACAGCGTTGACTGCGTTGTCCTTGTTGTGGACGTCATGGCAGGTGGCGCAGGTCATGATTGCCCCGTTGTAGAGGGTGTCCTGAATCGTTTTGTTGGTGGTGCCGCGGGTAATCGTGTTGTAGCTGTTGGTCGTGCTGACCGTTACGCCGGTGGCGAAATGGGAAGACGGATCGGCGATGTTGTTGCCGGTTGCGCCGTTGTCATCGGTACGTGCCTGGATGTAGCTGAAACCGACCGGATGGTCGTTGGTCAGGTCGCCGCCGGTACCGACAGCCCTCTGGGTGAAGCCGTCGCCGGAAATCGTGTAGGTGCCGCCGAACTGGTAGTGCTGGTCAACGGCGATAACGCCGTCATGACAGCTCATGCAGAGGCGCGAGGGGCCGGCAAGGGGATCGATGATGGCGCCGTTCAGGGTAGCGCTCTGATAGGGGCTGAAGGTCTGGTTGGTCAACTGGTGCGACCACAGGGGCAGATAGTCGGCTGAAGAATCTTCGAGAGCATGGTGAGGGGTGTGGCAGAAGGCGCATACCCGGTCCTGGTTATCAACCTGGGAGTTCCCGCCGTTTGCCGTTGCATAATAGTTCATGTCGTGCAGCGAACCGTTGACCCCCGACTGGGGCAGCAAGCCACCGAAGGCCGAGTTGACGCCGAGAGCTGCAATGGCGCCGATACACAGTACGGTCAAGATTTTCTTCATTCTTCTTTCTCCTTTTCGAAGGTTGAATTGTGCCCCCTGAGGGGCTGGTGCGTTGGAAATAATCTGGCTCTCTCCTTTCCGCCCGCCGGACGGGATTTCCCTCCCCGGCAAGACCATTTTCGCCCTTCCCCACAAGGACGGCGCTGATGGCACGGACATGATTTGCAATATGGGTGCCACACAAAAACAACCCTAGTTTTAGTGTCTTGGCGCACTTTCTTCCCCCCACGACACGGGCCGGGCCATGTGTATAACATCACGGTATCATATGAATATTGGCCAACGATTTTGAATATGGCGACAGCGGATCACGGGAAGACGACAGCGAGAGGTGTGATTGAATCAGGATGGCGGTTTGGCGTTTCCACGGATTGGCTCCGTTTTTTAACCGGTTACGCTCGCGGAGCCCCAAATGACGAATGGGCCCGGGAGAAACCCCCAGGCCCATCGTGTACTTTTTCAGCCAGTGACATCAACCCCGGCCGAAACGGCGCCGGGAGGCCTCTCTGCCCCCTTTCATGTGTTGTTGGCCTGTCCATGGCACTTCGGCAGTGGGGTGCCGAAGCATTGACGAGCCGGCCCAGCAATGGTTAAGGAAAGAGCCCGGTGAGGAATTCAGCAAGTTTCACGCCATGTATCCCGAAAACGGCCTTTGAGTCCACGAAACGCAACAATTAATAGCTATGGGTCTTGGCGTCCGGCGATCCGCTGGTGTGACAACTGACGGTGCAACTGCCGTGGCGTGCCGTGGTGGTGGTATAGGAAGGTGTGGGCGTCGATCCGGTAAAACGCAGGTCGAAGTTGATCAGATGGCTGTTGCCGGTTGCCGTCGCCCCCTTGCTGGATGAGACGCCGTGGGGATCGTGGCAGACGGAGCAGGGGACCTCTTTGCCGACATGGAGCGGGTCCTGTACGGAATCGGGATTGACGTGGGATTTGTGATTGGGGAATCCGGAGTTGGTGCTCAGGACATACGTGTCGTCGTGGCAACGGAAACAGAGGGCATAGTTGGCGGCGGAATAGGGGAGAGGATAGCTGTCCACCTCGTAGCGGGCGATCAGGATATGGGAGTAGCTCGACCCGTGGGGACCGTTCGGGCCGCTGTAACCCGCCTTGGTGCTCCGGTCGCTGTTATGGCAGTCGGAACAGTAGATCCTGATCATGTCGGTCTGGTACGTCCCCCTCAGGCTCGCACCCTGGCTGCGGCGGTTCTCCAGGACAGGGTGGAAGGAGGGGTTATTGACATTGAAGCTTAAGCGCTGGTCCGGTTCGGATATGACACGATTCGGCAGGGGGACGCTTACGGCGAACTGGGAGGCCTTGCTGCCGGAGTGGCATTTCAGGCAGACTTCGTATTCGTACTGTACTGCGGCGACCGTGGCGCCGTTCTTGTCTATGCCGTTCACCCCGGTCAACCTGCCGTCTATGGCGGGCGGGTTGGCAAGGGGCGCATTCTGGCTGTTGACCTGGTGGGAGTTGTGGCAATCCACGCACTCCACATGGTAGAAGGTGGCGGGCAGGGTTTCCGTTTCGTCATGGACGCCGGTGGTCGCCTCAACCGGATGTTTGTAGATCGTGGAGTCGAAAACGGATTTGACGTTGGACGAGGTGGTGCTGGTGGAGTTGTGGCAGGAGAGGTAGCAGTTGTCCTCCTCCCGGGCGCTTTTCAGGAGACGGACCGCGCCGGGGGCGTTGTGGACATAATGGCAGCTCATGCACCCCGTGGGCATCGTGGTGGTGTCGTTGTGGCTGGAGCGACTGGGGGTCGCCCACCCTTTTTTGACGTGGCAGGCGGTGCAGAGCGGGGAACCGGGCTGGCTGTTGTCGATGACGAGAAAATTCCCGTACTGGTTGTCGTGGGCATCGTGGCAGGCGGTGCACTGGAAATTCAGCACCCGGTCGATCCTGATCTCCGCTGGCAGGTTCACCGGGCTCTTCAGTTCGCCGTTTTGCTGGGCAAGGCTGTCGGTATAGGCGAACGATATGGGGTGATCGTCGGACAGGTCCGTCGTCAGGTTGGAATTCCTGGTCGGGTCGGCATCGGACGGCATTTTCTGGGACAGGCTGGTGTCCAGTTTGCCGGCATATTGGCCAAGGGCAATGGTGCCGTCATGGCAGCTCAGGCAGAGCCGCGATGAGCCGGTCGGCTTGTCCGGCCTGGGCTGGGCCTTGAGGGACGAGGAGTCATACGGTTTGTATTGCGCCTGGGGCGGCAATTCACGGCTCCAGAGCGGCTCCGCCGTCAACGCGTGGTGGGGGGTGTGGCAGAAGATGCAGATCCGGTCTTCCTCGGTGGATTTGATGCCGTGCTTGCCGCTCCCGCCGCTGGTGGAAAGGTTGTGGGGCGAGTTCACCACGCTTCCCTTGCCGATGGCGTCGCTATTGCAGAAAACCAGGCAGAGGCATGTCACTATGCCCGCGGCAATGATACCCCTCAAACCGTCCCTCCGTTTTTCACCGTTATGCCGCATCGTAACCTCTCACTTCTCCCGAAACCGCTCTTTTGAGGAGTACGGGTCACCCTCGACCTCCACATCGTCCTGATCCGAAAAGCCGTCCTTTATGTAGCGGAAGATTTGGACCCGCCTGTTATAGGTGTCGGCGACAAAGATGTAGTTGCGCCGGTCTATATAGATGCCGGACGGCATCCAGAATTCCCCCTTGCGGGTGCCGGTGTCCCCGAACACGAGCAGCAGGCGGCCGGTGTCGTCGAAGACCTGGACCGCATCCATGAGCGCGTCGCAGACATAGATATGCCCTTCGCTATCCACCGCGATCCCCTTGGGCTTATTCAGGTCGCCCGCGCTGTCCCCGGCAGTGCCGAACTGGCTTACCAGATACCCCTCGGGGGAAAATATCTTGATCTTGTAATTCAAAGCATCGGTTACGTACACCTGCCCTTTGGCATCAACGGAGATGTCGGTCGGGTAATTGAGCAGCCCCGCTTCATTGCCGGGAGAGCCGATGCGCTGCCGTTCTGCGCCGCTCAAATCATAGACCACGATCTGGTGCTTCGACGTATCGGAGACATAGAGCAGCCCGTTTACCCGGTTATAGGCAATGCCGGTCGGCCGGCCCAACTTTTTCGTCGTGAAAGGCTTCAGCACCTTGTTGGCAATGTCGTACACGAAAACCTGCCGGACCACGGAGTCGGTTATGTACAGGTGGCCGCCATCATCCTCCGTGACGCCGATGGGCGAACGCAACGGCGAATCGTCCTGGTCCCCGATGATCGTATAGAGCCCTGCGCCGATGTCGATGGCATGGACGGTCGCCGAACCGACATCCACGACGAATAGCCGCTCCTTGTCGTCGAAAAATATCCCGTACGGCCTGACGATGCTCCGCGTATCCTCGCCGGCCACCAACTCCCAAACCCTTTTCCAGAAACTTTTTGTAATACCTGCCTCATGGTAGTTGGCAATGCTCTTCACCCACTGGACCCTCGGGCCGTACGCCTTTTGCGGCCACTGCAAGGGGTTGGGGGGAAGTTCGCTATAGAGCGTTCCGTGCGTGGCGCAGGCTGACATGATGCAGACGAGCGCGGCGGCGCAACAAGCCGCCCCCACGAAACGGCCGAGAGACGACCATGGCAGATCCCGATGTTTCCGCATATCAGAAAAACCTCGTCAGTTCAAAGCGCACAATATCGTCACGCGTGGACATTGATCCCGTAATGTTCCAATTCACCTGGGACGTAAGGCTGAACAGCAATTTGTTGAAGCGCGCGCGCAGGGTCGTCTTGAAATAGATCAGGTCACGTTCCAAAGTGCCCCCGGTGCTTTTCAGGTAGTTGAGCGTTACTCCCAGCATGGCCACCCGAAAAAGCGGTTGCTGGTATGTCGCTCCCGTGTCGATAATATTCTCCGCATAGGCTGCGCTATGGCTGCTCGCCGTGGTCACCGCGTCATGCATGACATAGCGGTCCCGGGCGTACAATCCCAACGTCAAAGTCTGGAAACGATGGTTGTAACGCCAGGTGCCCTCCACATAGGAGTACGTGATATTGCTCTGCTCCGTACTGTCGTATTCAAGGCTGAAGGTGTTGTCGCCCCGGTCGGTTTCAAGACGGACAACCGCGGTGCGCTGGTTGGCAAGCGAAGCTGAATCGGCATTCCCCGACAAAAGCTGCTGGTCCACGGTAAAAAGGCTCCCGGACAGGCGGTAGCGATTGGAAAACAGGGAGAGGCTGCTGAAGATATTCTGGTTGGTGGTGGCGTATTTCACGTTCGGATTGAGCAGGACGTCGTATGATATCAATACGGTGTCGCCGGGGCGGATCTGGCTGCCGGGGGTTATGGTGACCCGGCCCAGGGTGTCGACCGTGTAATCCGCCAAGGGGCCTTCGTTGTAAGGTAGGGTGTGAAACGGGCTGCTGATCGATGCGCTCCGGATGCTGATGGAGAGCGGGTCTACCGCGCCGCTCGTATTCAGGGAGATGATCTCGCCGTACAGCGCTACTGTGTGGCTTTCGTCACGGACCGTACTCAACGACTCCGTGCCTTTACGGTCCGTAATGCCGTACTCCCTGCTGTAGCCGATCCGCATGGTGCTTGTTTTCGGCAATATTTTGGAGTACGTGAAGCCAAAGGAACCGGCGTAAACATTTTCCTGGCCGGTGGCAAAGTCGCTCTGCCTGAAACGGGCAAACAAACGGGTCTCCAGGCTCTGGAACAGCCGATGCGTCACCGCAATATTCCCGGTATTGGATTTGTCGATCTGCGAGCTCCCCCGGGAATTCAGGGTTTTTGAGCTGGAATTCCAATAGGTCATGTCGATTTTCAGCGCCTTGCCGGGAACAAGGTGCAGGCTTTCCGTCCAGTCGAACCGTCGGGACGGGATTCCTGCGGCACGGGATTCGGAAAACTGCAACGTTGACGCCAGGGAATGTTTCTGCCTCCCTCCAAAATTGATGGAGTTCATAAGCCCCACGTCATAGTTCTTGGATGTGTACTGCGGCGTCGAATCCTTGAAATCGGTCCGTTCGCTGTAATAGTTGGCGTTCAACTGGGTGGTGCTGGTATCCCGAAACTGATTGGCCACCTGAAGGTTGAGGCCATCCTGGGTATTTTTGCTGTCATGGGTCAAACCGCTGGTTTCGGTGCTGTTCTTCTCATAGCTAATGCTGGTTGTCAGAAAATTGTTGAGGAGGTTAAGCCTGACGCCGTTATTGTTCGTGTCAAGGTCATATCCCGGGGTGTATGCCTCATGTATGGTGCTCAATTCCCGCCGGCTGTGAAACGATATGGGGTAGGGGGACCTGTTCAACACAACCCCCGTGAGATTGTATTGATACTTTGATGTGCTGGCAGTCTTACTGGTGTTGCCGCTGTCGTTGAACTCACGCTGTTCGAGGCTGACATCCGAGCTGAAGGTACCGTTCAGCCAGTTACGGTCCAGGACACCGTAATCGATGTCGAAGTGGTATTTTTCCTCCAGCTGATGGGATGCGGTATAGGTGCCCTGGCTGTTCACGCTGCTCTGGCGCCCCCGGTAATCGTACGTCACGCCCAATGACTGCTGCAGATCCCCCAGGAGGAGCAAACCGCGCGGCTCCGCAAAAGCTTTGGAAAGCGGAAGCAGAATCATCACTATGCACAACGCTGCCACCCGCATCCGGTTGTCCATGTTACTTGAGGAAATACGGGGCGTTCCCCGAGTGCGGGTTATGGCAATTAATACAGATCATCCCCTTTGCCGCGACATTGTCATGCATACTTTTGGCTTGGCGCTTTTCCCGGTGACAGGTGACGCACACATCCTCCGCCTTGACCTTGAGCAATGGCCCATACGCGGAGGAGTGGGGCACGTGGCAGGCCAGGCAGTCGCCGACTGCAGCCGGACCATGGGTAAAAGCCCCTTTCGTCAGATCGGGATGGCACATGAAGCACAGTTCGTTGGGCGGACGGATCAGTCCTCCTTCCTTCGTCTTGTCATGGCAGTCGTTACAACGTTTCTGATCGTATGGCTCATGCCGGGAATCGCTGGTCGCCGAATTTTTTCTTTGCTGCGCCGCGGCCGCTTCGCGCTCTTCAGCCAGCTTCACTTCATGATATTCCTGGCAGAACTGTTGGGGCTCCGGCATGCTGGGGACGCCGTCGAAGATGGTCGAAACGACCTTGTGCCGGGCCAGGGGATCGCAGCCGGTCAGCATGCCTGCACAGCATATCGCTACAACAATATGGCATAACAATTTTCCCATCCAGCCCGATCCCCTGAATATGCGTAGTATGGTCTATTCCCCACTGCCGAAAACGAAAATCCGCTACTTGCTTTTGTCGGCTAAGGCGGGGGCGACCATCTCCGTCGTGTCGCCCTTCATCTTGCCCAAGCCATAGATTGCCAATTTTGCCGGGCCATACTGATTGATCACGTAGATAATCTGCTCCAGTTCGAAATCGGGCGCCGCAAACTTCTGGAAATAGGCCAGGTTATCTTTGCTGACCGCAATACCTGCCGGTAGATTCATGGACCCGACCGGCAGGCCGGGGTCGCCAAAAAACATAAGCAGGCGGCTCTTATTGTCGACAAAGCTGAACAGCTGGACGTTCTGGTGCCCGCCATCGGCCACGTAAATGAGCCCCGCATCATCGACAGCAACACCCTTGGGCCGGGTAAAGTCGCCGAAACCGTCTCCCAGCTTGCCGAATGAGCCGAGGATATGGCCGTCGAGGTCGAGCTTGATAACCTTGCCGTTGCCGGCATTGGTCACGTACATGAATCCGGCTTTGTCTATGGTGAAATTGACCGGCATCCTCAACCCCTTGCTGCTCCCCTCGTCCTTGCCGATGGTCGTGAGCAGACGGCCGGTCCGGCGGTCCAGCACTTTGATATCCCCCTGGAAGATATCCAGCAGGTACAGGCGGTTTTTGTAGGCAACGATGTCCACCGGCTTCGCTTTTTCAAGCTCTTTACCAAATGATTTCGAATAATTACCCATAGAATCATATACCAGCACTTCCTTGCGCATGGTATCGACTACATAGATATTTCCGTCGTCGTCAAGGGCGACATTGACCGGTTTTTTCAGTTTGCCGTCGCCATAGTTCCCCTTCAGGTAATCGAACTTTTTGTTGACCGGGTCGATGATGACCAACTGCCCGCCCGACGTATCGCACACATAGATTTTGCCTTTGGAGACGGCCACGCCGTAGGCCTTGCTGATCGATCGGATACTCTGTTCGCCTTCCTTGCCGGTGACCACGAGGGAAAATCCGCCCTGTTTTCCTTCCACATCGGTGGAATCGGCAATCGACGTCAAAAACTGCACCTTTGGTTTATTGGGGGGCGGCGGGAAAAACACCGTCCCCGGAGGAGCGGCCTTCCCGGCGCACCCCGCAAGGCAGAAGGCGAACGCCATGCCGAATAACGAAACTCCGATGCTCTTCCTCAATTTTGCAAACCGTATGATTTTCATGTTTCACTCCTTGTTCGTGGCTGCAATAGGGATACCGCAGATAATCGTGCTCATGGACGTTGCAACCGACGGCGCAACTCCGCCCGGAGCAGCGACGGAAGGACAACCGAAATTGTTGCCCTTCCGCGCTGCCGGACGCTACTGAATGCTGACACTCAGGATACGGACCGAAATGCCGGATATCGGGGCGGCTACCGTATCGGTAACGGCTGAGGAAGAGAGCGTAAAATCGCTTGCCGTCGGGGTGTTCCCTGATGCTATGTTGAATGTCACAGTTGCGAATTCTCCGGTCTGAATGCCACTGGTGTTGATCAGACTAAGTGCCACTTGGCCGTTGACGGTGCCATTCGGGGTTAAAAAGGAGCTGCCTCCGACTCCGGAGACCACTGTGCTGGAATAGGTGAGTCCTTTATTAGTCGAATAAGTCACGGTGGCATCGATGCCACCGATGGTCGTACCGCTCGGGAGCGTCCCGGTGGTGGCCAGTTTGACGGTCGCAATGGTCGGTTGCGCCGGCGGCGTGGTGAAACTCACCGTCGACGTCCCTGTTTTGGGGCCGGCAACCGTGGCGGTCACGGTCACTGACCCGACGGTGGTACTCGTCAGGGCGACCGAAGCCGTGCCGCTGACCGTGGTAGCCGAAGTGGCGCTGAGGGAGGCGGTACCGCTGGTGACGGCAAAGGTGACCGGAGTCCCGTCTGCGACCGCCCCACCGCCCGTTTTGGCGACCGTGGCGGTGATGGTGATCGGGGTGTTGTTGGCCGCAGCAGTGGTCGGCGAGGCGCTGAGCGTGACGCTGGCCGGGGCATTGGGGTCTGTCTGGAATTCGACGTTGGTGGCGCCGGTGACCTTGCCGCCGGTTGACGTGGCAGCGCTGGCGCTGACGGTTACCGAACCGACGGTGGTGCTGGTCAGGGTGACCGAGGCATTGCCGTTACTGTCCGTGGTGCCCGTGGTAGCGCTCAGGGTCGCCGTACCTGCGGCAACGGCAAAGGTGACTGTCGTACCGGTCGGTACCGGCCCGGTGCCGACCCGGGTGACCTTGGCCGTCAGGGTGATCGAGTCGATCCCGTTGGCGGTGGCTGCGACCTTGCTTGCGGTGAGCGAAACCGAGGCCGGGTCGTTGGGGTCCTGGACAAAGGCGACATTGGTCGAGGTGGTCAGGTCGGTGCTGCTCGTGGCTGCGACGCTGGCCGTAATGACCACCGCCGATTGGATGGTGCCGCTCTTGACGGTGATGGTCGCCTTGCCGGTACTGTCCGTGGTGCCCTGGGCGCTGGAAAGAGTAGCGGTACCGCTGCGGACGGCGAATTTGACGGCAGTGTTCGGCACCACCACACCACCGAACTTGGTCACCGTTGCCGTAAGGGTGATGGTATCGGTGTTATTGGCCACCACCGAGGTCGGCGAAGCGGCCAGGGTTATGTTCAGCGGGGTGTCGACGATTCCCGATTGCAGATTGGCATTGGTCCTGACCTCCGAGATGGCGGTGGCGTACACGCCGCTCTTGAAGGTGGTATCCAGGGTTGCGGTCGTGGGGTCGGAACCTGTGATGGCATTCTGCATCTGGGTGATGACGCTCTCCAGCGTCGCGCCGGACTGGTCCTTAAGCAACTGGGAAACCGTCGCCAGGGCAAGGCCGTAACTTATCTGGGAGGGCGAGGAACTTGCCGCACCGCCGCCGCTCAGCACATTTGCCGGAAGGGTCTTGATGACGTCGGTGCCCGACAGATAGACATTGCTGACCAAGGCATCGGCCTTGGCTATATCCGCCTTTCTCAGGCTGGCGGCCTTACGATAGGCCACCTCGGTAAACGGCGTAATGGCCAGGTTGATCGGGCCGGAACCGGTCACGACCGTGGCTGCGTGCAGCTTTTGTGTCCCCAGCGTTTTGGCGGTGTTCGTCGCCTCGTCGGTGTACGTGGCTGTCGAGCCGGACATGGTCGCGAATATGGCCCCGGTATAGGCCCCAAGATCCGCGGAAAAGGCCCCGCTCGAAGCGGTGGTCCCCGTGGCGAGTTGTTTGTCGATGCGGCCTGAGGTAGTCACGGAAAAGATCGCAACATGGGCCCCGTTGATCGGCCCTTTGGATGCCATACCGCTGACGGATGTTGTTGATGCGCCGAAATCACCGCTTCCGCAGCCGAACAGGCCAAGCGACAGCGTGGCCAGCAAAATCCCGAGTAACCATTTCTTCATTACGTATCTCCTTAATGTGCTGTGTGACCGGTTATGTGGAAATACCCCCAGATTCTGAAATCAGTAAGTTATGGCCGGATTGACGAGACCGACCGCCAAGCGCAGGATCAACAGGGCATCCGCTGCCGTCATTGTTCCGCTCTTGTTCATGTCCCCCTTTGCCAGGGTGGCGTTAGTTATTGGATCGAGCAGTACCGCCGCGCGCAGCGCCAGCAGCGCATCGGCTGCCGTTATCTTGCCGTCTCCGCTCAGATCGCCGTTCGGCGCGGCAAAGACGGCCATCAGATTCTGGTCAGAAGTGACGTTGGTCAGGTCGAAAGTGGTGGTCGTCCCATTGCCGGGACGCTGCCAGGCGTTGTTGAGCAGGACGTCATAGGCAAAGGTGCTGAAATCCACATGGACATTGCTCCCCGGGGCCAGGGTCAGGGCGCCGGCCGGGGTGACTGCGGCAGTTGTGGTGGACGATTTCAGCTTGACCGTGACGAAGCTCCCGTATTGACCGGCCCGGACGGGCCAGACGTTGTGGGTCGTCAAACTCTTGTCGGAAGAGGACATCACGCCGTGGGCGTCCACGCTCCAGGTGGACCAGGCCGTGTACGGGAGGATCGCCTTGCTGGTGGAGGTCCAGTAGGTGAAATCCGTGGCGTGGTCCGCCGTGGTGGTCCCGGACGACTGGGTCAGGGTGAATCCCGAGGCATTCAGCCAGGCGGCCATGTTGCCGAACGTCGGCGAGCTTCCGGTATAACCGTAGTTGAGCAGGCTGCCCAGTTCGTTGCGGTTGGGCAGGCGCCAATCGTTGTGCCCGAGGAAGTTGGCGGTGTTCAGGCAGGCGATGTAGTCGAGGGCCAGCACGAAGCTCATGGCCCCGGGAGGGGTCCCGCCACAAGCGATAGGCCCGGAGGCGGCGGCATCCTTTGTCCAGACCAGGGCGGTCAGGTTGTCGGTGATGGTGGTCGTATCGCTGTTGACCGTGAAGCGGCTCGCCGGCCAGGGGGCCCCGCTCAACTGTTCGCCATCCTGTCCGGTCCCCGTGCAGGTGCTGGTGGGGGCGTTCGTGGTGAAATCGAAACAGGTGGTCTGGCCGGTGCGCGGCAGGGTGACGGTCCCTTCGCTCCCGGTGCGGACGGCGATGACATAGGCTGTCGTCGCTGCCATATCGGCATAGCCGACCCCCCCATCCCCCAGGTTGACCTCCCAGGCGCCGGCCAAAATCGTCCCACTGGTGGAATTCGTGCCGGTGCCGCTCAGGAAGGTGGACGACCAGTACCACTGGTACGACTGCCCCTGCACGTTGGTGAAACCGACTGTTGCGGTAAGCCAGGTGTCATTGGCCGCCTGTTCCGCGTTCACCAGGCTTTTAAGCTCGTTGATGTTGGGCAGCCGCCAGTCGGAATAGCCGAGATATTTATCCGTATTTAGCTTGGCAACGTAGGCAAGGGCATCCTGCCAGCCCACCAGGCCGGATGAGCTGCCGGTAAACGACGGATCGCGCGTGTTCATCAGGTTGGCGTCCTTCACCCAGATGAGCCCGGTCAACTTGTCGGTGACGGTCCCGTTGCTGTTGACGACAAAACGGGTGGTTGGCCAGGCTATGCCGGCGAGAAGCGCACCGTCCTGACCAGTACCGCTGCATGCCGTGCTGACGCCGTCCGCGGTATAACAGGTGGTTTGCCCGGTGCGCGGGAGTTGAACGGCATCGGCCAGGGCAAGGCCGGGGATGGTCAAGAGTGCTAAAAGGGCTACGAGGGCATTCTTTGTGAGCATATTTCTTACTCCTTTAACGTTCTGCTGCCAATGAAACGAAATGCAACGCCCAGGGTGGTACAGGAAAAACTACCTCACATGATACACACATCACAAAGCCAGCCACGGCCTCAACGCTCCGGGGCGGCTCCGCCTACTTGGTTTCCGCCCCGTACGTTTCCGGTTTGTCGCGGTCGTACTTAAAGGCGCGGTGACAGCCGGGAGCGCAGCTTCCCCCGGTGGGGGTAATCTTGAAGTTGAGCGGGATCTTCCACTCGCCGAACTGCACCCCCTCTTTGCTGATCAGCTTTTCTCCACTGCTGGCATGGGCCTCGTGGCAGACCCGGCAGGTCCGCCCCTTGCGTTTGTCCACGACATGAACAAAGTGGAGGTTGCGTTTGCCGTTGCGGAAGTTGGTATAAATGGTCGTCTCGGCAAACTTCAGCAGGTTTTTCTCATGGCACTCCAGGCAGAGATCGTACAGTCCTTCCTTGTAGGGAGCATACAGGTCGGCGGGATAACTCTTATTGAGCAGGCGAAAGAAATCCGAGCCGTGGGGGGAATGGCAGGCCTTGCACTCTCCCATCTCAATGGGGCCGTGGAGAAACTTCTTGCCTTCAATCTCCTTTTTGATATTTCTGAGTGGCGGCTTGCCGAGCTTGTCCGTGTCGTGACAGCCGAGGCAGACATCCTTTTCCTCACCGGCCAGAAGTCCTTTTGATTTGGAAAAATGGGTGGAATGACAGTTCCCGCACCCGCCTTCATCCTGCAACGGCTTGTGGGGCACCTTTGCCGTCAGTTTCTTGGCCAGCCCGGGGTGGCATTCAAGACAAACATCAGGCATCTTTTTCTTGAGCAGTTGCGGTATCGCCGACCCGTGGGGGTTGTGGCAGGAGGTGCAGGGGCCGTCTTTGACCGGAGGATGGATGAAGGCCGCTCCTTTTAGCGATTTCAGAAAATCGGCATGGCACTTCAGGCAGCTTTCCCATACCGGGCCCTTGAGAAGGGCCTTTTCATTGGATTCGTGCGGATCATGGCATTTGGTACAAGCTCCGACCGCAACCGGGCCGTGCTTGACCTTCTGTTTGAAGGGGGCGGCATCGTGACATCCCATGCAGAGGGCGGTCTGGTCGTCTCCCCCTTCCAGCAGGAAACGGCCGGCGCCGCCATGGGGCTTGTGGCAGTACGCACACTCCCCGTCCTTGACCGGGGGGTGGAGGGCCTTTTTCTTCCCGAAGGCATCATGGCACTGGTAGCAGAGGGCGGCCCCCTGTGCCGTCATGGCAAAACTCTTGGCGCCTTTGAGCGGGTGGAGCGGATTGGTCTGTTTATGGCAGCCCGAGCAGTCCCCCTCCTTGACCGGTTCATGCATATTCTGTGTTCCGCCAATTGACGTATGGCACTCTGCGGTTTTACATGACACATCGGCAGCCTGGGCGACGCACGGAAATATCGCCGTCACTAGGAGGAGGCCCGCAAATCTAACATTCATCGATATTATCTCCATCCAAAAAAGCCCGAAGGACCCCAAAAGCAGCGGCAGGCTTGAATATCTATAACCAGCCGGAATTATTGCGAGCAAGTACCGTACCAGCCTGTCCTCGCCGACAAACCCGCCCATCCCTGTTTCAGATATAAAAGCCTGATTTATAAAATGTATACTATTGATACATTTTTTTAAACAGAAGAATTATTTACGTTACCTTGCGGTCCAGGCTGCGGTACTGGATCGCTTCGGCGATATGCTCTTCGCGGATGTGCTCGCTGTCCGACAGGTCGGCAATGGTGCGGGCCACCTTAATGATCCGGTTGTAGGTCCGGGCGGAAAATCCGAGGCGGTCGGTAACAAGTTCCAGCATCCGGCTGCCGGCGCTGTCCAGTTCGCAGAACCTCTTGATGAAACGCGGCGTCATCTGGGCGTTGCAGTGGACCTTGGTCCCCTGGTAACGCTCGGCCTGGCGTTTTCGGGAGCACGCCACCCGCAGGGCGATATCCCGGGAACTCTCGGCCTCTCCCCGGTCGGACAGGTCCCGGTAGGTGACGGACGGCACCTCGATATGGATATCGATCCGGTCCAGGAGCGGGCCGGAGATGCGCGAACGGTAGCGATGGATGGCGAGAGGGGTGCAGACGCAGGGATGGATCGGATCGGCAAGGTAGCCGCACGGGCAGGGGTTCATGGCCGCGACCAGCATCACCCGGGATGGATAGGTCAGGGTCAAGAGGGAGCGGGAGATGGTGACGCGGCCGTCTTCCAGCGGCTGGCGCAGCACCTCCAGGACATTCTTTTTGAATTCGGGCAGTTCGTCCAGAAACAGGACGCCGTTGTGGGCCAGGGAGACCTCCCCCGGCTTCGGCGTGGTGCCGCCGCCGATCAGGCCGACGTCGGAGATGGTGTGGTGCGGGGAACGAAACGGCCGCGCCGCCAGAAGCGCCCGGCCGTTCTCCAGCATCCCGCTGACGCTGAAGATCTTGGTGGTTTCGATGGCTTCGTCGAACGACATGCGCGGCAGGATGGTGGGGATACGGCGGGCCAGCATGGTCTTGCCCGATCCCGGAGGTCCGATCATCAAGATGTTGTGGCCGCCGCTGGCGGCGACTTCGAGGGCCCGCTTGGCGTGTTCCTGCCCCTTGACCTCGCTGAAGTCTTCGCCATATTCGCAACCGCTGGTGAAGAGGGATTGGAGGTCCACCGCGAAGGGGTCGATCCCGTCATGGCCGTTGAGGAATTCCACCACCTGGGAAAGGGTGGTGGCGGCGATGATGGCTATCCCCTCCACCACCGCGGCTTCCGGCGCGTTCTCCACCGGCAGGACGACACCGGCCAGGCCGGCCCGTTTGGCGGCGACCGCAATGGAGAGCGCGCCGCGGATCGCCTTAAGTCCCCCATCCAGCGAGAGCTCCCCCACAAGCAGGTACTCCCTCAGGCGGGTGGTTTTCACCACGCCGGTCGCCGCCAGGATGCCGATGGAGATGGGGAGGTCGAAGGCCGCCCCTTCCTTCTTGATGTCAGCCGGCGCCAGGTTGGCGGTGATGCGCCGTGCCGGAAAATCGTAGCCGGAATTCTTGAGAGCCGCCTTGACCCGGTCCTTGCTCTCCTTGACGGCGCCGTCGGGCAGGCCAACCGTGGCAAAGGCAGGCAGGCCGGCGGCCAGGTCCACCTCCACATCGACAAGCATTGCATCGATCCCGATCAGGGCACTGCTGAGGACTTTGGCAAGCATCTCTCACCTCTTAACCCATGGTATCCGGGAATCGCCCAGCGACGGGAGCTCTACGGGCACGATGGCAGAATGCGGATGATAACAAAGACGGCGAGTCCAGAACGACGGTGCTGAGATGTTACTATGTCACGGTTTTTTCAGAGAGGCTGCGGGCCCACGCCCGGTTATGGTGCCGTGAGCATGATAAAGCCCATCTGCCTGCCCGTATCCCCACTATCCCTGCGGTAGGAGAAGAACAGGTCCTTCCGGCAACAGACGCACATATCGGAGACCTGTATCCCGGCGGCCGGCACACCGGCGGACAGGAGCAGGTCCCGGTTGGCGGCGGCCATATCGAGGCGCCACTTGCCCTCGCCACGGGCCTCGGCGAAGGAATCCCAGGGCATCCCGCTCTGGAGAAAGGCCTGCCTGACCGGGGCATCGACCTCATAGCAGCACTTCCCGATGCTGGGACCGATGGCGGCCTGCAACTCGTTGGGGTCGCTGCCGAAGAGCGAGCCCATTCCGGCCACTGTTTTGGCAACCAACTTGGCTGCGGTTCCCTGCCAGCCGGCATGGACCGCAGCGACCACCTTGTTGCGGGGATCGCAGAGGAGGATCGGCACGCAGTCGGCCACGCAGATGCCGATCATGACACCGGGCTGGTTGGTTATGATGGCGTCGCTCTCCACGCTGGAGAAGTGGCTGTAGTCCTCGTTGGGCTCGTCGATTACCAGGATGTCGTTGCCGTGCACCTGCCGCACGCTGACCAGGGCCTCCTGGTTGACGTCGAACGCGCGGGTCAGGATGCTGCGGTTGCCTTCAACGTTAAAGGCCTGATCCTGGGTGTTCAACCCCAGATTGAGCGAGTTGTAGGGGGGGCGGGAAACCCCTTCGTGGCGGGTGGTGAACCCCTGAACCGATCCGGGCGAACCGGCGAAATCAACGGCAACGTAGTGGATGCGCCCCGTGCGCTTGATCTGCATGAATAACCTCTGTGAATGGTGAATGGTGAATAGTGAGGGGGTTACCCTTCCACCATTCACGTTCGCCATTCTCGTTTTTTATTTTGCCTTCTCGCCGGCTTTACGCTTTAATACCGTTGCGCCGGCGATAGCGCCATACGTAGACGGCAATCAGAATACTGCTGAACCCAATGACCCAGGCAAGGGCCCGGTGGGAGTACTGCATGATCAACTGTTGGTTCTCGCCGATGGCATAGCCGATGACGGCCAGGATGCTGCACCAGAGACCGGCGCCGGCCAGGGTGTAGAGCGAAAACCGGAGGTGCCCCATGCCGGACAGGCCGGCCGGGATGGAAATGAGGTGCCTGATCACCGGCAGCAGCCGGCCGATGAAGGTCGATATCTCGCCATGCTGGAGGAAGAAGCGCTCCACCCGTTCAAACTTCTCCGGCGGGATCAGGACGTATTTGCCATACCTGATGATCAGCGGCCTCCCCAGATAACGGGAGGCGAAATAGTTGGCATAGGCCCCCACAAGACTTCCCAGGGTGCCGCACAAAATAACGGCGACCAGATTCATCTTTCCCTGGAAGGCCAGGTAGCCGGCCGGCGGCATGACCAGTTCGCTCGGCACCGGGATCACCGAACTCTCCATGAGCATCAACAGAAAGATGCCGGGGTAGCCCATGGTGCCGATGGTGTGGAGGAGCCATTGAATGAGAGCATGCATCGTAAGTATTCCATCCTGGAGCAGAAATAGGAGAGCATCCTATATACCCCATCTCGGGGATTCGAGCAACAGCAGATACGCCAAAGCCTAAGAACGTGGTTACCCAATGACTCTACTCGACAAACTCACCACAGAGATCCTTACCGGAGACGGGGCCGTTGGCACCATGCTCTACGCCAGGGGGATCGGGCTCGACAGCAACTTCGAGCACTTGAATCTGGTACGCCCGGCCCTGGTCCTGGAACTGGCCCGCGAGTACGCCGCCGCCGGGGCGCAGGTGATCGAAACCAATACCTTCGGCGCCAACTATACCAAGCTGGCGGCCATCGGATTGGGCCACAAGGTTGGCGAGATCAACCGGGCCGGGGCGCGCATCGCCCGTGAGGCGGCCGGGAATGGCGGCATACTCGTCGCCGGTTCGGTGGGCCCCCTGGTGCGCATGAAGGGCGAGGAACAGGAGCTGACCCCCGACGCCATGGCAGGGCACTTCCGGGCGCAGTGCACCGCCCTGGCCGAGGGTGGGGTGGACCTGCTCCTGCTGGAAACCTTTGGCTCCCTGGAGCAGTTGGTCGCCGCGGTACGGGCGGCCCGGGAAACCGGTCTGCCGGTCTGCGCCTCCATGGCCTTTCTGGAGGGGGGACGCAGTGGCGACGGCACGACGGTGGAGGCGTTCTGCGCCGCCGTGGAGGCGGCCGGGGCCGATATGCTGGGTGCCAACTGCGGCGCCGGCCCCCTGGAACTGGTCAAGGTGGTACGCCGCCTGGCCGCCCTGACCGCCAAACCGATCTCCGCCTATGCCAACAGCGGCTTTCCCGAGTACCACGAAGGGCGCTACATCTACCGCGCCACCCCGGACTATTTCGCCGCCATGGCGGACGAGATGGCGGCGGCCGGGGCAAACCTGATTGGCGGCTGCTGCGGGACCACGCCGGACCACATCGCCGCCCTCGCCCGCACCCTGGCAGGGAAGCGCCCCGCCCCGCGCTACCCCGCGCCATCCCGCGCCGCGGCAGGGGCGCAGCACGGTTTCCGGCCCGACAAGCCTTCGTTCCTGGACCCGTGGGGGAGGCGCAAGGTCATCACCGTTGAACTCGACCCGCCCAAGGGGATGGACTGCCGACGGATCATCGAGAGCAGCCGCCGCCTGAAGGAGGCCGGGGTCGATGCCATCAACCTGGCCGAAAACCCGCTGGCCCGCCCCCGCATGGGGAACATCGCCCTGGGGAGCACCATTCAGCGCGAGGTCGGCGTCGAGGTCATCATCCACATCACCGGCCGGGACCGCAACCTGATCGGCATGCAGTCCGACCTGATGGGCGCCAGTCTGCTGGGGCTGCACACGATCCTGGCGGTAACCGGAGATCCGGCCGCCATGGGAGACCATGCCGGGGCCACCTCGGTCTTCGACCTGCACTCCTTCACCCTGATCAAGCTGCTCTCCGACATGAACCGCGGCGTGAACGCCATCGGCAACCCCATCGGCAGCGGGACCGGTTTCACCATCGGGGCGGCGTTCAACCCCAATACGAAGAATATGGCGGTTCAGGCCGAACGGCTGCGCAAGAAGGTGGCCAACGGCGCCCGCTTTGCCCAGACCCAGCCGGTCTATGACCCGGCCCTGTTCCTGGAAGCGCTCGAACAGACCCGGGATTGCGGCATCCCGCTCTTGCCGGGGATCATGCCCCTGGTCAGCGAACGCAATGCCGAGTATCTGCACAACGAGGTGCCGGGCATCACCGTCCCGGACGCGATCCGCGCCCGCATGAAGGGGTTGGAGAAGGAGGCCGGCGCACGGGAAGGGCTGGCCATTGCCAAGGAGTTCATCGACGCCACCTTCACCGCCGCCGGAGGCTACTACCTGATCCCCCCCTTCGGAAAATGCGAACTGGCCCTGGAGTTGATCGATTACATTCACGCACGGGAAAGGGAACAGAGATGATACAAATGTTCAAGGCGGGGCTGCTCCTGTTGTGCTGCCTGATGATAGCGGCCTGCAGCGTACCGAACTCGACCATCCGCGAGGAGTTCGACAAGAGCGCGAAGACTTACAACAAGTTGCTGCGCTGGCATGAGATCGAGGGGGCCGGCATGATCTACATGGTGCCGGAGCAACGTGACGAGTTCATAAAAGCCGCCGCCGACATCAAAAAACGGGACGTCACCATCACCGATTTCCGCATCCTGACCTCCGAATGCCTCCCGGACAAGGGGACCGGCGAGGTCATGGCCGAGTTCGACTACTACATCCTCCCCTCCAACCGCATCAAGACCCAGAGTTACCGGCAGGATTGGGTCTACCGCGCTATCAACGAACAGAAGAGCTGGAAGGTGAAGAGCGGCCTGCCTCCTTTTGAGTGAGAGGCGATTTTCACTGTTGTACCCGGGGATGCCATGGGACGTCTTGCCGAACAAATAAGCGCCTTCTGCGCCTACCTGGAAACGGAGCGCAACGTTTCGCCCCATACCCTGGCCGCCTATCGCCGCGATCTGGAGCAGTTGGCGGCCTTTGCGGCCAAGGAACGGGGCGATGACGTCTCCGCCGGGGAGGTGGACCATCTGTTGCTGCGGCGCTATCTGGCCCTGCTCGGCAAAACGGCCAAGAAGAGCTCCATCGGCCGGAAGTTGGCCGCCGTGCGGACCTTTTTCCGCTTCCTGCTGCGCCGGGGGGAGATCGACAAGAATCCGGCCGAATTGACCGCCACGCCCAAGAGGGAACAGCGCCTGCCGTTTCATCTGGATATCGACCAGGCCACCGCCCTGATGGAGGCCCCCACGGCAGACGAGAAGTACGTCCTCCGGGACCGGGCCATCCTGGAACTGCTCTATTCCAGCGGGTTGCGCGTTTCCGAGCTGACCGGCCTGGACATCGGCGATCTCGACCTGTCCGGCGGCATGGTACGGGTGATGGGCAAGGGGGGCAAGGAGCGCATCGTGCCGGTGGGGAGCCGCGCCATTCAGGCCATCCGGGAGTATCTGGCCCAGCGCGGGGAACTGGCCGGAAGCGGGGCGATCTTCCTCAACACCCGCGGCCAGCGCATCAACCGCCGCAGCGTGACGCGCATCGTCGATACCCACGTTCTGCGCGTGGCCGCCTTCAAACACATCTCGCCCCACACCCTGCGGCACACCTTCGCCACCCACATGCTTGAGGGGGGAGCCGACCTCAGGGCGATCCAGGAACTTCTGGGCCACGCCTCCCTCTCCACCACCCAGAAATATACCCACGTCGGCATCGACCGCCTGATGGAGGTCTACGACAAGGCCCATCCCAAAGCAAAGAGCCCCGGGTAAGCCCACCTGCGCCCCCACGGCGGCGGCAGTTGCAACCGATATGCCGCACCCCATTCAGCCGTCTGGCGGCAGTACGCCCTTAGCCACCTGCAGACAAAAAAACGGGGGGCGAAATCCCGCCCCCCGTTACTGTTTCGGTGCTGTCCGGCGACCGTTAGCCGAGCGCCACCTCAACCCGGTCCCCTTCCCCCACCTTAAGCTTCTTTTCGATGCCCGGCCCGACGATGATCGTGCCGTCGTACTGTTGGCCCATGTCGTTCATGACCATGACCGGGAAGGTCCCGCTTGTGCCTGCAGCCTCATTGACCAGCTTCAGCTTTTTGAACGATGCCTTGTAGAAATCGCCGATATATTTGGAGGTAGGCTGACTGATGGCGATCATACCGAACGAATCGAAACTGCTGCTGGCCTCCTTGTTTGCAAGGTGGCTGACGCGCAGCTTGAGGATATCGGCGGCGGCGCCCTGATCGGCCGGGACCACGTTCTGCCGCCCCGGCGCCCCGGCCTCCTTCTGCTCCGGCAGGAGCGATTCCAGTTTCTTGGCAGCAAGATTGAGGGTGATGAGCAGGACCTGGAGATTGATGTTCTTGGCGCACAAAAGGCAGAGCATGGCACCCGGGGAGCCCTTCACCAGTATGCGGCCATCGGCGTAGCGCAGGTCAATGATATCGAGGGTCTGCTCGACCTGTAGTCCGTAGGTGCACTCCAACGCCAGGGCTCCGGCCTTTTTGAGGGAGTCGGCATCGATCAATGAGGGAAAAGCGTGTGCAAGGACCTCGCCCCTGTTGCTGAAGACGGCGCTGCCGATAACACCTTCGACGCTGTTAATATACTGCAAAATATCCTGCATGATGCCAATCTCCTACTTGCCGGGGATCAATACCGCTTTGATTTCTCTCTCCACACTGTCCAGGTTGGATTCCGGTTTGACGGCGATGCTGAGATAGTGTTGTTTGGAATCGTACATCAGCAGGTGATATTGTTTCGTCTGGACGGCCGATGCCTTGATCTCTCCCAGCCCCATGAGTTCGCCGAAACGGTTGCCGGCGGTGGCCAGAAAGAGCCCCTTGGCGGCCAGGGCCACGGCTTCGATGCTGTTGTCCTGAAGCGGGTTGCCGTCTTTATCCAGCAACACCGCGTAGGTCACCGCCTCAATGTCCTGGAGCCGCGCCGCGACCTTGCTCATGGTCCGCCGCGGCGCCACGGCCGGCGCAGGTTCGCCGTTCGATTCGGGCGCTCCGGCGTTTTCTTCATCCATGCGGCGCAGGGCTTCGAGAAGCAGAAAATCGGTGCGGTAGTGGATCGTGCAGACGTTGGAGGTCATTTCGGGGCGGATGTTGAAGGTACCGCCGGGCCACTTGATGATCCGGTAGATGGCCTCTTCGCCGGTCTCCGCACCCAATTCGGCATGGATGATCTCACCGTCTGCGAAATAGATGGCCCCTTTTTGCTCGCCATATTCGACCGTGATGCAGCCGGTGTACTTGTTGTACCCCTTGAGCTGGATGACGTCCGTGAGGGAAAGACCCGCCACGGAGCCCTGGAAACCGTTTATCGTATCAGCCATCGCTACCGTCCCGGGAGTGAAATTATTACATAGTGGTGACAGGCAGGTAAATCGGGTTATTTAAAGCATAACTGCGTGACAAGTTCAAGCAGCAAATAGCCGGGAAACATGAAAAAACCCCGCCGGCGGTGCCGGCGGGGTCGTTTGCGGGAATGGAGTCGCTGCTATTCGCAGAGATCGACCTTCATGTCCCAGTTCTTGATTTTCATGGTGCCGTTCTTCTCCAGGTTGAGATGCATCTTGAAGGCGCGATCCCACAACTGGGGTTCATGCCCGACTTTGCGTCTGAGGCAGTCGGCCTTGGCCATTTCGAAGTACTCGGTGAGGATCGGCTTGTAATCCGGATGGGCGCACTTGTCGATGATGACTTTGGCCCGGTCCCTCGGGCAGAGGCCGCGCAGGTCGGCCAGCCCCTGTTCGGTAACCACGCAGTCCAGGTCATGTTCCGTATGGTCAATGTGGGAGCAGTGCGGCACCACGCAGGAAATGCCGGTCGGGTCGGTCTTGCTTGGACGGCTCGACGGGGTATGCATCATCTTGAGGAAACCGTTGCGCAGGAAGTCGCCGGAGCCGCCCAGGCCGTTGATCATGCGGGTGCCGCCGACCAGGGTCGAGTTGGCATGGGCATAGATGTCGATCTCCACCGGGGTGTTCATGGCGATGACCCCCAGGCGCCGGATCGGCTCCGGGGCGTTGGAGATGGAGAGCGGCCGCAGGGTGATCTTGTCGAAATACTTGTCCATGTTCTCGAAGAACTTCGGGAAACCGGGGGTCGCCGAGAGGGAGAGCGAACAGGAGGAGGCGTGGTCCAGCTTGCCCGAATCGAACAGGTCGAGCATGGTGTCCTGGAGTACCTCGGTATAGACGGACAGGTTATAGAAGGGCCCCTTGGCCAAGCCGCCGATTACGGCGTTGGCGATGGAGCCGACACCCGACTGGATCGGCAACAGGTTGTCCGGCAGGCGCCCCATCTTGACCTCTTGGGTGAAGAAATCGATGATGTGGTTGGCGATGGCCTCGGAGGTATCGTCCTGCTCGGCAAAGGCGCGCCCCTGGTCGCGGAGCTTTGATTCCACCACGGCCACGACCTTCTTCGGATCGCAGGGGATCGAGGTGGAGCCGATACGGGAGCCGGCCTTGGTGATGTTCAGCACTTGGCGGTTCGGGGGGGTGCCGCAGGAAACCAGGTCGTGGATCCCTTCGAATGACGGCTCGCCGGTGTTGACCTCGATGATGATCTTGTCGCAGATCATCAGGATCTCCGGGATGACGCCACAGGAGGAGGTGGGAACCAGGCTGCCGTCCTCGGTGATGGCCGAGACCTCGATGATGGCCAGGTCGAGTCTGCCGCTTTCGGTGTCCTTGGTGTAGAAGCCATACCCCAAGTCCTGGGCGAACAGGGAGAGGTGTTTGTCCCCCATGCGGATGCGCCCCTCGTTGATGCCGGCGGCGATGTTCTTGCCGGTCTGATACGGCCAGCGGCGATCGATCATGTCGAGGGAGGCCCAGCGGTCCTCGGTTTCAGCCCCTACCGAGGCGCCGATGAACAGGTTGAATTTCCATTTTCCCTGAAGATTGTTCTTTTCCACATGGTCGGCCACGGCAATGGGGACCACCTTCGGGTAGCCTGCGGGAGTAAAACCGGACCACCCCAGATTCATGCCCGGCTTGAAGAACTGAATGGTCTCTTCGGCCGTCATGACCTTGCTCAGAAGCGACTTGTGACGCACGCGATCTTGTAAAGTACCGTACTCGGACATTTTTACCTCCTGTTTGCATTTAGTGTCTACAGCCCCATAGCGTTCTGAAAAAATACCACTACCAACGTCATGCGGTAATCTTATTAAAATAATGATTATAGGCAATTGCAGCAAAAACAGCGGTGTTAGTCTGAGTAGAACTGGATTTTACTATTGCAAGAATGTTTAGTCAAGTTAAAATGTATACAGCTTTCCCGACGCCACCGCGCAATGGCCGCGCAATCCCGGCACGGCACGCAGATCGAGAGGTTGTGCGACCGGTCAATCCTGGTAATCGACGGCGACGATGGAGGAGCACACCGATCTCATATGGGGGAGCACTTCTCCGGCATGGTAGGGGTGGATCTGGTAGGCCTGCATGTCGTCCAGGGAATCAAACTTCGTCACCAGGGCGATATCATAGGAGCGTTCCGAACGAATGATATCGATGCCGGCCTCCAGATGGCGCAATTGGGGGATTTTGCCCTGCATACTGAGCAGTTTCCCCTGGGTAACGGCAAGATTCTCGGGACTCGCATCGGACAGCTTGAAAAAAATGATATGGGTGATCATGGTTCGGCAGCTCCTTGGCTGATGGCTGGTGGTGGCCTCGAAGGAATGTTTATCCGTATACCGCGCCGCGCTTCCCGTGTCAATGGCGCCATCGCACGCATCCGTGCCGCACTTGCGGATCGCCGGTGCTGTGCTACAGTTGATGCCAGACAGACCATTTCGAGGCTACGGAGGTCGCCATGCCGGAAAAACTCTTGATACCATCCGTGGAAATGAGGCTCGGCTCTTTGCTTGAGTTCAACCGCAAGCGTGACATGGAGGCATCATCCCCCGCCAGGCATAAGGTGCGGCAGACCATTACCATCTCACGGGAATTCGGCTGCGAGGCATACCCCATGGCGGAGCGCCTGCGGGAGATCATGGAAAAGAAACAGGGTGAACCGTGGGTGTTGCTGGACAAAGGCCTGCTTGACGAGGTTGCCCGGGACCATAACCTGTCCGCCAGCGTGTTGGGCAGCCTGGGAGAGAAGAGCCGTTTCCTGGACGAAATCCTGGCCACGTTCTCTTCACGCTGGAAAAGCGAGAAGGACCATTTCCGGGTGCTGTGCCGCCATGTCCTTTCCCTGGCGGAACAGGGCAACATGATTATCGTCGGCCGGGGCAGTTCGATTGTTACCCAGCCGCTGAAGAACTGTTTCCATTTCCGCCTGTTCGCCTCCCCGGGGTTCAAGGTGCGCTCCATAACGCGCCGGATGGGGGTTGAGGCCGAAGAGGCCGAAAAGATCATCGCCAAACAGCAGAGACAGCGGGATAACTTCATCCGCGATTTTCTGGACCGGGATGCCCACGACCTGGGCTTTTACCACCTGGTGTTCAATAACGACAAGAACAACGTGGAAACCATGGCCCGCACCATTGCGGAGTATCTGGCGGCCCGGTAGCGGCACCAAGGCGGAGGAGGGGTGGCGCAAGAAATGAAGAGGGGTGCCGGAAAGCACCCCTCTTCGCATGTGCGGGTTGTTGTGAGTAACGCCACCTCGGGGAGAACGATCCAGGGGGACGGGTCACGCCGCGGCGGGAGTTTCCGGCAGGGGGCGGAGAAAGACCACAAAGGCGCCGCTTCCGCCCATCTCGCGCGGGGCCGGCGCAAATTCAAGAACCGTCTCGCGCCCGGCGTCCCGCAGCCAGGATGCGACCGCCTGCTGAAGCACCGGTTCGCCCGGTGAATTGATCCCCTTGCCGGTAATGACCAGGGCGGCCTTCTGCCCCTTGCGGCGCGCCGTGTTCAAAAAACGGGGCAGCGCCGCCAGGGCCTCTTCGCGGGTCAGCCCGTGCAGGTCGAGTTGATGGGTTACGGCAATAACCCCTTGTTTCACCTGGCGCAGACGATTGCCCGATAACGGCTTCAACTCTTCATCGGCGGGCAGTGAATCGGCAAACTTCGTTTCCAGCTTCAAACGGCCGATCTCTTGCAAAAACAGTTCGGCTGCTTCCCGGTCGGCGCCGGAGGTGGGGGGTGGTGACGGCGGGACCTGCGTGCGGGCACCGGTCCGGGCCGTTGTGGCCTTTGCCGCGTCCACCGGCGGCGCGGCCAGCGTCTTCACGCCGGCCATGGCACGCCGGAACAACTCAGCCTCCCCATCGTCGGCAGGGCCGGCGGAGACCGGGCGTTCGCGGGCCGCCCCGGCTTTGGCGGGAGCGCCTCCCCGGGTGCGCACAACCTTCACATCGGCCATGGCCCGCAGGAACAGGTCGTCCGCCTCTTCGGCCGACTGCGCTTCATGATGGGGCGGCTGGGGAGGAGGCACCACAGCAGGGGCCGGCTCCTCCTTCGGGGAGAGAGCCACCTCTTTCAGGGCAGCGAACGGGGTGGCGCGGAACTGGGCGGCCGCTGCCGGTTTTTCGTGGCGCTGCTTCTTACCCATCAGTCCCTCGCCACCAGGGTGATTTCTATGCGACGGTTCTTGGCGCGCCCTTCCCTGGTCGCGTTGTCGGCCACCGGCTTATACTCGGAAAAGGCTGCAGCGGAGAGACTGGCCGGGTCGAGGCCCTGCTGCTGCAGGTATTTGGCGACGTTGATGGCGCGGGCCGCGGAAAGTTCCCAGTTCGAGGGAAACTGGGCCGACCGGATCGGCACGTTGTCGGTGTGCCCCTCGATGCGGATCGACTTGTCCTTGACCTCTTTCAGGGTCGGGATCATCTTGAGCAGGATGGTGATGCCGTCCGGCTTGACATCGGCCCTGCCGGAATCGAACAGGATGGCGGCCTCCATGTTGACGGTCAATTTCCCCTTCAATTCCGAGATGGTCACCTGCCCCTGGGCGATCTCGCTCTTCATGTTCTCCAGCAGATGCTCGTAGGTGCTGCTGACCTCCTTGACCTTCTCTTCCTTGGCCTTCTGGAGGGTGGCGATCTCGCCCTTGAGCCGCCCGTTCTCCCCTTCCAGATCGGCTATTTTCTGGCGCAGGTCGCTGATATTCCTGGAAAGGGTGTCGGATTTGGCTTTGAGCACCTGTTCCAGCTCATGCTTGTCTTTGGTGAGCGCCTGCCGCTCCTGCGCAAGCCCGGCAGCCTCGGCCTTCAGTTTGTCGAACTCGGCCTTCAACGTGCTGTTGTCCGAACTGAGCTGCCCGTATTTTTGTTTCAGGTCGCCAAGCTCGCCCGCCAGCCCCTTGGCCTCGTTTTCCTTCAGTTGATACGTGCCTTGCGAAACACAGCCATTCAACACCAGGGCCATCAGACCTGCCACCGCCAGATAGATGATTCGTCTCAGCACACGCGACCTCCTTGGGGTGTCTCTGCGCCGCCCCATCTTTTGGGCGACGCTTTTCTCGATTTTATACTTCTCGGCAGGTTTTGCAATTATGATTTTGCGGGGAGGATCCACAGGGAGCGGGAGTATGCAGGGATTATCGGCGCTACCGGCCGGCGGTTTTTTTGCTGAGTGAGCTGAAGATCATGTCCAGCACCGTTTTCTGCCGGGCCTCGAACTTGTTGAGCACCGCCAGGCAGGTGCCCATGGGGCAGAGATCATGAAGAAAGTCGGCATCACGCCCGGAGAGGATCACCACCCGATTTTTGTCCATCCCCGCCTGGGTGGCGAACGAAAGCAGTTTCAAGCCGTCCATGGCCGGCATTTCCAGGTCGATCAGCAACAGGTCATACCCGCCGGCCCTGATGGAGTTCAGGGCCGTCACCGGACTGTTGCAGATATCCACCCGCAAAAGAGGATAGGCGCCATGTATGTACCCGGCCAGGAACTCGGTGAAGGCCTGGTCGTCATCGATCAGTAATATTCTACCCATAGTTTTACAATATAGTCGATTTTACCGTGCCCATGAAGTAAAAAAACGCGGGGTTCGCAGGACGCTACTTGATGACGCGCGTGGCATTGCTCAAGACCGTGAAGGGGAGATTGATCCCCAAATCCTGAGCAGCGCGCATGTTGATGAGCAGCTCGATACGACGGGGCGAGATCAGGGAAAGATGGCTCTGCCGGGCACCCTCCAGAATACGGGTGACGATATCGGCCGCCAAGTGTCCCTGCTCTTCCGGATGGATTTCCAGGGAGATGAGTGCGCCCCTCTCGGCGGCGCCGGGCATGGTGGAGAGCACCGGGATGTTGCGTGCCCTGGCACGGGCGACGATCTTGCTGAACTGGCGGGAAACGATGCCGCTTTCCGTGGCGAAGATGACATCGGAATGCTCGAGCAGGGAAGGAAGGGCCGATTCCAAGGCAGCGGATGAGCCAACGTTTGCCTCTGCCACGACCATGTCGTACTGGGGCGCAATTTTCCTGATTTCCTCAAGCTGCCTTTGCGAACCGTTCTCACGAGAGTTGTAGACGACGCCTACCCGCCGGTACGGCTTGATGTGTTCCCGGCTGTCCTTGAGGGTCTTTATCAGCGTGACCAGCGGCACCCGCGAACTGACGCCGCACATCCCCCGATGCGGTCCGTCGGAGACGAATATATCGACGGAAACCACCGGAATACCGTCAGATTCCCTCATGGCCACGAATGCCGCCGGCGCCCCGTACGCTACGATCAAATCGGGACGGTAGGCATTGAATTTCCTGATCGTATTGGACCAGGAGAGCGGATCGGGGTTCGGCACCTGCAGGATGATCTCCACGTTGGCCGAGGTATAGCCCAAAGCGGCCAGGGATTTGATAAACGCCTGGTGCGCCTCGCGATAACGGGGTTGGTCGCTGCTCATGATAGCGGCGATGACCTTGCCGGCGGCGTGGCAATCCGGAAGCCAGCACCAGCACGACAGAAAGAGGATCATCAGCGTTATGGAGAGAATTCGTTGACGCATACCGTCCGCTACCACCGTGAAGTTAACGACACCATGGTCGTATGGACCGAGCCGTCGTAGAGAGCATCGCCGGAGTTGTAATTCCGGTAACTGTAGTTCATCGAGCAGCCGACATGTTTGCTGATACGCCAGTCGGCCCGGGCCGTCACGCCTGTTTCAACCGTATCCAGCCGGGTCAGGGTGCCGATGCTCGCGGTATTGTAGCTGCCCGTCACGTTTGCGAGGGTGAATGTCCTGACCGGGACATCGAATCGGGACGCCGATCGTACCTGCTGAACACCGACAGAGAGGTCCAGCGGCTCCGCCACGGCATACACGGCGTCGATGCCGTACACATGTGCCGTTGACCGGTAGGTGGTCGCCACGAGCGGGTCCGGGTCCACAATGATATTGGAAAACAGCAGGGACTGGTCCGTCACGGCTTCCAAGTATGAATAGTTGGCGGTGATGGTCAGGCGCTCCACAGGGGTGAACCACAGACTCGTATTCGCCGAATAGGAGCGGTTCTCCCGGGGCAGGGTATAGCTGGCGACCGGTGCCGGCGTGACGGTGGAGGCAGAGTTTTCGCTCTGCTCATACGTGGTGATGAAGCTGGCGGTGGCCCCCCAGGCGCCGTTCTTCGTATAGGTGGCAAACAACTCGCCCTTGTGGCTTTCCGACGCAGAGACCTTCCATTCCGGGTTATCCGCCGTGCGGTAGGTATAGGTGGCATTCATCCTGAACCCGGGGAGCGGCCTCCAGGAGGCCGTGGCCAGGGCGGTATGGGTCCGGTGGTATTCGTTGTGGATTGCCGTCGGGTCGCTGGGCGAGAGGTCGCTGTTGGGCACGTTGTCGCGTGATTCCAGGACGGCGCGGTACTCCAGGCGGTACGTCACCTGCTGGTTGGGCCGGAATGTGCCGGACAGGGTAACGGTATCCTTGACCGAGTCGATGCCGGGGCGCACCGCCAGCGCCCCCGATGCGGTCGAATAGGGGTAGGAAACCGTCGAGGGCGATTCCCGGTCGTTTTGCAGCCGCCGGTATTTAAGAGCGAACGACAACTCCTTTAATGGCGTATAGGTCAGGTCTCCCGCCACCGAATGCAGTGTTTGGGACGGTTTGGACGAGGGGCGCGCATCCCCCCGGTCGGCATCGCTTTCCCTCTGGGTCAGGACATAGGCGGCCGTCCCCACCAGGCCGCCGCTCATGTCGGTGTAAACCCTGACCGTATGGGACGTCACCCGGCTGTCGGAGGCAACGTTGGTCGCCTGGGTGCCCGGCGTGAGCGTCCCGTTGCCGGTTACGGCAAAGGGATAGCGGATGTCCGGGGCCTGGTTTGAAAAGTCCCGGATACGGAATCCGTAGGCTATGTCGAAGAACCCCAGATGGGCGTCGGCGCCG
This sequence comes from Oryzomonas rubra, assembly GCF_008369015.1. Lineage (NCBI taxonomy): Bacteria > Pseudomonadati > Thermodesulfobacteriota > Desulfuromonadia > Geobacterales > Geobacteraceae > Oryzomonas > Oryzomonas rubra. The sequence continues at coordinate 156,376 of NZ_SRSD01000006.1, forward strand.
ACGCTCCCCTCCCGCGTGACCTGGTTGACCTGCCGATTGAGGGAGACGATCCTGTTCTGCGGATCGCTGAAATAGTAGTCGGCAAAACGGAGCTGATCGGTCCCCCGGCGGCTCAACTCCCAGTACCCGAGGTTGATGTGGATGGGGTTGTTGCCCAGCTTGATGCGGTTTTCCACCTGGGAGATCCCGGTGCGCATACCATAGCCGTCGGCGGGGGGTGCCGACTGGGTTGTCGCGTATTGGCCGGTGGCAGACCGGGGAAGCTGTTCCGTCAGCAGGTTATGCCAGAAGGCCTCGGTTTCCAGGTGCAGGCGATAATAGCCGCCATAGTCGAAAAACAGGTTGGCGTGATAATCGTCCTCGTGGAGCATGAGGCCCTCCCCCGACAACTTGAGGCTGGAGCCGAGCGTGCCGGCGGAGAACCCACCCATTGCCCCCGATTTCAGGCGCGTGTAGGGGGCCGCCGCGGCGCTTGCGCCGTCGGGGGTGATAAACTGGTATCCCGCCTGGAGGTGGGCGAAACGATAGGCTTCGGCTTCCTGCTCCGACAGGGTTTCATGATTTCCCCCCCCGGCATCGGGGGTGGCGCCATCGGAGGCAAGGGCCGGCAGCGTCAGAAACATCAGGCTCGAACAGACAATCAGCGGTGCAAACAGCATCGTTTGGCGAGAGCGGCTCGACATGGCTTACTTCCTCAATGTTCCGTACCCGCGGTTGTCGGGGGTATCGGAGCCGTGGACAGCTGAATGACAGTCGGTGCACCGGTTGGAAAAGAGCGACTTCATGGATGAGTCGCCGTTCATGACGCTGCGGTGGCCCGGATTGTGACACTGAATGCAGAGAAACGGCATGGCCGCCGAGAGCAGCCGGCGATTGACCGAACCGTGGGGCACGTGGCAGTTGGTGCAGGTCTCGGTGACATCCCCATGTTCGTAGACGAACGGGCCGCTCTTCTCCATGTGGCAGCGGGTGCAGAGGTCGCGCTGCGTGCTCCCCTTCAACAACTTGGGCTGGCTTGAACCGTGGGGGTCGTGGCAGTCGAAGCAGCCCATCTTCTTTTCCCGCACCGGGTGGTGCGAAAACAGGCTGAATTGGGCCTTCACGTCGGGATGGCAGCCGTAGCAGAGTTCGGCCATCTTATCGTGGCTGACCTTCTGCTGCGGCCCCTCATGCAACTGATGGCAGGAGAAACAACTCAAATCGTTCAGGGCATGGGTGCTGGAATGCCAGTGGGCCAAGGCCGGGGTCGAGGCGGCGGAGTGGCATTTCAGGCAGATCAGGGACTGGGCTTGGGGGGGGAGTTTTTTCAGGTCGAGCAGGGTGGAAACGTCGCATTTGTCGCCATTTTCGCCGTGGAGTCGCTTGGTTTCCTCAATATTCGCGATGGCTAGGCTCCCCGGCCCGTGACACGACTCGCAGTTGACCAGGGGCAATCCGGTTTCAGGCTTGATCTGCTCGCCGTGCACGCTCCGCTTGAAATCGCTGGCAATCTTGTCATGCTTGTGGCACTTGGCGACGCAGTTATCCGTCCCCACGTAGTCGGCATCCAGGCGGCCGACGATCATCTTCTCATACTCGGCGACCGGCAGGAGCGGATGTGACTGCTTCATCTCGGCGCATCCGGCACCCAGCAACGCAACGAGGATCAGGGCAGCCGGGACAATGCCCGCACGCACAACGGCTCTGCCACTACGTTTATTCATCATGATCTCCTTCGCACTTCCGGACAGCGATCACCCCCCCTGAATACCCTTGGTGGTGGTACGGATGAAACGCTGTACGATCGGATTAGCGCTGTTCCGTATCTGGTCCGGCACGCCGATTTCAATGATCTCGCCCCGGTGCATCATGGCGATGCGGTCGGACAGGTACAAGGCGAAATTCAGGTCATGGGTGACGATAATCGTCGTATTGCCGGTCTTTTTTCTCAGGGAGCGGATCGTCTCCGCCAACTCGTCGGTCGTCACCGGGTCCAGCTCGGCGGTCGGTTCATCGTAGAGGACCAGATCCGGCTCCATTGCCAGAGAACGGGCGATGGCGACCCTCTTCCGCATGCCGCCCGACAACTCCGAGGTATTCAGCCCTTCCGTGCCTTCCAGCCCCACAATGGCGAGCTTTTCGGTAATAAGCTCACGGATACGGGCCTCGGGGCAGATACGGTGCTCCCGCAGCCAGAGCCCCACATTCTCGGCAACGGTCAGCGAGTTGAACAGGGCCGACGACTGGAACACCATGCTGCTGCGAAACGTCTGGGGCAGCGGCCGGCCATTGTCGAACACCGGCTGATCGTTAAAGTAGATTTGGCCGCTGTCGGGCGTTTCCAGGCGTATAATGTGCCTCAGCAGGATGCTCTTTCCGGTGCCGGAGGGGCCGATAATCGAAAAGGTCTCTCCCGGCGCGATATCGAGATCGATATCTTTAAGGACATGATTGCTGCCAAAGGACTTATTCAGCTTTTCAATTCGAACGGCGATGCCGTGTATGGACATGGAGGACTCTCAAAAAAATTTAAATGCAGTATACGTGCCCACCGGATCAGAACAGGTACTTCGACCTGTTGGTAAAATACCCTCGATGCTTATAAATAAAGGCTGTCAGCAGTAGTATGGCCACCATGACCGACAGGTTGTCAACCGCCACTCCACGTGTATCGACCGGTTGGCCGAGCGCCTTTTCCAGTTCTCCCGCGGAAATACCCATCAGATTGATCAGCGTATTCACCACTTCGAAAGTGTTGTATCCGATCAGCAGGTACCAGGTCAGGGTCTGCCGCTTCATCAAACCGAGGAAAAGATAGAGACAGATCAGGCTGTCCGCGAATACCAGCACTTCCGCCGCACGCCCCCGATAGATCGCCCCCAGCAGCGGAAAGGGCTGCCCGAAGGTGGATACGGTCAACATGAAGAAGAACAGATACAGCCCCCCCAGGAGGACAATACCCAGGGGCCGCCGTTCTTCGCTATCGTTGTCGATCTCTTCCATGACTACCTCGGCAAACTGCCGCTATGCGCCTAGTCCTTTTTATTGCTCCGCCGCATGTCGCTCAAGACCACGCAGACGAAGATGACAATCAGGATAAATCCTATGAAAATCCAATCGGCGATACTGAATCCGAATAACATTACGCGCTCCTCCTGAATGCCTCTGCCGCCTCGTTCACCATGCCCATCTCCTGGTAACAGGTTCCCAGCAGGTAATAGACCTCGCCCATGGGGAACTGCTCGACAAAAGAGGGGTCTGCCAGCACATCTTCAATAATGGCGGCCGCCTCCTCAGTGCGCCCGGCTTGGCGCTCCTCCAATGCCGCCGACAGGGCCGTCAGATAATCCAGGGGAGGGACCAGCGGGAGCTTGCCGGCCAGAATCCCGGCGATACGCGCCTCAAGCCGCGCCCGTTCAGTCGCCGCCAACCCGGCCAGCGCCTCGCCCCAGACTTCGGCCGCCTGATCGTAGCGTCCGAGGATGTAGAGCGCCTCGCCGTATTCATAAGCGATATGGCCGTCGGAGGGGTCCAGCGCCATGGCCTTCTTCAGATGTTTTTCCGCCCCGTACCAACTATCCACGGCCTGACGCAGCGCGGCGAGGCGCGACCCCTTGTCGGCGTAGGTCCGGGCGATCTCCGCCTGCAGGCCGGCATTGGTGGAGTCGAGCAGGGCAAGAATCTTGAGGGACGTGATCTTGCGATCCAGATAGGGGGTATCGACCTCCTTGGCGTCCAGCATGACGATCTGCCCCCCCAACTCGGAAACGATATGGGGATAAGCCTCCTTCAGTACGGCGGCATACTCGGCCGCATGGGCGCATTCCGGGTCGAGTCGCAGCGCCTGGTAGATGCCCCGGCCCACCGTGTCATAGTCGGGCGCCCGTTCCTGTACCGATGCAAGATCCTCGTCCAGAAGCGGAATAGGGGGTTTGTCGTCCCAAGGAATGGCCACCCGGCCGTCGCGTCCCCTGAGCGTATAACCGGCCGGCGGTGTGACGTAGCTGATGCCCGAGAGGGGTGTGGTTGTTGAAACTTCCGCGCTGTTCATCTGACTCCTCGCTCCCTCCCGGGAAAGGTATCTATGCCGGCATCGACGCCGATCACCTTGTAGATCTGCACCTCATCCCACGGCTCGTCCAGAACGCCGTCGTGGATGGCCCAGCTCCGCCCCCGCACCGTGCGCTCCATGCCCGGCATGCGGAAGGGGGTGGAACCGTCCATCCGGGCATGATAGCGGCCGCCGGGCTGAAACTCCCGGTCGATCTCCAACATCAGGCGTGTGCCCCGCAGATAGTCGAAACCGTATTTTTCATAGCGGATGGCATTGTCGTAGCTCAGCGGCTCGGCCACGATCATCTCCATCCCCAGGGCATCGGTGAACCGCTCCAGGAGCGGAAAGAATTCGGCGAACAGGCGCAGCCCGCGGCGGGTCTGGTTGGGAAACAGCCCGTCCTCCATGGCGCGTAACTCTTCGGGCAGATTCCGCCCGCGGGAGGCAAACCAGTTCCTCCTGCCGCTTTCGTCCACATCCACATCGTATCGGGGCGCTGCCGGATCGCAGATGATGCAGAAGGAAAGCTCCATCTGGTGGTACTGGGTATCGGCCAGTTCGAGGAAAAATGTCGTATCCGCATCATCCGGCCGGGCGCGGACCTCGATACGCATGAGCGCAAGCCCAGCGGGCGCAATGATGCTGGTCAGGCGCTCCCCTGCCGTGGTATGGAGCCCATCGGCGGCCAAGCCCAACAGCCCGCGCAGGCGCAGCGGCAACAGCGAAGCGTACAACAGCTCTTTTTCCGGGTCATCCAGCCGGTTGATGGCCAGCAGCGACCGCAACGGCCGACCGGCTGTATCCAGTAACTGGCTATTTCCCGGAAGTTTTGCCATAGGTTCCAATTATACCAGGAAAGATGGCCGCCCTGATCCGCGCAATACTCTTTTCCACCGCATCCAGGGCCAAGTTGCGCTCATACTCCTCGGACCAGTGCATGGCGTCCAGCAGGGCCCGGTGGGGATACCCCAGCGGCTCGATCTTTCGCACAAAGGCCGCCGGCAGGCGGGGGTTGAGCTCGACGCCGTTCATAACCGCCCAGGCGATGGTCCAGGCCCGGGCCGTGTTCATCAGGTCGTAGCCGCCTCCGCCCAGTGCAACCCAGGGGATCCTGAGCGCCTTGAGCTTGCGCATGATATAGCCGTAGCTGTGGGTCGTGATCTCAAGCTGGGTCAGCGGATCGGTGCGAAACGCGTCGGCGCCGATCTGGGTGACGATGACATCCGGGTCATAGGCGGCCATCAGCGGATAGGCCACTTCATCGAAGGCCTTCATGTAGAGGGCATCGTCGGTGTGGGCAAGCAACGGTACGTTCACCGAATAGCCCCGCCCCCGGCCGGTACCGGTTTCATTCTCGAAGCCGGTCCCGGGAAAGAAATAGATGCCGCTCTCGTGCAGCGAGATGGTAAGGACCCGGTCGCTGTCGTAGAACCCTTCCTGCACCCCGTCGCCGTGGTGGGCGTCGATATCCAGATAGACAACCCGCCGCCCCCGGGCCACCAGCCAGTTGATGGCGAGCACGGCATCGTTTACGTAGGAGAAGCCCGAGGCCTTGGCCCGATGGGCGTGGTGCCAGCCGCCGGCCAGGTTGAAGGCGATGTCGAACCCCTCTTCCTCCACCAGGCGGGCCGCCTCGAAGGTCGCACCGGCCCCCAATGCCGCGCAATCGTACAGCCCCTTGAAGACAGGACAGTCGGCATCGCCCAGGCCGAAGCGGAAATCGGCCCGCGGTTCGTCGGAGGTGCTGAACTCCTTGAGCCGCGCCAGGTATTCGGGGGTGTGGAAGCTCAACGCCAGTTCATCGTCGATCGGCCCGCAGCCGCGAATTTCCATGCCCGGCAGTTTCAGCAGACCGTAAGATTCCATCAGGTCCCGTACGACACGATAGCGCTGCAACTTGAACGGATGGTCATCCCCGTAGCTGAAGTTTCCGAACAGCGGCGAGTATATCAGGGCGGTGCGGGTGGCCGACACGGCGTCTCCTCTGCGACATGACACGCAAGACCCCGGTATAATGCCCTATTTTTTAGCATTCGTCTATGGGGAAAGCCGAATAAATCCGGCTCAATCTGGATACCTCTGCAACGCGGCCCCGTTGACGCGCGTCAGCCCAAAAGCCTCGCGCACCTAGCGGCGAAGGAATCACAAAAAAAGCCGCACAAGAATGGCGGCTCGTAATGGCTGTAGAGATTGTGCGCTGCCGGCAACCCGGCGGGTTGCGCTGCCGGACGCCTAGAAGTGAAATGTGATCTTGGTTTTGGGGACCACGCCGCGCTCGCGCTTGAACATGCAGGTTGGAGAGCAATAGAGGAGTGCATCGGGGAGGATTTCTCCGTCCATTATCTCCATCAGATAGCCTTTGCTGTCTACCCTGACGGAATAAATGCCATTGCCGTCCGCTTTGACGGTACTTCCGCAATGGCTGCAGTGTTCCTCTGTGAACGCCATGGTGGCTTAAATTATGTCACCAATCAAAACCGTGTGTCAAGCACGTAATATAGTAAAAAATAGCACTAATTTTACTGTGCCTTCATCCAGAAACTTCGCATATCGAGCCATATCGGCCATGAAAGGAGGCCTTCAGCGGGTCTGGTGCTTATGAGAACAGGGGCGTTGTTATCCGGCAGTGCTGTCCACCGTACCGCCGGACCATGTCCGTACGTTGACCATAAACAGCCCCACCGCCCCCAGCCCCATGGCCCCGGCGGCGTAGAACACCGCCGTCAGCCCCAGGGTGGTCTGCAACCCCGCGCCCAGCAGCGGCCCGGAGATGAAGCCCAGGTTCAGCACCGCGTTGAAGGTGCCCACCGTTACCCCCATGCCGTGGCGGCTCCCCTCCTCCACCAAGAGCGCCGTACTGGCCGGCTGGGATAGGACGCTGAACAGGCCGATACCCAAACCCAGGGCCATGATCTGGGAGAACCCCACCGCCACGGGGATCAGGAAGTAGAGGAGCGAAACGATGGTGCCCCCGGCAACCACCAGGGATCTGCGCGGCGCACGATCCGAGAGCATCCCCATGGGACGCAGCAGCAGGGTCATCACCAGGGTGGAGGAGGCCATGACCAGTCCGGCACGGCTGCCGTTCAGTCCAAGTTTGCCCGTGAGCATGATCGGCAGGAAGGCGCCCAGGAGGGAGATGCTGCAGGCACGACCGAAGATGAAGGCCAGAAGCCCCCGCAGGGAGCTGTGGCGGGTGACGTTCAGGATGTCCCTGAGGCGTTCGCCTTCGTGTTGTTCCGTTTGCCGGGGAGTGCTCTTGTTGCCGGGGATGGAGACGAGGGCCACGACAAGGGCGATGATGCACAGGAGGGTGAGGGTGGCGAAGATCCCCCGGAAGCCCCACAGGTCCTTGAGCATGCCCCCCACGATGGGGCCAGCGCTCAGGGCGCCGTAGAAGGAGATGTCGAAGGTACCCATGACCGTGGCCCGCTTGTGGTCCGTGGTGCATTCGCTCACCAGGGAGACCACCACCGGGCGGAACATGGCGCAGCCGATCCCCTGGAGCAGGCGCAGGAGGATGATGAGGGTAAGGCTGGTGGTGAAGAGGTAGCAGACCGAGACGAACAGGTAGAGGCCGAGACTAATGGCGGCGATCCTCCTGCGGCCGATGCGGTCGGCCCAGGCGCCCATGAAGGGGCTGAGGATGATCTTGGAGAGGGAGTAGAAGATGAGCGGCAGGCCCAGGAGCAGCCCCCTGGCCCCCAGGCTGAAGACGTAGAGGGAGAAGAAGGCGTCGGCGATGCCGAAGCCCAGGGTGATGGCGAAGTTGATCAGGAACAGCCCCCGGAACAGGGTGCGGGTCTCCATGGTTTCTCCCTTAGGCAGCCAGGTATGCCTCGAAGGCCCGGTCATGGACATGGATATGCTCCAGCCAGAGCAGACGGATATCCGCCAACTCGCCGGGCAGCACCTCCAGGCCCTTGCCGTAGCGGCGGGCCAACTCGGCGGTGTTGCCACAGAGAAACTGGTGGTGCAGGCGATGCCGGGTGGTCTGGGGGAAGCCCACCAGTTCCATGTAGCTGTTCTCCGAGCCGATGTGCTCCATCATGACCTCCTGGAGCCGGTCCAACGCCCGGGTGAGGTCGACGCCCGGTTTCTCCCGAACCAGCGCGATCATGGCGTCCAGCTGGCCGATGATGCTCCGGTAGCGGCTGTCGCAGGCGAGTCTTCTCTCGGTAAACTCGTGCGGGACGATCAACATGTCGTGCCCAAGGGTGGTGCATTGTCCGTAGGTATGCAGTTCCATACTTCGTATCCTTTTGTTGCAAGGGTAGAAAGAAGGCCCGTGGAGGAAGGAGGGAGAACTCCACGGGCTCCCGCTACCCCGGCCGGGGTTCGGCGGCCCCGACCCGGGCTTGAAACACAGTATTGACTCTCGCTAGAACTTGAAATTCACCAGCAGGCTCGCCAAGTACGGGTTGTCCGGCGTTTTGCCGTTGGCCGCCAGGTTCTTGTAAAAATCCCCGAGGAACACGTAGGCAAAGCGCGGTGTGATCGTCAGATTTTCCTTGGCCCTGAACGGCAGGGACACATTGGCTTCCGTGCCCAGATACTCGCCCGATGCGGCAACAATCTTCGAGTTGACGCTTTCCACGGCCCCGAAACCGGCGTTGACGTTCGCCGTCAGCCGACTGGTCAAGGGCAGTTCGTAGCCGATGACGCCCAAAACGACCCCCATACCGGCATTATTGTCATAGAAGAAGGCATTGTTCCTGCTCATGACCAGAGAATCGCGGCTCAGAATCTGCAAGCCGCTGCAGGTGTAGCCGGCTTCGCCGCCGATGACGGCAAAGGAACTGGTCCGGCCCGAAGAAGTGCCGCTGTCGCCACTCATGTAGAGAAATTCCGACTTGACGGTGCCGGGGCCCGCCTTGACCTTGGCCCCCAGGTTGCCGGCAAAGGCATAGATATCCCGGTCGGTGGTCCTGCCGATCTGATAGACGAAGAAACCGTCGATCTGGGCAGGGCCGAACTTGCCTTTTGCATTTACCCCCAGCATGTGCACATTTTCACGATATTTGGCCGTGGCGTTGGTGCTGGAGAGTTTTTTGGCAATGTCGCTGTACAGCAGGTAATAGCTGGCACCCACCGTGACGTTGTTATTGATGTCGTATTTGGCATCCAGTGTCCAGAAATCGGCGGACACATCGCCGTAGGCAGCGCCGTTTGCCCCATTGGTATTTGTTACCGCCAGTCCTCCGCCGAACAGATTGCCGTTGGTGTTCGGCGTGGGCTCCCCGTTGCCGGTATAGTCGGTGGTGGCGGAATAGCTGTTCAGGTTGCCGTTGTCGGCAAAGCGGGAGAAGCCCACGGTCAGGGTCGTTGCGCCGATTTTGGAGGAGAGGATGGCTGCGGCGGCATCGTTATCGAGGATGATCCCTTTGTAGCTGTCGGCCACCGGCTGGATACCGAGCCTACTGTTGACCGGCACGCCGACGAGGTTGAAGGTGTAGTCGAGGTAGGCCGACTTGGTGCGGAGATTGACGTAATCGGCCCCCACGGCCCCACCGCCGGAAATGCCGGCGCCGTAGTTGTTGTCGCCCCAGCGGGAGTTGATCTCAAAATTCGTTACCAGCTTCAACTCTTCATCGACCCGCGCGATATACATGAGGCGGAGACGCTGATCGAGAAAATTTGCCGTTGCCGGGTGCTGTTCCCTGATATTTGCGGTCTTCGGGTCCTGGGCGAACATGTTGGAGCCGTTGTAGGTATAGTAACTGGCCGCTTGGGACCCCAGGTAGTTGCTATCGACGGCGGCCAGGCGATACATGCCGTGGAACTCGTTTTCCAGCGCCAGCGCCGAGGTGGTGCCCGCAGCCGTCAGGGCACAGGCCAATAACGCCGCCATGATCTTATTTTTACGTCTCACGTGCCGGTCTCCTTTCACCATTCAGAAGCGATTAGATTGTTGATTTGCGACGTTTTGCCGTGATTATTTTTTGTGGCACTGATCGCAGTAAATCTCTAAGGCTTTATGGCCATGGTGGCAGTTGTTGCAGTCTAGGTCAGGATAATGTCCGTCATGCGGGTTGGGATGCAGTTTCATCGTCCTGGGGGACAACTTGAGCTTTGCGTACGAGTCGTGGCAGCTCAGGCATTTGTCCATATCGACGCCATCACTTTTGTCCTTGTCGCCGTGGCAGTCCTTGCAGTCAAGCCCTGCCGCCTTGTGCTTGTCGGCCAGGAAGTCCCCGGAAAATGCCGGAATACCCGCAAAGCACACCGCACAGACCGCGGCAAGTATCATTATGGTTTTGCTTTTCATATCGTTTCTCCTTTTGCTTCGTGCAGAACGGGGCCATCCGATGCACTATCGTAAGATCAGGGGCTATTGACGGTTCCCTCGGCATACACGCCGAGGGAACCTTTGCCGGTTGCCGCTTTACTCGTTGCCTGCAAGAGTTTTCGTGCAGGGAAGAGCGTAATTACTTCAGTTGAGCCGCATTCACACCTGCGATACGGCCGAAGACGAAGATGGCGGCCAGGGAGTTGCCGCCGGCCCGGTTGGTGCCATGAATGCCGCCGGTGACCTCGCCGGCTGCAAAGAGGCCCGGGATGGCCTTGCCGTCCAGGTCGATCACTTCCGTTTTCGGGCTGATGCGCAGGCCGCCGCAGGTAAAGTGGACGTCGGCGGTTTCAATGCCGAAATAGTAGGGGGCCTTGTCGACGGTCTGGGTGAACGTGGTCTTGCCGAAGTCGGGGTCCTTTTTGTCCTTGGCGTACTGGTTGTAACGGTCGAGCGTCTGTTGCAGGACCGCAGGATTCACCTCCATCTTCCGGGCCATCTCTTCTACGGTGTCTGCCTTGAAAACGATCCCCTTTTCCAGTTTCGTCTTGAGGCTGGCACCCTTGATGGATTGGTCGTCGGTGATGACCCACATCTTCTGGCCACGCTGGCTCAGGATCGCATCGGCAATGGCGTCACGCCGGCCCCCTTCGTTGACAAAACGCTTGCCGTCGAAGTTCACGAAGATGTCACCGCCCACGTAATCGATAACCCGGCCGCCGGAGAAGGGGATCAACTGGATGTAATCCATGCCCACATCGTCGGCACCGATCTTTTTGGCCATGATGATGCCGTCGCCGGTGCTGCCGTCCAGGGCCTTGCCTTGGGGGTTGGCGGTGGTGCGGAATTTTTCATTGAGGCGGGGGTTGTATTTCATGCGCATGGGGATATTTGCCGTAAACCCGCCGCTGGCGATGATGACGGCCTTTGCCAGGTAGGTATCGGTGCCGCCGGACTTGTTCTGCGCCTTTACGCCGTACACGCGACCTTCGTTGCCGTCCCTGAGCAGATCGACAACCTTCGTATTGGTTTTGATGGTGACGCCCAATTTCTTGGCGTTGTCGTTGAGCACCCTGATGTAGTCCTTGCCGGCCGCGGCTGCGCCGGAGTTGTGGCTGCGCGGATAAAGGCCGCCCCACGCCTCGAATACCCGGTCATCCCATTTGAGGCCGAGGGATTCGAACCACTTGAGCATGTTGGTGGCGTTATCCGCCAGTACCCGTACCACGGCGGGGTCGTTGCGGTAATCGCCGGCTTTCAGGGTCTGCTCGAAAAACAGATCGGGGGAGTCCTTGATGCCGGCCTTGGCCTGCCGCTCCGGGTCGGGGGCGTTGACGGAACCGCCGGAGATGATGGTGTGACCGCCGATGACCGGCAGTTTTTCCAGCACCGTGACCTTGGCGCCGGACTGTGCCGCGCTGACCGCCGCGGCCATGCCGGCCCCGCCGGCTCCGATGATGACCACATCGCTCGTGAACACCCGCCCCGCGGCGAATGCCGTTGTGCCGCTGGCGCAGATCACGGCGACCGCGACTACAATCCTCCACATGCTGTTGAGCTTCATTTGCTTCCTCCTGTCTCGTGTTGTGTGGTACCGGGTATGCCGATATCTATCTGCACGAGTAAGAGCACGGAGGATGCCAGATAGCCCACTAGTTGCAACTATATGAAATTAAATAATTTTTTAAGGATAGTGCGTCTGACGCACGATTCAGGGGCATAACCTGAGGCTATGGCGGATGGGGTGGATACGTAATTAATTCGAGTAATTTCAGGATATTAACATGGGAAAAGCTGAAGAGGCGCCCATAACCCCCGGGCATGGGCATGAGCAATGGTTATAAAAATAACCTGGGGTTATAGCCGCTTCAGCCGCGCAGCAGCTTGAGGCGTTTGTTGAGGGCCGGCTGGGAGATGCCGAGAAGGCGCGCCGCCAGGGTCTGGTTGCCGCCGGCGCGGTTCATGGCCTCCATCACGAGGAATCCGGCGGCATCGCCAAAGGTGGGAAGTTCTTCGAACCCGGCAAAGGGGTTCTGTTTGGCCGCAGTGACGCCGGCCGGCCCGGTGTCTTCCTGGGCGCGCTCAATGGCACTGACGAACGGTTCCATGGTGAGCATCCGGTCGTTGTGTACGCTGACGGCATCATAGACCATGGCCTTGAGTTCGCGGATATTTCCGGGGAATCCGTAGGTGGTGAGGTACTGGGCCAAGCCCTGGGTCGGGGTTGGCCTTTTCTTGCCCAGGGCGCTGGCCGCTTCGGTCAGAAAGTGGTTCAACAGAAGGGGGATATCGCCCTTGCGCTCCCGGAGCGGCGGGATACGGACCTGGTGGGTACGGAGGCGGTAGTACAGGTCCCGGCGGAAAGAGCCTTCGGCCTCCTTTGCCGGAAGGTTCTGGTGGGTGGCGACGATAATGCGCGCCTTGAGGCGCTTGGGCCGGTCACTGCCGAGGGGAAAGTACTCCCCCTCCTGGAGAAGGCGCAGCAGCTTGACTTGGGAGGCGATGCTGAGATCGCCGATCTCGTCAAGGAAGAGGGTCCCGTTTTCGGCTTCCTCGATCATGCCGCGCCTCACGGAATCGGCGCCGGTAAATGCGCCGCGCACATGCCCGAAGAGCGTATCGGAAAAGACGGCGTCATCGAGGCCCGCCACATTGACCGTGACCAGCCTCCCCCGGCAACCGCTGAGGCTGTGGGCGGCCTGGGCGAGCAACTCCTTGCCGGTGCCGCTCTCACCGGTGATGAGCAACGGCTGGGGGCTCTTGGCCACCGCCTCCACATAGGTGAACAGCGCCAGCATGGAGCGGTCGCCGGTCACGATAGGGGTGAACGCCTCGGGATGACGCAACTCCCCGGACACGACCCGGCTCGACATCTCATCGTATTCCCGCTGCATCTCCAGCATGCGGACCGCCCGGAGCACCCCGCCCACAATCCGGTCCTCTTCGTCGGTCTTGATGAAATAGTCGAAAGCGCCCAGCTTTATGCAGCGCACCGCGGTCGCAATCTGGTTCATGCCGCTCACCACGATGGCGGTGATCTCGGGATGGCTCTCGCCGATCCTCTTGAGGAGTTCTTCGCCGGTCAGGTGGGGCATGGTCAGGTCGAGGAGCACCAGGCCGATCCCCCCCTTGTCGAGAAGCGGCAGGACTTCCCGGCTGTCCGAGCAGGTAACGATGTTGGTGATGCCGGCACACCCCTCCAGGGTGATCGAAAGCATGTTGAGCCAGGCCGGTTCGTCGTCCACCAGCAGAATCCCGAAGCTGGGATACGGATTTTGGTTCATGTGGTCTGCTCCTCTTGGGCAACGGGGAACGAAAGGGTCACGGTCGTCCCCTCGCCGGGCAGCGAGTCGAACGTCAGGGTGCCGTCATGGTCCCTGACGATCTTGGCGGAAACCGACAATCCGAGGCCGGTCCCCCCGCTCTCCCGCTTGGTGGTAAAGAAGGGATCCGTCAACCGGGACATATACTCGGGGCTGATCCCTACCCCCTCGTCCCGCAGGGTGAGTACCACGGCGGTTGTCGCCCTCCGGTACGCGGTGGAGAGACGAATGCCCCGGCCGGTGTCAGGCAGGGCCTGGCAGGCGTTGAGGATCAGATTGATGATGACCTGCTCGATCCGCTGGGCATTGCCCCACACCTTCGGAAGCCCCTCCCCGTAATCGGCCGAGAAGGAGTTCGTTGCCTTTCGTATCGAAGGGTCGGCAAGACGCACCGCCGTCTGCACCGTCGTATTGAAATCAATGAGCTCTTTGCCGGCGGCATCGTCGCGCCGGGCAAAATCCTTCAGATCATAGACGATCCGCTTGATACGCTGGGCGCCATCCTGCATCTCCGCAAGTATGCGGGGGATTTCGGCCTTCATGCGGGAGTAGGGCAGCCCTGCCACGGTAAAGTCACCATGGTCGCGGTAATACTCCTCGAGGATAGAGGCCGTGTCCTTGTGCGCCTTCACGAGGGTCGGGATACTGAGTAGGATCAGGCCGTTGGGGTTGTTGATTTCATGGGCGACGCCCGACACCAGGGTGCCGAGGGCGGCCATCTTGTCGGCCTGGACAAGCTGTTTCTGGTTGATCTGCAATTCGTGCAGCGCCGTGGTGAGGGATTCGGTCCTCTGGGCAACCAGCCGCTTCAGGGAGCGTGACCAGAGCATAATGCCCAGCAGAACAAGGTGGAGCGGGATGACGGCGATCACCACGTATTTGGCGATCTCTTTCCAGGTGATGCGCGGCGATTCCTGGATACCGAGCCACTTTTCGTGAATTGCCTGATACTGCCCGGTTTTCTTAAGGATGGCCAGGCCTTCGTTGAGGTCGGCCAGCAGTTCCGTGTTGCCCTTTTTCACCGCGAAACAGTACTTGTACGAGACCACGCTCCGCACCACGGGGACAATATTCGTGAGCTTCAGTTCCCGGGTCAGGTAGATTCCCCCCAAAAGCCCTACCCCGGCGTAGTCATGCTCGCCGGAGGCCAAAAGCCGCAATGCGTCGGCCGGGGTGTCGGTGAGGATGAGCTTGCCGACAATCCCTTGCCGGGCCAGAAAATCGTGCATCAGGCTGCCGCGGGCGACAATGACCTCCTTGCCGCGCAGGCCGTCCAGCGATTGCAGGGAAGGCATCCCGCGCCGGGCGAAGATGGCGTGGTTGACGTTATTGTGCGGGTTTGAAAAATCGACGGATTTCGCCCGGTCATCGGTATAGAACATCCCCTGGAGCAGGTCGATCTCCCCGGTTTGCAGCTTGTCCCGCATCTCCGGCCAGTTGCCCATGCGGAACTCGACCTTGAGCCCCATGACCTCGGCCACCGCCTTCGTGAGTTCCACGTTATAGCCCGCCGGCTTGCCGTCCTTATCGATGAATTCGTACGGGGGCAGGTCCCACCCGCCGCCGACGATAATGACGGAGGCCATCCGTTTACCGGTATCGGCACCGGCGGAAAAGGGAACACCGATGGCAAGGATCGCCCCCGCAATGGCAAAGAGCGCCCACAACCGGATCAGGGTCGGCATACGGCGGTTGCGGCGTTCATGATGTCCTTCGGAATGTCGCATCATAGAGGGTTTTCTCAACGAGAGATTTGGACTGCGCCCGACCGGTAACGACATAGCCCGGCAATCAACAGCATCCAATTATTTTGGAATAATCGTCTCTAAAAGGCAAGCGCTCTCATTGCATCGGTAATGAGCAGTCGATATGTGGAGTGGGCAGCTTTGAGGAGCAGGATGATTTGTCTCGGGCGTGAATGGGGAAACGGCCTGAAAAACGCGAGGGCCTACGAACCATATCGTATGCCCTCGGTATATCTGGTGGAGCTGAACGGGATCGAACCGTCGACCTATGCGTTGCGAACGCATCGCTCTCCCAACTGAGCTACAGCCCCAGATTGCATGAATTTATTGTGCTTCCACCTGTGGCAGGGTGACGGTGAACACCGCGCCCCTGCCTTCGTTTCTCGCTTTGATACTACCGCCGTGATTCTGCAGGATGCGGTTGACGATGGCAAGTCCCAAGCCCGTGCCATGGGGTTTGGTGGTAAAAAACGGAGTGAAAATCTTCGGCAGCATGTCGGCCGGCATGCCTCCACCCGAGTCCTGTATGCTAACCAATATGCATTTTTTGTCAAGGGATACTTTTTTGAGCGTCACATGGAGCGAGCCTCCGTCAGGCATCGCTTCGCAGGCGTTCAGCATGAGATTCAGAAAAACCTGCTTGAGTTGATGCGCATCACCAAGGATCGGCCAGGGGCCGTCTTCAAAGGAGGTGGCGAGCGAGACGCAATGGTCCTCAAGGGTCGTAGTGCAGCTGGCAAAACAATCCCTCAGGATATCGCCCGCATCGCAGGCGCTGTAGCAGATGGTCGGTTTGCGGGAGAAAGCCAGGATGTCGGCCAGCATCCGCTCCAGCCGGCCGATCTCCTTCACGATGGTGTCGGCGTAGTGATGTTCGCGGGAAGTGCCGGGAAGCCCCTTGACCAGCCGCCCGGCAAAGCCGCCGATGGTTATGAGCGGATTTTTGAGTTCGTGGGCCAGGTTGGCCGCCATCTCGCCGATGGCTGCCAGGCGTTCGCCGTGGACGAGCCGTTCCCGGGCATCACGCAGGTTGGAGTGGGCCTCCTCGATGCGGTTATAGAGCATGGAATTCTCAACCGCCATGCCGGCCTGGTTGGCGATGAGTTGCAGAAAATGCAGGTCGTCGCGGCCGATCTCCTTGTTCGAAGAGGGGTTGTCCACGACGATGATCCCCAGGGCTTTGTCCCGGGCAATGAGGGGGGCGACGGCAAAGGCCGCGATGCCGAGACGGCGGACGAAATCGCAGCTTTCGCAGACCGGGCAGTCATCCTCCCCCAGTGCGTAGAGGCGGTGTTCGTGGATGACGCGCCGGATAATGGTACAATCCGCGCTGGCCTCGATACGGGTGGCACGGACATGTTTTGAAAAGGCGGAGTCACGCTGGTGGAGAATGGCGTCATCGTCGATATCCCAGCGGCTGCTGAGGGCGTCTTTCCCTCCGACCACCTTCAGCCCCCCGGCGGTATCCCGGGTGACGCCGAGCATGCCCTGCAACACACCCGATTTCTCGTTGCGCAGGAACAGCATCGCCCGCTCGAAGAGCCTGGTGCTGTCGGAGGTGAGAGCGGTGAGGATGAGATGGGTCAGTTTGTTGAGGCGAATGGTGGACAGCATGGTATTACTGAACTGATAGAGGATCGTCAGCTCAACAAGTTGCTTGTGGGATGCGGCCTGTTTGGGAGGGGTGCGGGCTTCCATGTCGTACACCTGCCGCAGGGTATGCGGGGATTGCTGAGTGCCTATTGACGCCGTTCTTTCTCTTCCTCTTCCATTTTGCAGTTGATGCAGAGCGTTGTCACCGGTCGCGCCTTGAGACGCGCTTCGCTGATTTCTTCGCCGCACTCCTCGCAGATACCGAATTCGCCGGCATCGATGCGCTCCAGGGCGTCCTTGATCTTGTTGATCAGCTTGCGCTCCCGGTCGCGGATGCGCAATTCGAAGTTTCGGTCCGACTCCTGGGTGGCACGGTCGGTGGGATCGGGAAAGTTGGCCGCATCGGAGGTCATTTCCGTAACCGTCTTGTCCGCCTCGCCGAGCAGAGATTTCATCTCATCGATCAGAACATTTCTGAAGTATTCAATCTTTTCCGCTTCCATGGCCTGCTCCTGAATTCATATAAATGTACAGATTTTATAGGTTACCGCAGTGCAAGTCCAGAAAAAAATGGTTGCGGGCCGGGCCGGGCGCTATTCCAGAACATGGTTCATGGCTTCCTCAACCGAAGAAACCCCCACGAGCTTCATCTTTCCCTTCTTGAGCCTTTTCAGGTTGCCGGCCGGTAGGATGGCGGTCCGGAAGCCGAGTTTTTCCGCCTCGGCGATGCGCTGCTCCGGCTGGGTTACGGCCCGCACCTCTCCGGCCAGCCCCACCTCACCCAGGACAACGGTCTGGGGTGCAATCACCTTGTCCAGGTGGCTGGAGGCCACCGCCATGATCATGGCTAGATCGGCGGCCGGCTCGTTGAGGCGTACCCCCCCGGCGGCATTGAGAAAGATATCCTGCCCGGCCAGATGCAGCCCGACCTTTTTTTCCAGCACCGCCACCAACAGCGCCAGGCGGTTGTGGTCAACCCCGATGGTGGTGCGGCGGGGAACACCGTAGGACGACTGGCTCACCAGCGCCTGAAGCTCCACCAGGAGCGGCCGGCTCCCCTCCAGGGAGGTGGTGACCACGGAACCGGCCACCCCGAGAGGGCGTTCGGCAAGAAAGAGCTCCGAGGGGTTGTCCACGCAGCACAACCCTTCCTGTTTCATCTCGAACACGCCGATCTCGTTGGTGGAGCCGAAACGGTTCTTGACCGCCCGCAGGATGCGGAAGGGGTGGCTACCGTCCCCTTCGAAGTACAGTACCGTGTCCACCATGTGTTCAAGCACCCGCGGCCCGGCGATGGCGCCGTCCTTGGTGACATGCCCCACCAGAAAGGCCGGGATGTTGTGCCCCTTGGCCAAGAGCATCAGCTTACCGGCCGATTCCCTGACCTGGCTGACGCTGCCGGGGGCGGATTCCAGGGAGGAGGTCCAGACCGTCTGGATGGAATCGATCACCAGCGCCTGCGGCTTGAGGGCCGCGGCATGGGCAATGATGGCCTCCAGCGAATTTTCCGCCAGGACCAGGAGCCCCTGGTGGGAGACCCCCAGCCGTTCCCCCCGCAGCCGGGTCTGGGAGGCGGACTCTTCGCCGGACACGTACAGCACCTGGCCGCCGCCGGCCGCCAGGTTGTTCATGGCCTGGAGCAAGAGGGTCGACTTGCCGATGCCGGGGTCGCCGCCGATCAACACCAGGGAGCCGGGGACGATGCCGCCACCCAACACCCGGTCCAGTTCGACGATGCCGCAGCTTATGCGCGTTTCCGACTGGGACGGCACATCGCAGATCGGTACCGGACGGGAGGTGCCGCCCGCCGGCAGGCTGTGGGCCGGCTTGGCGGCCGCCTCTTCGGCCATGCTGTTCCAGGCGCCGCAGTCGGGGCATTTCCCCAGCCATTTTGGTGACTGGCAGCCGCACTTCTGGCAGGCAAAAACGGTTTTCTGTTTCACGTTCCATCCCCCGATGTTTGATTATGAATGATGTGATCTGGTTGATCTCGCTGCCTGGCTCCCGATGTATCCGGCGCAAAGGTCTGCATTAGGTTTGACAAAAACCCGCAATAATCCGTATAGTATTGCACATTACCCCGGTAATCCACAAGGAACCGCACATGCAAGTCATCACTCCCTCATCGCCACCCGCTGTCCTGCATGCCCTGGGCAACGTCAGCCGGGCGTTGCGTGCATGGCAGTTCTACCCCAAGGGGCACCCCAGCCACAAAAACAGTATCCTCCAGGCGCACCTTTCCCTCCAGCGCGCCCTGGACGGCAACGACCTTTCCCTGCTGTGCGGGCGCGGCGGATTTAGCCTGCCAAACGGAGAGCCGCTCCAGGACGGCATGCACATAGCCGCTTCCCTCTCCTTCGAGCTTTTTGCCCGGCGCGCGCAAAAGATTACCTTTCTCCGCGACCTCTTCCAGGAAGACCTGCTGGACTTCATCAGGATAGTCTCCCTGCCCCCCGACGCCATCCAGGAAGCCGGCGGCCTGGAGAAGGTCATGGGCGGGCACGGCATCCGCACCATCTGGGCCAACGAATTCGATCTCGCTGCCATTGGGGGCAAGCGCCGCGAGATCGAGTCCCGGGGGGTGGTTCCGCCGGGGCTTGACGAGATCGAAGACGCGGACCTGGAATTCCCGGTCACCCCGGAACCTTCCGCCCCCTCAGCCGGAGACGCCGACCCGGAACAGGCGCTACACGCCCTCCTGAGCCGTCTGAGCACGACCGTTGACGAAGACATCTACCCCATGCTCGCCCGCCAGGGCATTATCTGCTGCGAGACGCTCATGGCCCGCCACGAACCGACCGCGGTACTCCCCCTGGCGGAGCTGTTCGCACAGCATACCTCAGATCCGGGGCGCGGGAAAAAGATCATGGCGGTTGCGCGCTTCGGACTTGAACAGCTTGCCGCACAGGAGGAGTTCCTCGAGTTTGTCCTTGAGAGCCTGGGCTCCGTCAACGGGGTTTCCCCCCGGGGCGCCCAGGCTCTCGTGGCTGCCGGCGGCCAGGCGACCCTCAATCGCGCCGTTGAAAAGATGGCTCTGACCGACAATCCGGCCGTACGCAAGAAGCTGATCCAATTGCTGGGGCGCCAGGGGGAATCCGCTGTTGCATCCATCCTCCCCATGCTGAACGACAATCGCTGGTATGTCGTCAGGAACCTGGCCGCTATCCTGGGCGATATCGGCAGCCGGGCAGCGGTTCCCGAGTTGGAGAGATGCCTGCGGCACTCCGACGGCAGGGTTGCCAAGGAGACCATACGCAGCCTGGCAAAAATCGGCGGGCGGCAGGCGGAAGCGGCCATCATCGCCATACTGCGCAGCACCGATGCGGCGTTGTGGCCCCAGGCGATCGCCTCCCTTGGCGGCATGAAGAGCCGCAAGGCCCTTGCCGTGCTGTTGCAGATCGCCTGCGACGACGACCGGTTCCTGCAAAACCTCCCTCTGAAATGCGATGCCCTGGCGGCAATCGCCATGATCGGCGACCGGCGGGCAACCCCCCGTCTCGTACGACTCCTCGAAGGCAGGCATCTGCTCGCGCGGAGCCGTTGGACCCAGCTCAAGATCGCCATTGCCGCTACCCTGGCCAGGCTGGACGACGGCCGAGCCCTGCCGGCCCTGAAGAAAAAGGCCCGCGGCTCGGGAGAGCTGGCCCGCGCCTGCACCGAAGCGCTCGACGCCATCGGACGGGCAAAGGACTGACTATGGAGGAGCTGGACAAACAACTCGCCTTGCG
Source organism: Oryzomonas rubra (assembly GCF_008369015.1). Classification (NCBI taxonomy): domain Bacteria; kingdom Pseudomonadati; phylum Thermodesulfobacteriota; class Desulfuromonadia; order Geobacterales; family Geobacteraceae; genus Oryzomonas; species Oryzomonas rubra. The sequence goes on from NZ_SRSD01000006.1 coordinate 177,087, forward strand.
GATGATCACCCTCTTTTCCGGGGCGGTCAAGGGCATCGCCTTCTACCCCGAATCCCACCCCGCCATCCGTCGGCCCCTGCTCGAACTGGACAGACTTTTCGGCACCGCTCTGGCCCAAGCCGGGGAGATTACCTGGGGGGTCATCGACGGCGTCATGTTCTTCGGGAAACATCTCTTCATCACCCCCTCAACCGCCGTCGCCGATCTGACCAACCGGATGATGGAAAAGGAGATCGACCGGATCGTCATGGGGAGCGGACTTACCTTTGACGAGCTCCAGGGGTTCGTGCGCCTTCTTGCCGACACCTCGGCCGGATTCGACGAGCTCTGCGCCCGTATGAAACAGAAGGAAATACGCCACATCCTGGTGGCGCGCCCCACCCTGCCGGAGGACAGGGACGCTGAGGATGGGGAGGAGGGCTACGCCCTGGCGACCTACGGCCAGGCCCTGGGAGCGATCCGGGGCGTCTGCCGCGATATCGAGCAGGGGCGGATCCCCAGCAGCGCCCCGGTGATCGGCGTGGTGGACCGGCTGGTCGGCATCACCATGCGCGACCCCTCCACCCTCCTGGGGCTTGCCATGATCAAGGACTACGACAACTATACCTTCAACCACTGCGTCAACGTTGGGGTGCTGGCCATGTCCCTGGGGGCCGCCTTCGGCATGGACGCGGAGGGCGTCAAGGAGGCCGGCATCGCGGGGCAGCTGCACGACATCGGCAAGACCATGATCCCGAAGGAGATCGTCAACAAGCCGGGCAAGTTATCCAGCGCGGAATTCCATGAGATGAAGCGCCACTCGGAACTGGGCGCCAAGATCATCCGCGAGATGGAAGGGCTCAGTCCCCGGGTCGGCCAGGCCGTGCTGGGACACCACCTGCACTACAACCGCAACGGTTACCCCGAATGGGCCCGCGGGTTCGACTACGACCGGATGATCGACATCATCGCCATCGCCGACACCTACGACGCCATCACCACCCTGCGGGTCTACCAGCACCCCATCACCCCCCGGGCCGCCCTCGGGGTGATGCAGAAACTGATGGGGACCATCCTGGACGGCGATCTGGTGACCCGCTTCGTGGAGATGATGGGCAAGTACCCGGTTGGGACGCTGGTACGCCTGGACAACAACGAGATAGCGCTCGTCCATCGCCCCAACCCGCTGGATGAAGAGGCGCCGGTGGTCAGAATAGTATTCGCACCGGACGGCGCCCGCCTCCCCCAGCCCCGAGAGCAGCGTCTGGTTGAACGTGACGGCTCGAGCTATGCCAGGATTGCGGCGGTAGTGGACCCGCTCCTGAAGAATATCGATGTGGGGAGCCTGATCAATCGCGGGCATTACTGATGGTGGATACCGTCAGGCCGTTATTTTCCGGTGTCGGGTGCCGGGAAGAAGAGGAACTCCAGCGGGAGCAGGCTCAGGGCCGTAGCGGCGGCCTGGCGGGTGGAGGCGTGGGGCGAGGCGAGGAGCGCCGCGATGCGCCCCTCGGACGAAAGATCGCTGAGTTTGGCCAGGGCCAGGGCGGCCTCGGCTTCAAGGGCACCATCCGCCGCTTCCAGAAACGGACGCAGCCGTTCGTACAAAGCCGGCGAGGGGAGAAACCGGGCCACGGCCCCTATCGCCCGCGCCCGGATGGCGCCATTTTCATCATCGAGACGCTCCAGCAGCACCGGTAGTGTGGACGGAACGGCCAGTCGGCCGAGCGCCTCCACGGCTGCGGAGCGGATGTCGGCCTCCGGCCGGCCGGCGCAGTAGACCAGCGGAGCGACCACCCGTTCGCCGCCGATCTCGCCCAGGGCATGGATGGCGGCAACCCGCGCGCCCATATTTCCGGTTTTCAGGGCGTGGAGTATCTCGTCGATGCTGCCGGTGGCTTCCAACCGTTCGATCGCCGTGGCAACGGCATCGCGCACGTCCGGGTCCGCGTCCTTCAGAAGCGGCCGCAAGGCATCGATTCTCGTCCGAACAATCTCGCTCATGACTAAATTTGTAGCAGATCAAGGCCCCCGGCACAACCCCCTTCTTCTGATATATCTTGTCCATGGGTAAATGGTTTGGTATAATAAAGGACAAAATTTATCAAGAATGGGAATTTGCGACAGCGCCGTCGTGGTTCACGGAAGAAACGACGAAAAGGAGAACTACCACCATGCTGGGAACCGTTGAAATCAAACCGGGACTTTACTGGATCGGGTCGGAAGACCCGGACCTGCGCATCTTTGACGACCTCTTCCCCACCGAACACGGCACCACCTACAACTCCTACCTCCTCAAGGGGAGCGAGAAGATCGCCATCATCGACACGGTCAAGGGCAAACGGGCCGATGAGTTCATGGACAAGATCAAATCCCTGGTCGATCCCAAAAGCATCGACTACATCATCGTCAACCATGCCGAGCCCGACCATTCCGGGTCGGTCTCCTACCTGCTGGAGCACTGCCCCCAGGCCACGGTGGTATCCACCACCGCCGCCAAGACCTTCCTCGGCAACCTGATACACAAACCGTTCGCCTCCCAGGTCGTCAAGGACGGCGATACCATCGATCTGGGCGGCCGTAGGTTGCGTTTCATCATGGCCCCTTTCCTGCACTGGCCCGACACCATGTTCACCCGTCTGGAGGAGGACAACATCCTCTTCACCTGCGATGCTTTCGGCGCCCATTATTGCAGTCCGGGGCACCTCTTCAACGACGAGGTCGAGGACCTCTCCTCGGCCCGCCGGTTCTACTACGACTGCCTCATGCGCCCCTTCAAGGACAAGGTTCTTTCCGCCGTGGAGAAGATCCGCCACGACGTGATCGACATGATCTGTCCGAGCCACGGACCGATCATCAGGCAGGACCCGTGGAAGGCCATCGAGCAGTTCGAGAGTTGGAGCAAGCCGACGACCCTGGTGAAAAAAATCTTCATCCTCTACCTGTCGCCCCACGGCAACACGGAAAAGATGGCCACGGCGGTGGCCGACGGGGCCAGGGCCAACGGCGTGGAGGTCATCAGTTATCACATCAGCCATTTGGGCGCCGACGAGGTGCGCAACATCATGGAAGAGGCCGAGGCCCTCATCTTCGGCATCCCCACCATCAACCGCGACATCCCCAAGCCGATGTGGGACGTGTTGGCCTACCTCAGCACCGTCAAGCTCAAGAGCAGTCTGGCGGCGGTATTCGGCAGCTACGGCTGGAGCGGCGAGGCGTGCAAGATGGCCGAGGAGCGGCTGAAGGGGATCGGTTTCAAGCTGGTGGGCGAATCGGTCCGCACCCCTTTCAACCCCAGGGAAGACGCCTTGGAACAGTGCCGGGCCCTGGGCCGGGCCGTGGCCGAGGCGGTGCAAGCGAAAAACTGACACACAGCTTGCGGTATGGATAAACTAAAAGGGCGCACCGTCGACAGACGGTGCGCCCTTTATCATTCCCGCATCTTCTCACACCCCCTGGAGCGCCCTCAGCCGCGCCAGCAGCCCGGCCACACCAACCGGCGCATCCTGCCCGGACCGTTCCAGCAGCGGCCCCACGGCCTGCTCCGGCGGGATGCGCGGCCAGGCGCTGTCGCTTAAGTGATGCAGCAGGCGCATGGTGCGGAAAGCATCGAACCAGCCGTGAAAGGCGCTCATCAGCCTCTTTTCGTCGGGGGTGTGCCGCAGCAGGTTGTCCCAGGCCGCGCCAAAGCCGGCCTGTTCCAGAAAACCGGCCAGATGGGGCGAAATCCCGACCGACCGGCGCAACAGTTCGGCGCCGTCCGCCCCGCCATGTCCCACCACGCACGCCAGCCATTCCCCCAGAATCCCGAACAGCACCGGCTGATAAAAGAGCAGCCGCTCCCCGCCGGACGCGAGCATATCTCCCACTGCGCGGCCGGTGCCGAAGGGGACCCGATGGGAAGCGCGGGGTGAGGGGTGGACGATGGTGCCGGCCAGGGGCGCAACCCCGGCCACCTTGTGCACCTGCTGGAGAAAGTAGAAGTCCTCGCCTGCCAGGCGGCGGTTCATCCCCCCGCTGGCGGCGTAGGCCGATGCCCGGCAGGCCATGGCGCTCCCCACGGTATGAAAGGCATAGGGGGAACCGGCCTGTTCCAGCCCCAGCACATAGGTTCGCAGGAATAATTCGTAGCGGTCGATGGCCCCCTGGCCGGCCGGATCGGCGGCCGGACGATGGCGATAGGGGATGCTCGCCCCCCCTGCACAGGTATCCTTAAAATGCCGGTCGATGGCCGCCAGATAGTCGGGCTGGACGATGGTATCGGCATCGAGGCAGATCAGCAGCGGATCCCCCCCGGCAAAATCCAAATGCCCCAGGGCCAGGTCCAGGCCGATCTTGCGCGCCAGCCCCACCCCCTGTTTCGGCGGCAGTTCCTTGCCCGGCGAGGCGGCATCCACCCAGTGCAGATGCTCCAACCCGTACTCCCGTTTCCAGGCGGGCAACGCCTCCAGGGTGGCCCGATTATCGGCCAGTTCCTCGGGGGGAGCGTCGCTGCGCTGGTTGACCACCACCAGGATCAGGAAACCGGAGCGGGCATCGGGCGGATTGGCGGCAAGGGAACGGAGCATCAGGGGGAGGGGGCGGCTCTCCGCCAGAGCGGGGATGACCACGGCGCCCGTGAACGGCCCGGCGGGCAGGCCTTGGATCTGCCAGGGGGCGGCGACGCCACGGCTGCGCAGGTAGGCGGCAATGGGCGGCGGCAGGGGAGGCATGGTGGTGCGGGGCGTCAGCGCTCACCCCAGCGCTTGAAGAGCTCGTTGGGGATGTCCAATTGGTCCAGGACCTTGCCCACCACGAAGTTCACCAGGTCGTCGATGGTTGCCGGTTGGTGGTAGAAGGCCGGCATGGCCGGGATGATGCGGACCCCGGCGCGGGCCAGCTTGAGCATGTTCTCCAGATGGATCTCCGAGAGCGGCGTCTCCCGCGGGACCAGCAGCAGGGGGCGGCGCTCCTTGAGCATCACGTCCGCCGCCCGCTCGATCAGATTGCCGGAGGTACCGCAGGCGATGCGCGCCAGGGTGCCCATACTGCACGGCGCCACGACCATGGCCGCCGGCGCGGCGGAACCGCTGGCGGCGCAGGCCAAGAGGTCGTCGGCCGCCACCACCTCCACCCCCAGTTTCACCCCGAGATGGGCGCAGAGCCGTGCGGTGGCAGCGGGAGGATCGCCCCCCAGGTCCAGGCCGGTCTCCTCGCGGCAGACCAGTTGCCCGCTCTCGCTGGCCGCCACGGTGAGCAGGAAGCCCCGCTTGAGGAGTTCCTCCATCAGGCGGATCCCGTAGATCGAGCCTGACGCCCCGGTCAGGGCGACGAACACCCTCTTCTGCGCGGTCATGGCCACTTCACCAGCAGGTCGGCTGCCGTGAAGGCCAGGATGGCGATGCTGATATAGCCGTTCATGTTGAAAAAGGCCGCGTCCAGTTTGTCCAGGTTACCGTCCTTGAGCAGCAGGTGTTCGTACAGCAGCATGGCACTGGCAACCAGGATGCCGACCAGGAACAGTACCCCCAGGTGCATGGTGACGAACAGCAAAAGAAGCAGCCCCAGCATCACCAGGTGGAACAGGCGTGCCGCCCAGAGCGATCCTGCCACCCCCAGCACGACCGGGATGGAGTGCAGCCCGGCGGCGCGGTCGAACTCCAGGTCCTGGAGGGCGTAGAGGATGTCGAAACCGGCCACCCAGAAGAGCACGACACCCCCCAGGATCAGGGCGGGGGTATCGATGTTGCCGCGAATGGCGACCCAGGCCCCCATGGGGGCCGCTGCCAGGCAGATCCCCAGCACCACGTGGGCCAGGGCGGTAAAGCGCTTGCAAAAGGAGTAGAGCACCAGAAAGAAGATGGCCACGGGGGCCAGCTTCAGGCAGAGCGGGTTGAGCATCGTGGCGGCAAAGAGCAACAGCAGCGTGGCCGCGACGATGAAGACCAGGGTTGCCCCCTTGCCGATCAGCCCGGCCGGGATGGCGCGGTTGGCGGTACGGGGGTTTTTGGCGTCGATCTCGGCGTCGATGAGGCGGTTCAACCCCATGGCCGCCGTCCGGGCGCCGGCCATGGCCAGGATGATCCAGAGGACCTGGCGACCGCTGGGAAGGCCGTTTGCCGCCAGGAGTGCCCCGGTCAGGGCAAAGGGGAGCGCAAAGACGGTGTGGGAAAATTTGATCATCTCCAGAAAGACGGTGATCTTACGCATGAGTCTTGTTTCCGTTGCCATAGCTATCATTACGAATAACCTTCCTAAAAATAAAAAATAGTTCGCCGCAGAGAGACAGAGGAGAATCTCAACCTTCATTGATTACGTCTTTGGCTTTCTCTGTGCCTGCGGCTTCGTGGCAGATTTAGATTTCTAAAACCCGTATTCCCGCCACCGTCGCGCCACCTGTTCCGCTATGGCCCCATCCGTGACGACCGGTAACCGGGGCGCGCGGCTGCCGGTGGCATCCAGCGCCAACCGCGTACCGCTCTCGTCGCGGATCAGGTCAAGGCTATCGTCCACCAGATTGATGCCGCGCCAGGCCGCACGGGAGAGGTCCGCCGGAATGCCGTCCGCAGCGACAAAGAGCAGCAGGCGGGCAGCCCTGAACCAGGGGGTATGCCAGAGCAGGCCGGCAATCTCCCTTACCATGCCGGGGCGCGGGTTTTCAAGGGAAATGATGGCGCTCTGGTGGAAGACCCATTCCCGGGGAAAACGGATATCGGCCACCGCCGGCGCCACGCGGCGCACAACGGCCAGCAGCAGCCGTTCCCAGGCCGCGGCCATCCAGCAGTCCTCCATGGGGGGCGGCCCCACCAGGGTTGCCGGGATAACGGCATCCGCCCTGAGGCTGATGGCGGTCACCCGCACCAGGGGGACCGGCGCTACGGACGCGTAGAAGCCGGTATGGTTGCCGAATGGGCCTTCCATCACCGTCCCGTCCGGCTCGGCATGCCCCTCGATCACCACCTCGCACCCGGCCGGAACCCGCAGGGGGACGCTCCGGCAGGCGGCAAGCTCAAGGGGGGCGCCCCGCAGGAACCCGGCAAAGGTCATCTCGTCCAGGTCGCCCGGCAACGGCAGCAGGGCGCTGAAGAGCGCCGCCGGGGGGCCGCCCAGGGCGATCGCCACCGGCATCGGCTCGCCCCGGCGGCGGTAAGCCTCGAAATGTCGGGCCGCGCCGCTCCCCGGATGCCAGCGCACGGCCAGTTCCCGGGGCCCGCGCACCTGGCAGCGGTACATGCCGCAGTTGGGGCTGGTGCCGTCCGGGGCAACGGTGAACACCTGGGGCAGGGTGATGTAGCGCCCATGCCCCTCGCCGGCGCCATCCCCCGGCCAGCTCTGGAGAAAGGGGAACCCGCCCAGGTCGGGTGTCTCCATGGCCATGAGGTCGGGGTCCTGCCCGGCAACCGGCACGAAACGGGAGAACTCCGGCAGGGCGCCGACCTGGCGGTCGAGGCCGGCGATGTCCAGTTCCGGCAGCGGAGCGAGCAGCCCTGCCATGCGCTCCGTCAGCTGGTCGATACGGTCCACCCCCAGGGCCAGGCACACCCGCCGGAGGGAGCCGAACAGGTTGGTAGCAACGGGGCGGCTGCTCCCTTTCGGATGCAGGAAGAGGAGCGCCCGACCGCCGCCCGTCTGTTTGCAGACCCGGTCGGTAATGGCGGCGATCTCCAGGATGGGGTCGGTCCCGGCCTCGATGCGGCTCAGTTCCCCCTGCTCTTCCAGGAGGGCGAGGAACTGTCGGAGGTTTTGGATCGGTGCGGTCATTTCCACTGCTCCGGCGATGTTGAGTTCAAGGGGAGTGCAGCACGGGCTTGGGAAAGCGGTGCGGGCCCATTCGCCTACCGGGGCTTGATCAGCCGGGTCGGGACCACATCCCCCAGGGAGAGTTCCCGTAACAGCCCCTGGGTCAGGAACGCTTCGGCCTCTTCCAGCGCGGCCGGGGTGAATGGGACATGGCCCAGCTTGCCTCCCGCCATCATGCCGTGCCCGCCGGCCGTCCCTCTTCCCGCCACCAGCCGCCTGATCACCTCGCCCGCATTGAAGAGGCTATCGTTCGTACGAAGGGAGAGGATCACCTCATCGTTGTAATGCCCCATGCCCAGCACGGTCTCGACCCCCTCCAGCCTGACCAGATAGTCGGCCACCTCCGCCACCATTTCGGGAAAGCAGATGGCCATCAGGTTAACCACCAGCAGTTTCCCGTATATCATCGTATTTTCGAGGCCGCTGTGGATTGCCAGGAAGTACTCCACCGGCAGCTTGGGGTGGGTTATTTCATACAGAATCCGCTTGTTCGCCACCGGGAAGAGGCGGAGGTACGCGTCCCGGTCGGGCCGGTTCGCCTCCCGGCCCAGGTCCTGGGTCTCGGATTTGATCGCGTAGAAGAGGGCCGTAGCCAGTTTCGTACCGATGGTGATGTTTTGCGCCACCAGATACTCGTAGAGGATTGTGGCGGTAACGCCGTAATCATCGCGGATATCCACCCAGCGGCACGCTCTGCTCGCTTCGCGCAGGGGGTGATGATCGATGAGGATATCCACCCGGCAGTCCGGGGGAAAGGAATTGTTTCCCGTGCCCGGCTGGGTGTCCAGCATGCAGACCGCGCTGACCTCCCCCATATCGACTGTGCTGAGGGGGTGGAGCGTCATCTCCAACTCCTTTGCCATGGCGATGTTTTCGCTGCGCCCGATCATGCCGGAAAAGGTGATGACCGCATCCCGGCTCAATTTCATGGCCAGCAGGTGGCGGAGCGCCATGGCCGAGGCCAGGCAATCGGGGTCCGGGTTGTCATGGATGACGATGATGGTCTTTCCCCGGCCCTGCAACCATTCCAGCATCCTGTCGGAATGTTCCTTGGAGCGCTGGAGGCATTCCGGCACGCAGTTGTCAGTCGTCATGGAGCTTCCCCTTCAAGCGGTTTGTACGTACCTATCATACCAAACCCGTGGCAAAGCGCCATGTTCCCATGCCCTGGGGGGAAAAAATCGCTTTCCGGAGTACGATGGGAATGGGCGACGTGTCGGGAAGAGGAGAAGATTCAACCAATCCGTCAAAGCCCTACAGCATCGATCCCGCGCCGTCCGGGGCCGGCTCCTCCGGGGAGCAGGAATCGTCGTCAGGGGCCTCCTCGTCCGGTTGCGCAGCGTCCTCCTTATCCCGTGCCGTGGCTGCCGCTACGGCGGCCAACACCTCTTTGAAGTCGACAACCTTGCCGGCTTCCGGGGTCATGGAGAAGCGCGGCGCATTGTAGCCGTCAAACGTGCTGACCGTTTCAACGCCGATCCGGTACTCCCCCTTCGTATCGGCAACACTCAGCCGGGTCGCCCAGTAACCGATGTGGCCCGTATGCCCGATGCCCACATCATTGGCCATCGTCAGGGTGAATTGATCCGCAAGTCCGTCCAGCATCTGCTTGTCCGTAAGCGTGAGCAGCAGGGCATACTCTTTCTTGTTGATGGCACCTTCCTGAAACAGGGCCTGGGCGACGCCACCGATAATATCCACAACCACGGCAACGGAATCGCTATGGCCCAACGCCACCCGAATATGCCGTGTCACCCCGGCTTTCTTATCCTGCCCGGTAAGCGGCTGGTCGCTGAAACTGGAGTCGTTCAGCGTGGTAACGGCCTTCAGGAGTACCGCCTTGAAAACAGTGTTGAACAGATCCATATTCTTTGCGCTGAAGCGATTGCCGCCGATCAGCTTTGCAAGCTCCGGGGTGCTTGCCGCACCTTCCTGCAGCAACTCGCCGATGTTTATCTTTATCAGCTTGCCTCTGGTTTCAGGGGCCTGGGGAGCGACAAAATCAAGGACCGTATTCAAAAACGACGTACCCACATAGATCGTTTGGGCGTTGTAATCAAACAACAGGGGCAATTTAATGGAAACGTCCACGTTGTCCTTGTTGTACTGCAGATCGTACAGCACCTCCGATTTTTTGGCCGTCATATCGATCGCGCCGTCCATATTCACGGAAAAGCCCCGGACGATATCGAGACCCGCCATCAGATACTTCAACCCCTTGGCGTTTGCGGCGGTGTCCGCATCCTGTTTCGGCAGGGAGAGCTCGGAGACCCTGCTTTTCGAGCGGTAGTTGAACCCGGTCGCATCGAGACTCTTTTTCACCGCCCGGTTAAGTTCTTCATGGGGGGGCAGGCTCGTGGCGCAACCGCTGATGCAGATAACCATCGTACCGAGAACCGTCATAATCATCCGCTTCATGGTCTCTCGCTCCTTGTGCCTGGTAACGGTAGTAAACACACGACAATGGTGGAACACCATACGCAATTCCCGCGCAATCCACAAGGGTTCCCGGCAGGCCGTGCAGCGCACCGCCCCGCCAGCCGCTTCATCCCTGTCCCCGCGCCTTCACGACCCCTTCGGCCGCCCTGATCCCGCTGGCCCAGGCTCCGGTTATGCCGCGGGAGGTGCCGGCGCCGTCCCCGACCATGTAGAGATGGGGGCTGACCCGGAAATGGGGATCGACGAAGGAGGGCTTGTTGGCGTACATCTTGATCTCGGGGTAGTACATGATGGTGCTGGGATGCAGGACCCCGGGGACGATGGTGTCGAGTTTTTTCAGGGCCGCCCAGATGTGGCGCATGATCTTGGCCGGGACCGCCAGCCCCAGGTCGCCGGCGGTCACCGGGCAGGTGGGACGGAAGGAGTAGAGGTCGTCGTTGAAGGTCTCGGTCGAGGAGCGTTTCCCCATCCTGAAATCACCCACCCGCTGCATGAGCGGCCGGCCGCCGCCGATCTCGTGGGCCAGCCGGCCGAGAAAGAGGGCCATCTGCTGGCCGCTGCGGACCGGGTCCTTCAGCCCGATGGTCTTCAAGAGCGCGAAATTGACCAGGTCGTTGCCGCTCTTCCGTTCGGACAGGGCATGGCCGTTGACGAGGCTGAAGTCCTCGTAGCGCTCCAGCACCACCCGGGCGTGCCCCGAGTTGGTGCAGAAGGTCCGCACCCGTTCGGGGAAGTAGAACTTGGGGTCGTAATAGTCCCTGACGATGGGATAGTTTGCCAGCCGGGTCTCGACGCGGATGCCCACATCCACGATGTTGTCGATGTAGGGGATGCCCAGTTGCTCCATGACGCGTTGCAGAAAGCCGAACCCCTTTCTGCCCGGCGCCATGATCACCGTGTCCGCCCGGATACGCTCCGCACCATCGATGGTCAGCTCCGCCCCGTGGTCCGCCTCCCGCACGTCGGTCACCTCGCGCTTCAGCAGGATGTTGACCCCGCGGCCGGCAAGCTCGGCCATCAGGCGCTGGATGAGAAATGTGCTCTGGTCGGTGCCCACATGGGCCTGGCGGATGTCGTAGAGGGTCACGCCGATCCGTTCGGCGCGCCTGCGGTAGGTCTCCAGATTATGGCGTTCCTTGAAGACCGGCTGGAGCTTATCCTCCACGAGCGGCAACAGCCGTTCGGCCTCCTCCCTGGTCCAATACTCTTCGGCAAAACCGATGGGAAAGGAGTAGTTCTGCTTGCAGTCGTTCAAAAGGCCGCCGGAGCAGATCGCTTCCTTGTCGATCATCAGGATGGAGATGGCGGGAAGCCGGTCGGTGAGATGAAAGGCGGCACCGAGGGCTGCCGGGCCGGTGCCGATGATGACGACGTCATACTGGTCGGATGCCATGGTTGGACCTCCGGAAACCATCGCTGGGAACGTCACTCGCCGAAACGGTTACGGAAATATTCCTCGCCACGGCGCCGGCGGACGGCCAAACGGTAGAGTTCCTCGTACTTGAGGGCTGCGGTCTCCCAGGTGAAACGCTTCTTCATGCCGTTTTTCCTGAGGGCCGCCAGCCCCTTGGGGTTGTTGAAGAAGGTCCAGGCCGCCCAGCCGATGGTGTCGAAGAGCGCATCGGCGGTATGGTTGTGGAACTTGAAGCCGTCGCCGGTCAGGGCCTCTTCGTCGAAGTTTTCCACGCTGTCCTCCAGGCCGCCGGTGGCGCGGACCACGGGCGGCGTGCCGTAGGTCAGGGAGTACATCTGGTTCAGGCCGCACGGCTCGAACGACGAGGGCATGACGAAGAAGTCCGCCCCCGCCTCCACCTTGTGGGCCAGTTCTTCGCTGTAGCCGATGTAACAGGCGAATTTGTCCGGATGGGCAGCGGCCACGTCGCCGAAAAAGAAGTGCGCCCAAGGCTCGCCGTTGCCGACCATCACGAACTGCACATCCATCTCCAGGATGCGGTGGATGGCCTCGGCGATCAGGTCGGTCCCCTTCTGCCTGACCATGCGGGAGACCACACCGAACAGCGGCACGTCTGCCCGCAGCGGCAGCCCCATGCGCCGCTGCAGGTCGCGTTTGCAGGCGGCCTTCCCCTTTTTCACGGTCCGGGCCGTGTAGGTGGCGGCGATGCAGTGGTCGGCGGCCGGGTCCCACTCCTCGTAATCCACGCCGTTGAGGATGCCGTACAGATCGGCCGCCCGGTCCCGCACCACCCCCTCCAGCCCCCAGCCGTACTCCGCCGTCTGGATCTCCCGGGCATACCCCTCGCTGACCGTGGAGAGCAGGGTGGCGTGGTAGATCCCCCCCTTGAGCAGGTTGACCTGGTCGTCCTTTTCCAGCTCCAGGTAATTGAAGTGTTTCCAGCCGACGCCGAGCACCTCCATCAGGCCGGGATAGTAATTGCCCTGGTGCTGCATGTTGTGGATGGAGAGGAGCGAGGCGGAGTTGCCCACGTAACGGTCGTGCAGATAGGAGGTGTTGAGCAGGAGGGGGATGGCGCCGGTGTGCCAGTCGTGGGTGTGGATCACGTCCGGCGACCAGTCGAGCATCTTGCATAGTTCCAGGGTGGCCTTGGAGAGGAAGACGAAACGGTTGTCGTTGTCCGGGTAGCCCTGGCCGTCCTGTTGGTAGAGCCCGGCGCGGCCGTAGAATTGCTCGTGCTCCAGGAAGTAGATCGGGACATCGCTCCCCGGCAGCCGCCCCTCGTAGACGCCGCAGTACATGCGGCCGATGATGCCCATGGGCACCACCAGGGTGCCCGGCAGCAGCTTGAGGCCGTACTTCTCCCGGTTGACGGCATAGTAGCGCGGGATGACCACGCGCACATCGTGCCCCATGCGTGCCAGGTACTTGGGCAGGGCGCCGACCACATCCCCCAGCCCCCCCTCCTTGGCAAAGGGTGCGGCCTCGGAGGCGGAGAAGAGGATGGAGAGCTTGTCGGGGGAAGGCTTCACAGGGGCTCCGGGAGACAGGCGTAATTGCAGCCGCGGGGCGCACGGAGAACATCACCGGCATGGCCAGGTCTCCGTGGCCCCTGCGACCGCTATGGGAGTTCTACTTGGGCACGCTTTCCCAGTCGGCCAGGAATTTCTTGATGCCGGCGTCGGTCAGGGGGTGCTTGGCAAGCTGCATGATGACCGAGTAGGGGATCGTGGCGATGTCGGCGCCGATCAGGGCCGAATTGAGGACATGGATCGGGTTGCGCACGCTGGCCACGATGATCTCGGCGGTATAGCCGTAGTTGTCGAAGATGGTGCGGATCTCTTCGATGATCCCCATGCCGTCCTGGGAGATGTCGTCCAGCCGGCCGACGAAGGGGGAAACGTAGGTGGCGCCGGCCTTGGCGGCCAACAACGCCTGCATGGGGGAGAAGATCAGGGTCACGTTGATCTTGACCCCCTTTTCCGACAGGGCCTTGGTGGCCTTGAGCCCTTCCGGCGTCATGGGCACCTTGACCACGATGTTCTTGTGGATCTTGACCAGTTCCTTGGCTTCCTTGATCATGCCGGGGGCGTCCAGGGAGATGACCTCGGCCGAGATCGGGCCGTCCACGATGGAGACGATCTCCTTGATGACATCCTTGAACTTGCGCCCCGACTTGGCGATCAGGGAAGGATTGGTGGTAACGCCGTCCACCAGACCCAGGTCGTGGGCCGCGCGAATCTCTTTGACGTCGGCTGTATCGATGAAAAACTTCATGTGTTCCTCCGTTTATGATGGTTTATGGTCAAGCTGTTCGCGGAATTTTTCCAGGCAGTTCATGGAGCAGAAGTAGTGGCGCTCGCCTTCGAGCCTGCCCACCACGGCATCGTCCTCGGAAACATAGACGCCGCAGACCGGGTCGCGATGGGTCACCGCAGCCTCCCGCTTCTCCGATGTCTTGGTTTCCTTCTCTTTCCCTTTTGTCAGCGCCACGACGACACGGTAGCCGACATAGATCAGAAGGCCCCAGATCAATAGTCTGATCACGTTAGTATCTCCGGTTGTAGTTTCGCCACGCTCTCATCGGATCGCAGCGTTTTCAACAGTTGGGCAACGGTCTGTCCCAAGACCGGATGCACCAGCCCCGGAGCCAGGTTGCAGAGCGGTTCCAAAACAAAACGCCGCTCTGCCATGCGCGGATGCGGGACGATCAGCCCCTCCTCCTCCACGATCATCGAACCGTAGAGCAACAGGTCGAGGTCCATGGGCCGCGGCCCCCATTGAACGGTCCGTACCCGGCCAAAGACGTCGCTTTCGATATGCAGCAGTCGTTCCAACAGTTCGCGGGGGGGGAGTTCGGTAGCAAGCCTGAGGACACCATTGTAGAAAGAAGGCTGGTCAATGCCCCCGACCGGGGATGTCTCGTAGAACGCAGACAGGCCGGTAACCCGGCAGCCGGGCAGCTTGCCGACCTCGGCCACCGCCCGCAGCAGGTTGAGCTCGCGGTCCCCCATATTTGAACCAAGGGCGATATAGGCTTCTGTCTCCACTTGATGATTAAAGCATAACCTGTGGACGGCGTCAACCGCGCCGATGGGGCTCGGGAATCACGGCGCCCCGCCCCCTGCGAAGCCGCGGCCCGGCTGCACTCCCGGCCGCGGGCAACGGCCGCGGTTATTTTGTGGGGATTTAACCTTTTTTTTGCACAAATAACATTGCGCTTCATCCACCTCCCGTTAAAATAGTGTAGACCACACAGGGAAAAGGGCCTCTCGGTTCTTCCTCTCTGCGTTTCAGGAGGGACCATGGAGACCGACAAGGAAACAGACGCAACGCCCCCGGGGGGCGGGACTATTTTACTGGTGGAGGACGACGAAAATGTACGCCGTATGGCGGCACAGATGCTGAAAATATTGGGATACGCCGTGTTCGCGCCCCCCTCGCCCCAGGAGGCCCTTGCAATCTGCCGCGAGGGTGACCAGCCCATCGATTGCGTGGTGACCGACGTGATCATGCCGGGCATGAGCGGCAAGGAGCTCGTGGAGGCGATCCGCGTCCTGCGCCCCGGCATCGGGGCCCTGTACATGTCCGGCTATACCTCGGACGTCATCGCCCATCACGGGGTCCTGGACGAGGGGGTCCCCTTCATCCAGAAACCCTTTGACATGAGCGCCATCCACAAAAAGATCCAGGAAGCCATGAAATCTCCCACCCCCTGACCGTTTCTGCCGGTTCCCATGCACGGGAACCGGCAGAAAGCGACGGAGGGGGCGCTACCGGCTTTCGATCAGAGGATCCGCTTGCCAAATAGCGATGCGGCCAGCTCGACCGCGAGAGCGGCGGTCTGGTTGCGCTGATCGAGGATCGGGTTGATCTCCACGACGTCCAGGGCGCGTACCCGTTCCGAGTCGGCCAGGACTTCCATCAGCAACTGGGCCTCCCGGTAGCTGAGGCCGCCCGGCGAGGTGGTGCCGACGCCGGGGCAGACCTGAGGGTCGAGGCAGTCCATATCGAGGCTGACGTGCAGCCGCTCCCGGTGTTCAAGGCGCTCCAGCGCCTCGCGGGTAACGGCACCGACCCCCCTCTCGTCGATGTCGCGCATGGTGTAGACCGTGATGCCGCTCTCCCGCAGGCGCGTCCGTTCCTCTGGGTCCAGGTCGCGGATGCCGATCATGACCACGTCGGCCGGCTCCAGTTTTGGGCCGGGGCGCCCCACATCGACCAGTTCCTGATACCCCTCCCCCAGCAGCGCGGCCAGGGTCATGCCGTGGATGTTTCCGGTCAGGGTCGTTGCGGGCGTGTTGAAATCGGCGTGGGCATCGATCCAGATCAACCCTGCCGGCGCGTTATGGGTGACCCCGCCGATGGAGCCGATGGCCAGGGTATGGTCCCCGCCGATGAACAACGGAACCGCCCCCTCCTCCACCGCCCGGCGGCCGGCCTCATAGGCGGCCCGGCAGATCTGGCTGATTGCGGGCAGGTAGTGTTGTTGCCGCTCCTCGGACAGGGTTTCCCGGATCGGGACGGCAATGTTGCCGATGTCCCGGATGTGATACCCCAGTGCCGCCAGCCGGGAGGCCAGGCCGGCATAACGCATGGCGCCCGGCCCCATGTCAACCCCGCGGTGGGTCTGGCCCAGGTCGATCGGGACACCGATGATCTGAATGGTCGCGCTCATGGCGTCTCCTCCCCGGCGGCTGCCGCCCCTGCTCATCTCAGGTTGTGCCACAGATTGACCATGAAATCCTGGGCATTGGTCAGGATAGCAACCGCTTGCAACGATCCCCGGTTGGCGAGTTTGTCGGTGCTGAACTCCGTCATGTCGACCACATAGAAGAAGACCGGGCGCACCACGTCCTCCGCGGTGACGTGGTAGCCGGGAACCATGTTGCCGAAGGCGATGGTATGGAGTTGGGTTGCCAGTGCGATCACCGTGGTAGCCCGGCGGGCGTGGACCCGCATGGCATCCTGGGCCAGACAGGCATCGGAGATGACGCCGGGCAGCGGTCCGTCATCCCGGATGGAGCCGGCCAGCACGTAGGGAACCCCCTGCCGCTCGCAGGCGGGGATGATGCCGTCGGACAGCCCCAGTTCCCGAATGGCCCGGGGGATCGAACCGTGCAGGCGCACTTCGTTGATGATGTCCAGGTGGTTGTAGTGGCCGTGGGGCTGCAACACCTGGGTATAGATGTCCTGGCCGAGGCCGGTGCGGAAACGGGCCGCCTCCAGGTCGTGGGTGGCCAGGGCGTTGCCCGCCAGCAGTGCATGGCAGTAGCCGTGCTCTACCATGAACTGCATCGCGTCGCGGCTGTCCTTGTCAAAGGCGACCGCCGGGCCGAGCACCCACACGATGTGACCACGCTCCCGGTCATGGCGCAACACCGCGTAGAGTTCGTCGTAGGAACGGGAAAAGGGCGTTTCTCTGGTGCCGCGGGTACGGAAGGCGAACTTGCCGGTAGCAGCCGCGGGCGACGAAAAGCCTGCGGGATGCACATAGATACCCTCTTCGCCCTCCTCGCTTCTGCCGACCACCACCGGGTCGCCCCGCTTCACCAACCGGGGTTCCATGACCCCGACCTCCCTGCCCCGCAGAATCATGACGGCATCCATGCGGCTCTCCCGGGCGAGCAACCAATCCCCGTCCCCCAGATGGAGGTACTCGGGGTGGTTGGAGGTGGCGTGGAACCCCTGGGGCAGCACCCCGTCGGCCGGAGCGGGTTCAGTGCGAGCCGCCGGTGCAGCGGCCAGGTCCGGCCGGCTGAAATCCGGTGGCGTGTAGGCTGGTATGGCCGACATGACGGCCTCCTGTCTTCCGGCCTCCCCTCGTTACGGGTGTCCCGGATATGAACCTTACGACAAGTAAACAACTGCAGGCAGAGGTTGTCAAGGTGTGGCAGGGCAGCAAATGTTTTATGCCCCACCATCATGGGAAA
Source organism: Oryzomonas rubra (assembly GCF_008369015.1). NCBI lineage: Bacteria > Pseudomonadati > Thermodesulfobacteriota > Desulfuromonadia > Geobacterales > Geobacteraceae > Oryzomonas > Oryzomonas rubra. Next base: position 194,631 of record NZ_SRSD01000006.1, read on the forward strand.
GGTTTATAATTTAATCGATGAGGGCGCGGGGTTATTTTTGAACGATGCAGAGGATGCAGAGGATGCCCCGCGTGAGGAGAGGAAGTGAGTTCCATGAAACGGCTGGCCGTGAGAATGATGATTGCGGGGTTCGCCTGCACCCTGTTGCTCGTGCCGGTAGCGGGCTACGCGGATTCGGACCAGGCGGCACGGGTAAATAGCGCGCCGCCCATAGGACAGCAGGTGGTACGGGAAGGCGATTTCGCCGTCAAGGCGGTGGCCGCTCTCGGCATGGGAACGGCGGAAAACGAAGCGGAAGCGGAGAGCCGTCTGGCCGAAATCGGCATCAGCCCCAGAAACGGCTGGATCGCCGATTATCCCATGACCCCGGATATCTGCGGAGAGATTTATAAATCGGTGCGGGACGCCGCAGACGCTGGCAAGGTCGGGCTGAGCATCGAAAGCGCACTGGAGCGCCTGGATGGTGTGATGGCCCAGGCAGGCCTGCCGGCCGCAGCCTCTTCCGAGGGAGCGGGAACGGGCGGATACTCCGGCCCCGCAAGCGCGCCCGGCGAGACGGTCATCAACAACTATTACTACAATGAAGGCCCGCCCATCGTCACCTATTATTCCCCACCCTATGACTATCTCTACCTGTACGCCTGGGTGCCGTACCCGTTCTGGGGCTACGGTTTCTGGTTCCCCGGTTACTATATCCTGAACGACTTCCACCGGGTCGCCTACGCGGGGCGCCGGGGGGTATTCGTCTCGAACCACTACCGGGATCTGGGAGGGCGGCGCTATACGCGCATCGATCCGGTGACGCGGTTCAGCGGCAGGGCGGCGGCCACCGGTGGGGCGGGGCGAAGCGGACTACCGCCAGCCGGAGCCTCCCGGGGGAGCAGGGGAGCGGGCGGCACCGGCAGCACCTGGCACCCGGCGCCCAACAGCAGATTCAGTGCGCCGGCTTCCCGCGGGGGCGGAACGTACGGCACGCCGTCATACCGCGGCCGGGGGGCGTTCAATGGGGCGGCATCGGCTTCCCGAACGGCGGTCACCCAGCAGAGAAGCGCCTATCGGGGTAGCGGCCCCTCCATCACCCCATCCCGTTCCTATCGGGGCACCAGCGTAGCCGCCGTTTCGGGCCCGGGAAACAGATTCAGCAGCACACCGATGGCCCAGAGCGGGTTCTCGGGAGAATCTTTCAGGGGAAGCGGAATGGTGGGGACAAGCTTCCGTGGCAACGGATTTTCGGGAGGCGGATTCTCCGCCAGAGGCCACCGCTAGCGTCCCGTGCGGCGGACCAACCGCACAGGACACTCACCGGAACATCGGGCAGGGGGTTTTCCCGCCAGGGGGCGGGGAGGACGGGGCCTATTTGTTGAAGGTGGCCAGGATATACTCCGCTATGGCCCGGGCATCCTCGTCCGAAAGGGTGGCCGGGTCGAACTTCAGCATGCCGGGACCGGGGTTCCTCATGAGCCTGACGATATCGTCGGGGGTGAGGATATTGTTCCGCCTCAGGTCCGCCCGGGAGAGGGTTTTTACCGGGTTGACCTCATTGCCGCCATCGGCATGGCAGGCAACGCAGTTTCGCAAAAATGCCGCTTCGCCCCTCGCGAGGGCCGTATCCCCGCAGTGGGCAGACAAGGGGGGCAGGAGTACCGCCCCCACCATCACCAACGCCGCAACAAACCACCCCCTGCCATTCTCCATCCGATAATCCCCCCGTGGTTTGCCGCTCCGGCGTTCATTCCGTCAGACAACCGATATATCCAGGCTCGACTCCCAGGTGCCGTGCAGGTTGCAGTGCTGCGACGCAACCAGGGTGACCTTTCCGGCCGGGGCCGCTTCCTTGGGGATGACGACGGTGAACGTAACCCTTGGACTCAGGAATCCCTTGGGCTGGAGGTCTATGCGACCGGCCGGCTCGTTGCCGATGGCAAGGGCGATGTATTCGATCCAATGGGCCGGCCCCATGACATGCAGTTTTTCGCCGACCGAGACCTCGACGGTAAACGGTTCCCCCGCTTTTACCGAAGCGGGTGCCGAGATGGCCGGGGCATGGGATTTTTCCAGGGGGGTCTTCTTGGCCGGGTCCTTTACCCGGTTGGTCCCCTCGAAAAGCGACTGGTCCACCTTGGTGGGGAAATAACGCTCCGCCGCCGCCAGGGTGGAACCGATGCCGGTGGCGATCGAGCCGATGGCCGTTGCCTTCAAAAATGTGCGTCTGTCCATGGGGTATTCTCCTTTCGAATGGTGCCGACTACGATCCTGTTCCGTAATAGGCGGCGATATAGTCGCTGATCACCTTGGCGCTTTCTTCGGGGATGGGAGCGCCGTAGACCTTGATCATCTTGGCTACCTCTGTCTGCCACTTTGCCTTCGGAAATTTTGGCTGGGTGGTAATATAGTCCAGGCTATGGCAGATACTGCAATAGCGGCGTACCACATACACTCCGGCCCCCTCCTTGAGGGACACGGTTGGCGGCGGGAGGGTGATGCGGTGCAGATCGGCCGCTCCGGCAGCCCCCCCGGCACAGATCGTCATCAGTATGAACAGGAGTCGTATCCTCACAATCCCCCTCCTAAACGACAATCAGGGTGTTTCGTTCGATCTTGTTCCAAAGATAGCCTGCCGGATTCCACAGGCTGTCCAACGGCTGCGATTCCCCGATGCTGTTGACGGCCCGCACCCTGACGTCATAGCTGCCCGCTTTCTGAGGCTTCATGGGGTAGTACCACTGTACCCACGAATGGCGCCCCAGGTCCTTGCCGAGGCGGGCAGGACGCCAATCCAGGCCGCCATTGACGGAAACCGAGACCTCTTTGATGCCGTAGCCCCCCGAGAAGGCGACCCCCATAAGCTCGATCGGGCGTCCGGCCTTGAGCCGGCTGCCGTCCTGTGGGTTGATGAGCAGGGAGCGGGTCGTCATGCGCGTGATCGGGATGGTCTTCGCGGGGGTAGAGCCGGGTTCGACGCAGCCGCAGGCGGTGTCGGGAATCCGATAGGCGCTTTTTTTCCAGAAGCCTTCAAACGGCTGGGCCGCCACCTCCATATCCGAGAGGGATTTTACCCAGTAGGTGGCATACCACCCGGGCACCACAAGCCGGACGGGATAACCGTTCAGCAGGGGCAATTCCCGGCCGTTCATCTCATAGGCAATCATGATTTCGTCCTCCTGCGCCTTATCCAGGGCCAGGCTTTTCGCAAAGCCCGGCACCGTGGGCAGCGGAGGGTTGTCCAGCCCCTTGAAAATCACCTCCTGCGCCCCGGCCTTGATGCCCGCACGCTTGAGGACATCCCTGAGGCGCACACCGCTCCAGGTGACGTTGCCCATGGCCCCATTCAGCCACTGCCCCCCGAAGACCGGCGGATCGAAGAAGCTCCTGCCGTTGCCGGCGCACTGTATCACGGCGGTGTATTCAATTTTCTCAAACCTCTTCAGGTCGTCCAGCGTCAGGGAAAGCGCGTTTTCCACCTCACCATGAACGACGAGGCGCCACGTGGCCAGATCGACCGATGTGGGGATATTGGCCAGATGCCAACGGACGAACAACGCCTCATTGGGGGTTATCAACTCCTTGAAGTATTTCAGTGGGGTCTCGAGTTGGGGAGGGCGGGCCGTCAGGAGCAGCAAGTCTGCCTTTTCCGGATAGGTTTCAAGCCTGCGCTCGCCGGCATACAGCACGGGGGAAAGGGTACCCGTGGCGGCCATTGCCGTGGTGACGCCAACGGCCTTCAAAAAATCTCTGCGAGTAATCCCCGGAAGGTGCATGGGGGACCTCCTTGTCTTGTCAACCGGCAGATGACAGCGACGCCGGCAGGAAAATGCAGGGGGCTGTGAACGCCACCACTATGATACCAAAGGTTGCCGGTTGCGCAACGGGCCAACCTGCCGGGGGGCGCTTTTTTTATCTCCGGCGCTTATTTCACCTCTACGTTCCTGATCCCGGCCGGCCGCCAGGCCGGGGAGATGACATGGGAGCCGCCCGATTCCCTGGCGGGGAGGAGGGTGCCGAAGGTAACTGCCAGGGAGCCGAAGCGCTGGTTGAGATCGTCCACCGCCCTGGCGGCTGCCGTCCTCTTGCGCTCGTCCTCGAACAGGTGCAACTGCTCGGACTGGTGCTTCAGGTTCGTGAGCCGCACCCCCAGCAACCTGACCGGTTGTTCCAGCTCCACGCCGTCCAGGATCGACAGGGCAGCCCGGTAGATATCGCTGCTCAGGCTGATGTAGCCGGGAAGCGTCGTCTGCTTGCCGAAACTGGTGAAAAAGTCGGCGTAGCGCACGTACAGGCCGACGGTCTTGCCGGCCACGTTGTACCTGCGCGCCCGGCTGCCGACCATGTCGGAGAGTTGCAGCAGGAAACGGAGGATATCGTCCCGCTCTTCGATGTCCCGTTCCAGGGTCATGCTGTGGCTGACCGACTTGACCTCATCCTCTTCCCCGCAGGGGATGACCGGTGAGTCGTCCCGCCCCAACCCCATCTGTTTGAGATGGGTACCGATGATCCCGAACTTCCGGGTCAGCCGGGTTTCGTCGCACCGCCCCAGTTCGCCGCAGGTATAGATGCCCATGAGGTTGAGGTGGCGCCGCATCTTCTTGCCGATGCCGCACAGGGCACCGATGGGCAGACGCTCCATGACCCTCGGTACGTCCGCCGGGACGATGGTCGTCAACCCGTCCGGCTTGTGCATGTCGCTGGCCAGCTTGGCGAGCAGCTTGTTGGGGGCGATGCCGACGGAGCAGGTGATGCCGAGGTCCTCCCGGATGCGGGCCTTGATCTGACGGCCGATGTTCTCACCGGTGCCGAAGATCGAAAGGGAGTGGGTCACATCCATGAAGGCCTCGTCGATGGAGAACACCTCGACCTCGGGGGTATAATCCTGCATCATCCCCATGATCCGACGGGAGGTTTCGGTGTACTTCCGGTTGTTGCCGGTGACGACGATCAACTCCGGGCAGCAGCGCTTCGCCTCCCACACCGCCATGCCGGTCTTCACGCCGCAGGCCCGGGCCTCGTAGGAAGAGGTGGTCACGACCGTGCGGTGACCGGCGCCGGTGACGGCAATCGGCTTGCCCCGCAGGTCGGCGTTGGCCTCCTGTTCCACCGAGGCGAAGAAGGCATCCATATCGATATGGAGAATGGTTCTTGGTTTCATGGTTGTGTACCGGGAATGCTCCGAGGCGGCCAAAGGTTATCCCATGCGGCGGTAGATGCCGATGACCTTGCCGACGATGCTCACCTCTCCGTCACCGGGGCGGAGGATGATGGCCTTCATGTTGGGGTTGGCCGGCTGGAGGCGGATGCAGTCATGCTCGCGGTAAAACCATTTCAGGGTGGCCTCGCCGTCCACCATGGCCACCACGGTGTCCCGGTTCTCCGCTATGGGCTGGGGGTGTACCAGCGCCAGGTCGCCGTCGAAGATGCCGGCCGTAATCATGGAATCGCCGCTGACCCGGAGGAAAAAGCAGCCGGCACCCTTGATCTCGTTTCGATCAACGGCAAAATAACCCTGGATATCCTCGATGGCGGGGGACAGGTTGCCGGCCCGCACCGTTCCGACAATGGGAAGCGACTGCGTCCCGCCCGTGAATCCGGCCAGGGCGATACCCCGGGAGCCTTCATCCCGCCTGAGGCACCCCTTCCGTTCCAGGGCGGCCAGGTGCTTGGCCACGGGCAGCGTCCCGCTGACCCCCAGGTGGCGGGCGATCTCCCGCTGGGTGGGCGGGTAGCCGCTACCGTCGATGTGTGAAGCAATAAAATCCAATACTTGCCGCTGGCGGCCGGTCAGTTCCTCCATGGCACCCCCTTATGGTATTCATATGAATACCATAAGCGATGGCAAAGCGGATGTCAAGTTTGCCCGGTTGCGAAATTTTTTTCGCCGGGCTTGCGATAACTGAGTCATTTAGTGTATGTTTCTGAATTATTACTCAGATGAGAGGCAAACATGACCAAAGCAGACATCGTGGAGAACGTATCCAGAACGTGCGGATTCGCCAAAAAGGAATCCTACGATCTGGTTGAATCGGTTTTCAGTATCGTCAAGGCTACCCTGGAAACCGGTCAGGAGGTCAAGATCTCGGGCTTCGGCAAGTTTGAGGTCAAGCAGAAGAATGCCCGGCGCGGCCGGAACCCCCAGACCGGAGAATCGATCATACTCGACCCCCGGAGGGTGCTCACCTTCAAGCCGAGCAACCTGCTGCGAGCGGCGATCAACGGCGATACGGAGCAGGAGCCGGCGTGAAACGGGTACAACTCGGCGCCACCGGCATCGGCATCTTTCCGCTCATCTACGGCACCCTCCCCCTGGGGCCCCTCCAGGCCGGCATTACCCCCCGCGAGGGAGGCAGGCTCATCCGCCATGCCCTTGAGCAGGGAGTCACCATGCTCGACACGGCCGCCCTCTACGGGACCTATCCCCATGTCCGGGAAGGGCTGGACGGCTGGCGGGGCGAGGTGACCATCGCGACCAAGACCCATGCCGCCGACGCAGCCACCGCCCGCGCACATGTGGAACAGGCCCTGCGGGAACTGGGCAGGGAACGGCTCGATATCGTGCATATCCACGGCGCCCGGGTGGCCGACCCCTTCACGGAACGGGCCGAGGTGCTGGAAGCGCTCCTCACCATGAAGCAGGAGGGGAAGATCGCCCATGTGGGATTCTCCTCCCACTATATCGAGGCCTTCCGCAAGGCCGTTTCCCACCCGGAGTTCGAGGTGGTCCACCCCCTGATCAACAAGAACGGCATGGGCATCCTGGATGGAACCGCCGCAGAGATGGCCTTGGCCATCGCCGCCTGCGCCCGTTCCGGCCAGGGGGTCTATGCCATGAAGGCGCTGGCGGGGGGCAACCTGATCGCCGAGGCGCGCCAAAGCATGGCCTTCGTGGCTGGCCTGGAAGGCATCCACGGGGTCGCCGTCGGCATGCTTTCCGAACAGGAGATCGACGCCAACGTCGCCTTCTTCGAGCGCGAGGCGATGGATGAGGCGGTCTGGCAAGGGCTGGAAAGCCGGCGCCGCAAGCTGTTGATCATGGAGCAGTTCTGCAAGGGATGCGGCAAATGCATCGAAATCTGCGGCAGCAAGGCGCTGTCGCTGGTGGGGGGCAAGGCGGTGGTGGACGAGGCGGCCTGCGTGCTGTGCGGCTACTGCGGTTCCGGCTGCCCCGAGTTCTTCATCCGGGTGGTCTGAACGAGGCCCTGAATCCGTGAAGGCCTCCCGGATTCAGGAACACCATAGCCACAAACAGAACGGCCCGACCAGTACATTGACTGGCCGGGCCGTTCCCGTTCGCGACTTCCCAAATAAAATTATTTCTGGTTAATCCCCGAAAGCTGCCACGGGTTGTTGCCCACCGGCCGGGTAAAGGTCCAGAACTCCTCGAATTTCACCGGATCGGTCTTGCTCCCCTCCACCACCTGGCCGCTCGCGTCGTCGGTCGTGTAGTCCAGCAGGTTGGCGTAGATCAGGGCCGTGATATAGTCCTGGCCCGACTCCTGCCACGCCTCGCTGACCTCCACGTTGCGCACGGCGATATTCTCCAGCCGGTTCACCCTGTGCTCGCGCAGCAGCCGGTCGATATCCTCCTGGAAGATGCGCCGCATATCCGGGGTCAATAACGGGGTCACACTGCTGAGGTCCCTGTTCATCCAGGCGCCCTGGATCTTGAAAAAGATATCCATGACCCCGTCCGCGAAGCGTTGTTCATCGAAACCGGGGTCCATCTGCCTGATGTGGGAGAGGCCCGCCGCAAGGTCGCCGGCGATATCGGCGTAGGCCGGCTGGATGGGCCGGGGCGCCTCGGGCTCGGAGTACCCTCCCATGGCAGAGGGGCTCTGGTAGGGGGCGGCCTCATTACGCCTTCCTTTGACGATCCGGTAGACCAGGTAAATGATCCCGGCGATCAGGATGATCTCGAACAGCCCGATCCCGCCGCCAAAGCCTCCTCCCATCCCGCCGCCGAAACCGAGGCTGCGGAACAGCATACCGCCCAGCAGGCCGCCCGCAAGACCGCCGGCCATGCTGTGCAGGAAACCGCCGCCGGCAGGCTGGGGAGCCTGGTAGGGCGACGGCGAGAACGGCTGGGGCGCAGCCTGCTGGCTGGGGCGGGGCTGCGAAGAGGGCGACACCGGCTGGGAATAGCTGCGCGACCCGCGGCTGCCGAAGGATTTGCCGCCGCCGGCGCGGGCCTCTGCGTCGACGGTGACGAGGGTTGTGCCTGCCAGCATGGCCACCAGGCTGAAAACCACCACCAACAGATATCTATTTTTCATCGTGGCTCCTTTTAACCGAGGTATTCTTTGCAGAAAGAGTAATCACTGCTGTGCCATATGTCAATGCAGGCGGCGTGCTCCCCGGTATACGAAGGCTGCGCGGCGGCGGGCAGCGCTACCTGATGCCGTTGAGTTGCTTGCGCAGCCCGGCGTGGTCCGGCACGTAACGCTCGACCAGGTTCCAGAAGCCGGGTCCGTGGTGCCGCGCCCTGATATGGCACAACTCGTGGATGATCACGTAGTCGAGACACGCCGGAGGGGCTTTGATGAGGTGGAGGTTGAGGGCTATGCGGCCGGTGCGGTACGAATAGCTCCCCCAGCGGCTTTTCATGGAGCGGATCACGATGGAGGGAAGGGGAAGGTCTTCCTCCCCCATCCTCCGGTGGCACTCGATTGCCCGTTCCCGAAAGATCCCCGCCGCCTGATCGCGGTACCATGCGTCGATGAGCAGGCGCGTGGCCCGAGGGTCCAATTCGCCCGGGGCGGCAACCACCAACGCGTCCCCCCTGAGCGCCACCGCTTCCGCCGTGCCCCGCTCCAGGCTTAATCCATACCCCCGCCCCTGGAACCAGAAGGTCGCGCCGTTGTCGTATGTTTGGTGAGGCTTGGGCGGCGTGCTGTCGAACTCCCGCCATACCTTGGCGATCCACACGGCCCGCCGGGAGACGAAGTCCCGTATCTCCCCGAGGGAGGTGCGTACCGGAACCCTGACGATCACCGACTTGTCCGGCCTGACCGTCATGCCCAGGGTCCTGCGCCGGGCATGGCAGTACTGGAACGGGATCACCATGCCATGGCATTCGATGGAGTCGAGGCGAAGTTGAACTTTGGAAACGGTCACGATCTCCCCTGCCTGATCCAGCCGACCAGGCTGCCCATGGCGTAGAGCCCCCCCATGGGTACGGCCCAGGCGACAAAGAGCCAGCCCGACAACTTCAGGCGTCTCGATGTCAGGGTTTCCACGGCCTGGCGGTATTCCCTTTCTATCCTGTCAAAGCCCCTATCACCCTCCCGGCCGATCCGGTAGGTCTTGCGGACCTGGGCGATCCATGGGCCATATCCCCGGGTGCGGGCCATTTCGAATATCTTCTCGGGGGAATCCCCCACAAAGGCGAGACCGTCGTACCGGCGCACCTCTTCCGTAACGGCGAACACCATGGCCTTGTCCACCTGCCGGCGCTCCGGCATGAGCAGCCAACCGGTGGCGACAAGCATGAGCAGATACGCGCCCCCCGTCACCAGCCAGAGGCGCTGCCAACTCTTCAGGTCGCAGCACCGTTGCGCACGGCTCCAGATGCCGGACCGGTCTTTGCGGAGCGTAACATTCATGGCAGTTTCCGGCATTGCCGGCGGTCCTTTCCGAGGTTGCCCATTGGGATGTATGGTACGCCAGAGGCGCCCTCCGGTCAAGGTGATGGGCGTCTGAGCCTTTGCCCCGCAACCGGGTGGCACGACATCCGCACCTGCCCTTGAAAGGAGCTTGCCTGAAGGACAGGGCGGCAAAAGCGGAAAGCACCATCCTTAAATTATATAGCGCTTATATACATAAAATGGCTTATTTGGGGCGACCAATACCCCATATCGGGCACAAAAAATCCACGCCTCAAAAACAAAAAAATACAACCCGCTGATTATTCATAATTTTCACACATTGACCACAATTGGCACCACTTATGCTTTTTTCTTTCGCAGGTTTTTAAATTTCTTCGGAGGTAGTACAAATGAAAAAAGTTCTCTCCACCATCGTTGCCGCTATCGTAGCCCTGTCCTTCTCGGCTGTTGTTTTCGCTGCTGACGCTGCTGCTCCTGCTGCTGACGCCGCTGCTCCGGCTGCTGAAAAAAAAGAAGTGAAGAAACCGGCTAAGAAAGCAAAAAAAGCAAAGAAAGCAAAAAAAGCTGAGAAAAAAGAAGCCGCTCCTGCTGCTGACGCTGCTGCTCCGGCTGCCAAGTAATTCCCTTTCCTCTTGAAGGAAAACAAAAAAAGGCCGCATACATCACTGTATGCGGCCTTTTGCGTTCCAGCCCCAGATCCGTCCCACACACAGGACATCACCAGTATCCATCGCTTCAAACCATCAGCCCGTGCAGCCCCAACCGGTTTCGCCAAAAAATTCCCCAGCTAATCATCAGCTAAGTTTCCCCCTATAGAGTTCTATCATACGACATCGCCGCAACGATGCCCCAAGGAAAAAACAGTCTGAATCGCAGGAAAAAGATTGAGCCATCTTAGAAAGCAGAGGAAATCACCGGCCGGGAACCCCCATCTCCCGCCGCGAAATTGCCATGGAAAAATTTAACGAAGCACTGTTTTTGACGATCAACGCCCCGGCGCACCCCCAGGCATTGCTACTGGCCTTGGCGCGTGGGCTGGCCGAGTGGAGTATCTGGCTGATACCGCTGTTCCTGGCACTCGGCTGGCTCCGCGGGGATGGACGACAGCGCAGGCTGATGCTGGAGGCGGCGGCATCGGGTGGAGCCGGGCTGCTGATCAATCAGGGGATCGGCCTCCTCTGGCAGCATCCGCGCCCCTTTATGATCGGCCTGGGGCACACCTTTCTCGCCCATGCCCCGGACTCATCCTTCCCCAGCGATCATGCGACCCTGATCTGGGCGGTGGCCTTCAGCCTGCTGTTGCACGAACGCACCCGGGCAGCAGGCCTTGCCCTCGCGTTGTTGGGGCTGCCGGTGGCCTGGGCGCGGATCTACCTGGGAGTGCATTTCCCGTTGGACATGGCAGGCGCAGCCATGGTAGCACTGGTCGCTGCCCGGTTGGCCCTGTACCAGAGACGACACCTTATCGGGCGGTTCTACCGGCCCGTCCTGGCATTTTATCGCTTGGTGGCCACGCCGCTGATCCGGCGTGGCTGGATATTGAAGTAACGTCATACGTAAAAAGCTTCGGAAAACTCGCATGAAATCACCGCACGGAGAAAGATCAAGCATGAACAGCACCGTTAAAGAGAACGTAAGCAAGGTTCCAGAGGTGGTACTCGTCTTCTGGATCATCAAAATCGCCGCCACCACCCTTGGTGAAACCGGCGGCGACGCAGTATCCATGTCCATGAACCTGGGCTATCTTGTTGGGACGGCACTCTTCGCCGTACTTTTTGCCGTCGCCGTCACCGCCCAGGTCTCGGCCAAGCGCTATCACCCGCTTTTGTATTGGACGACCATCATCGCAACGACTACGGTAGGTACTACGCTGGCCGATTTTTTCGACCGTTCCCTGGGTATTGGCTATGCCGGGGGCGCATCGATTCTGTTTGTCCTACTCGTGGCTTCCCTATCCACCTGGTATCGCACCATGGGGTCCGTCTCCATCGATACGGTACGGACAAAAAAGGCAGAGATATTTTACTGGGTGACGATCATGTTTTCCCAGACCCTCGGCACCGCGCTTGGGGACTGGACCGCTGATACGGCAGGGTTTGGCTACGCGAAAGGCGTCGTTGTGTTCACCATGCTGCTGGTGGCTGTTGTTGCCGCATATTACTGGACACGCATATCCCGTACGACGCTTTTCTGGACGGCATTCATCCTCACGCGCCCGCTTGGGGCGGTGGTAGGCGACCTGCTCGACAAACCGCACAGCTCCGGAGGGCTGGCGCTCAGCCGTTACTCGGCATCGGCGGTGCTTCTTACGTTAATACTGATAAGCCTGTACAGTTTTCCGCAAATGGCCGCACAGAAACACCACTGATTGAGAACAGGAGACTCTATGCAGGCGAACACATGGCGCGAGGCGTTGCTCGTACTGGTATTTCTGACGGTAGCCACGGCCATAATTGCCGCTACCGGGGCAGATCTGGTGGTCTCGTCCCATTTCTACCAGTCCGGCGGGTGGCCGGTCGGGGAGCGGTTCCCCTGGAAACTGCTCTATCGCCTGGACCGGTACCCGGCACTCGCCATAGCGCTCTTTGGCCTGTGTGCCGCCTGCTACGGCAACTCGAAATCTTCCTGGCGCCCGTGGCGCCGTCAAGGAATTTTTCTGGTCCTGCTCCTGGCCCTGGGGCCTGGGGTGCTGGTAAATGCCGTTTTCAAGGACCACTGGGGCCGGCCACGGCCCCGTGAGATCGTGCAATTCGGCGGTTCCAAGCAGTTTCTCCACCCCTGGCAGCCGGGCATCGACGGCCAGGGGCGCTCCTTCCCCTGCGGCCACGGTTCGGCGGCGTTCTACCTGGCTGCGCCGTTCTTCATCTATCGCCGCACCAAGCCTGCGCTTGCCGGGAGGTGGCTGGCGGGCGGCCTTGTCTTCGGCCTGCTCATGAGCTATGCCCGCATAGCCCAGGGAGGGCATTTCCTAAGCGACATCATCTGGGCCTGGGGGATGGTCTATCTGACGGCGTTGGCGCTGTCGGCCCTGCTGTTGCCGCGCAGGGCCGATGTGGTATATTTGAGGAATCACGGTGAATTACAGGAGATCTGATGCGGGTGCTACTGGTTGAAGACGACCGGATGATCGGTGAAGCGACGATGCAGGCGTTGAAGGATGCCGCCTATGCCGTGGACTGGGTGCGGGACGGTGACCAGGCTTTGGATGCCGTCGAGACCGGCGAGTACGACGTGATGCTCCTTGACCTGGGGCTGCCCAAAGAGGACGGCTTGGTGGTTCTGGAGCGGATGCGCAGCCGTGGCGACGCAACCGCCGTGCTGATCGTTACGGCTCGGGACGGCTTGGATGACCGAATCAGGGGGTTGGATCTGGGGGCGGATGACTATCTGGTCAAGCCGTTCGCCGCGGGGGAGTTGCTGGCCCGCATGCGGGCCGTTGCCCGGCGCAAGGGGGGGCAGGTTGCGGTGCTGTTAACCAACGGTGCTCTGTGCCTCGATCCGGTGACCAAGGAGGCCGGCTTCGGCGAGCGGCGCTGCCGCCTGTCCGCCCGGGAGTTCGCCCTATTGCAGGCGCTGTTGGTACGGCCCGGCGCCATCCTGTCGCGCCAGGATCTGGAAACCCGCATCTATGGTTGGAACGAGGAGGTCGAGAGCAATGCCGTCGAGTTTCTGATCCACTCCGTGCGCAAGAAACTCGGCAGTGAAGCGATCAGAAACGTGAGGGGGTTGGGATGGATGGTGGATCGGCACCCATGAATACCTCCCTGCATCGACAACTTTCCGGCTGGATTGCCCTGGTAACGATCATCAGCGGCATAGCCGCCGGCGGATGTTCCTTTTTTTTGGCCTTTCGGGAGGCCCAGGAGCTGCAGGATGACCAGCTCCAACAGGTGGCGCTGCTGGTCGGGCGTTCCGACAAGACCGTGGAACCATGGGCCGGAATAACCAAGGCAGAGGAACGGCACGACCCCGATGCGCGGATCATCATCATCCCCCTGGGGACGCCGGTACCGGCGAGGCAGACCACCCAGATCACGCGGCCCATGATTCCGCCCGACCTCCCGGAAGGACTCCAGACCATCAACGGTCAGGGCGAAACCTGGCGGTTGTTTGTTCGTACCCTGCCGTCGGGCTTGAGGATTGCGGTGGGGCAGCCGACGGCCGTTCGCAACGAGACCGCCCGGGGCAGCGGCCTGCGTACCCTGGTGCCGGTGTTGCTGCTGGTGCCCTTCCTGAGCCTGTTGACCGCCTGGCTCGTCCGGCGCTCGCTCGCACCGGTCGCCAGCCTTTCCCGGCAGTTGGACCAACGGGACGACACCAATCTGACAACGCTCCCCGAAGGCGGCGTTCCCAAGGAGATCAGGCCATTTGTAACGTCCATCAACGGCCTGATGCAGCGGCTCGACGATACGCTCGCACAACAACGCCGTTTCATCGCCGATGCCGCCCACGAGTTGCGCTCGCCTTTGACAGCCCTGACCTTGCAGGCGGAAAACCTGGAGCGGAGCGACCAGCCCCAGGAGCGCGGGGAGCGCCTCCGGCACCTCAAGGAAGGTCTGGCCCGTACCCGCTCGCTGCTGGATCAATTACTCTCTCTGGCGCGGCAACAATCCAGTGCCGTTCCCGCGGTCGAATTTCGTCTGGACCGCCTTGTCCAGCAGGTGCTCGAGGATGTGATGCCGCTGGCCGCGGCCAAGGGGATCGACCTGGGTTGTGAACGCCTTGAGGAGGTAGTCGTGAATGCCCCTGCCGATGCGCTGGCCATCCTGATGCGTAACGCCGTCGATAATGCCGTCCGCTATACCCCGGCCGGCGGGATCGTGGATGTGGAACTGTACCGCGAGGAAGGCCGGGTGGTCTTTCAGGTGGCCGACAACGGCCGGGGGATTCCGTCCGACGAGGAGAAGAGGATCTTTGAACCGTTTTACCGGGTCATTGGCACCGATGAAACCGGCAGCGGCCTGGGACTGGCCATCGTGCGCAGTATTGCCGACCGGTTGGGCGGGACCGTCACGCTTCGTAACCGGGAAGGTGCCGCAGGAGCCCTGTTTCGTTATCTATTTCCGCCCGGTAGACGCCGCTTGAGAGGGGCCCCCTCACGGATTCAGGATTCTTTCCGTCAACCTCAAAATGTGCACACTCCCTAAGTCTCACCTAAGTCTTCACCTCTATCGTCACCTCACAGGGCATTGCTGCGCCGATCACGTCGTGGTCGACACCATGAAATGCGCAGCTTTTGCGACCAGAATCACGGGAAAAAGGAGAGTGGCTCTATGGACATCAATGGGATTTCAGGGAACGTCGTATCACCGCAAACACAAGGTACAGCTTTGACGCCCGCAGCATCCGCCGCACCCGCTGCTTCGACACCGGAGCCGTCACAACCACAACACGATACCGTTGAACTCACCGGTACGGCTCTTGCGAAATCATTGAAACTGGCCGGGCAGAGCCCGGCACAAATCGCCCTGAAGATGGGCGTGGATGTGAAAACGGTAGACAGCTACCTGAATATCAAAGCAACAACGGCCACACCGGCACCGCAAGCAAGCCCGGCCCCACAGACCCAACAGGTGGCACAGACTACTGCGGCGGCGCCCCAAACGTTCAGCCCGGCAGAAGAAGCGACGGAATCGGCAGCCCAAAAAGCGGCAGAAACGGCTCAGGGCAAAAAGTAATATCTGCAGCCCCACCTTCCGGCGAAACCACATGGCCGCCCACTGCCCGAATTCGGCAATGAGCGGCTTCTTTATTGCCCCCACCCGGGAATGACATCCCACTGGCCGGTCCAAGAACCATGGCAATAGTGGCCATGATGTACGGCTGTCCCAAACGGCCACATCATGGTTCCGGTAACAACGGCCATGTAAAAAAACTACCACCACTGTGTCACTCCTTGCACACTTTCCGTTTTCAGTATATTATTCCACAATATCACTCCACAAAATGCAAGGGACACCGCCATGGAACCGATCATCACCTTCAAGGAGCGTTGCCGGCTCTGCTACTCGTGCGTACGCAGCTGCCCGGTAAAGGCCATCAAGGTTGACAACGGATTTGCCCAAATCATGTATAACCGCTGCATCGGCTGCGGCAACTGCCTGAGTTGCCCGCAACAGGCAAAGGCCGTGGTGGACAGAATGGGACAGACCCAAGAACTGCTGACATCGGGCGCGCCCGTTGTGGCCGTGCTGGGGTGTTCCTTCCCGGCATTCTTCCACGCCATCACCCCCGGACAGTTGGTGGCCGCCTTGAAAAATCTCGGTTTCTGCGAGGTGCATGAGGGGGCCTACGGCGCCCGCATGATTGCCGACGCGTACAAAGAGGTGCTGCGACAGACCGAGATCCCCCTGGTCTCCTCCCACTGCCCTGCGGTGGTCAGCCTGATCGAACGCCATTACCCCAAGCTGATCCCGAACCTGGCGGGGGTCGTTTCACCCATGATCGCCATGGGGCGTTTCATCAAGGGCATCCTCGGCAAGGATACCAAGGTCATCTATATCAGCACCTGCATTGCCGGCAAATTCGAGGTACAGGCGGCGGAATCGTCCAGCGCCATCGACGTGGTCCTCACCTACCAGGAGATCGACAAATTCTTCAAGGGCCGCGGCATCAACCCAGCGTCCCTGGCGGAAGCGCCCTTCGATGGTCTTGACCCGGATAACGCACGCATATTCACCCTTACCGGCGGCCCGCTCAAGGTGTTCGAGGTTGAACCGGATTTCCTGGATACGGAGATCATCTCCGCCGAGGGCGAAAATCACGCCATCGACATCATCCGCGATCTTGCCGCCGGGCGGATCACTCCATCCTTTGTGGATTTACGACTCTGTGACGGCGGCTGCGTCGATGGCCCCGCCCGCGATCAGACCCTGAATCATTTTTACAAGCGCAAACTGATCGTCAATTACAACGACAGCACGCTCCCCTACAAAACGGCGCCACACTACCGCTCCACGACATCCATACCCGACCTGATGCGCCCCTACTCGAACAAATCATGCCGGCTGCCGAGTCCGGGCAAAGACGACATCAAACGCATCCTGCACTCCACCAACAAGTTTACGCAAAGCGACGAGCTCAATTGCCGCGCCTGCGGCTATAACACCTGCCGGGAACATGCCGTGGCCGTTTTTCAGGGATTGGCGGACATCGAGATGTGCCTCCCCCACAATTTGCAGCAGGTTGAGGACGACCGGGGTCGGTTGATGCAGAAGTACGAGTTGATCCGGCGCGAACTGGACCGACAGTTGGGCGACGACCCGATTGTGGGGAACGACAGCAAGATTCAGGAGGTGTTGGAACTGATCCGCCAAGTGGGGCCGACGCCGACCACGGTCCTCATCAGGGGCGAGACCGGCACCGGCAAGGAGTTGACGGCCCGGGCCATCCACCGCCTGAGCCTGCGCAACGACAAACCGCTGGTCACGGTCAACTGCACGACCATTACCGACTCCCTGCTGGAGAGTGAGCTGTTCGGTCACAAGAAAGGGGCATTCACCGGCGCCATCGGCGACAAGAAAGGGCTCTTCGAGGCCGCCAATGGCGGCACCATCTTCCTGGACGAGATCGGGGATATCACCCCCAAGCTGCAGGCGGAGCTTTTGCGGGTTCTCGACCTGGGCGAGGTGCGGCCGGTGGGGGGGGCGGCGCCCAAAAAGGTTGATGTGCGCCTGATTGCCGCCACCAACAAGAACCTGGAACAGGGCGTGAGCGAAGGGTGGTTCCGCGAAGACCTCTACTACCGCCTGAACGTCTTCAATATTCATCTGCCGCCGCTGCGCAACCGGCAGGACTCCATCCCGAGCCTGGCCGAGCATTTCCTCGACAAGGCCCGCAAAAAACTGAACAAGAACATTGCCGGGATCGAGGACCGGGCCGTCAAGGCCATGCAGCACTACCCCTGGCCCGGCAATATCCGCGAGATGCAGAACGTTATCGAGCGCTCCTCGGTCCTCACCAAAGGCACGATCATCAGGCTGGAGAACCTTCCCACCATCTTTGCCGACACCTACGAACGGTGCAGCAACGGAGAGGTCAACCGCCGCCATGCCTCGTTCAAAGCCGAACGGGAGCTGCACATCAGCCGCACCGAAAAAAACCTGATCCAGCGCTATCTCGAAGAAACCGGCGGCAACGTGGCCAAGGCGGCCCGGCTGGCCAATATCCCCCGCCGGACCTTTTACCGCCTCTTGGAAAAACACGGTCTTGAAATCGTACAGCGGGTGCGGACCAAGTCAGCGGAACAGGAGGCCCCGGAATAGTGTATACTTTTGACCACGCGTGCGCCAGATTGTGCACACTTTTTCCCTAAGCCAAGAACGAATGGCGTACCCCCAATTATCAACATACCGTTTTTATTACTTAATTTTATGTATACTCCGTTTTGGCATAGATATGGCAGTAGAGTGAGCACTTACTTAAGCGTGCCATATCACACCACATAAAAAAACGGAGGAACCAAACATGGGCAGAATGAGAGAAAATCCGCGTTACAACGTAATTTCGATGCGTATCAGCGACGAAGAGCGTGAGCACCTGGAAAACCTGATGAGCAAGACCAAAAAGAGCGTATCCGATATCATGCGCGAGGCCATGGAATACTTCTCGGCCCAACATGACCAGCAGACGAACCTGGAGCAGAAGGCCGCCTAAGACCTCATTCTACAGGCATACGGGACACACGCAAAAGGCGTGGGTAGTTATACCTACCCACGCCTTTTGTTTCGCAACCACTGGCCACAGAGCCGTTCAGTTTATCAGGATCTCGAACTGTTCCTGGTGAAAGCCGGGCTTGGCCCGCACGGTAATGCGCTTCTTGAAGCGCTTTTCCAACTCCTCCAGCCCCCGCCGCTCCTCATCGTAGAGCAGGTCCGCCACTTGGGGATGGACCGACACCGTGGCCTTGGTCCCCTTGATATCCAGCATCTCACGGCGCAACTCCCGAAAAATCTCATGACATACCGTAATCTTCGACTTGATGTAACCGCGCCCCTCGCAGTACGGGCACGGCTCGCACATCATCCGGCCGATGCTTTCCCGGACACGCTTGCGGGTCATCTCCACCAGGCCCAGTTCTGAAATTTTGAGAATGTTGCTCTTCGACTTGTCCCCCTTGAGGGCCTCCTCCAGCGCGGTGAAGACCTTGTCCCGGTTGACCTCTTTCTCCATGTCGATAAAATCGATGATGATGATGCCGCCGATATTGCGCAGCCGCAACTGATACGAAATTTCCTTGACCGCCTCCAGATTGGTCTTGAGGATGGTGTCCTCGAGATTATGCTTGCCCACGAAGCGCCCGGTATTCACATCCACGGCGGTGAGCGCCTCGGTCTGCTCGATGATGATATAGCCGCCGCTCTTCAGCCAGACCTTTCTGCCCAGCGCCCGGCTGATCTCCACCTCCAGACCGAAATGGTCAAAGATCGGCTCCTCGTCATCGTAGAGCTCGATGGAATACTTCATCTTGGGCATGAAGGTGGAGATGAACTGGACAATCCGGTCAAAATCCGGCTTCGAGTCCACAATGATCCGGTCCACCTGCTCGGTGACGATGTCGCGCACCACCTTCTGGACCACGTCCAGGTCGGAATGGACCAACGAAGGGGCCGCAGCCTTTTCCCGGCGCTTGGCGATCTCGCCCCACAGCGTGGAAAGGTACTGCATGTCCGACAGCAGATCCTCTTCGCTTTTCCCCTCCGAGACCGTCCTGACGATATACCCCGAACCGCTCTGCTTGAGGCGGTCGACGATTTCACGCAAACGCTCCCGCTCGGCCTCGTCCTCGATACGGCGGGAAATGCCCACATGGTCCACCGTCGGCATGTACACCAGATGGCGGCCCGGCAGGGAGATGTGGGAGGTGATGCGCGCGCCCTTGGTGCCGATCGGCTCCTTGGAAATCTGGACCAGCAGCTCCTGTCCCTCCTGAAGCAGCTCTTCAATAGGGTGCAACGGCTTGTAATCGGGATGGGCGGATTCCGATTGCTCGACGTTGGGCTCATGCTCCTTCTTGCCCTCGTCCAGAAGCGACTCATACTCCTCAATGGCGTCAAAGACATCCGCCACGTACAAAAATGCCGCCTTCTCCAGGCCGATGTCCACGAAGGCGGCCTGCATGCCGGGCAACACCCTGATGACCCGCCCTTTGTAGATGTTGCCGACAATCCCTCTTTCGCGGCTGCGCTCGATATAAAGCTCGGCAATGGTGCCGTTTTCAATCAGCGCGATACGCGTCTCGTGGGAGGCGGCGTTGATAACCAGTTCTGCTCCCATACAATTTGTCTCCGTCTATATAAAATGCATTCAAAATCAGTCACGTGGCGATGGCGCGGCAAAAACGACATCGAGCTTTTCAACCCGCAGGTCATCCATGGCGAGCGCATCGTTGCCGGTAATGGCGCGGACATACTCCACCGGCTTGCCCCTGCCGGCAACCAGGTCCAGCGAGTCGGGCCCGGCAACGAGCGATACGGTTTCCGACCGCAGATCAATAGTTTGACGTTCGCCCTTTTTAATCCGCTGAATGACGAAATCACTGTGCGCCAAAAACTGCTCACATTTTTGAGGCAGATCGTCACAGGGCGCATTATTAAAGGTTATACGATAATGGGTGGCGATCATCTGGGTCGAAAGAGATGGTGATTTCACGTCCACCTGTTCCGCCTCCAGAATCCGCAGCCCCTCGGGCAGGACGTTGTTCAGCCTGCGCTGCACCTCAGCCGCTTCGCAGCCGGCCGCCACAACCATATCCATGTATTCCGCCCTGGATTCTATACCAACCGAGGTGGCGGTGGCAAAGGAGAATTTGGGATGGGGGTGGAAACCTTGGGAAAAAAGGATCGGCACCCCTGCCCGGCTGACGGCGCGCGTGAAGACCGTAATCAACTCAAGATGGCTCAGAAAACGCATGGCACCGGTTTTCGCAAAGCGCAGCCGGATACGTGCCGGCAACGGCTCGACCAGCGCCGCGGGAGCCGGCGCCGGCACGGCCTCATGGGGCGAGAGCCGCGGTTCCACGACGCTGAAGTCGCAGACGCCGCAGGCGCTGCACCGGCCGTGGCGGCAATCCTCGGTCGCCAACTCCGCGAAGGCGCGCTCCCGCTCCGCCAGCAAAAACTCCCGCGTAACGCCGCAGTCGAGATGGTCCCACGGCAGGACTTCGTCCAGGGCCCGCCGGCGCAAGTACCATTCGGGCTCGATGCCGCAGTCGGCGAAGGCTTGCCGCCAGCGTTCCGGTGAGAAGTGCTCCCCCCAGCCGTCAAAACGGCAGCCCAGTTCTACCGCCCGCACCAGCACCGGTGCCAGCCGCCGGTCGCCCCGGGCAAAGACCCCCTCCATGAATGAAAGCGGGGCGTCCTGCCACTTGAAATTGAGCTTGCGCCGCTTCAATTCGCCGCGCAACAGACCCTGCCGCTCCCTGATCTCGTCCTGGGAGATCTGCGGTTCCCACTGGAAAGGCGTATGTGCCTTGGGAACGAAACTGCTGACCGACACGTTGACCTCGCCCGAAACACCCGACCCTTTGGCCTGGTCCTTGACCCGGCGCGCCAGGGCGGGGATTTCCAGCACATCATCCAGGGTCTCCCCCGGCAGGCCGATCATAAAGTAGAGTTTGATGAGCCGCCACCCGGCCCCATAGACGTTGGCCGCCCCCTCCAGGAGGTCCGCCTCGGTGATGCCCTTGTTGATCACCCCGCGCATCCGCTCGCTGCCCGCCTCCGGGGCCAGGGTGAACCCGGTCTTGCGCACCTTCTTTATCTCGGCGATCAACCCTTCGGTGAGGGTCCCGACCCTGAGCGACGGCAGGGAAACCGCCACCCGGTCATGGGCATAGCGCTCCATCAGCCCGGTCAAAAGCGGAGCAATACAGGAATAGTCCCCCGAAGAGAGCGACAGGAGCGACACCTCGTCATAGCCGGTGGCCTCCAGGGACTTTTCCACCAGATCGAAGATGGTTCCGGGCGAACGCTCGCGCACCGGCCGATAGATATAGCCAGCCTGGCAGAAACGGCAGCCGCGGGTGCAACCGCGGGCGATCTCCACCGCCACCCGGTCATGGATGGTCTTCATGAAGGGGACGACCGGCGCAGCGGGATAGGGTGCCGTGT
This sequence comes from Oryzomonas rubra, assembly GCF_008369015.1. NCBI lineage: Bacteria > Pseudomonadati > Thermodesulfobacteriota > Desulfuromonadia > Geobacterales > Geobacteraceae > Oryzomonas > Oryzomonas rubra. The sequence goes on from NZ_SRSD01000006.1 coordinate 216,334, forward strand.
CAAGGTTCGCGAGAAAACGGCGACGCACACGCCCCACGCCGGGCTTGAGCGGGACAATCTCCGCGATGCTCCCGTCCGGGTGGTAGCGGGGTTCAAAATACGAGGGGACGTATACCCCCTCGATGGCGGCCAGACGCTCCAGGAGCGCCGCCTTTCCCAGGCCTGCACGCTTTGCCAGACGCGCAGCCTCGGCGATCTCCAGCACCGCCTCTTCACCGTCGCCCAGCAGGAAGGCGTCGAAGAACGGGGCCAGCGGCTCAGGGTTATAGGCGCACGGGCCGCCGGCGATGACCAACGGGAAAACGTCATGGCGCTCGTCGGCCAAAAGCGGTATGCCGGCCAGGCGCAGCATAGTGAGGATATTGGTATAGGAGAGTTCATACTGTAGGGTAAAACCGATGATATCGCAGGCCGCCAGCGGGGTAGCGCTTTCCAGGGTCGTCAGGAGGGAGCCTGCGGCCTCCATCTGGGACTCCATATCCGGCCATGGGGCATAGACGCGCTCCGCCGCAATCCCGTCAACGGCATTGAGAACATGATACAGGATCCGCAGCCCCAGGTGGCTCATGCCGACTTCATAGACGTCCGGGAAGGCTAGGGCAAAACGCAGTTCGGCCTCATCCTTGCGAATGGAGCCCATCTCTCCCCCCATGTAACGGGCGGGCTTTTCAACGGCAAGGAGGTTCATAAATGGAAGGCAATCCTTAAGAATGTGATGGTAAGGCAAGGGACTGTAACAAATCGGAAGGGATGATGGCAAGGGAAATAGCCATTTTTTTCTTGCATCGGCCTGTCATTAATGGTAAAGAAAAGATTCTCGTTGCCGAAGTGGCGGAATTGGTAGACGCGCCAGATTCAGGTTCTGGTTCTCGCAAGGGAGTGCTGGTTCGATTCCAGTCTTCGGCACCATTTAAGGAATTAAGGCTTTGCAGACTTCTGCAAAGCCTTTTCCATTTTCAAACAGCACCCACGCAGGCAGGGCGGCCTTCCGAAACCCGGCGCCACGACCAACCACGTGATGGTTTCTCACCGACAAACAACGCGGGTATTCGATCCGCAAGGGAAGTAATATGAAGATAATGGTATGGGATCTCATCGAATCGGTTTCAAATGCCCTGGACATGATCAACAGCAACCTGTCCGAGCACCATGGCAAGGTCGCCTATATCTCCATGCGGATCGGCACCATGCTCGGCATGAGCAACAACGACATCGAGAGGATGATCTATGCCGCACTGCTCCACGACTGCGGCGTCTTCACCGGCGACGAGGCGAACTCGATCACGCACTTTGAATTCGACACAACGGCGAACAACCATGCCGAGATCGGCTCGAAACTCCTCAAGGGCCTTACGTTCATCGATATCTCCGAAATAGTCCGATTCCACCACACCTCCTGGAAGCATGGCGAGGGGGCCGGCACCGGGGACGGCCGCGCCATACCGTTCACCAGCCATATCATCCACCTGGCAGATCGCGTAGCAACCCTTTCCGCGGTCAACAACAACATCCTCTTGCACTCCCATGACATTTTGGAGACCGTCGAAGAGCATGCCGATGCCGTGTTCCATCCCGATATCGTGGCCGCATTCCATGAACTGGCCCAAAGGGATTCGTTTTGGCTCGACATGAACAGCAACGACGTCAAATATTTGGTCAACAGTTCGATCCGCTCTTCTTCCATCGATATCGGCATCGACGAACTCTACGAATTTTCCCGCCTCATCTCCAACATCATCGACTATAAGTGCCGGTTTACGGCGACCCACTCCATCGGCGTCGCCCGGGTGGCACAGGCTGTCAGCCGTAAAATAGGCTTCAGCAGCGCCGAAGGGACCCTTTTCGAAATTGCCGGACACCTGCACGACCTCGGCAAGCTTTCCGTCCCGGCCGAGATCCTCTACAAGCCGTCGAGCCTGAACAGGGAGGAAATGGCGGTCATGCGGTCCCACTCCTACATAACCTTCGCGGCGCTCAGAAAGGTGCGGGGCATGGAAAACGTCGTCAAGTGGGCTTGCGAACACCACGAGAAGCTGGACGGCAGCGGGTACCCCTTCAGACGCACGGACAGCGAACTCTCCCTGGGGTCCCGGGTCATGGCGGTCGCCGATATCTTTACGGCCCTCTCCGAGGACAGGCCCTATCGCAAGGGGATGTGCAAGCGCGACACCATCAGCACCCTGAACAGCCTCACCGGCACCCACCTGGACCCCTATGTCACCTCGACGCTGGTCTCCGCCTATGACGAGATCAACGACATCAGGGCCCTGTATCAGAAAAATGCGTTCGACATCTACATGGAGGTCCTCAACTAGAGCCCCCAGGACCGCGCCCGGCGCCGCCCTGCTGCGGGAAATTGTGTTGCCTCACGACGCCAATCCTTTTATGCTGTAGCGGTAGCATCATTCCCCAAAAACGAAATGGAGTTGTTATGATCACCCTAGTGAAAACGCTTCTCGTCGCTGCCCTTGTCACAAGCCTCCCCGGCCTGGCAGCCGCTTCCGATCCGGCTCCGGCAGCCGGCACAAAGCCTGCCGCAGCAGCATCTGCCCCCACCGCCCCCGCGGCGGCCGCGCCGGAGAAGAAAACCTCCGAGGCCGCCCCGATCCGCCAGACGACCAAGCTCGGCACCGTTGACCTGGCCCGTGTCGGCGACGAAACCGAACGGGGCAAGGCGGTTCAAACCAAACTCCAGGCAAAGAAGGACAAGCTCCAGACCAGGGTCGACGGCAAGCGGAAGCAGTTGGACAAACTGCGCGCCAGCATCCAGGCCAAGCTCCCCACTCTCTCCCCGGCCCAACGTGCCGCCAGGGAAAAGGAATTCCAGAAAAAGGTGGAAGAGTTCCAGAAGTTCGGCAGACAATTGGAAGAGGAGTTGTCCTCCCTGCAGGAAAAGGAAACCAAGGCGCTGTACGATGAAACCGAGCGGGCGGCCGCGGCCTACGGTAAGGCCAACGGCTTTGCCATTATCATCATCAAAAAGCAACTGCTCTATGTCGGCAGCGACGTGGACGCTCAGGACGTGACCGACGCCCTGATCAAGACGATGGACGAGGCGGACAAAAAGAAATAGCCTTCCCGCGGCACACGAAACGAAAAGGGGGCGGCATCGCATGATGCCGCCCCCTTTCGTTGTGCTGCCCAGCCCCGTTATGCGGGCCGGCTCAATACCGGTAATGCTCCGCCTTGTAGGGGCCTTCCTTCTTCACCCCGATATACGCGGCCTGTTCGTCGCTCAGCACCGACAATTGGGCATTGAGCTTCTTGAGTTGCAGGCGCGCCACCTTCTCGTCCAGATGCTTGGGCAGGGTGTAGACCCCCACCGGGTATTTGCCAGGATTGGTGAAGATCTCGATCTGGGCGATGGTCTGGTTGGCGAAGGAGGAACTCATCACATAGCTGGGGTGGCCGGTGGCGCAGCCCAGATTGACGAGGCGCCCTTTGGCCAGCAGGATGATGCGTTTGCCGTCCGGGAAGATGATGTGATCCACCTGGGGCTTGATCTCCTCCCACTGGTATTTCTCCAGGGCGGCGACCTCGATCTCGTTGTCGAAGTGGCCGATGTTGCAGACGATGGCCTGGTCCTTCATGCGGGCCATGTGGTCGTGGGTGATGACGTGGTAGTTGCCGGTGCAGGTGACGAAGATGTCGGCCTTGTCGGCGGCGTATTCCATGGTCACCACGCGGTAGCCTTCCATGGCGGCCTGCAGGGCGCAGATCGGATCGACCTCGGTCACCCACACCTGGGCCGACAGCGCCCGCATGGCCTGGGCCGAGCCCTTGCCCACGTCGCCATAGCCGCAGATCAGGGCCACCTTGCCGGCGATCATCACGTCGGTGGCGCGTTTGATGCCGTCCACCAGGGATTCGCGGCAACCGTAGAGGTTGTCGAACTTGGACTTGGTGACCGAATCGTTGACGTTGATGGCCGGGAAGCGCAGTTCGCCGCGCTCATGCATCTGGTAGAGGCGATGCACGCCGGTGGTGGTCTCCTCGGTCACGCCCTGGATCCGGGCGATGCGGGTGGAGTACCAGGTCGGGTCAACGGCCAGTTTTTTCCCGATGGCGGCGAAGAGGATGGTCTCCTCCTCGGAACCGGGGTTATTGAGCACGCTGCTATCCTTCTCGGCCCGTGCGCCCAGGTGCAGCAACAGGGTGGCGTCTCCCCCGTCGTCCAGGATCATGTTGGAGAAGCCGCCATCGGGCCACTCGAAGATCCTGTGGGTGTAGTCCCAGTACTGTTCCAGGCTCTCCCCCTTGACGGCGAAGACCGGCACGCCGGCGGCGGCAATGGCGGCGGCGGCGTGGTCCTGGGTCGAGAAGATGTTGCAGGATGCCCAGCGCACTTCGGCGCCCAGGGCAACCAGCGTCTCGATCAGCACGGCGGTCTGGATGGTCATGTGCAGCGAACCGGTAATGCGGGCTCCCTTGAGCGGCTTGGCGGCGGCATACTCCTCGCGGATGGCCATCAGGCCCGGCATCTCGGTTTCGGCAATCCTGATCTCCTTGCGGCCCCAATCGGCCAGGGCAAGGTCTGCGACGATAAAATCTTTGGACATCTGTTTACTCTCCTTTTGTGTGGTGTTCGTATCGATTTTGTAGGGGCGGCGCTTGCTCCGCCCTGGTTTATTGAGCCCGGGAAACGGGGCGCAGCAAACAGCGCCCCTACGTCGTTAAATCATTGTTTTCGTCCTCGGACCAGCAGGCCGGGTTGTGCTGGATGTATTCGCGGAATCCACGCAATTCGCCATCATCCCGCACTACCCGTTCATAATAATTGCGTTGCCATAACGGTTGTCCCTGTCGTCCCAGCACTCGGTTTACCTCAATGGCGGATATCGATTTGAATGCCCGGACAACGGAACCCAATGTAGGGGTGCTGCTTGCTGCGCCCTTGCTTGTCCCACCGTCTTTTGTTAGGGGCGGAGCAAGCGTCGCCCCTACGAGAAAAACAATGAAATGCACATGATTTGGCATGATCACGAAGGCATCCAATTCAGTGCCGGAAAACCGCTCCGGTAATGAATACCATACCGATTCAACCAACCGCTCGGCATCATTCGCCACCATAACTTCCCCATCAATCCGCCCAAATAGACATTCCTTTCCCTGTGTGCAGATCGTTACGAAATACGCCCCGGCAGAGGTATAATCGTAATCACGGAGCCGGATGGAACGGCGATGATGGATATCCGGGTTGAAGGTCATAGTTTTATTCACGTCGCGGGGCGTTGCTTCGTTGTGCTCTGGTATTTCGCCCAATAATTTCCATACACCTTGACCCGGCTGCCTTTCGGGCCTAATTTTCACACTTCAACGATAGCGAACTTAAGATCACCTCTGACAGTGCTCCAACAGACAGAATAACTCCCACCGATTTCTATGAAATCATCTCTGCTTCCAGTTGGCTTCTGGATAGTTCCAGACAGTGTCCTCCCACTTCGGAAGTACCCATAAATCCCGTCTGCTTTGCCCTCGTAAAATGGCTTTTCATCCGCAAAAACTATGAAGTATGCTTTTTCAAACCCTGCCACTTTGAGCTGTTCTAAAAAGTGAATGTCTCTGCAAAAACTGAACATTTGTTCTGGGTACTGTCCATTGCGTGGATATTTTAACTCGATAGCGCAAAGTTTCCTGGATTTGTCAGTTAAAAAAATAGAAATATCAATTTCTTTTTTTCGAAATGAATTGATTGAATCAAAGAAGAAGGAGACATTCCTCTCAAACTGTACCTTTACCTTTGCATCCTGAATTGCAGACCTCAGATAAAGACCCAACTCATGCTGCAGGCTGAACTCGTTATAAATTTCAACCTGACCTGACTCAACGAGTTGTGAAAATTTCTCAAATTTTTCTTTCATAGTAGTTACTCGGGAAGCTAGACCCTGTACTCTCGCCAACACAGACTATCGGGCGCAGCAAGCAGCGCCCCTACGATACCACTCCCTTCACCACCAGCACCGTTTCCTGTCCGCTCTCCCCTTCTATTCTTTCACAAGAAGCCTTGGAAAATCCCGCCGTCATCAGCCACGAGCCCAACTCCGCCTCCTCAAACCCCAGCCACTGGTCGGCCAACTGTTCCCGGGCCGCTTCCCGCTCATGGCGGGCAAGATCGGCCAGCAACAGTACCCCCCCGGGGGCCAGCACCCGCCTGATTTCGGCAAGTACGGCCGCCGGGTTGGCGGCATGATGCAGCACCATGTTGGCCACCACGCATCCCACCGAGGCGTCGGACAGGGGCAGGTGGGTCATCTCCCCCAGGCGCAGTTCGATGCCGCCTGCGCCGTCGTGCGCCAGCCGGCGACGGGCCTCCTCCAGCATGGCGGGGGAATGGTCCACGCCGATCACCCTGGCCGCCCGGGCCGCCAGTTCAGGCAGCAGCCCGCCGGTGCCGGTACCGATCTCTAAAACGGTACCATCATCGGGCACAAGTTCAAGCAGGTGCCGGCGATACTCGGGAACCGGCAGGAGCGTCCCGGCCAGGTCGTCCCACTGGCGGGCATGGCGGTCGAAAAACTCCTGGCTGCGCCGCCGGCGGTCCTCCAGCACCTCGGCCACAGCGGACAGGTCGCGGCCCCGCTCGGGCAGGCCGTTCAACTCGACCTCGAAAGCCGGGCGGATGGCGTTGAAAAAACGACTCGCCTCGCCCGCCCGGTAGTAGCTCCAGGTCCCCTGGTGCTTGACGGCCAACACACCGGCCTCGGTCAGGATCTTCAAATGCCGGGAGATGCGAGACTGCCCCATGGCCAGGATGCGGGTCAATTCCTGGACGGTAAATTCACCGTGCAGCAGCACCGCCACCAGACGGAGGCGGGAAGGGTCGGCAAGGGCTTTGAGTGTATCCAGCAGGTTCATATCACGATTACCAATTTTATTATATCAACTTTTCTTTATATAACATCGGACCTGGTGACGGTCAAGGGAAAACGGGAGGGGACGGGGCGGCCAGCGGGGTGCGGAACGAAAACGGCCCGCAGGAAAAAATTCCGGCGGGCCGAGGTAGGTACTCTGTCGTGTGGCAGGGGGTAAGGATCAGGCTGCTTCCTGCAGCGCCTCTTCCGCCTCGCCGAACAGTTCGTCGAAGATCTCCTGCACGGTGGTGATGCGATCGGCTTTCCAGGCATTGGTGCCGCAGAAGACCAGACCGGTGTCCACCTCCCCCCGCTGGGCGCGATCAAGAGAGGAGACGATACAGAAACGTTCGCCGGTTTCCTTGTAGGAGCATTTTTTCAGGCATCCCATGCGGCAGGGGGTATTATTCTCCACATCATAGCGGCGGATGTTGTCCTTGTTGCTCAAAATGGCCCGCCCCGGCAGACCGGCCGGACTCATGATCAGCCCGATATCCTCCTTGGTGCAGCTGAGGTAGGCCTGCTTAAAGGCATCATCGGCATCGCACTCTTCGGTGCAGACAAAACGGCTGGCCATCTGTACGCCGTCGGCGCCTTCCGCCAAGGCATGTTCCACGTCGGCCCGGTCCCATACGCCGCCGGCCGCGATCACCGGAACCTCGACGCCGCAGTCGTCGCGGAAAAAAGCCTTGACCTGACGCACGGTGGCATACTGGTCATACTCGCCGGTGCCGATATTCTCCATCTTTTCACCCAGGTGGCCACCGGCGGTATCCGGGTCTTCGACCACCACCGCATCCGGCAGACGCTTATAGGCTTTCAGCCATTTGCGGGCAATGAGCTGTGCCGCCCGCAGGGAGGATACGATCGGCACCAGGGCCACATCGGGATGCTCGGCGGTCAACTCCGGCAGACTCATGGGGAGTCCGGCGCCGCAGACGATCACCTTGGCGCCCGCTTCCACGGCAGCCCTGACGAGTTGTTCGAAATCGGACAACGCGACCATGACGTTGACGCCGATGACCCCGTCCGGTGCGATCTCATAGGCCTTGCGAATCTCTGCCTTAAAGCCCTCGGCATCGGCCTGGAAGAAATTCCTGCCGTTGTAAAAACCGCTGCCCAGGCCGATACCGGCCGCCGCAACCAGCCCGATGCCGCCGCACTTGGCGACAGTGCCGGCCAGGCGGCCGGCGGAGATGCGCACCCCCATCCCCCCCTGAATAATCGGATACGGGACGGTGTACTTTCCTATCGTCAACGACTGCGCCATAACTCTCCTCCAAAGAGACTCTACATCCATGAAGTCATCATACAGGGGATCGGATTTGATGTTTGTAATAGTTTTGTAAAAGCGCCCGGCAACAAGGGCCTTTCGCGGTTGACTCTCCTGGGCCGATAAGGAATAATGGCCCTGCCGTCGATGATCCCAGGGAGCAGGAATGAAAAAAACGTTTGTACACTGCATCGCGATCCTTCTTGTAAGCACCGCCCTCGCCCATGGCGAGGGAAATGCCGAGCCCGCAGAACCACCACCGGTGCCATCGGGCACCATCGTCACCCTCTGGCCGCTGTTCGATTATCGTTCCAGCCCGGCGACCGGCTACAGCAACCTCTCCATCCTGGGGCCGATCTTCAAACGGGAACGCAGCGGCGACACGACCAGGACCGCCGTCAGGCCGCTCTTTTTCAAGCAATCAACCCCTGGAGCCGCCGAAAGCGATATCCTCTACCCCCTGGCCTCCACCAGCAGCGGCGAGACCGATTCCGACACCCAGGTGCTGCACCTGTTCCAAAAACATACCGAACGCGCCGGGACGGATGAGGAGCGGCACAGCAGCATGCTGTTCCCCTTCTACATCAGCGGCACCTCCGACAAATACGGCCCCTACACCTCCGTATTCCCCCTGTACGGGGACATCTACGAGCGCTTCTGGCGCGACGAGTACCATTACGTCCTGTTTCCCCTCTATGGGCGCACCGTGAAGCGGGGCACCACCTCCACCAACTGGCTCTACCCGATCTTCAACAGCGTGTCAGGCGAAAAAGAAAGCGGCTTCGCCGTCTGGCCCCTGTACGGACAGTCGCGCAAGGAGGGGGTTTACGAAAAACGGTTCGCACTCTGGCCGATCTACAGCGACGAGCATCTCGGCCAGGACACGGATAATCCGACCAGAAACCTCAACCTGCTGCCGTTTTATGCCTCGTCAGAGTCGCCGCAGCGCAGTTCGACCCACATCCCCTGGCCCCTGTGCGGCGTGGTGCGGGACGGCGCGGGAACGGTCGTGGAGCGGGACTTTTTCTGGCCCTTCTGGGTGACCGCCACGAGCGCCACTTCCAGCACCGAACGCTTCATCCCCTTTTATGCCGAATCGAAGACCAAGGAGGGGAGCAGCCGCTGGGTCATGTGGCCGATCTACCGCAAAGCGACCATCGACTCCCCCCTGTTCCGCCAGGAGAAGACCAGCCTCTTCTATTTCCTGTTCCACCGTGCGGACGAATCCTGGCCCCAAGCGGGCAAAGATCGCGCCCAGAGCGCCTTCTGGCCGCTCTACGCCTGGAAGCGGGACGAGAACGGCCTGCGGACCCTCTCCATGCCCGCCCTGGTGGAACCGGTCTTCTGGAACGACCGGGTTGAACGCAACCTGGCACCGCTCTGGAGGCTTTTCATCAGCACGTGGGACGACAAGGGTGATGGCGCGACATCGATCCTCTGGAACCTCTTCTGGCGTGAAAAACGGGGCAACGAGAGCGCCTGGGAACTCTCGCCGCTGGTTTCGTACCGTTCCGCCCGGGAGGGGAGCGAATTCAAACTGCTGAAGGGACTGTTCGGCTATGCCACGGACAAGGGGGGGACATCCCTGAGTATCTTCTGGATACCGTTCGGGATATAGGGTATTCTGTACACCATGAACACCCCGGACCATGCGGGAGAAGGCCTCTTTCAGGATAAACCATGACCAAATTTCTCGAATTCATCGGCAAACAACTGATCTACTCGTTCGGCATCGTCGGCGAGGTGCTGATCCTGCTCAAGCGGACCGTATTCGCCTTCCGCGAGGCGCCCCACAACATGCCGTCCATCCTGGCCCAGGTGGCCATCATCGGCTATGAGACCCTGCCGGTGGCCTCGGTGATGGCCTTCTTCGTCGGCATGGTCCTGGCGCTGCAAACCGGGGTGGAACTGTCCAAGTACGGCACCCAGGATATCGTCGGCAGTATCGTCGGCCTCTCCATGGTGCGGGAAATGGGGCCGGTCATGGTCAGCTTCCTGGTGGCGGGCAGGGCGGGCAGCGCCATGGCGGCGGAGATCGGCGTCATGAAGGTCTACGAGGAGATCGACGCCCTCACGACCCTGGAGATCGACCCGGTGCGCTATCTGGCCATGCCGCGCCTGATCGCGGCCCTGATCTGCGTGCCGATCCTGACCATCTATTCCGACTGCGTCGGCATGCTTGGCGGCGCCATCATCAGCCACCTGCACCCGAAGCTGTTCATCTCCTACGCCACCTACACCGATTCCCTGCGCTTGGCGCTCAAATTCAGGGAGATCGCCGCCGGCCTGATCAAGTCCTTTGTCTTCGGCGGCATCATCGCCGTCATCTGCTGCTACGTGGGGTTCAACACCTCGGGCGGTGCGCGGGGGATCGGCGTTTCCACCACCCGTTCGGTGGTGCTCTCCTTCATGCTGATCCTGGTGGCGGATTACTTCCTGACGCGCATCCTGATGTAGGTGGGTTGTTGAAAAACAGCCATCTCGCCGCCGTCCTCGAACGCCTTTTCGTGCGGCGTAGCGCTGCTACGCCTCCTCAGGGCATTCTGCGGGTGTGACGATCTGACTATTTTTGAACAACCTTAGTTTTTCAACAACCTCTCAGTCCCGTGGCACGGCCAGCATCCTGTCCAGGGCCTGCCTGGCCTTGACGCGGGTCTCCTCGGTAACGGTCACCACCGGCGACATGGTCTGGAGCGAGTAGAGTACGTCCTCCAGGGAGGTGAGCTTCATGTTGGGGCAGATCAGGGCCGGCGAGGCCAGGATGAACTCCTTGCCCGGATTCTCCAGCCGCAGCTTGTAGAGGATGCCGGCCTCGGTGCCGACGATGAACTTCCGGGCCGAACTGGCGCGGCAGTAGTCGTACATCCCGCTGGTGGAGCAGACATGATCGGCCAGGGCCGAGACCTCGGGCGCACTTTCCGGGTGGCAGATGAACAGGGCGTCGGGGTGTTCGCTCTTTTTCCGCTGAACCGCCTCCACGGTCATTCGTTCGTGGGTCGGGCAGAACCCCTCCCAGAAGACGAAGCGCTTTTCCGGGACGAATCGGGCCACCCAGCGCCCCAGGTTGCGGTCCGGCACAAAGATGAGTTCGTCCTCCGTAAGCGATCTGACCACCCTGAGGGCATTGGCCGAGGTGCAGCAGATATCGGAGTGGGCCTTGATCTCGGCCGACGAGTTGACGTAGGTCACCACCGGCACGCCGGGGTGTTTGGCTTTGAGCGCCTCCAACTCCTCCACCGTGACCATGTCGGCCATGGGACAGCCGGCATCGGGGCGGGGCAGCAGCACCTTTTTGTCGGGGGACAGAATGGCGGCCGACTCGGCCATGAAGTGCACACCACAAAAGACGATCACATCCGCCTTCGTCTTGGCCGCCTCCATGGAGAGGGCCAGGGAATCTCCGGTGATGTCCGCTATCTCCTGAACCTCGTCGCGCATGTAGTTGTGAGCCAGCAGCACGGCATTGTGCAGCTTGAGCAGTTCCCTGATCTCTTGCCCGATACTGTTGTTCATCGTTCCCGATCCTCCCGGAGGTACCTGATCATAGTAGGTATTCTTCGCGGCCCCTCGCGTTCTGTCCTCCCGCCCGCCCCTGATCAGGCAGGCGGACATGCTACCCGAAAGTCCCCCAAAAAACAAGGCATGACGCGTGGGACGGAAGCATGCATGCGGGGATACATCCGATTGTCGTGTCAATGGTTCTCGGTTTGCGCCTCCACAAGGCTGCCGCAAAAATGCTTCTCGCGGAGTCGCTGCTTTTCAATTTTTCCCGTGGGATTGCGCGGTATCTCTTCGAATATGATTTTGCGCGGCCGCTTGTAGCGCGGCAACCCGGTGCAGAACTGCGCCATCTCGGCTTCAGAGCAGGAAAAGCCCGGCTTCAACTCAATTATCGCCGCTGGTATTTCACCCAGATGCCGGTCGGGAAGGCCGATTACGGCCACATCCTTGACCGCGTCGTACGTATGCAGAAAATTCTCGATCTGCACGGGATACAGGTTCTCGCCACCGCAGATGATTACATCCTTTTTGCGATCAACGAGATAGACAAAACCGTCTTCATCCATGCGCGCCATATCGCCGGTGTACAGCCACCCGTCCTTGAGCACTTCGGCAGAGGCTTCGGGGTTGTTGTAATAGCATTTCATGACGCCGGGGCCTTTCACGCAAAGCTCGCCGACTTCGCCCGGCTCCACCTCACGGCCGCTTGCATCCACGATCTGCAATTCCCATTGGTATCCCGCCTTCCCGATAGCGCCGACTTTATGGCTATTTTCGATGCCGAGATGGACACAGCCGGGGCCGATGGCTTCCGACAGGCCATAATTGGTGTCGTAATCGTGATGGGGGAAATGTTTTTTCCAGCGATTGATCAAGCTGGGGGGAACCGGCTGCGCGCCGATATGCATGAGCCTGCACTGATCCAGATGATATTCCTCCGGCGTTATATCCCCGCGGTCGATGGCGTCCAGGATGTCCTGCGCCCACGGAACGAGCAGCCAAAGGACTGTTATCCGCTCCTCGGATATGGTTTTGATTATCCACTCCGGTTTGACGCCACGCAGCAGAACGGCTTTGCTGCCGGACAGGAGACTGCCGAACCAGTGCATTTTCGCTCCGGTATGGTAGAGCGGCGGAATACAGAGGAAGTTGTCCTCGCGTGTCTGTTTGTGGTGGTTCATTTCAGCGGCGCAGGATGTCATCAGGCTGCGGTGCGCATGAAGCACCGCCTTTGGGAAACCGGTGGTGCCGGATGAAAAATAGATAACCGCGTCATCATCGTCGGAGAGTGTGACTTTGGGAGCCGTGGAGGAGCAGCACGCCGTGAGCGCATAATAGCTTTCGGCAAAAGCGGGGCAACCATGCCCCAAAAACAGCCGTATCTTTACCTTCGGAATCTGCCCGCGGATCGCAGCGACCCTCTCGGTAAATTCCGGCCCGAAAACCAAAATGTCACACTCGGCCAGATCGAGGCAGTATTTGATCTCTTCCTCGGTATATCGGTAGTTGAGCGGCACCGCAATGGCACCGGTCTTCAGGATGCCGAAATAAATCGGCAGCCACTCAAGGCAGTTCATAAGCAGAATGGCAACCTTGTGGCCTCTCTGCAAGCCTCTTTCCCGCAGGAAATTGGCCAAGCGGTTGGCTTTGTCGTCAAACTCGCGCCAGGTAATATCCCTCCGGTACTTCTTTTCCGGATTGGTTTCCACAAGCTCGTAATCCTTCCAGCTTGCTTTAACCTCTCTGATGCCGGGATTGATTTCGACCAGGCTGATCTCTTCGCCGTACAGGGCAGCGTTGCGGGCAAGAATTTCTGTGATGGGCATTTTCGAGGCCTTCTGACGTACTCATACTGTTTTGCGCCGGCAATATGCGGGAATGTAACCGGCACATCGCACGTTTGCTTCGCTATGAGTTTAATTTTGAAGGGAGTAGAATAGGAATTTCGGGCTGGCAAGTCAAGAGTAGCTTGGTCACACGATATGATGTCCGGGGCTGTGTTCCACAACCCACCTTGTGGCCCCATCTTGTGCCTGAGATACCTCCAGCCAAATAAATTGATAGTACTTACCCACATCGCCATTCCACCAATGAGACCTATGCTGTGGTGCTTATCCATATCCGGGGGGCGGGAAAAACGTCGTCGATTGGGGAGCCTACACTTTTCCGGGGTGTTGCCGAGAGGGAGGGTTCGCATCTTTTTCGTTCCCTTCTCCCGGCATCTGCCGTATCCTTATCTGAACACGCAGAGCCCCAGAAGGAGGGAAAAATAATGCCAAACAAGTTCCTTGTGGCCGCTGTAGCGACCGCTCTGTCGCTGTCTGCTCCAGTCTTCGCAGCCCCTCCGACGGCTGCAGTCAAGGCGCTGGCCGTCAATCAGCTGGCTGCCAAGCCGGAAGCCTTCGTCGGCAAGGTGACGGTGGTTGGCAGGGTGGCAGCCGCGACGCCGGGCAAGGGCTTCACCTTGATCGACAGTGCGAACTGCGCGAGCTGCACCACGGAGTGCCCGACGGACAAGACTACGAAAAAGATCCCGTTCCTCTGGAGTGGGGCCGCGCCCGTCGCCAAGGCGGTCGTCAAGGTTGACGGTACGCTGAAAAAGACTGCCAAGGGTTACACTTTCGCAGCGGAGCGGGTAACACAGCAGTGACGTCCACTTCCCGCCCCCGGAGTTCGTTGGTGCACTGGCTCCCCCCCGCTGTTTTTCTGCTGGTTCTTGCAGGACACGCCCTCTACCTTCGACAGGTGGCTGCGGCACCCCCCGAAGGCTGGGCCGACGTCGGTGTGGGCAGTGGTGCGTGGTGGGGGTTTGCTACCTACTTCGAGGAGCAGGACTACCTGCTCGGACTCTCCTATGCTCTCGGTGCCGCTTTCGCCGCCTGGGCGCTGGGACAATACCTCTCGACTCGGCAGGCAGCCATGGCCGCCGGAGCTGCCGGAAGCGTCACTCTGGTCGGGGTCATCATGGCGGCGGGCTGTTTCCTCATCGGCTGCTGTGGTTCTCCCATGTTGGGGGTCTACCTGGGGCTCTTCGGGGCCAAGGCCCTTGGGGTCGGCAAGCCGCTCATGGCTGCCGTCACACTGCTGTCCATCGGCTGGGGCTACTGGTACCTTTCCCGAAAATTGCGGCGCGGACTGTGCAGCGACAGCTGCTGTTGCACTTCCAGCCCCGACAAGAAAGAAAGCAGCATGCAGCAGAGCGAACGCGAAAAGTTGTTCTCGACCGCGAGAGCCCTTGCGGTCTTCACCATCCTCTACAATCTCCTCGAAGGCCTTGCTTCCGTCTGGCTGGGGGCGAGCGACGAAACACTGACCCTCTTCGGCTTCGGCGTTGACTCGTTCATCGAGGTCGTCTCCGCCGTTGGGGTCTGGCACATGCTCCGCAGAGTTCGCGCGAACGGCGGCGAACAGCGGGACGACTTCGAACGCAAGGCCCTCAAGATCACCGGCGGCTCCTTCTATGCACTGACGGCCGGACTGCTGCTGATGGCCTGCCTGAGCATCTACCAGCAGCACAAACCCGAGACGACCTTTTGGGGTGTTGTCGTCTCCCTGGTCTCCATCTCCTTCATGTGGGGGCTGATCCACTCCAAGACCAAGGTTGGCAAAACACTCGGTTCGGCGGCCATCCTGGCCGACGCTGCCTGCTCGAAGACCTGCCTGTACCTGTCGCTGGTGCTGTTGGCCGCGAGCCTTGGCTACGAGGCAACCGGTATCGGCAGCCTCGACGCTGCGGGGGCTATCCTCATCGCGTGGTTGTCGTGGCGGGAAGGGCGCGAGTCGTTCGAGAAGGCAAGGGGATTGGCTTGCTCCTGCGGCTGCAGCTGTGGGGGCTGACCGTCTCCCCCGTTTCGCTGCGCTACGGGCATGGGCAGGACACACGACACTCGGACAGGTGCGCTCTCCGGCCCCCCGGTCCCCATCTGGTCCCGTTTGATCGCAGCGGGCTTGCTTGGCTGTTGGCGGGAGTTTTGCCGGTGTCGGCGGGACGTTTGGCTGCTGAGGGGAAAACGTGTTTTTTCTTGGGGAAACATGGGGGGAGCTCGCCACGGGCTGCTGCGGACCACGCCAGCTGCCGTGGCTGTCGTCTTTCCCCTTGACAAAAACTCCTTGTAGATGCTAAAAAAAATATTCCTCGGGATGTAGCGCAGCCTGGTAGCGCACCTGCTTCGGGAGCAGGGGGCCGCTGGTTCAAATCCAGTCATCCCGACCATTTAAAAAATAAGGGGTCAGCCGAATACGGTTGGCCCCTTTCTCGTTCCGCCTGCACCCGCATTTCGCTGGACGACCGATGGCGCGGTATGGCACGAAAACCATCCCGTGATCGCCCTTCCTCGCCCCCACCCTTCTTCCCGGACCGCCACCGTATCCACCTCTCCGCTTATGACCTCACTTCGATTACAAACAATGCGGCACGGGGCGTGCCTGAGATAAAACAACGCCGCGCGCCCAGACATCGGCGGCGATACGTGCTATACTGGACGCAAACGGAAAGGCCAAGACGGCCGTCCAAGAGGAGAAGGCGATGCGCTACCCCGCTTCAGTGCTTGCGATGTTTCTCATCCTTGCCGCCGCACCGGCCCGTGCCGGTGATGTGGCAACCCTTGCCGACTGCACCACCAAGGTATTCGGAGAGATCAATCGGACCAGGAAATGGTCGGGCAAGCCACCGGCCACGTGCCCGGCGACTATCGCCGTGGAGAAACGGGCGGACGGGGTTCTGGTCACCGCATGGGTAATCCGCAGCGCCGAGGGAGGCTGGGTCAGAACCGCATTTTCGGGCGCCATGGGTTATGGCGAGATCGCCAGGAAGCAGGAACTGGCAAAGGCCAGCCGCGACATCATGGCGCGGGCCAAGCACCTTGGGCGGTGCCTGGATTCCATCAACGCGGTCAACGACCCGCTCGACTGCCGCGACCGCGCCACCAAGTCCTATTCCGCCGGCGAGGAAAGCGGCGTGGAGAATGACCGGATCGTCTGGCTTGACGACAACGGCCGCCATGCCGTTCTGGAGTACGCCTTCGGCAACACGGAGTCAACCCCCAGCCCACCCACCGATCTTTTCAACGGTCAGCCGTTGCCGCCAAACATGATCATCGACCTGCGCGTGAACCGATAGTGTTAACAGGCTGCTAAAAAATCCAGGTTGTTCAAAAATAGTCAGATCGTCGCACCCGCAGAAGGCCCAGAGGAGGCGTAGCAGGCCTACTCCGCCGAAGCAGCTTTGGCTGCGAAGGCCAGGCGCTACGCCGCACGAAAGGGCCTTCGAGGATGGCGGCGAGATGGCTGTTTTTCAACAACCCACCCTTAGCGCTCCAGGATAAAGGTGACCGGCCCGTCGTTCACCAGATGCACCTTCATATCGGCCTGGAAGATGCCGGTCTGCACCGGCAGACCGAGCTTCTCCACCGCAGCCGTGAAATATTCGTACAGCCGCTTGCCCTCCTCCGGCGGTGCCGCCGTATCGAAGGAGGGGCGCCGCCCCTTGTCGCAATTGCCGGCCAGGGTGAACTGGGAAACCACCAGGACCGCCCCCCCCACATCCGCGAGGGCAAGGTTCATCTTGTCCTCCTCATCCGCGAAGATGCGCAGGCCGGCGATCTTCTCCGCCAGCCAGTCGGCCCGGGACTCGTCATCGCCCTTCTCCACGCCCAAGAGGACCAGGACGCCTTTCCCGATCCGGCCGACCAGGCTTTCGTCCACGGTAACGGAAGCAAAACTGACACGCTGGACAACTGCTTTCATAATGTCCCCCTGAATCCGTGACGCCGGAATGCCGCAACGTCCGGAAGATCCGGAGCCCGCGCGTCGCCATGTCGTAACAGCTCACTCACGAGGCCCGTCCGCCGCCTGATTGTCGCAATCTATTCAAAGTCAAAGGCAGAGGACTTCCGGACCAGTGAAGGCATGAAGGCGTCACGGATTCAGGGTCCCCATTACCTGCCGCCGCGGCACTGCGGCAGATTTGCCCGTTCAGATCTTGACCAGTTCGTAGCCCCTCGACCCCAGGCCGACCTTCTCGCCATGCTCCAATTGCACCTCCCAGGGGATCTGGGGGTATACGCCACGGAACTTGTCCCCCCCCGGCTCATGGCCGCTCTTCAGGGCCGAACCCTCGTTGCCCCGGGCCCCGTTGACCAGGTCGGCGCAGGCCTGGTCGATGGCCACCGGATCGGTGGAGGCGCAGATGCCGATATCGTTGACGATCGGCGCATCGGCGTGGCCGTAACAGTCGCAGGCCGGAGAGACCTGGGTGATGAAACTCAGGTAGACCGCCCGCCCCTCCTTGCCGGTCACGGCGCCCTTGGCGTACTCGGCCATCTTCCTCATCACCAGGTCGGCCGCCTCGTTCCATTGGACATTGATGACCTTCACCGGACAGACGCTGATGCAGCGGCTGCAACCGGCGCAGAGCTCGGGATCGATGGTCGCCTTCCCCTCGATGATCCGGATGGCGTCGTGGGCGCAGGCCTTGAGGCAGGCGCCGCACCCGGTGCAGTAGGCTTCCGCCACCTCGGGGGCTACAGTGGAGTGCTGCACCAGTTTCCCCTTGCGGCTGGCGCACCCCATGCCCAGATTCTTGATAGCCCCGCCGAAGCCGGTCAGTTCATGGCATTTGAAGTGGGTCAGGCAGACCAGCGAGTCGGCCTCCACGATCTCGGTGCCGATGTGGACCTTTTTCAGCAGATCGCCGTCAATGGCGACGTCCGTCTCGGTCACCCCGCGCAGGCCGTCGCTGATGATCAGCGGCGCCCCGGCGCAGGCATAGCCGAAGCCGTTTTCGATGGCGCAGACCAGGGCCGAGACCGCCTCCTTGCGCTCGCCGGGATACAGGGTCGATGAATCGGTCAGAAAGGGCTTGGCCCCCAGCTTCTTGATCTCCTCCACCACCCGCCGGGCAAAGATCGGGCGGATGAAGGCGCTGTTCCCCTTCTCGCCGAAATGGATCTTGACCGCCGTCAGGTCTCCTTCGGCAATGTGCTGCCCCATACCGGCCAGGGCCAGCAGCTTGCCGATCTTGTCGAACAGATTTTCCTTATGGCCGGCACGCATATCGGCAAAATACACCTTGGACATGGCTTCCTCCCTTAACAGGTTATTGAAAACTCAGGTTGTTCAAAAATAGTCAGATCGTCGCACCCGCAGAAAGCCCTGAGGAGGCGTAGCAGCGCTACGCCGCACGAAAGGGCCTTCGAGGACGGCGGCGAGATGGCTGTTTTTCAACAACCTGCTAATTCGTTTTTTTTGACCCGGGTCAAGCAAAGACGTAAAGATCGGGTATACTGTTCATACCATAGAAACGCTCAAAACTCACCTGCGAGTTTATTCAGACACTCAACACAAGGGAGGAAACAACCATGGGAATGTTCTGTAACCAGTGCGAACAGGCGGCAAACGGCGTCGGCTGCAACATCTCCGGCGTATGCGGCAAGAAACCCGAGGTAGCCACGCTACAGGATCATCTGGTCTACGGCCTGAAGAGCCTGGCGCTCTACGCCGACAAGCTGGGACGCGACCCCGAAATCGACCGCTTCACCATCGAGGGTCTCTTCACCACCGTCACCAACGTGGATTTCGAGGCGCCCCGCATCGGCGGCCTCATCAAGCACTGCTATGAACTCAAGGAAAAGGCCCGCACGGCCCTGGCCGCCAAGGGCACCACCCTCTCCGGCCCCGTGGCGGAATGGAAACCGGCCGAAGACCTGAACGGCATGATCGTCCAGGGTGAGGCATACGGCATCAACGCTCAGCACGTCAACGAGGACATCCGCTCCGTAATCGAAATCCTCATGTACGGCCTGAAGGGGATGGCCGCCTATATGGACCACGCCATGATCCTGGGGCGCAGCGACGCAGAGGTGCTGGCCTTTGTCCAGAAGGCGCTGGCCGCCACCACCGACCCCAACCTGGGGCTCATGGACTTCGTCGGCCTCTCCATGGAGTGCGGCAAGCACAACCTGACCGTCATGGGACTTCTGAACGCCGCCCACACCGACACCTACGGCCACCCGGTCCCCACGCCGGTCCAGCTCGGCACCAAGGCAGGCAAGGCCATCCTGGTCTCCGGCCACGACCTGAAAATGCTGGAAGAGCTGCTCAAGCAGACCGAGGGTAAAGGGATCAACATCTACACCCACGGCGAGATGCTCCCGGCCCACGGTTACCCGGGGCTGAAGAAATACGGCCACCTGGCGGGCAACTTCGGTGGTGCCTGGCAGGACCAGGCCAAGGAGTTCGTCAACTTCCCGGGCGCCATCATCTTCAACACCAACTGCATCCAGCGCCCGGCCGATACCTACAAGGACCGCCTCTTCACCTGGGGCCTGGTGGCCTGGCCCGACGTGAAGCACGTGAGCGGCTGGGACTTCTCCGAGGTTATCGCCAAGGCCCAGGAACTGCCCGGCTTCCCCGACAATCCGGGCCAGGAGATCCTGACCGGCTTCGGCCACAACGCCGTCCTGGGCGTGGCCGATAAGGTGGTCGCAGCGGTCAAGTCCGGGGCCATCAAGCACTTCTTCCTGATCGGCGGCTGCGACGGCGCCAAATCGGGACGCAACTACTACACCGAGTTCGCCGAGAAGCTCCCCCAGGATACGGTCATCCTGACCCTGGCCTGCGGCAAGTTCCGCTTCAACAAGCTGGAATTCGGCGATATCGGCGGCATCCCGCGGCTGTTGGACGTGGGCCAGTGCAACGACGCCTACTCGGCCATCCAGATCGCCGTGGCCCTGGCGGGCGCCTTCAACTGCGGAGTCAACGACCTGCCGCTTTCCATGATCCTCTCCTGGTACGAGCAGAAGGCCGTGGTCATTCTCCTGACCCTGCTGCACCTGGGGATCAAGAACATCAAGATCGGCCCGTCCCTGCCGGCCTTCATCTCCCCCAACGTGCTAAACTTCCTGGTGGAGAACTTCAACCTCGGCCCCATCACCACGGTCGAGGCGGACATGAAGGCCATTCTGGGATAACCCTTTTTCGTGCAACACCTGTCGGCAACAAGGCGCGGGCTTCGGCTCCGCGCCTTGTTGCGTTTTTGACGGACAATCCGGGATTTCCATAACTGCCTGTTTAGAGTGCAGCTATTTTCCCCTGCATTGAAGGCTGTAAATACGCTCAGAAATGTGATATTGGATACATTTGGTCCACTATGAAAACGTGGAACCGCATCAGGCATGTTTTACCATTATCAAGGGACGAGACCGATGGGCATAACCACAGGTACGGCAAAAACAAGAATCCGGCAGATAATCTCCCGGCAGGTGATCAGCGTCACGCCGGAAACGCCGGCAGATGAGGCGGTAGCCACCATGGCGCGGGCCAAAATCAGTTGCCTCATCGTGGCGGGAAAAAAGAGGCCGCTGGGGATCTTCACCGAGCGGGACCTGGTCAAGCTGACCAACCAGCGGGTCCCCTTCGGGAACCGGCCGATCCGCGACCTGATGACCAGTCCGGTGGTGACCATCTCCGGCAACCTGAACATCTACGAGGCCTATAGCCTCATGCTCACCAACAGTATCCGCCACCATGTGGTGGTGGACCATGGCGGCAGGATATTGGGGCTCATGACCCAGTCCGACCTGATCAACCACCTGGGGCACGAATACTTCGTGGAGTTGCGCAAGATCGAACAGGTCATGACGACCGGCGTCATGACCGTCGCCAGCGACGCTCCGATCAGCGAAGCCTTAGGCATCATGGCCGGTCCGGGGATCAGTTGCGTGGTCGTGGCGAACCAGCGCATGCCGCTGGGCATCATAACCGAACGGGATGCCGTCCGGCTGGTGGCCGAGGGCGTTGACCTGGAGACCGTCAAGGTCGGCATGGTCATGAGCAGTCCGGTGCTGACCGTGACCACCGGGACGACGGTGTACGAGGCCGCCCAGGCCATGAAGCGGGAGAAGATCCGCCGGGTGGTGGTGGTCGACAAGGAAGGCAGGATCGAAGGGATCATCACCCAGTCCGATATCATCAAAGGACTGGAAGGGCGCTATATCGAATCCCTGAAGGAGGTCATCCGGAAGAAGGAAAACATCTTTCAGCAGACCGCCCGGGAGCTTCTGGACAAGACCATCTTCCTGGACAACATCCTCCGCTCCTCCATCAGCATGGCGATTGTCGCCACCGACAGCGCCTTGAAGATCAAGTACTTCAACCCGGTGGCGGAACAGGTGTTCGGGTACGAAGCGGCTTCAGTCGTCGGCCGCTCTGCAGCCGATGTGCTCATCCTGGAGGAGATCGCCCCCCTCAGCCTGGCCAAGGCGCGGGAGACCGTGCTGAGTGAGGGGAAATGCACCTTTCCCGCCGAGATACGCAGGGACGGGGCCACCTCCTATTACGACGGCAGCCTGTCCGGCATCCTGGACAAGCAGGACAAGCTGGCGGGCTTCGTGCTGATGCTCAACGATATCACCGAACGCAGGCAGCACGAGGACACGATCCATCACCTGGCATATCATGACGCCCTGACCGGCCTGCCCAACCGGATACTGCTCAACGACCGCCTTGGCCAGGCCCTGGCCTCGGCACAGCGCACCGGCACCCGGGGGGCGCTGATGATCCTCGACCTGGACCGTTTCAAGGACATCAACGACAGTCTCGGGCACAGCATGGGCGACCTGCTGCTCAAGGCCGTGGGCGAACGGTTGCGGGGGCTCCTGCGCAAGAGCGATACGGTCTCGCGCATGGGGGGGGACGAATTCGTGCTGCTGTTGCCGTCCATCGCCTCGACGGAAAGTGCGGCCGTGACCGCGACCAAGATCGTTGCGGCGTTCAACAAACCATTCGTCTGCAACGGTCATTCCCTCTCCGTAACCGCCAGCATCGGAATCGCGGACTTCCCCGATGATGGCGATGATGCGGAAACCCTGCTGAAAAATTCCGACATCGCCCTGTACCGGGTCAAGGAGGCGGGGAGAAACGACTTCCAGCGTTACACCACGGTGCCGGAAAAGGGGGAGTCCCCCAGGCAGCATTGAGCTCCGCCCGGGCTGGCTTCATGGCCATCTCGCGGCTGGAAAGTCCCGGCATACGCGTGCGGGTGACAATCAAAAGCCCCCGGACTCGTAAAGTCCGGGGGCTTTTGATTGTCATGAAGAAACAGAGGGCGCAAATATGGCGGAGAGAGAGGGATTCGAACCCTCGGTACGCTATTAACGTACACACGCTTTCCAGGCGTGCTCCTTCAACCGCTCGGACATCTCTCCACAAGTGAACGGGAAATATAGTATAGTCGGATGCTTTTGTCCAGCATTTCATATTATGCTTTGAAAAACAACGGCGATAATTGTACAGTCCGGCCAGGAGTGACCACGTTATGAACATTGCCATCATCACCGCCATGCCGGAGGAGACGCGGGCCTGCCTGAAGGCGGCCGGAGCAGCGGAGCCCCTGAAGGTCGGGCGTTTCAAGGCCTTTCGCTGCCGGACGCCGGAGCGGAATCTGCTGCTGGTCGAGTCCGGCATGGGCTTCAAAAATGCCGCGGCTGCGGCGGAGGCGCTGCTAGGGGAATGCCGGCCCGCTCTGCTCATCTCGGCCGGTTTTTGCGGCGGCATAGCGCCGGAATTGCGCGTCGGCGACGTGGCAGTGAGCAGGGAGTTGTGTATCGTCGCCAATGGGGCGGTTCAACCGGTCCCCGTGGCGATTGCCCCTGCGGCCCAGAACTTCGTTGCCCGACAATCGGCGGCGGGTGCGCGGGTGTTCGCCAGCCAGTTTGCCGGCACCCCCTCGATCATGGCGAAAAAACAACTCGCCTTGCTGCTCCCCTCCGGCGCCCCCTGCCCGGTGGTGGAGATGGAGAGCGCCGCCATCGCCATCGTGGCCGCGGAGAACGGCATCCCCTTCATGGGCATCCGCACCGTCAGCGACGCAGCCGACGAGGAGTTGGGTTTCTCCCTGGACGAATTCACCGACCATAACCTGCGCATCCGCCCCCACAGGGTCGCCCTGACCATCCTGCGCAAACCGTGGATCATGCCCCAGCTCATGCGCCTGGCCCGCAACAGCCGCATCGCCGCAGACAGCCTTTCCCAGGCCATGGCCCGGTTGCTGGCGTCTCTGTAATTCCAAGTTGCAATCAAGATGGCGCTACTATCAACCACCCCAGCCCCGCCTTATCAAGGAGGGGAGCCTATAGTCCCCCTCCTGATTCAGGAGGGGTTAGGGGTGGTTAGGTATCAGCTTGAATGCTTTTTGGAATAAGACCCTTGCCCCTTGACGCAGGGGGGACCCATTCGTTTTCCCAAAGGAATTTCTAGCGGGCTTTCGGTGTGGTTGCCGCCGGAGACCAGGGGTAGTCCCGCACATGTTCGCCGAACTCCTCCTTGGTGTAACAGTTGATCCGCCGCAACGCCAGGGTGATGACGATCACCAGCGGCAGGCTGTACATGAGGATACCGCACAGGGCCATGAAGCGCTCGCCGATCAGGAGGGTCATGGTGATGTCGAAGATGAGTACCGACAGGTAGAGGACCGGCCCCAGCAGGGAGCGGAAGGGGAGATTGCAGACGCCCCTAGGGGCGTCGCCCTGGCGGCGGGCGTCGATCATCTGGAAGGCGGCCACCAGACAGAAACTGGTCAAGAGCCACCCCCAATAGTTGGAGAGCGGCACGCCGAAGTGGACGCCGTTTTCCCGGTAGCCGTAGATCTGCCCCAGGAACCAGCGCCGTCCCTGGAGGGCCACCGGGTCGATCACGATATCGAGAAAGGTTTGCAGGAACGCCCCGAGGACCAGCGCCGACAGGGAGCGGCGGATGGCGCGCGTCTCCAGGGTGGCCACGTTCCAGCGCCAGGACTTGAGGGGCGAAACGATGAACAGGGCCGTGGTGTAGCTGCAATAGGTGAGGAAGACGTAGGAGAGCGAATCGAAGAACGGCACCCCGGCAATCCACAACTCCTTGCTGCTGGTGGTGTCGATGTAGTAGTACCAGCCGTAGGGGAAACCGGTGTTGATGGAGAGCCACTCCGAGGCAAAGGCGATCAGGTAGCCGGCCACGGTGAAGAGCATGGTCCTGCGCCACCCCACATGGGGCACGCAGGCCAGGAGGTACGCCCCGAAGAAGGCAAACACGTAGGGACGCATGGTGAAGGTGCCGATGGCGATATCCAGAAAGGCGTTGCCGGTTGCAGGTGCCATGGCCAAACTCAGAACAGCGTGCCGATGACGCTGCCGATGACCGATATGGGCCCGGTATCCTGCAGGCCTTCCATGGTCTTTTCGGTCTTCTTGAGGGTCGATATGGCATTCAGGTACAGCTTGTCGTCATTGACCAGTTTGCCGATGGTGCCCTCCCCGCTGTTGATCTTGCGGGTGATCTCCTTGAGGTTGACCACCGTGGCCTTCAGCTCGTCGTAGAGAGCAGGGTCGTTGACCAGTTTGCCGGCCGTCCCCTCGCCTTTGTCGATGCGGGCGGCAATGCGGTTCAGCGAACCCATCCCGTCGCGCATCTCCCTGACCGTGGCCAGGGCGTCGGTGTAGAGGCGGTCGTCGGTGAGAAGCTTGCCGGCCGTTCCTTCGCCCCGTTCCAGGCGGGCGCTGACCGTTTTCAGGCTGCCGGCCACGTCGCGGATGTCCCGCCCCAGTTGCTTGTCGTTCACCAGCATCCCCAGGGCGCCCTCGCCCCGGTCGATCTTGGTGGTAATGCTGGAGATGCTCTTAAGCGAGGTATTCACCGCGGAGCGGTTCTCGTCCAGGATAGTGGAGATCTTGGTCATGACCTCGTTCTGATTGCGGTTCAGATCGACGATCAACTGTTTGGCGTCCTTGGTCAGTCCCCCCACATTATCCATAATGGCGTCGATGCCGAACGCCTCGGTGCTCTTTACCGTGCTGCCCGGGGGGAGTTCCGGGCTTGTGGGCGAACCAAAGGAGAGCCCCAGGAACTGCCCCCCCAGCATGCTCGTCATGCGGATGCTGGCCACCGTGTCCTGTTTGATATGGGTGCCCGGCTTGACCTCGAAGTCCACCTGCACCCGGTTGTCCTGAACGGCAATCTTGGAGATCGTTCCCACCTCGACCCCGGCAAGCTTGACGGCGTCCCCCTGCTTGAGCCCGGTGGTGGAGGAGAGAAACACCTTGTAGGGGACCCCCCGGTCAAAGATCTTCCAGCGATTGCCCAGCTCCAGCATCAGGCCGAACAGGACGATACTGAGGATAAAGAACAGGCCGACTTTTGCTTCGTGCGACAGGGTCATACGTGGTTCTCCTACCGTGGCATGACGGCACCTGGTACTGGTGCGTCCGATCTGCCATTATACCCATCGACGCAAGGTTAGCAATCATATTGTGTTTTTGCGGTCTTCCCGCTATTGTGTCCCTGAATTCGTGGCACCTTCACGGATTCAGCCGGTTCACCATCATCTGTCAGGAGGGATTGCATGGTTTCATTCGAAGAAGCCCGGAGCGTCATTCTTGCCTCCGTTGCGCCCGTTGGTACGGAGCGAATTCATCTCTTGGACGCCGTTGGCCGTGTCGTGGCCACCGATGTGGCCGCGCCGTGGGACATGCCCTTGTGGAATAACTCGGCCATGGACGGCTATGCCGTCAGGTCCGCCGATTGCGGTACAACGCCCTGCACGCTGCGGGTCAGCGGTTTTCTGCCGGCCGGGGCCAAGGCCGACGGCGTGCGCGTGGAACCGGGCTGCGCCGTCAGGATCATGACCGGCGCACCGACCCCCGAAGGGTGCGATGCCGTGGTCCCGGTGGAGGAAACCGACAACGGCGACCAGGAGGTCGTCCTGAACGAGCCGGTCCTGAAGGGACAGCATATCCGTTTCCGGGGCGAGGATGTTGCCGCAGGGGTGACCTTTGTCCGGGCCGGTTCGATCATCCGCCCCCCGGAGGTGAACATGCTGGCCAGCTTCGGCAAGGCGCTGGTGCCGGTCTACCGCCGCCCCACCGTGGCGATCCTCTCCACCGGCGACGAGCTCGCGGAGTTGGGCACAACGCCCGGGCCGGGGGAGATCGTCAACAGCAACGCCCTCTCCCTGGCGGCCGCGGTACGGGAAGCGGGCGCCATTCCCCTGATCATCGGCATCGCCCGGGATACCCGCGAAAGCCACCGGGAGAAGCTGCGGGAAGGGCTGAAGGCCGACGTCCTCATCACCTCGGCCGGCGTCTCGGCCGGCGACCGCGACCTGGTGCGTGACGTACTGGAAGAGTTGGGTGCGCGGCAGGTATTCTGGAAGGTCGGCATCAAGCCGGGCGGACCCACGGCCTTTGCCCTCCACGGCACGACCCCCGTGTTCTCCCTCCCCGGCAACCCGGTCTCCACCATGATCACCTTCGAAGAGTTCGTACGGCCGGCCCTGCTCACGATGCAGGGGCATCGCCGGGTGCTGCGGCCGCTCTTCAAGGTCGTGCTGCGCGACGAGATGCGCAAGAAGGCGGGCAAGGTCCAGATCGTGCGCATCCGCCTGGAACGGGTAGACGGGCGCTGGTATGCGACGTCGGCCGGGGACCAGCAGACCGCGATCCTCAAGACCATGGTGGACGCCGAGGCCATCGCCGTCCTGCCGGCCGAGAGCACCCGTTTCGCCGCCGGGGACGAGGTAGACGCCCACTTCTACGGGAACCATATGGATCTGGTGTAAAATTTGATTTTGCCACGGGACGGCCGGGACACGGAGACGTACAGATCTTCGTAAAATGTTGCCGCCTGCATCTCCGTGACAAGAAGGGAGCTTTGCATGAACGATTATCTCGGTGCCCACATGTCCATCTCCGGCGGCCTGCACCTGGCCATCGACCGGGCCGTTGCCGCCGGCTGCGGCGTGGTACAGATCTTCACCCGCAACTCGAACCAGTGGAAGGGGAAACCGGTCAGCGAGGCGGACGCCGCCCTGTTCCGGGAGAAATTCGCCGCCTCCGGCCTGCACGAGGTGATTTCCCACGACATCTACCTGATCAACCTGGCGTCCCAGCCCGGCGAGGTGCGGGACAAGAGCCTGGCGGCGTTCCGGGACGAGTTGGAAACCTGCGCCCGCCTCGGCATCGCCAAGGTGGTCATGCACCCCGGTTCGCACCTGGCGGACGAACCTGCGGCCGGTCTGGGACGGGTGGTCGAGGCATTCGACCAATTGTTCCGGGAGGTCCCGCAATTTGAGGGCAGGGTGCTGCTGGAAACGACCGCCGGGCAGGGGACCAACCTGGGAAGGACCTTCGAGGAGTTGCAGGCCATCATCGACGGCTCGCAATTCCCGGGCAAATTCGGCGTCTGTTTCGACACCTGCCACACCTTTGCCGCTGGCTATGACACCGCCACCGAGGAGGGGTATGCCGACACCATGGCCCAGTTCGACCGCATCATCGGTCTGGGACTTCTGCAATGCTTCCACTTCAACGACTCGAAGAAGGGGCTCGGCTCCCGCGTGGACCGGCACGACCACATCGGCCAGGGGGCTCTGGGGCTGAATCCGTTCCGCTTCATCCTCAACGACCCGCGTTTCGCCGCCATCCCCAAGATCCTGGAAACCCCAAAAGGGGACAACGACGAGATGGATGGGGTGAATCTGGGGGTCCTGCGGGGGTTGGTGAAGGTATAAACCTGATGGAGAACCCTGGTTGTTCAAAAATAGTCATATCGTCGCACCCGCAGAAAAGCCCCACGGAAGCGTAGCAACGCTACGCTGCACAAGGGGCTTTCGAGGACGGCGGCGAGATGGCCGTTTTTCAACAACCAGCTAAAACAGGTCCAGGTTCTCCAGCGCCTTCAGGGGCTGGTTGTTGAAGCCCGGCTTCTCCTCCCGCCGTGGGCGGGCAGGGGGCTCGACCTGAATGACCGGTTCCCCCGACTCCGGCCCCTGCTCCCCGCACTCCTCATGTACCACCTCCTGCTCCCCGTCCATGCCGTTCCCCTTGAAAAAATAGCGGTCATAGAGCCGGTGGTGGGACGTCCAGCGGGAAGTGCTGGCGCTTTCCCGGGCGATGTGGGCCTGGATGCCGTTGATCTTGGAATCCATATCGTCCAGGTAGTTGAGGATGGTGGCCTCAACGGTCTTGGGCCGTTTGGGGGAGCCGTATTCGTACTGGCCGTGGTGGGAGAGGAGCATGTGCTTGAGCAGCATGGACAGCTCCCGCGGAAAACCCTCCACCATGCGGATCTTGTCCTCCACCAACTCCACGCCGATGGTGATGTGCCCCAGGAGCTTCCCCTCGTCCGTATAGTCGAAGGCGCGCTCGTAGCTCATCTCGTGGATCTTGCCCACATCGTGCAGCAGCGCCCCGACCACCAGCAGATCCTCGTTGATCCCCTCGTACAGCGGCACAATGGTCTTCACCAACCGGGCGACCGAGAGGGAATGTTCCATGAGCCCACCCAGGTACACGTGGTGCATCCCCTTGGCGGCCGGGGCCGAGCGGTACTTGGCCATGAGCGGTTCATCCGCCAGGAAGGTCTCCATGAGCGCCTTGAGGTGCGGATCACCGATGGCGGCAACCGCCGCGTCGAATTCCCGGACCATGTCGCCGCTGTCGCGGGGTGATTCGGGCAGAAAGTCGGCCAGGTTGACCGTCTCCTCGGGAATCCTCGTGATCTCGGCCACCACCACCTGCATCTTGTTCAGATAGACCGACGCCTTGCCGCGTACCTGCACGAAATCGTCCCGCTCGAAGAGCTTGTCCAGGGCATCCACGTTGTCCCAGACCTTGGCATCCACCTCGCCGCTCTTGTCCATGAGGCGCAGGTTCATATAGGGTTTGCCGTTTTTGGCCATGGCCATGATCTTTTCCTTGACCAGAAAAACAGCGGAGACCGAATCCCGGTCCTTGATATCGGCTACGAATTGTTTTGCCACGTGACGCTCCTTTGGTTTTACGAACATGACCTTATGGGCCAGGGATGAAGAGGCTACCTCTTGAAACAAGAGGTACCGCGGGGGAAGGGTCACGGAATCTATCCATGTGGAGCCCATGACCCGCGATGTGTCCTGTTCATCCCCTTCAGCCCGGTAAAAAATGTATCGGCCTATTTTCCCGTCTCACCGAGCCGGGCGGCGATGGTGTCCGCGATCCTGATGCCGTCGATGGCCGAACTCATGATGCCGCCGGCATAGCCGGCCCCCTCGCCCACCGGGTACAGCCCCGCAAGGCCCACCGATTCGTAGTGCTCGTTGCGCGGGATGCGCACCGGGGCCGAGGTGCGGGATTCGATACCCACCAGGACGGCCTCGGCGGTGACGAAGCCCCGCAGCTTGCGCCCGAATTCGTTGATCCCTTCCCGCAGGGTCTGGGTGATGAACCGCGGCAGCACCGTATCCAGGTCGGCCTCGACGATGCCGGGGCGGTAGCTGGACGAGAGTCGCCCCTTGCCCGGCAACCCCATGAACCCCATCAAGTTGCTCGCCGGGGCGTGGTAGCCGCCTCCCCCCGCCAGGAATGCCTGGTGCTCCCAATGGCGCTGGAACCGGACGCCGGCCAGGGGGTCCGGGCCGCCGAAGTCCTCCGGGGCGACGTTCACCACCAGAGCGCTGTTGGCGAACGGGGTATCGCGCATCTGGCCGCTCATGCCGTTGGTGACCACGCCCCCCTCCTCCGATGCACCGCCGATGACCACGCCGCCGGGACACATGCAGAAGGAATAGGCGCTGCGGCCGGTGGCACTGTTGTTCCAGGTGACGGCATAGTCGGCAGCCGGCAGGCTGGGATGGCGCGGGCCACCGTACTGGATCCGGTCGATCAGGGCCTGGGGATGCTCCACCCGGAGCCCCATGGCGAAGGCCTTGCGCTCCAGCGGCACATTGCGCCTCTCCAGCATCTCGTAGGTGTCCCGGGCGCTGTGGCCGCTGGCCAGGACCAGCAGGTCGCACGGCAACTCCTCCCCGTCATTGACAACGATCGAGGAAACGGCCCCCCTGGCGGTAACGATATCGGTCAGTCGGCAGCCGAAACGGATGGCGAAGCCTTTTTCCAGCAGATGCAGCCGCATGGCGCTGACGACCGTGCGCAAGCGATCGGTGCCGATATGGGGCTTGGCCAGGTAGCGGATCTCCGGCGGCGCGCCGAAACCGGCCATCTGTTCCAGCACCCAGGCCCCCAGCGGGTCCTTGGAGCGGCAGGTCAACTTGCCGTCCGAGAAGGTGCCGGCCCCCCCTTCGCCGAACTGGACATTGCTCTCCGGGTCCAGAAGCCCCGTTTTCCAGAACTTCTGCACATCCAGGCTGCGCTGTTCCACCGGCTGGCCCCGTTCGATAAGAGTGGCGGTCAGGCCGTACTCCGCCAGGCGCAGCGCCGCGAACAGCCCGGCCGGGCCGCTGCCCACAATGACGATCCGCTGCGGGGACCTGACCGGCGGGAAGAGTGCCGGCGCCGGTTCCGGTTGCCATTCCAGGTCCGGCTCATGGGTGAGACGGGCCAGGAGGGGCGCATCGTCAACGAGGGAGAAGGAGACGGTATAGATAAGCTTGATGCGCGGCTTGCGGCGGGCATCGATTCCCTTGCGGAGGATGCGGAGGTCGCACAGGGCTGCGCGGGGGACGCCGAGTTGTCCGGCGACAAGCGCCGGCAGGCGGTCCTCCCCGTCATGCGGCGAGAGAATGAGATTGCGATAGATAAACGGCATCCGTCAGCCTTGCTGAATCTTTTTCCGTCCCAGGAGTTGCTCGACAATGATGACGATATCCACCGCTTTGGTGGACTTGGGGATATGCACCTTGGCTCCCATGTCGGGGGCGTCATGCTCGTGGGGAGGTTCATGGAACATCGAGGTCAACAGGACGATCACCGGTTGCTTGTCACCCGCCAGGCGGCTGATCTCCATGCAGGTGCTGACCCCCCCCATGCGCGGCATGACCAGGTCGGAGAGCACGGCGTCGGGGGCCTTTTCCAGGAACACCTTGATCCCCTCAATGCCGTCGCTGGCGTTAAAGACCGTAAACCCGTTCTCGTTGAAGGCGTCGGAAAGCACTTTCTGAAAAAAGGGGTCGTCGTCGATAATCAGGATTTTTCCGCGCGATTCCTTCATGACCAGCCCGTTCAAGGAAAATAAGGGTAACTATATCCCACTTATGGTGCAAAAGAAAAGTGGAATGCTCGGGCGCCTTGGGATTTTAGTGCTTCAGGCTTGTATAACGGCGGGAAATTCCAGGCGGAAAACCGTCCCCTCCGCTGAAGTCTTTTCAACGGAAACAGTTCCCTGGTAGATGCGGGCAATACGCTGGACCACCGGCAGCCCCATGCCGGTGCCCCGGGATTTGGTGGTGAAAAACGGCTCGAAGATGTTCGGCAGGGTCTCGGCGGGGATGCCACCGCCGCTGTCGCCGACCTTGACCACCACCCAGCCGCTTTCTTCATAGATTTCTATATCGAGGCGACCGCCGCCGGGCATCTCGTCCAGGGCGTTCAGAAACAGGTTGGTGAAGATCTGTTCCACTTCCGCAGGGTCGGCCTTGATGGCCGGCGGCACGCCGTGATAGCGGCGCTCGACGCGGATATTGCCGGTTTCGATCTGGGGCGAGAAGGCATCGATGGCATTATCCACGACCCGATCGATCTGCACGTCCGAGGAGATCGTGCGGCTGCGGCGGGAGGCGTCCAACAGCTTGCAGATGATGGAATCGATCCGGTCGATCTCCTTTAAGATCTTGCCCAGGTACTCCTGTTGCTCCTGGTCGGTGGTGTTCTGCCGCATGAGCTGGGCAAAGAGCGAGATGGAATTGAGCGGATTGCGGACCTCGTGGGCCATGCCGGCGGAAAGATAGCCAAGGGCGGCCAGTTTTTCCGATTGGGCGATCTCCGACTGGGCCTTCTGCAGCGCCTCGGTCTTCTCCCGAACCCGCTTCTGCAACTCCTGGTTCCAATCGTCGATCTCCTCGAGGAGGCGCACATGCTCCTGCTGCAGCGCCTTGTTGTGGAGTTCTATCTCCCGGATGCGCAGGACGTTGTCGAGGCGGTCGATCAGGTCGCGGTTGTTGAACGGCTTAAGGATATACTCGGAGGCGCCCCCCTTCATCAACTCAACGGCAATCTCCTCGTTCCCCTTGCCGGTGAACATGATGACGTAGGTATCCGGATAACGCGCCTTGATCTCCCGCAAGGTCGTAAGACCATCCATCTCGGGCATCATGTAGTCCAAAAGCGCCAGCTCCGGCGCCTGGGTGGCAATGATGTCCATCCCCTGGCGGGCCGTGGAGGCGGTAAGCACATGATACCCTTTTCGGGAAAGGATCAGGGCGGTGAGTTCGAGGATATGGTGGTCGTCGTCGATGACGACGACCACGGCCTTGCTATCGGGAAGTGGGGGGTTCATAGCCGGGAGCGCCACGCCGAAACGGTGCCTGGCGCACCGTTCATTGTCCCGCCGGCAGACGGATCGTCAGGACCGGGCAGGAGGCTCCGCGGACGACGCGTTCGGCGGTGCTGCCGAAGATCAGGTGGTCAAGACCGGTACGGCCGTGGGTGCCGAGCACGATCAGCGAAGCGGCCGTTTCCTCGGCCGTGCGGATGACCTCCTCGTAGGGGATGCCGGTGACGATGGAGGTGGTGAAACTGGTAAAATCGCCCATCTTCGCACTGCAGAATTTGGCCATCATCTTTTCGGCCCCCTCTTCGATCTCTTTCTCCAACTGCTCGAAGGAGATGTGGGGGACATAGAAACCGCGCAAATCAACCGGCTCGTTGATGACATGCAGTACCATAAGCTGGGAATCGAATTGTTTCGCCAAGGTCAGGGCATAGTCGAAGGCATAGTCGGAGTTTTCCGAAAAGTCGATGGCCGTCAGAATCCTGGTGAACGGTTTCATGTCGCAACCCCCTCGTGTCAATGGAGTAACACCGATTTCAAATCACAGGTATAAAATGCCGCACCGGTGCAAAATCAATTGAATATTTTCCTGATGATCTTTTTGAGCTCATCGATCTTGACCGGCTTGTTGATATACTCGAAAGCCCCCAGATTCATGGCCTCGATATACGACTCGACCTCGCCATAGGCGGTAACCATGATCACATTGCTGTCAGGGTGGCTTCTGCTCAATTCCCGCAAAAAGGTCATCCCGTTCATCTCCGGCATATTGATGTCGGTGATGATCAGCTCCACCTCTTTGCCCCGCAGGTAATTGAGCGCCTCGTAACCGTTGCCGGCCGACGCCACCTCATACCCCTCACGGGCCAGGATTTTCGAGAGCGCAATACGGGCGTTCTCCTCATCGTCGACCACCAGTATGCGTTTTTGTTGCTCAACCACAAAGGGCTCCCCGCTTTAGACTGTAGTGTGAGTCTAGCACGGGGCACCGCCGTGTCAAGAAATAGGGGACTTTTTCTCCCCGTTTTTGGCGGACGCAACTTTCTGGCGGAGCTTGATAGCCGAAAGGATCAGATTTGCGATGATCGAGACAAAGTAGATCTCGTCTTCGGGGAAGCTCCGCATGGAGGTGGTCTGGAGGTTGATGACCCCGTAGACGTCCTTCTTGTCGGTTATGGGGAAGGAGAGCATGGAGTTGTATTTCTCTTCGTTCAGCTCGGGGAAGACCTTGTAACGCGGGTCCTGGGAGGCGCGGCTCAGGTTGATGGGCTGCATCTCCTTGGCAACGGTGCCGGTGATCCCTTCGCCGATCTTGAGGCGGATCATGCCTATCTTTTCCTGTTCGTACCCGTAGGTAGCCTTCAGGACCAGTTCCTCACCCTCCATGAGGTAGATGTTGCAGACACTGGCGTGGAGTTGCACGGCCAGCTTGGTCGCCACCATGTGCAGCACTTCGGAGAGTTCAAAATCGGAAGATACCAGCATGCTGATCTCTTCCAGGGAGATGATCTCCATATGTTCCCGGTTCGCCCGCTGCATGGTCAGCACCATCTTCCCCTTTTCGCTTTCCACGTAGGGGGTGAAATTGGCCTTGTGGTAAAACGGGTTGACGGTCTTGACCTTTTCCGTCTGGGTGCGGAAATCGGAGAAGCCGCAGGAACAGGTCATCTTGACCCGGTAGTTATCGATACGCTGGCTGCTCATTACCTTACCGCACTTACGGCAACGTGCTGCTATCTGCATGGTGCTCTCCTTGCGATGTTGTCAGATCGGCTAGGGCCGGACGCCGTTGGCGTCAAGCACAATGGAAACCGGTTTTCCTGCGGGTCCGAGGGATTTGAGCGGTTTGCCGTTTATCTCGACCTCCACCCCGCCCGCATTGGACAATTCAAGGGCGATGTTCTTTTCGGCTTTCCATTCTATGGCATCGCCGGCCATCAGATCATAGGTTTGGGACACCGCCCCGTCGATGGTGACGTTGAGGGTCCCATTCTGGCTCACCTTCATGTGCGCAATGAAACTCTTCGACTGCTCGGCCGATTGGGACGTGGCGCTGCCCTGGTCGGCCGGCGGCGTATCCTTGAGTGGTTCGGCGGGGACCGGTTTCTTTTCCGTTTTTTGCGGGGGGGGAGGTGCTTGGGCGCTGGACCGCGGCGGCAGGACTGGGGTCTGCGGCGCGACAGCCGACACCGGCCGCGTTTGGGAAACCTGGGGGGGGGCCTGTTCCTGCTTGGGGGGGACTTCGGAACGGTTGACAATGCTCGCCGTGATAATGATCAGCAGCAGCAAAAAAGCCGGCAAAGCGAGTTTTTGCAGGGAGATGCGTTTCTTCGGGATCTGGGCGTCGCCGGCAGCCTTCTTTTGTTGCGCCGTGGCCGACAAGGCGCTGTCCTGGGTTTGCTGCTTATCATACAGCCGGATCATGTCGTCGGGGTTAAGGCCGAGATACGTGGCGTAGATACGCAGGAAGCCTTTCAGATAGGCCTGGTTGGCGAACTCCTTGGTTCTTTCGTTTTCCAGGGCCAGAAGATAGTTCTTGCCCATCTTGGTCGCCTCGGCGGCCTCATCGAGGGAGATGCCGTGGTACTCGCGGCATCTTCTGAGAACGGCTCCCAAACTGGTGGGAGAGGAATCTTCTTTGTGCGACACGGTTTCGGACAAACAGTCCTCGCTTACTTGAGAAGCTCCAGATATCCTATGGATGCATGTCCCAATTCAGAGTCGGGAATGATGCGAAGCACCTCGTTAAAGGAACTTTTGGCGGCATCAAGGTTGTTTTGCTTGAGTTGGGCCAAGCCGAGATAATAATACGCGGCACCAAACTCTTTGAATATCTCCAGCGCCTTGCGGTATTCGGCGACGGCCTGCTCGGTCTTGTCCATGGCAAACCAGACCCTGCCCAGGGAAAGCCGGGCCACCGGATTGCGCGGATTGGCAACGATCACCGCCCGAAGCTCCTCAAGCGCCTTGGGATAGTCCCCTTTGCCAAGATAGGCCAGCCCCAGGTTGATGGCCGCACTTTCGCTGTCCTGGTAAAAGATGTCGTCCTTGACGATCTTGAACTGCTGGATGGCATTGTCCCACCGTTTGAGTTCGAGATATACCACCCCCAGGTCGTTACGGGCTGGGGAGTAGTTCTGTTTCAGCAGGATGGCCTGCTGGAGCTTCTGCTCAGCCAGATCAAAACGCTTCTTGCCCAGATAGGCCAGACCGAGATTATAGAGCAATTCCGGGTTCTCGGGATCGAATTTCTCCGCCTCGGTCAACTCTATCAACGCACCGGTATAGTTGTGCTCCCCCAGGTAGGAAAGCCCCATCTGATAGTGGTAGGAGCCCGGGTTCTTCCCCTCCTGCTGGCGCCCGGTGGCGCAACCGGCACCAACCAACGCCATGAGAAGGCAAACGATGTACAACCGGCAGAATTTCATGGGCATCCGATCAAGCGGTATTCAACCCCGCGGCAAAGCTAGCAAAACAATCCAAATTTGTCAATAAATCGAATGGTTACGATTTGAGATCGTTAATATCCCGAAAACTCGTCAGCGCCTTGAAACTCCGGTAGCGGGCCTCGATTTCCCGGTATTCCAGGCGTTTCATGCGATCAAGGCTGAAATCCTCCACATTGAAGGAGGCCATCACCGAACCGAAGACGATGGCCTGGCGGATTCCCTCCTCGGACAGGTCCCCCGTATTGGCCAGGTATCCCATGAAGCCTCCGGCAAAGGTATCGCCGGCACCGGTCGGATCAAAAACCTCCTCCAGCGGGTAGGCCGGTGCCGCAAAGACGGAATCTGCCGTAAACATCAGCACGCCGTACTCGCCGCGTTTGACCACCAGCCGCTTGCACCCCAGGGCGATGATCTCGCGGGCCGCCTTGACCAGATTCGACTGGTTGGTGAACTGACGCGCCTCCCCCTCGTTGATCACCACGATATCAACCTTCTGAAGCACCTTCTTCAGCGCCTCGGGCTTGGATGAAATCCAGAAATTCATGGTGTCGCACGCCACCAGCTTCGGCCGGCGCACCTGGTCCAGCACCTCCATTTGCAGGTCCGGGTCGATGTTCGCCAGGAAGAGGTAGTCGGCATCACGGTAGGATTCGGGCAGGTTGGGGCGGAACTCCATCAGGACGTTGAGCTGCGTGTCCAGGGTCTGGGCCTCGTTCAGGTCGTAACCGTATTTCCCGCTCCAGTGAAAGGTCTTGCCGGGGATCCGCTGAAGGCCGTCGGTGTTGATATCCCGGGACTGGAGGAAACTTATGTGCTCCGCGGGAAAATCCTCCCCCACGACCGCCACCAGCGAGACGTCGGTGAAAAAGCTGGCCGAGGTGGAAAAATAGGTGGCCGAGCCGCCCAGGACATTTTCTCCCCTGCCGAAGGGGGTTTCCACCGTATCAAAGGCCACGGTGCCGACGACAACAATTCCCATAGGAAAACATCTCCTTGTTAAAATACGATCTATAAATATTTGCCGATGAGCAGATCGAGATTTTGTTTCGTTTCGGCCGGAATGACCGACCTGTCGCTGATAATGGCGTACTGGAGGGCGCTGCCGCAGGGGCAGCTCTGCTCCCGGCCATCGATGGCGGCCACGGCGTGGCGGATGATCTCCTTGGCCATGGCGACGTTTTGCTGGATGATCTGGACCACCGCTTCGACCGACACGTCGTCATGGGAGGTGTGCCAGCAATCGTAATCGGTGGAAAGGGCAATGATGCCGTAACAGATCTCGGCTTCGCGCGCCAGCTTGGCCTCGGTCAGATTGGTCATGCCGATGACTGCCGCCTCGCGCTCGCGGTACATGAACGATTCGGCACGGGTTGAAAAGGCCGGCCCCTCCATGCAGATGTAGGTGCCCCCCTTGTGGGCGACCGCCCCGGCCTTGAGGGCAGCGGCATAGAGGGCCTCCGACAGGTCGTTGCAGACCGGATCGGCAAACCCGACATGGGCTACGATCCCCTCGCCAAAGAAGGTGTCCTTGCGGATGCCCTTGGTCCGGTCGATGAACTGGTCGGGGATGACGATATGGCCCGGGGCGATCATCTCCTTGAGGCTGCCCACGGCCGACACGGAGATGATCCGCTCCACCCCCAGCTTTTTCATGCCATAGATATTGGCGCGGTAGTTGACCTCGGAGGGGAGCAAGCGGTGGCCGCGCCCGTGACGGGGCAGGAACGCCATCCGCACGCCGTTCAGCGTGCCGGTGACATACTCGTCGGAAGGGGTGCCGAAGGGCGTTTCCACCTGCACCCGCCGGACATCCTCCATCCCTTCCATCTCGTAGAGCCCGCTGCCGCCGATAACGCCGATTACCGCATCCTTCATGATCCCGCTCCTTGCCCGGATGTTTCGCTAAAACGCCG
This sequence comes from Oryzomonas rubra, assembly GCF_008369015.1. Classification (NCBI taxonomy): domain Bacteria; kingdom Pseudomonadati; phylum Thermodesulfobacteriota; class Desulfuromonadia; order Geobacterales; family Geobacteraceae; genus Oryzomonas; species Oryzomonas rubra. The sequence continues at coordinate 254,555 of NZ_SRSD01000006.1, forward strand.
TAAACTGTAAGTGTTTTGGGCGCAAACTTCAACCGTTATTTTCCATAATGCCGCTTTCCGGGCGGCTTCTCATGCCGCGCTTTTCCGGCCGGTAAAATTTAGTGCTTGCCTTTCTGCATCAAGGCCTTTATCATGATGAAAGACTTACACCCGAAACGACGGCATGGTGTCCGTCGTTTTTCTTTTGATCATCGCATTCTGCCCCTCCTGCATTCAATTATCCCATTGAACCAAGCAGACCATTTGGCAGGCGAAGATTATGTCTGCCGCACGGTACTGCCGTCCTGTCCATGGATCATTCTGGTTGATCCTGCGGCCCGAGCGCGCCTGTCTCTACACCGGTAAAACCAAGAAAAGGAATAGACTCAATGACGTTTGACGAACTGGGCCTCAATGCGGCCATCCTCAAGGCGGTGGCCGACTGCGGCTACACGACCCCCACACCCGTACAGGAACAATCCATCCCCCTGGCCATGGCCGGCCACGACCTGATCGCCACGGCCCAGACCGGGACCGGTAAAACGGCAGCATTCGTATTGCCGGCCTTGCAGCGCCTGGCCACACCCTCCGCCGTGCCCGGCAAAGGCCCCCGCATCCTGGTCCTCACACCGACACGCGAACTGGCGGGCCAGGTCATGGAGGCCGCCCGCACCTACGGCCGCAGCTTTCGCCCCCGTTGCGGCACGCTGCTGGGGGGGATGCCCTATCGCGAGCAGCTGCGCCTGCTCTCCGCGCCGGTGGACATTATCGTCGCCACGCCGGGCCGTCTGCTGGATCATCTGGAACGCGGCAGCGTCCGCCTGGACCGCCTTGAGATGCTGATCCTGGATGAGGCCGACCGCATGCTGGACATGGGTTTCAGCGAAGACATGGAGAAAATCGTGGCCCGCGCCCCCTCGGATCGCCAAACCATGATGTTTACCGCCACCATGGACGCCACCGTCAGTAGAATGGCGGAACGCATGCTGCGCAACCCGCAACGAGTGGAACTGGCCGTACGGACCACCTCCAACGCCCTGATCGAGCAGCGCCTGCACGTGGCCGACAGCCTGCACCATAAAAAGGAACTCCTCAACTATCTGGTCAGCGACGAGAAACTCACCAGGGCCATCATCTTCTCGGCCACCAAACGCGATGCCGACGAACTGGCGCGCGAACTCACTCGCAACGGCCATCAGGCTGCGGCATTGCACGGCGACATGAACCAGATCGCCCGCAACAAGACCATCGAGCGCATGCGCCGCGGCGGCATCCGCCTGTTGGTGGCCACCGATGTGGCCGCACGCGGCCTGGACGTCACCGGGATCAGCCACGTCATCAACTTCGACCTGCCGCGCTTTGCCGAGGACTATGTCCACCGCATCGGCCGCACCGGCCGCGCCGGCGCTTCCGGTATCGCCATCTCCTTTGTGTCGCGGTCGGAAGTGAGTTATCTCGAGAAGATCGAGCGTTTCATCGGCAAGAGGCTGCCCGAGCAGAATATCGAAGGCCTGCCCCCCCTCGCCGTCCTGCGGCGGAGCGCCGGAGGGGCGAAAAGGCCGGCAGGGTCGGGAGCAAACCGTTTCGGCAAGCCGGGCGGCAAGTCCAACGCCTCGCAGGGACAGGGGAAACCGTGGGATAATTCCGGTAAATCCGCCTCCGCCAGGCCGCGGCGCACCCCGGGCTACCAGCCGGTGGTGGAGTATCGCAACAGGCGGGCACCGTCCGAGACTCACTAAGCCTTGGACATTGGACGAATAAAAAAACCTCGGAAGCCTTACCGGCCTCCGAGGTTTTTTTTTATTCATTACCGATCATTTTTTAAGCCGCCCCTTGAGTTGGCCGCAGGCCGCCGAGATGTCGCCGCCGCGGCTGTCGCGGGTGATAACCGTCACATGGCGGTCGATCAGGTATTTATGGAAGGCATCCACGGCAGCGCGGGTCGGCGCCGTGAGATCGCACCCCTCATGTTCGTTGAAGGGGATCAGATTCACCTTGTTGGGGATGTCGCTGGTCAGGCGCAGCAGGCGCTTGGCATCCTCCAACGTATCGTTCAGCCCCCCCAACATGACATATTCAAAGGTAACCTTGCGCCGCCCCGGCAACGGAAACTCCTTGCAGGCCCGGAGCAGCTCCCTGAGCGGATACCTCCGATTGACCGGCATGATCCGGTCGCGCAGTTCGTCGGTGGTGGCATTCAGCGAAACCGCCAGATTGACGGTCGGCACCTCGCGGCCGAGCCGCTCCATCTCCGGTACCAGCCCGCAGGTCGAGACCGTCACGCGCCGGTTGGAAAATTGCAGGCCATTACCGTCGATCATGATCTGGATGGCCGGGATGACGTTGTCCAGGTTGTGGAGCGGTTCGCCCATGCCCATCATGACGATGTTGCGGATATCGAACTCCCGCCTGACCGCCATGATCTGGTTGATGATCTCGGCCGTGGTCAGGTTGCGGGTCAGCATGAAGGTCCCGGTGAGACAGAACTCGCACCCCATGGCGCAGCCGGCCTGGGACGAGATGCACAGGGTGTTGCGCCCCTCGTCCGGGATCAGCACCGCTTCGACGGCGTTGCCGTCGGAAAGGGCGAAGAGATACTTGCGCGTCCCGTCGCTCCCCTCCTCGACCGCCTCCGGCTCAAGGTCGCTGATAAAGGCGGTCTCGGCCAACTCGGCCCGCAGATCCTTGGAGATGTTGCTCATCTCCTCGAACGAATGGGCATTATGCTGGTAGATCCACTTGAATATCTGGGTGGCGCGGAAGCGCTCCTTGCCCTTGCCCTGGAGGAACAGCTCCAGAGCCGGCAGTGTCAGATTTTTGAGATTGGTCTTCCCCGTCATTACTGTGTTCATTTCTTTTCCTGGCCTGTATCATCCGGCGTTGCCGGCTGCTGTCCGCCGGCCGGTGGCTCCCCTGAAGGCGTACTTTCCCCTTCCGGCGTCTTCTCCGGTCCCGCATCAGCCGGAGGTTCCGCCGGCTCGTTTTTGGCCGACGACGGCGCCGTGAATACGGGCGGCGTAGCGATGCTCTTGTCCACCTTGCGCTGCATCCCGGCTATATTCGGCTGTTGGGCCAGGGCGGCCTGGTACTCGCCTTCGCTCAGGACCCCTTTCTGGCGTAACAGCCGGAGGATCATGTTGGAGCGGCGCAGCACCTTCCCCAGGTTCTTGTAGGGATTGTAGGCGACCCGCGGGCCGGGCAGCATGGCGGCCAGGAAGGCGCACTCTCTCGGGGTCAGGGCCGAGGCCGGCTTGCCGAAATAGTAATGGGCGCCGTTGCCGATACCGTAGACCATCGGCCCCAACTCGACCACGTTCAGGTAGAGTTCGATGATGCGCCCCTTGCTCAACTCCTGCTCCATCCGCCAAGCCAGGTAGATCTCCTTGAGCTTGCGGGTGATGGTCTTTTCCCGGGAGAGAAACAGGTTTTTGGCGGTCTGCTGGGTGATGGTAGAGGCGCCGCGTTTGAGGCTTTTCTTTTCCAGGTCGTACTTGATGGCGTTCTTGATGGCCTTGACGTCAAAACCTTCATGCGTGTAGAAGTTGCTGTCCTCGGCCAGGATCACCGCCCACTTCATCTCGGGCGGGATACGGCCGGAAGGGGTCCAGTAGCGGTTCGGCGGCCCGACCACAAAGGGATGGTACTCCCCCTGCCAGTCCTTGACCTGAATGGTCATGGTGAATTTTCGGTCGGTCAGGCTGGAGACCGGCGGGGCCAGGCTCAGGGAAATGACGATGTAGGCGAGGTAACAGGCGATGACCAGCAGGGTGTAGTAAATGAGCTTTTTCATAAGGTGCTATTATTACCAGAATATGGCCGTGGCGGGAACTATTTTTCCTTGGCTTTTTCGTCCACGGGTGTCGTTTCAGCCGACACAAGGTCAGCCGTTACCTTGCCGAGAGCAATCGAGGTGACGATTCTGACCGGCACCTTGTTGGCGTCATCGGTCATCCAGATCAGGATTTCCCCCGTTCGCCTGAAAATCCCGGCGGTCTGCTGGAGCGGGCGGACAACCACGGTATTCACTTCCTTCAAATTGGGCAGACGCATTTTTTCCCGGCGCAGGACCTCTACCGGCACGTCTGCATAGACTTCGCTGTCGTAAATGTGGAGCATCTCCGTCGTGCCGACCTGCAAAGCCCGGTTTCTCAAATAGTAAAATCCCGACAGGGTATCGAGCACGTCGCTGGTCGGGATGGATTCCTTTACGCTGCGTTTTTTCAGAAGATCGATCCAGAAGACGCTCTTGTCCCGCAAAAACAGGGTGAATCCTATATCGCTTTTAAATGAGCCTTCCTGTTGTTTTATCTTCGTAATGAGGAAGTTCCCGGCGATGTGGCGCGTTTCGACGACGTCGTCCACGGGGTAGAGGCTGGAGATTGCGGTATTCGACTTGATCCTCAGGGTAATCCGGACTTCACCGTTTTCATTTTTAGCCTCCAGTTCGGCGTTCCCCACCGGAAGGCCGAGCAGGCTTATGGCGTACGTGAGCTTCTCGTTCTTGGACGCCAGAAACTCTCCCGCCGTCCTCAGAGGCGGGGCTATTGCCGGTGCGGTCGCTGCCTTGCGCGCAGCACCAGGCAGCGGAGCGCTTACCGGTTGACTGCTCTCCGCAGGTGTGTCGATTTTCTGTTTCTTGGGGGGGACACTGTCGGCCGGCTTCAGCTTCACATGCTCTGTTGGCCCCGCCGTCGGTGCCGGGCTGTCGGCCTTTCCCGCTTGGGCTCCATGCCGTTTTTCCCCCGGTTCTTCCTGCGGGCCCTTCCCTTCATCGCTGGCCTCCCGGGGTTTTTGGGGGTCCACCGGCGCGCTGTTTTCACGGAGCTTGGCCAGATCGACCATGACGGCCTGGGTATGGTTGACCGGCGCCACAAAGGTGTAGGTCCCGAACATTCTCAAGGTGTAAAGGAAGAGGATATGGGACAGCAGGGAGAGGGCCAAGCAGGATGCCAGTATATTGATTTTTTTGTGGGGTATGTTCATCGGAATAAGAATAGCAAATTACCGGCCATAAGAAAACCCCGCCTCTTGCGAGGCGGGGCAATTTAACATCTATGAATTGCAGAAACTACAGATCAGGTTACGGGCGCTCCGGACTGCTCCATGCACCGGTCCCGTGGTTGTGGTTCAACAGGTATGAGACAACACCGGTAGTACCTGTATTGGCGTCAGTACCTTTAGTATTGCCGAGTGCAACTAACGTCGTCCCAACAGACATATTCATCGCCTTGTCATCCAGGAAGTCGATGGTGTCGTACAATAACCGCTGGGAATACGTACGTGCATGGATGTAAGCACCAGGCTCGCGGCTGAGCATGTTGATATTGAAGCAAGCCCCCATCAGCTTCTTGGCCTGCGCATTGGTCAACGCGCCACTACGAGTCCAGTCGGTTACACCATTTGTCCTGACCGTATGGTCTACGCCAACCGGGAAGAAGTAGGGGTAGTTGGCAGAGTCATAGTCGATGCTGAAGTTGTTGTGCAGCAGTGACGTGGCAACCGTCAGCGCAGCCTGGAATTTATCGGAAGCCGGCTGAATCAATACACTCCAGACCGTGCTCCCATCAGCTGCGCCGCCATTGTCAGAGTGGCAGTTAATGCAGACCTGCTGGAATGCATTCGTGTCTATCTCCAGAGAGTGGCCGGAACCGGGGCGGGTCGCCAGTGCCAAATGCTTGGAGCCGGTACCGGTTTCATAACCCTTCATGTGGCAGGTTACGCAGGGGCCATTGGACGTCAGGATGCCGCTACCAACGGCGAGGTCATCACCTTCCACAGCCGGTGTACCGAGTTTCCGGTGCCAGCTGGTAACGCCGCCCTGGATATCGGTGTCGGACTTGAGGGTCTGTCCATACGTGCTGGAACCGACCACCGCGGTGAGCGAGGTGAAGTTGATGAACCCCATCTTCATGTACATCGTGCCGGCAGCTGCCATGTAATGGGAGTTGACGAATGAGACATTGCTCATGCTCGTATCAGCAAGGGCGGTAATGCTTTCGCCACTGGCCTGGCCCGAATGGCAGGCAATACAGAGGTTTGATGCGACAACGTCCGGGTAGGCGGCTTTTGCGCCGTTCATTGTGTATTCCTGGGCCGTATAGGCACCCGGATTGCGCAGCACTCCGGCGCCGGCATTGCTGTGGCAACCCCAGCAGTAGAGCATCTCCCTTTGATTCGAGCTTTTGGAAGAGGTTTTCCAGCCAGCCAAGTGGGAGAAGTCATTGGCGGTGTTGTCATATGTCGCAGGATTACTCAGGAAGTTGGAAGCGCCGGTCGCCGTATGGCAGCGCTGGCAGGTTTGACGGCTGGTACCGCTCCAGTCGTAATGATTCCAGGCGGCGGCGGTGGTGTCGTTAACCCCCGTTGTCATAGCCGTATCAACAAGAGCTGCGCTGTTGGACGAGGTGCCGACTGCTGCGTACTTTGCCTTCAGAAGATCGCCCGCATGTCCCGAACTTGCCCACTTGGTGTAAATGGTTTCATTGGTTGCACTATAGGTAGCAGAGGCCGGATTGTTCAGATTTGTGTTTGTCTTGGCTTCATGCGCATGGCAATCGAAGCACGGCTTGTCGCCTGTTTTCCGAATCACGTACCCGGTGATTCCGTTGACAGTATTGTTAGGGTTGTTGTAGTGGGTGGTGGCGATGACACGATACCAGGACGTCGCGTGAAAGCCGACCTTGACGGTGGATATGGTGCCGAAGATTGTCGGGGTATTGCCTGACGCCATGACATGTTTGCGGTCATTGTCTACGAGCCCATGGCAACTGGTGCAGAAGTTGAACTGGTCGTTATTGAGATTGCTGCCGCTGGGATTCCAGTTGACGAGGTTGCCGGCTGCATCATGTGTCTTCACCGGGCGAAGTCCGGCGCCATGCTGATGGCAGGTTTCACACTTGAACTGTGTATATTCCTTGGCCAGCGGCACAAGCCCCTGATACGTGGTGTTGCCCATCACGGTCCCGTTGCCGGTCAAACCGTAGGTGGCACCCAGAACCGCGCCTTCGTTGGAGTGACAACGCAGGCAAGGGGTAGACGTCTCCACTTGAATATTGGCATGCTTGGAACTGGCAAACATGGTTGGAGCATTTGTAGCATAGCCGCCGGTGTGGCAGGTTGCGCAACGTGTACCGTTGCCGTCATACGGATTTGGGTAGGGGATCGGGCCAACGCCATTATGTTGGGCACCACCGCCGTGGCAGGCTTCACAACCGTTACCGTTGTTTGCGTGTGGTGAATCTTTGTGGGGAGAACTGCTATCGTACTGGGCAACGATGCCCACACCAGTCAACGCATCAACATCGGCGCTGTGGCACTGACGGCAGACGGCATCTCCAACGCTGGGCACATCGCTTGGAAGCACGCCCGCTTCTTTGCTGCTGGCGCCGCAGCCGTTCAATAACACGGCACAAGACAACGCGCCCAGCAACATCATGCTTAACTTCTTGATCTGCATAGTTTTCCTCCTTCTGGTTGATATTACTTAAAAGGTTCCCGACATATGGCACTGCAAGCAAACCTTGCCGCCGCTTCTGTCTTTGTAGTTGCCGCCCTTGAAACCGCGCGGATGGGGGTTCACACCGCCACCGCTTACTGATTTTGTGCTGTGGCATTTTTTGCAGGAACTACCGTCTTCATGACAGGTCTGGCAGGCCTGCAGGTTCCGACGCGCTTCGCTTCCATGCTCCATGCCCCATTTCTGGTCTGGCGTCGAATTGCCATACAAGTTCCGGTGTGACTTAAATCCCAACGACATTAGCCCGCTTTGGGGAAGTTTGCTGTGGCATGCCGTGCAGTATTTCTGATCATGGCAGCGATAGCATTGCTGCTGGTTGTCCTGAGCCTTGATCGGGTGGATCTGCAGCCAGCCACTCCGGTGGCTTTTCGGTTTGTAGTCGCGCCCAGCATTGCTCTGGGACAGGTCGTCCCCTGTGCCGCCACCTTGGTGACAGTCGAGACACCAGGCCTGTTGGTGGCATTGGCTGCAGTTGCTGCCGGCCCTGCTGGCCAGGACGCGGTGGCCACGGACAAAGTCGGCGTCGTGGTTGGGCGCAATGCCTTCGCCTTTATGGCACTCGTTGCATTCCTTGATCG